>DASZLU010000133.1:0-61987 GCA_035552195.1 Allostellaceae bacterium | reverse complement strand
GTGCTCGGCGGCTCGCCTCCGGTGATGTCGATCGGGTTGCCGGCGGCGCCGAAAGGCGGAATGAATTTGCGGAACGCTTGATCGAGATCGGGCGGCATCTTCATGAGCTGCAGACCTTGATCAACGCAAGCATCGGACAACAGGACACCTGAGCCACCGGCGCCGGTAATGATAATGACGTTCTCGCCCCTCGGTGTCGGCAGCTTTTGCAGGCCGCGCGCATAGTCGAGCATGTCGCGTAAGCCCGGCGCGCGAATGACGCCGACCTCGCGCAAGATGTCGTCATAGACCTTGTCGTTGCCGGCAAGCGCACCCGTATGCGAGCCCGCCGCGCGAGCGCCCTGTGCGGTGCGCCCCGCCTTCAACATGATGATGGGCTTCTTCCTGGCGACGCGGCGCGCGACCTCGGCAAAAGACCGGCCGTCCTTCAGATCCTCGCAATGCATGGCGATGATCTGAGTCTCGTCATCTTGCTCGAAAAATGTCAGCAGGTCGTCCTCATCGAGATCGGCCTTGTTGCCGAGCCCGACGATCGCGGACACGCCCATCTTGGCCGAGCGTGAGAAACCGATGATGGCCATGCCGATGCCGCCCGATTGCGACGACAGCGCGACATGGCCCTTGTAGTCATAAGGTGTGCAGAACGTCGCACACAGATCGGCCGGCATGTAGTAATAGCCATAGATGTTGGGTCCCATGAGGCGCACGCCATATTCCCGGGCAATCGCCAAGATCTCGGTTTGACCCGCGACGTTGCCGGTCTCGGCAAAACCCGACGGGATCAGAATGGCGCCGGCGATCTGCTTCTCGCCGACTTCTTTGAGGACGCCGGCGACGCGCTTCGCCGGAATGGCGAAGACAGCGACGTCAATTGCGCCGGGTACGTCTCCGACGCTGCGGTAGACTTTGTGTCCCATGATCTCGGCAAGACTCGGATTGATCGGATAAATCTCGCCGCGATAGCCGCCATTGATGAGATTCTTCATCACCGAATTGCCGATCTTGCCGTCTTCGGCGGAAGCGCCGATCACGGCGATCGCCTGCGGCCGCATGATCCGGTTCATCTGCCGCAGAATTTCGTCCTCGCTCGGACGATAGCGGGCCGGCATTGGATTCCAGTTCAGCAGGATGCGGGCGTCGGCGGCGACAGCACCGTTTGCCCGGGCAAAGACCGGGTTCAGATCGAGCTCGACAATTTCGGGGAAATCGCTGACGAGCTGCGATACGTTTTCGATGATCGCAGCCAAAGCGCCTCGGTCGACGGCCGGCTGCCCACGAACGCCGTCGAGGATGGCCGCGCCTTGAACCGCATTCAGCATCGCTTGGGCGGTCTCGCTTGTCACGGGCGCAAGACGAAACGTCACGTCTTTCATCACCTCAACGAGAATGCCGCCCAGGCCGAAGGCAACGAGCTTGCCAAAGCTTGGGTCGGTCATCGCGCCGACGATCACTTCCTGACCGCCGCTCACCATAGCCTGCACCTGCACCCCCGCTATCGTCGCCTCGGATTTGAATTTGAGCGCGCGCGCGATGATGTCGCTATAGGCTTGATGCACCGAGGCCTTATCGGCGAGCGCCAGGGCGACGCCGCCGGCTTCGGTCTTATGCAGGACGTCGGGCGAGACGATCTTCAACGCGACCGGAAAGCCAATCTGCTCGGCCAGTCTTGTGGCCTCTGCCGCCGAATGCGCAATGCCCTCGGCCGGCAACGGTATCGCATAGGCCTCGCAGATCGACCGCGCTTCCGGCGCGGTGAGGACATGTCGCTCCTCGTGGCGTGCGCGGTCCAGCACATGGCGGACCGCCGCCTTGTTCCTCGTCACGATATTCTCCGACCGGATCATTGATACATGGTCTGGTGCTGTGTGCCCGGCGAGAAGGCGTCGGGATCGATCCAGACATTGATGAGCGCGCACTTTCCGGATGAGCGCGCTCGCTCCAGCGCGGGACGGATCTGGTCGGGGTCGCGCACATCTTCGCCGTACCCGCCGAGCATCTTGGCGAATTCGCCATAGGGAACGTCGCCGAGTTTCGTCGCGACGTCGCCGTGGTCCTTGCCGAGCTGCATCATGGTGCGATAGCGAACCTGGTTCATATGCGAGTTGTTGCCGATGACGCCGATGAACGGCAGGTTGAACCGTACGCAAGATTCGAAGTCCCAGCCGGTCAGACCGAAGGCGCCGTCGCCGAACAAGCAGACGACCTCCTTGTCCGGATGGGCGAGCTTTGCCGCCATGGCGAAAGGCGTGCCGACGCCGAGATTGCCGAAAGGCCCGGTATCGAGCCACTGGCCCGGCGCCTTGGGCATCACCACGCCACCGGCGAAGGTCAGCACATCGCCGCCATCGCCGATGAAGATTGTATTTTCGGTAATGAATTCGTTGAGCTCGTATGCGAGACGCAGCGGATGAATGGGCATCGCGGGCGAGCGCAATTTTGCGGCCAATGCGTCGGCCGATTTTTGCTCGAGCGCCCGGAGTTCCTCGAGCCAAGCGTGCCGCTTCGTCGAACCATCGTTGCCCAGGGCGAGGATATTCAGCAATTCCTCCATCACCGTGCCGCAATCGCCGACGATACCAATGTCCACATCGTGGTTCTTGCCGACGGTGCGGTAGTCGAGATCGACCTGGGCGAGTGGTACGTTACGCGGTAAGCCGCGGCCGTAAGCGATGCGGAAATCGAAAGGCAGACCGAAAATGATGATCAGGTCGGCATGGTCGAAGGCGTGATGGCGGGTGCTGTGGAAGCCGTTTGGATCGTTCGGGCGAAAGGCACCCCGTGCAGCGCCGCTGGGATAGGCAGGCAGATTCAGCCTGCGGCAGAATTCAACCGCCATATCAACGGCACGGCAGGTCCAGAGCTGCGAACCATAGACGATACAGGGCCGCTCTGATTGCCGGATGAGGGCTGCCAGTTCCTCGACATCTTTGCGATGGCCGAAGCTTTTGGTTGAGGCACGGTATTTCCCCGCTTCGGGAATTCGTGCTTGGCTGACATCGACTTGTCCGCTTAGGACATCGATCGGGATTTCGAGATAGGCCGGACCGGGGGCGCCGTTATAGCATTCGCGGAACGCCATGCTGGTGGTTTCCGCGATGCGGGCGGTGCCCCGGATCGTTTCCGAAAATTTGGTGATCGGGGAGAGCATGTTTGTATGCGGCAGATCGCCGAGCGAGCCCATGCGCCGCTGATCGGCGTGTTCGTAGCCGCCGACCAGCAGAACAGCGCTGCCTTCGACGAAAGCGTTGGCGATACCCGTCATCGCATCGGTGGTGCCGGGGCCGGCCGCGACGACGGCGACGCCCGTCTTGCCCGTCATTCGGAAATAGGCGTCGGCCGCATGGGTTGCACTTTGCTCATGGCGTACGTCGACGATACGGATGCCCTCTTCGAGACAGCCTTTGTAGATGTCGACGATCTCACCGCCGGTGAGGGTGAAGATTGTATCGACGCCCTCATTCTTGAGCGCTTTCGCGAAAAGCTGGCCGCCCGATATTTTTTGTGGCAGGGCGGTGTCGGCGGTTGCGATCTTCTGTGTGCCTTCGGGCATCATGAGCTCCTGAAAATCCGATCAAGCGACGGGCTGAAGGGTGATCGCGGCGCGTTCGTCGCGCATCCGTCCGGCCGGTACCGCGCTCTGGAACATGTCGCCTTCGTGGACAGTGATCTGATCACGCTCCAGCGTGCCGAAGCCCAAACGGTTCTTATGGCGAAATCGCATCCAGAGGGTCACCGCAACCATCCTCACAATTCACGGATGGAAGAATGCGCCCGGGAAGGGACACGCCGATTGACCTGAATCAATGGGGAAGCGGGTCTGACGAAAGCGGGTGTCGGGCCGGTTGATCTAGGTCAATGAGCGCGTCTGTGGCTGGGTCAAGCTAGGCGCAGGATTTCAGCGCCTGGAGACGTCCCGTGACCGTAACTCATCCTGACTTCGCGAAACTTCCTGCCGCCCCTGCGCCCAAGCAACCCTTGCGCGAACGCCTCTCACAGATGCACTGGACATACTATTTGCTGGTTGCTTCGGCCATTGTCGGAGGCTCGCTGTTTTTCATCGCGCCGCCGACCGGGGTCTCGGTCGCGGGATGGCATACCCTCGGCCTTCTCATTCCGGTGGTGATGATCTGGGGCACCGGCGCGTTGCCGGTCGGTGTCGCTTCGGCGCTTTTCCTGGCGCTGGTGGTCGCCTTTCATCTCGTCGGTCCCGATGTCGCCTTCAAGGGTTTCACCAACCAACTGCCCTGGTTGATCGCGGGCGCGCTCGCCATCGGCGTCGCATCGGAAAAGACCGGCCTTTCCAAGCGCACGGCATATTTCCTGCTGTCGCATCTGCGAGGGCTGTGGGGCTTGGTCTTCGGCGGCTACGCTGCCAATCTGCTGATGATGGGCTGCCCGTCGGTGGCGGGACGCGGCGGTGTGCTCGCGCCGATCCTGCGCAGCGTCGTCAAATCGATCGGCGATGATCGCCAATCCAATGTCAGCCGCTTTCTCACCTTCAATTTTTGCAATGCGACCAGCACCTTTTTAAGCAACCTCATTCTCACCGGCGGCGTCGCGAACACGCTCATGCTGGCCTTTTACAGCTCGTTGACCGGCCACACTCTGACCTGGTCGCAGTGGGTCGTCGTCATGGCCGTGCCGACGTTGATTCTGTGCGTGTTTCAGTTTGTCGGCGCGCTGATATTTGCGCCGCCGGAACGCGAACTGATGGCCAAGCTGCGCGACAGCAGGGCGGCGCGCGACGCCTATGCTGCTCTGGGCCCGATGACCTTCGACGAATGGAAAGTGGCGGCGATGTTCGTCCTTGCCATCGGCCTCTGGGTATTCGGCGCACAACTCAAGCTCGACGCGGGTTTCGCGGCGCTGATCGTGATGGGGCTACTGTTTCTGCCCAAAATCGGCGTGCTCAACGCCGCGGACGAGCGCGCGATCACTTGGGATCTCGTGCTGTTGATCGGCGCTGCGGTCGGTGTCGGCGGCATCCTCGATCAGACCGGCATGATCAAGGCGATCTCCGGCGCGCTGGTGGCCCCCGTGCTCAATCCCTTGGCTGCCTATGGACTGGTCGGCATTGCGATTGGCTGCATCCTCGTCGGCCTCTTCGCGCATTTCATCCTGCCATCGCCGGCGAATGTGACCCTGGCCTTTCCGTTGCTCATTTCCTGGGGTCTCAACACGCTGCATCTGCCCAATGCGCAGGTCCTTGCCTTCCTCGGTCTGCTGTCGGTGGCCGGGAACCAGGTCATCATGATGGCCTATCAGATGCCGCCTTATTACGTGTTCCTCGGTATGGACGTGACCAATATACCGAAGTTCAACGCGTTGTTGATCAAGATCTACCCCTTCGCCGCGATTGGAATGTTCCTCGGCGCCTTCGCTGCCTATGCCTTGCTGAACGCCACGGGCTGGGGGATCTGATGAAGAACGAGACCAAGGTCTTGCAGCCTAATTCTGCAAAGGTGCTGCGCGAATTGGCGCAACAATGGCGGAAGGCGGCCGCGGAGGTCGAGCATCCGCAGCTGAAGCAGTGCTATGACCGCCGTGCCCGCGATATCGAGCTGCGAATACGAGCCTATGGGAACTCAAGCCATGGCTAAGCGCGATCACCGGCTCATTCCCGGAACCCCCGTATTCGGCGGCGCCATGGCCGAAAAGGGCTATGCCCTCAATAAGATGTGCTTTTCGTTCAACGACAAGGCCAACCGCGAGGCATTCCTTGCCGACAAAGACGGCTATTGCGCCAAGTTCGAGCTGACACCGGAACAGCGCGACGCTGTGCGTCGGCTCGATATTGCGGCGATGATCGCGGCCGGCGGCAACATCTATTATCTCGCCAAGCTGGCCGGGATTTTTGGCTTAGGCGTCCAAGATATTGGCGCGCAACAGACCGGCATGAGCGTCGCGGCTTTCAAGGAAAAGCTGATCGCGGCGGGGAGGGATTGATGGCGCAGATCGTCGGTGGCATCGGCACGTCACATATTCCATCGATCGGCAACGCGATCGCCAAAGGCTTGGAGCGGGACCCGTATTGGCAGCCCTTCTTCGGCGGTTTCGAGCGCGTGCGTGCCTGGCTGGCGACGGCGAAACCCGATGTTGCCGTCGTCGTTTATAACGACCATGGGCTGAACTTCTTTCTCGACAAGATGCCGACCTTCGCCATCGGCGCCGCGGCGGAATATCGCCATGCCGACGAAGGCTGGGGCTTACCGGTCGCACGGTCTTTCACTGGCGATCCCGATCTTTCGTGGCATCTGATCGAATCGCTGGTCGCCGATGAATTCGATATCACCTCCTGCCAAGAGATGCTGGTCGATCATGCTTTGACCGTGCCGATGTCGCTGCTATGGCCCGGCGGCGGTGCGTGGCCGGTGCGGATCATTCCGGTCGTCGTCAACACCGTCCAGCATCCGTTGCCTTCGCCCAAACGCTGCTTCGAGTTGGGGCGCGCTATCGGCCGAGCCCTCGAATCCTATGACCCGGCGCTGCGCGTGCTGGTGGTCGGAACCGGCGGCTTGTCGCATCAGCTCGAAGGCAAGCGCGCTGGCTTCATCAGCAAGGAATTCGACCGGCTGTGCCTCGACAAATTGGCCGCGGATCCAGCCGCGCTCACGTGTTATTCGGCGATGGATTTCGTCGAGCTCGCGGGCTCCCAGGGCGTTGAATTCATGAATTGGATGGTGATGCGCGGCGCCCTGACCGGCTCGGTGCGTGAAATCCACCGCAACTATCATATTCCCATCTCGAACACGGCGACGGGGGTGATGGTTCTGGAGAATCGGTCCGCCGTTTCGGCCGCTGCCGCCGAATGATCTGATTTGGCAGGCCACCAGCGCGTGCCTATGTTAAGGCGGTCCTTCACTCGAACCGTTAATGACGTCTGAGCTTGAGCCGTTTTGCATTCGCCCCATCCGTCCCGAGGACGAGGAGGCGCTGATCGATATGGTTGCCCACATGACGCCGGAAGATCGGCGGATGCGCTTTTTCGCGACCATCGGTGGCCTCTCGCATATGTTGGCGGCGCGTCTCTCTCACATGGACGGCGTACGCGAGGTGGCGCTGGTCGCGCAGCTTCACGCGAGCGACGCGATCGTCGGCGTCGCGCGCTTCTCGGCGGATGCCGGCGGTCAAAATGCGGAGTTCGCGGTGACGGTCCGCAGCGACCTCAAGGGCAAGGGCATCGGTTGGTCGTTAATGGAGAAACTGGTTGAAGAGGCCCATCGGTGCAGGATCGCCCATTTGTCCGGCCTGGTGCTGCGCGAAAACACGACCATGCTTCGATTCTGCCGTGATTTCGGCTTCACCATCGAGGCCGACGCCGACGATCCCGGGACATTTCGCGCGACGCTCGTCCTATCGAAGCCGGATACTTAGAACTCACAGCCGAAGCGGCAGGGAGCGCAGGCGCTTGCCGGTTATGGCAAAGACCGCGTTGGCGACCGCTGGCGCGATCGGCGGCACGCCGCATTCCCCGGCGCCCGTCGGCTTTTCCTGGCTCGGCATGAGGAAGACCTCGATCTGCGGCATTTCGGCGATGGTCAGCAGCGGATAATCGAAGAAGCCATGCTGTACGGCATGACCGTCCGCGATCGTGATTTCGTCTTTCAGCGCGGTGCCGAGGCCGAACGCAATCCCGCCTTCGATCTGCGCTCTGACCGTATCAGGGTTGATCGCAAAGCCGCAATCGACCGCACACCACACACGATGGACGATGATCTTGCTAGCGGCGACCGAGACTTCGGCGATTTGCGCGGCCCAGCCACCATGCGCGTAATAGAGAGCGACGCCACGCGCACGCCCGCTCGGCGCCGGCTCGTCTCGGTTGGCCATCGCTTCGACTTGCTCGAGCACGGCATGATGCCGAGGCGATTTCCCAAGCAGCTTCAGGCGAAAGGCGATCGGATCGGCCTTGGCCGCGATCGCGAGCTCATCGACGAAGCTTTCGATGGCGAAGGCGTTCTGCGACGCGCCGACCGAGCGCCAATAGCCTGTTGGCACGCCGGGATCTTCGAGCACGAATTCGGTATGGAGATTCGGAATGTCATAGGGGATGTTGACGCCTTCATTGGCCAGTTCCGGCCCGACGATGCGTTGCGACCAGGCCACGACGGCTCCGCTCGCATCGAGCGCGGCTTGAATCCCGACGAGGCTGGCCGGCCGATAATGGTCGTGACGAATATCGTCGTCGCGCATCCAAAGCAATTGGATTGGCTCATGCGCGGCTTTCGCGATCGCGACGGCCTGGGCAACGATATCGGGCACCGAGCGCCGGCCGAAGCCGCCGCCTAAAAAAGTGCTGTGAATTTTGACGCACTCCACGGGCAACCCCGAAACGTGTGCGGCAGCTTCTTGCGCCAGGCCCGGGCTTTGCGTCGGCACCCAGACTTCACATAGGCCGTGAGCGATCCGTACTGTGCAGTTCATCGGCTCGATTGGGGCATGGGCCAAATAGGGCGTCCGGTAGCGGGCGGCGACCGTTTGGGGTGCGGTATCGAACGCCGCGCGTATATCACCTTCGTGTCTTTGGATCGCACCGTCGCGGGCCATCGCGGTTTCGAAGCGCCGGAAGATCTCAGCGCTCGACAGGGCGGTGTCGCCGCCTGTCCAGCTCACGTTCAGTGCCTCGCGTCCACGGATCGCCGCCCAAGTGTCGTCTGCAATGATCGCCACGGTGTCGGCGAGCGGAATGACCTTGCGCACGCCCGGGATCGCGAGTGCTTTCTCGCCGGCAATGTGATCTGCCTTGGCGCCGAAATGCGGCGGCAGGCGCACGGTAGCGATACGCAGGGCCGGGAGCACAACGTCGGCACCAAAGATACTGCGCCCGCTGACATGTCCGGGTAGATCGAGGCGTTCGGTAGGTTTGCCGAGAAGAGAGAATTTCTCCATCGGTTTCAGCGTCAGCGAGGACGGCGCGGGAAACGCCGCCGCTTGTTCCGCCAGCACGCCGTAGTCCAGCTTGCGGCCGGTCGGCCGGTGCACGACCGCGCCGCTGTCGGCATTGCATTCCTCGCGTGCCACATTCCAACGCAACGCTGCTGCGCTGACGAGACGTTCGCGGACCTCGGCGCCCGCCCGGCGCACCGGTTCCCAGGTCGTCTGCATACTGAGGCTGCCGACCGTGATCTGGCGATGAATGATCGGATTATCGTAGGCGTGATCGGCAGGCGCGAATTCGAATCGCACCCGCTCCATCGGCACTTCGAGTTCTTCGGCCACCAACATGGGCAACGAGGTGGTAACGCCTTGTCCCATTTCCGAGCGGCCGGCGGTGACGACGATCGTGCCGTCTTTCGCGATCTTTACCCAGGGATTGAACCGGACTGCGTCGTCCGGCATCGCGGTCTCGGCCGTCAGACGCGCGCCGGGAAATGGCGCCGCACTCCAATTCCTGTTGGCGGCGCGGTGAATGGCATCGCGTACCCGTTGATAGCTGCCGCAACGGCACAAGACGGACGACATGGCTTGGTCGATATCGGCGTCGTCAGGATGTGGATTTCGTGCCAGCAAGGCCGACGCCGCCATCACCATGCCTGGCTGGCAATAACCGCATTGCGGCACTTGCTCCGCAAGCCAGGCGCGAATGACGGGTTCATCGGGATGCCGCGCCAAGCCTTCGATCGTGGTCACGCTTTTGCCCGCGATATCCTTCAAAAGCGTCGTACACGACGTGACGGCACGGCCATCCACTGTCACCGTGCACGCGCCGCAACCGCCATGCCCGCAACCGAACTTCGCGCCCTTCAGCCCAAGCTCGTCGCGCAGAATCCATAGCAATGGCTCGCCGCCGCGTGAGTCATCAATCTCGGTCTCGTCGCCGTTGAGGAAGAATTTCATGACGCGTCCCTCTTATCCATGGCCCTCATATGCGCGTTCATCCGCGACGGGCGGATGACAGAACGCACGGTGTTGACACCGGACTGGCAACCAAGCCAAACGACGGCCGCGGCCAGCGAGAAGGTGATGCCGCAGGCCATAAGTGTCGCGATGAGAAGAATATTTTGCATGGCCGCTCGCCTCTGGTCCGAGCCGATACTCGGATGATCGCGGCTTGGACGCGTTGACTTAGGTCAACGCCTGGCGCCCGGCCGGCCGGGTGATTGATTCAAGTCAATGAGGTTCTTTTCGCCATCGGCCAAGCTCGGTTCATCGCACAAGAACCGAGGTAAAAATGACGAGCATCAGAACAATTTTGGCGGCAGCCAGCGGCGGCACCGCCAGCGTGGGAGCGGTCGAGTTGGGTTGCATTCTGGCGCGGCGCTTCGACGCCCATCTGGAGGGCTACCACGTCATGGCCGATGCCCTAGAGCTCTTTCGTTACGATACCGGCATGGGGTCGGGAATACCCCAGACGATGCTGGATAAGTTTGCCGCCGATGTCGAAGAAAACGCAGCGCGCGTCAAAGCGCAGTTCGTCCAGGCCGTGGGCGCTCACCACATGAGCCTTGGCAAGGCAACGCCGGGTGAGTTCACGAAGACCACCGGTCCTTCCGCCGCGTGGCTTGCAGAAACGGGTTATGCCTCGACCCTAGTCGCCCGGCGCGCGCGGTTCTTCGATTTGACTGTCCTGGGCCGCTCCGAACGTGTCGTGGAGAACCTTCATTCAGATGCTGTCGAGCAAACGCTTTTATATTCAGGTCGTCCCATTCTGCTGGCGCCTGCGAAAACGCCGACGACGGTCGGCGAACGAATTGTTATCGGTTGGAACGGATCGGCTGAGGCCGTTCGAGCGATGACAGGCGCTTTACCGCTTCTAGCAAGCGCTCGAGACGTATGCATCGTCGCGGTCGGCGACGCGCACCAGACCAGCGCGGTATCAGCGGTCGATTATCTGGCCTGGCATGACGTCAAAGCGCGTCATGTCCAGGTGAAGAAGCCTGCGTCGGTCGGGGTCGGCGAACAGCTTCTGGCGGCGGCGCGTGAGCAAGCTGCGGATATGCTCGTCATGGGCGGCTATGGCCATATGCCGTGGCGCGAATTCCTCTTCGGGGGTGCCACCCACGACATCGTCGGGATCAGCTTGATGCCGTTATTGCTGACGCATTGAGATGCGATGTTTAAAGCAAAAGGCGCCGCGATGGTCGCGGCGCCTTTTCCGTATTGGCCCCAGTGTGTGTGCAGGCTCTGGCTGTTTATCGATCGGCGCTCTCGCGCAGTTCGATTGAATGAACCATGCCGCAGCGGCTTGTGCCCAGCCTATGCAAGCGATTGGCGAGACCCGTCTGCTCGCTAGCGAGTTCGATACGCAGCCGGAGGCAATCACAGAGTTCCGCGCGGTCTTTCACGGCGTTTAGGAGAGCCCGTACCGGCTCGAGTGAATTCGCCAGGTCCATAGCCGTGAACAAGGGAATAGAGAGGATGCGCTCATCGCGCAGGGTATGGCCGATGCGATAGACGAAGAGGCCGCAAAGAGCGCCGCTATCGTCGCGCAGGCCGACGAGGCCCGTCGACGTGTCGCCGGAATTCGCGAAGCGATCGGCAAAAGCAAGCCAATCCTCAAGATCGAGATCGGGCCATGTCGCGCGCAGCAGCGGAAAGGCTTGAGCCCGGCTGGCATTGTCCAAGGTGGCGATCTTGAAAGTGCGCGACATGGATCACGCGTCAGCTGCGTTGCGGCGTCAGGCGATCGGCACTGGTAAAGAAACGACGCGCCTCGGCGAGCAACTGGTTATCCGTCGGATGATCCATTTTTTCGCACTTGACGATGTGGCTGATTATCTCGGGCGCGTGGCGTTCAACGTGTCTGATGAACTCGTCCTTCGCGGTCCCGGGACCCGCGAGAAGGATTGCCGGCGTATTGCGCAAGGCGGCAACGACATCGGCATAGAATCCCGGCTCGTCGGTTACATGGGTTCCGGCAGGGCTTCCCGCCTTGATATGGAGATGATGAGGGGAATCGACAGGCGTGATGCGCTGACGCTCGTTCTCATCGGCGTTGAAATGAATGATGCGCGCCTCGTGATGGTCGATCCAAGCGACGGCATGATAATGATTCGACATGTGTGATCCCTTTGCCAGATTGCGGACAGATCGTGATCAGCGGCGGTTTCCGCGGCTAACAAATGCCAGCACTGTGATAAAGGTCGCGAATCCGGCGATGACGAGCATCAGATAGGCGGCTTCCATTGGGGTCATGATCGTCTCCTTTGAGATGACGATCAGTTTGCCGCATCGCCGCTTCGCTTCATTGACCTAGGTCAACCGCACCGGCTGTCCTTTCAGATCACGAATTTGAAAAAGGGTGCCAATCGACTGATTCACATCAATCGGTTGAAGGAGGATTTAAGCATAGTGATTCTCGCTAGGGGGCCGCTATGAACGACTATCGCTGTTATTTCATCGGTCGGGACCACAGATTTAAGTGGGTGCGGAAATTCCGCGGTGTCAGTAACGCGCAAGCGTTGCTGGTTGCTCTTCAATTATTCAGACGGCAAAGCGAATTTTACCAATTCGAGCTCTGGAGCGGCGCACGCCTGATTCACGCGACCGAGGGATCATCCTCGGATCATGCAGCATGAACTTTTATGCGCATGGATTTGCCACGGCAAAACCGCTATGTTAAAGGGAATAAATATAAGCTGGATACTAGCGGGAAGAGGGAGCGTATTGTTCAATACGATCCGTATCCTGGGTTGTGTAGTCCTGTTGGGGGCGTCTTGGACCGCGCGTGCGCAACCGCAAGGCGCAATTCACGATGCGACCACCGATATGGCGCAGCATGTCGCGCCCTGTGCTCCTTGCCATGGTGCGCAAGGGGAGGGGAGCAGTAACCCCTATTTCCCGCGGCTCGCGGGAAAACCAGCCGGCTATCTGTTGAACCAATTGATCGCTTTTCAGCAAGGGCGCCGGCACTACGCGCCGATGAATTATCTGCTCGAGTTCCAGCGCGGCGACTATCTCGCGGCCATGGCGACGTTCTTCGCCCGGCAGCCATTGCAGATTCCGGTCCAGCCCACGCCGACCGCAAGTACGGCCGTTCTTGCACACGGCGAGGATCTCGTCCAACACGGTGCGCCATCACGCTCCATTCCGCCCTGTTCAGCCTGTCATGGGGCACGGCTCACGGGCATGGAGCCGGGGATACCGGGATTGCTGGCGCTCAATCCCGATTATATCACGGCGCAGCTTGGCGCTTGGCGCTATGGCACGCGCACCGCGGCGGCGCCCGACTGCATGCAGCAGGTCGCGGGGCGATTGACCGATGCCGATATCACCGCTGTCGCTGCATGGCTTTCATCGCGTCCGTTGCCCGCCGATGCCACGCCGTTGGCAGTGAACGCGATGCGCACGGCTCTACCTTGTGGGAGCGAGCCGCAATGAACCGCGCGCTATTCGCTGTCGCTTGCTTGCTGCTGCTGTTCTTGTTCGATACGCCCGTTTTTGCGGCTGAGCCTACATCGCCGGAAACGGCGCTGATCAAACAAGGCGAATATCTCGCCAAGGCAGGCGACTGCGTCGCTTGCCATTCCGAACCCGGCGGCAAGCCGTTCGCAGGCGGGCGGGCGATGCCAACGCCGTTCGGTACCTTATATTCTTCGAATATCTCTTCGGACCCGACCGATGGCATCGGTCGGTGGACCGCTGACCAGTTTTACAACATGCTGCACACCGGCCGTTCGCCCGATGGCGGCTTGATCTATCCGGCGATGCCGTTTCAAGACTACACTAAGGTGACGCGGCACGATAGCGACGCGATTTTCGCCTATCTGCGCTCAGTGCCTCCGGTGCATCGACCGAACAAGGCGAACGAGTTGAACTTTCCCTATAACAATCGCCAGCTCATCCTCGGTTGGCGCACGCTCTTCTTCCAGGAGGGCGAATACAAGCCTGATCCGACGAAATCCGCCGATTGGAATCGCGGCGCCTACCTTGTCGAGGGGTTGGGTCACTGCGCGATGTGCCACTCGCCGATCAATGCGCTTGGCGGGACCTCGGCGGCGCAGCAATTTCAAGGCGGCCTGATACCGATGCAGAATTGGTATGCGCCGTCCCTCACCTCCGACAAGGAGGCTGGGCTCGGCGAATGGAGTCTTGCGGATATCGGCGATCTTTTGCGCAAGGGTGTTTCCGCGCGCGGCGCGGTCTACGGCCCAATGGCCGAGGTCGTCTATAACAGTCTGCAATATCTGTCCGACGCGGATATCCAGGCGATGGCGGTCTACCTGAAAAGCCTTGGTCAGCAGGTCCCGTCTGGCGCGGCAGCACCTTCGGTCCCGGCGAACGAGCGAAGCTTGCTGTTGTCGCTGGGCGAGGATGTCTACAACCAACAATGCGCGAGTTGCCATGGCGCGGACGGCCACGGCAAGCCGCCCGATTATCCGCCGCTCGCCGATAATCAATCGATCCAGATGGAATCCGCGGTCAACCCAATCCGGATGGTATTGAACGGCGGTTTCCCGCCCGGGACGCAGCTTGTACCGGCGCCGTACGGCATGCCGCCTTTCGCCGGGCTTTTATCCGACGACCAAGTCGCGGCGGTCGTGACTTATATCCGCACCGCTTGGGGCAATCACGGCAGTGCGATTACCGCGCGGCAGGCGAATGAACTGCGCGCCGTACCTTTGGATTAGGAGATCCCATGATCACGCCGGACGATCACCCGGAGCCTGCGTCGGATGAGGTCGTCGATGCGGCCATCGCCGGTGGGCCGCGCGGCGCAGCCGCGTTGGCCGGTGCCGCGACCGCGGTCGTGCTCGCGATCTGGTTCCTTTTTTATATCCTCGTTTTTGTGCCGCGTGCGGGTGCGCCGTAATGACCGACGCTTCGCATCAAAACGCGGCGGCGGTTCAGGCGGAACGCGCCGAACGACGCTGGGGCCGTTTGTCGATCGCGATTGTCGTCCTGTTGATCGCCATGGCTTCGTTTGCCGGAATTCATGAGGCGACGATGCCGCAAACCCATGTAGAGACGGTCGACCCAAGGACCTTGCATATTGCTGGCGAGTTTATCGAAAGCAATTTGGGCTCGGCGCTGAACCCTGACGGCTCTGTCACGGTGCGTTTCGTCGCGCAACAGTATTCGTTCACGCCCGCCTGCCTTCTCGTGCCGACGGATACGCCGATTACGGTGCGCGCCACCAGCGGCGATGTCGTGCACGGGTTTCTAATCACCGACACCAACGTCAATCTCAACCTCGTACCGGGCTACGTATCGACGATCTCGACGCGGTTTTCAAAGCCGGCGGAATACACGATGCCGTGTCATGAATTCTGCGGCGTCGGCCATGAGGGAATGTGGGGTCAGGTCAAAGTCGTCGATCGCAGCACGTTCGAGAATTTGGCGCGTGGGCAGGGGAGGCTGAGCTGTGCCAGTCAATAAGCGCCTGATCCTCGCCCATTTGTGGCTTGGCTTTGCGGGTTTCGTCGTCGCACTGTTTCTGGGCGAGTGGCAAATGCTGGTGCGCAGCCCGCTACACGCCTGGCTCGGCGATCCGGAATGGTATTACCGTGCGGTCACTGCGCATGGAACGACGATGGCCTATGTCCTGCCGACGCTGATTGCGATGGGGCTCGGCTATTTCATTACGGAGACCTCGCTCGAGAGGCCGATGGTTGGTCCAAAATGGGCGTGGGCCGGATTCGCTCTCGCTCTCGTTGGCACGGTGATGGCGGTGGTGCCGATCGCCGTCGGTCGCGCCTCCGTGCTTTACACCTTCTATCCGCCGTTGATCGCGAGTCCCTTCTACTACCTCGGCATCGTCCTCGTCGTTGTCGGCTCATGGATTTGGGTCGCTTTGCTGTCTGTCAACCTCTACGCGTGGAGGCGCGATAACCGGGGAAAGACGATCCCACTTCCAATGTTCATGATCGTCGCCGGCTCTTACCTCTGGGCCTGGACGGCGGTCGGAGCGGCCATCGAACTTCTGTTTCAGATATTGCCGGTGGCGCTCGGCCTCACGGACCGCATCGATGCCGGCCTTGCCCGGGTCTTCTTCTCCTGGACCCTGCACGCGATCGTCTATTTCTGGCTCGTGCCGACTTACATCGCTTATTACAACATCGTGCCGCGTGCGATCGGCGGTCGTCTCTTCAGCGATCCGATGGGGCGCATTGCTTTCGCGCTCTTTCTCGTCGTGGCGATGCCGATCGGAATCCATCATCTATTCGAGGATCCGCAAGTCGGAGCCGGATTCAAATATCTGCATTCTGTGTTTACCGCGCTGGTCGCGCTGCCGACGTTCATTACAGTCTTCACGATTTGTGCCTCGGTCGAGGTCGCGGCGAAGCTCCGTGGCGGGTGCGGCTGGTTTGCTTGGATCGGCGCCCTGCCTTGGCGAAACCCGATCATGCTCGCGGCGGCGTTTTCATTCGTGATGCTCGGCTTTGGCGGTGCCGGCGGCCTTATCAACATGAGCTACCAGCTCGATGTCACGATACACAACACGCAATGGATCACGGGGCATTTCCACCTGATCTTCGGCGGCGCGATCGTGATCATGTACTTCGCGTTCGCTTATGACATCTGGCCACATCTCACCGGACGTGCGTTGCGTTGCTATAGGCTGATGCGATGGCAGCTCTGGAGCTGGTTCATCGGCATGATCGTGCTGACGTTTCCCTGGCATCTGGTCGGGATCTTCGGCATGCCGCGGCGTATGGCGTTCTACGATTTCGCCAATCCCGATCTCGCACAGCAGGCGATGCCGGTGATGATCTCTGTGGTCGGCGGAGCCATCGTGCTCCTTTCGGGCCTGCTTTTTGCCGTCATTCTGCTGATCGGACATCGCGCCGAGACGGCAAGGTTGCCGGCTTATCGGTTCAGTCTTGCGCTTCATCCGCCGCAGCGCATGCCCGCGATGCTCAACAGCTTTGGGCTTTGGGTGGCTCTCATGCTGGCGCTCACCGTCATCAATTACGGCTTTCCGATCTTGAATCTGCTTACGGTCACCGGTGCGTCGGTACCGGCAGTTCGTGTGGGTGACGTCAAGTGACGACGCGGGCCTGGCTACAGGATCGGTGGGTGGTGGCAAGCGTCGCGATTACCGCGGCCATTGCCTGCGCCGCGATCCTGCTCGGTTTCGTCGTGCTGCCGTTGCTGCAAGGCAATGGACTCTACGCGAATATCTGGGATGCGATCTGCAGCGCGGCCGGCGTCCTCACGCGCAGCGCGCCGGCGCCGATCGTCGCGTCACGACAGGTAACCACCAGCGTCGTTTTGACGCCGGATATGCTGCAGCCGGCCGACGCCGACTCCATCGGTCGCGGTGCGACCCTGGCGCAGAATTGTACGATGTGTCACGGCGCGCGCGGGTTAAGCCCCGCCGATAGCCCCAATTTGGCAGGGCAGTATCCGTTCTTTCTCTACAAGGAGCTCAAGGATTTCCAGTCGGGCGCGCGGTCGAGCGCGGTCATGCAACCCTTGCTCACGAAACTCACCGATCGCGACTTGCGCGATCTTGCCGCCTACTACGCCTATCTACCGCGACTGCCAGGCACGCATCCCGAAGGGGTGGCGAAGCCGACGATCATCCTCGATGGTGCTCCCATGCGCGGGATCGCCCCCTGCGGCTCGTGTCATGGCGCCCTGGATTACAAGCTCGGCAGCGCTTGGCTGGAAGGGCAGCCGGAAATCTATCTGCAAACGCAGCTTTCGGCATTCTCGTCGGATACGCGCCACAACGACATCGATTCCGTCATGCGCAACATCGCCCATCGGATGACGCAGCAAGAAATAGCGACCGCTGCGCGATATTACGCGAATACACCGCCGCCGCCGTGAGCCATGGCCGGGCCGCCTCGATCAACAACGGCCTTTGCACTAAGGCGGCGACCTTTTGACCTAAGTCAATGAATGAGGGGATGGCGCGCGCGATCGTGGTGCCATGCCGAAAGCATCATTTGGGCGCGCTTCTCGTCCTTGGCCGCTCCTCCTGACGGTTGGTCTGGTCGGGCTGATCGCGCTGGCTATCGCCGCCGCGGAAAGCTACCTCGCCGCCCTGGTGGTTGTCGCGATTTTGGGGATGGTCGTGTCTTTCCGCCTGGTCTTCGGTAGCAGCCGCAGCTATTGCCTGACCCTTGCCAATCTCGTCGCCGTTTATGCCTGCCTCTTTTTGTTCTTTGCCGAAAGTAACTTCGCCGGCGTCCGTCCAGCCGCCTGGGCCGCCGCTTTCATCATGCCGCTGCTTGCGTTCGCCGCCGGGTCGCTCCGCCACCGAAGCGAGATCGCACGGATCGCGGCCGCGGCTCACTTGAGGGGTGAGCGACACGTCCTGCATATCTTGTCCTGGCTTATGCCGGTCTTCCTGATCGGCATCGCCAGCTTCAGCGTACCCGGGCTTGGTCTGAGGGGACAGCCGCTCGATGGCGCACTATTGGCCGCGATGGCGGCGATCTCGATCATCGTATTCCGCGTCAGCCGAGACATCGCCGTTTTTCTGCTCGATACCGGCTTGTTGTTCGAGGAATTTTTCCGCCGCAGCGAGCGGCTTCTGGTTCCGGCCTTTGCCTTCTTGAGTTGCTATTCGTTGCTTGTGATCGTTTTTGCCTCGCTCTACACGGTGATCGATCACGCGCTCGGCGGGCTTGGCTTCTCGATCGAAGGCGCCCATCACGCGATCAGCTTTTCCGAAAGCCTCTACTTCTCACTCATGACGCTCAGCACCGTGGGTTACGGCGATATTTCTCCTGCAAATAACGTTATCCGGCTTGTCGCCGGTGCGGAGATCGTGTTTGGTATCCTGCTTTTGTTGTTCGGGTTCAACGAAATCTTCAGCTTTGCGCGCAGCCAGGAAAGAGCCGGTACCGGGAACAACTAACGACGCCTGCACTGGCGCGCGATCGGGTAATGCCGACTCGGCGCCTTTTTGGTATCGTTGTCCGACAGGCGACGTTTGCGGCAACAGATGAGCAATTCGCAGCATATTCTGGTCGTTGATGACGACCCGCGTATCCGCACGATGCTTCGACGCTACCTCGAGGGCGAAGGGTTTACGATAACCGAGGTCGCCGAGGGCGCGGCGATGCGCTCTGCCTTCGCCAAGGGCGATGTCGACCTTGTCTTGCTCGATTTAATGCTCGGCACGGAAGATGGACTGGCGCTGGCGCGCGAAATACGCCAGCGCGGCGCGACGCCGATCATTATGCTTACGGGTAAGGGTGACATGATCGATCGAGTAGTCGGGCTTGAAGCGGGTGCTGACGACTACATCGCAAAACCGTTTCACCTGCGCGAAGTACTTGCGCGCATCCGGACTGTATTGCGGCGTGCTCCAGCGACAGCGTCGATTCCCGCGCCGGCGGCGGCCCTTTCTGCCGAGCCTACGGCGGGGGTGCTGACCTTCGAGGGCTGGCGGATGGATCTGGACCGCCGCGAATTGCGCCAGTCTTCGGGAGAAACCGTCTCCTTGACGTCGGGCGAGTTCGAGTTGTTGCGCGTGTTCGCAACCCATCCGAATCGTGTGTTGAGTCGCGACCAGCTAATGGATCTGGTTAAAGGCCGCGAATGGGAAGCATATGATCGCGCCATGGATACGCAGATCGTCCGTCTGCGCAAAAAGATCGAAGCCGATCCCGCGCGGCCGATGTTGATCAAGACGGTGCGCGGCGCCGGCTATATCTTTGCCCGCAACGTAACGCGCGGCAGTTGATATCAAGCGCCGAGCAGCGTACGCAGTTTTTCGTCGAGCTGTGTGGCACTGTAGGGCTTGCCCAGCCATGCGGCGTGCTCGGTTATAAGCCCGTGGGCCATGACAGCCGGTTCGGCATAGCCCGAGGTGAAGAGGACTTTCAGGCCGGGACGCTTGACGCGTACGGTCTCGGCAAGCTCAATTCCGCTCATGCCGCCGGCCATTACGACATCGGTGAACAAAAGATCGAACGGCTCCTGGCGATCGACGATTGCCAAGGCGGCCGGACCACTATCGGCCTCCAAAATCTTATAGCCAAGTTCCTTGAGGCGGCGCAGGGACACACGGCGAACGCGGGGATCGTCCTCGACGACAAGAATAGTTTCACGACGGGTTGGCGCGGCTATCGGCGATGCGCCGGTGGAAGCGATATCCTGCTGTTTTGAAGATGATTCGGCCGGCAGGTAGATTTTGATCGTCGTGCCATGCCCAAGCTCGCTGTAGATCTGCACATGGCCGCCCGATTGCTTGACGAAGCCATGGACCATGCTGAGCCCGAGACCGCTCCCGGCACCGGGGCCCTTGGTGGTGTAGAACGGCTCGAAGGCGCGCCGCTTGACCTCTTCCGTCATGCCGGTTCCCGTGTCGGTCACGGACAGCATGATGTAATGACCGGGTGTGACTTCGGCATTTTCGGCTGCATAGGCCTGATCGAGTTCCTGCTCGCGTGTCTCTATGATCAGGCGGCCGCCTTTCGGCATCGCGTCTCGCGCGTTGATTGCCAGGTTGATCAGCACGTTTTCGACTTGCCCGGGATCCGCCATGGTCCGGGGCAAATTGGGTCGCAACACTGTTTGCAGTTCGATGGTCTCGCCGAGCGTACGGCGCAATAAATCCGTCACTTTGATGGCCAGCGCATTGATATCGATGAGCGTGGCTTGTAGCGGCTGCTTGCGGCCGAATGCCAGCAACCGACTGGCGAGCTGCGCGCCCAGTTCGGTCGCTTCTTGCGCCTCCTTAATGAGCTCCCGGTCTTGTTCGCCAGTCGTGCGTGCTTCCAGCATCTCGAGATTGCCGGAAATCGCGGTGAGAAGATTGTTGAAATCGTGCGCGAGGCCGCCGGTCAATTGGCCAACGGCTTCCATCTTTTGCGCTTGGCGTAGATCGCTTTCCATGCGCTCGCGAGCGGTCAGGTCGCGAATAAAGCCGGTAAACAGGTGAACGCTGCCCTGCTTGACCTCGCCAACCGCGAGTTCCATCGGAAATATGGTTCCGTCTTTCTTTCGGGCTTGAACCTTGCGGCCGATCCCGATGATATGTTTTTCCCCTGTTGTCAGGTAGCGCGACAGATAGCCGTCATGCTCGCTTTGATACGGTTCCGGCATCAGCATCTTGACGTTGTGGCCAATCACTTCGCCGGCGGCATAGCCAAACAATTTCTCCGCGGCATCGCTGAAGGATTGGATGTTGCCGCGCTCGTCGATGGTCAGGATCGCATCCGGTGCCGTTTCCAGTACGGAGCGGAGTCTCGCTTCTCTTTCTTCCAACAGCTTTTGCGACCGTCGTTCCTCGGTCATATCGAGATTGAGCTCGACGATCGACGATGGCTTTCCGTCCATGCTCCGATGAAGTGACCATTGAGCCGAAATCGTAATCTCACGCCCGCCGCGATTCCGATGCGTGAGCTCGCCTTCCCAACGGCCGATTCGCAAGAGTTCGGCGTCGATCTCGCTCGGTGGCGTCGTGAATTCGGTATGCAACAGGCTGTGAGCTATTTTTCCCACGGCTTCGGCCGCGGTATAGCCGTAAAGCCGCTCCAATCCGCCGCCCCAATGAAGGATGCGCCCATCGAGTGCGCGCACCATGATTGGCGCGAGCTGCAAGGCCTGTGTCAACTCTTCGAGACGCGTTGTCGTGTGGTGTTGCTTAGAAAGGTCGTGGACGATCTTGGAGGCACCGATAATGCGTCCGCGTTGGTCGAGAATGGGAGATACGGTCAACGAGACGAAGATGATCTCGCCGTCCTTGCGCCGCCGTTCCGTCTCATAGCGCTCGACCCGCTCACCGCTACGGACCCGTGATAAGATTTCGGCCATTTCGTTGGGGCGTGATGGGCCGGCCAGAATTTCGATCGGCCGGCCGATCATATCGTCGGCGGTATAGCCGAAAATATACTCGGCCCCGGCGTTCCAGCTCGTGACGATGCCATCGAGCGTCTTGCCGATAATCGCGGCATCGGCGGACGCGACAATGGAGGCGAGCAACTGGTCCGTCTGCAGCTTGCCCGACGCACGCTCTTTGCTACGCGCAGGGCTGCGTCTGGAGCCGGACATGGCGCTCTTTTTTCGCGACACTACCCGGGCTTTGGATACGGCCTTATTTCCGGCCCTTTTACGCTTCGCAGCCAAGTTTTGTCCCATTGCAAAGTTATCGTAACTGGGCCCAAGGATAGCATTTTCGCCGTAAAAACAGCGATTTCATCATATTCATCAATTGTGCATCCCCGTTGACCCAGGTCAATGGCCGTGCCGCATAGCCGTGGATACTGGGCCTCACCTCACAAGGGAGATTTGTCATGTTCCGTGCGACCGCAGAGCAGCCTATCCATCAAGCCCTGATTGTGTTCTTCCGTCTCGCGATGGGCTGGACCTTTCTTTACGCCGGTATCACCCAGACTTTCGTCGATCCGCATTGGACGGCGGCAAGCTTCCTCGCCGGCACCAAGACGTTCCACGCCCTTTACGCGCCGCTGACGACCTCGGCGCTGATGCCGCTGATCGATTTCTGCGTCAAATGGGGCCATCTCGCGATCGGACTGTCGCTCGTCTCGGGATTGATGATCCGCGTGAGCGGCGTCTTCGGCATCCTGTTGATGCTGGTCTATTGGTCTGCGCATCTCGACTTCCCGTATGTCAGCTCGCCGCTCAACTTCCTGCTCGACGAGCACATCGTCTATGCCGGCCTGATCGGGTATCTGATGATGGTTCGTGCCGGCCATGTGCTGGGTCTGGATGGCGTGGCGGAAAAGCTGCCGGCGATCGAGCACAATCCATTCCTGCGGCCGCTGATTCACTGATCGATCTTCCACGAAGACAGGAGGGCGGCGCCACCATGTGCCGTCCTCTTTTTACGTCTCCGACGATCGTCCGATGATCCGCGCGGATGATGCCGGGAAACTGGTCAACAGTCCCGCGGCCGCGATTGCGCCGGAACGACGGTTGATCCATGTCAATGGGATCGAAGCAGCGTTGCTTACGATCGACGAAACGCCGAAAGGGGTCCGCCAAATGACTTTTAAGGATCTAATCGTTCATCTCGATAGCCGGCATCGCTGCGCCCAGCGCCTTGACTATGCCGCTCGGCTGGCGGCGCGCTCGGGCGCTCATTTGACGGGGCTTTACACGCTCGATTTCGTGCCGGCGCTCACCGAACTCGTACATGCCTATCCGGCGCGTACAGAGCAGCTCGAGATTTACAATCGACTACGCGCGACTGAACTCGACCGCGCGAAAGAAGCGCAGCAAAGCTTCGAAGAGGCTTTGCGGCGCGAAGGTCTTGAAGGCGAATGGCGGCTTATCGAGGGTCCTCATGCGGAGACCGCCGCGGTTCATGCGCATTACGCCGATCTTGCGATCGTCGGACAGATCGACCCGCAGGATCCACCGGCGATCAATGCCGAGCGTATTCCCGAAGCAGTCCTGCTGGGTTCCGGCCGTCCGGTGCTGGTCGTCCCTTACGCGGGCAGCTTCGCAACGGTCGGGCAGCGTGTCCTGGTCGCTTGGACGGCGACGGCGGAGGCCGCTCGTTCCCTTGCCGACGCAATGCCGCTTTTGCAGAATGCTGAAAAGGTTACGGTCCTGACGGTCAACCCTTCCCGTGTCGTCGACGCGGAGACTGGCATTCCTGGCGCCGATATCGCGATCCATTTGGCACGTCATGGCGTCACCGTGGAGGTCAAGACGATGATCGTGGACGAAATTACCGTCGGCGATACGATCCTGAACGCCGCATTCGACTATGGCGCCGATCTGTTGGTCATGGGCGGCTATGGCCCCATCCGCGCTCGCGTGAACTGATGTTCGGCGGTGTCACGCGCCAGATCTTGCGGCAGATGACCGTGCCGGTGCTGATGGCGCATTGACGGCTGCGCATCGATGTCGTGGTGGCTCGTCTTTGCCTTCTCGGGACCGGTTCTCTGGGGCGTTTCGTTCCATCTCGATAAGTATCTGGTCGAGCGCTATTTCCGCGACCGCGATACGGCGACGCTCGTCGTCTTCACTGCCTTGATCGGATTGCTTTTATTGCCGGTCGTGTACTGCTGGCAGCCGGACGTCCTGCGCGTATCGCCGCTGGCGATGCTCGTCATCGGCTCCTCCGGCATTCTCACCATCGGCGCGATGATCCTCTATCTGCGCGCGTTGCAGGAGACCGATGTCTCGGTGATCGCGCCGCTGTTTCAAGCCGCCCCGCTCTTTGCTGCGACGCTCGGTTATCTCGTGCTACATGAAGTACTCAATCGCGGCCAGCTCGCGGGTGGCGGCCTTATTGTCCTTGGCGCCTTGGCATTGTCCTGGCGTAGAGGCAGAAAATCGCTCACCACGCATGCGGCTTTGATGATGACGGGCTGTACGCTATCGCTGGCGATCGCCACCGTTGTCTTCAAATTCTTCGCCATCGCGGAGGATTTTTGGACCACGGTCTTTTGGACCTATACCGGTGAGGCGATCTTCGGTTTTGTCCTCCTATGTCGCCCCATCGTCCGGCGCCAGTTCCTGGACATCTTGAGACGCTATCGATCGGCGCTCCTCACAGTCAGCGGCATGAACGAGCTGGTCAATCTCGGCGGCAGCCTGGGGACCCGCTATGCGCTGCTGTTCGCGCCGATCGGAATCATCCAGGCCATCGGTAGCACCACCAGCCTCTTCGTCTTCGCCTTTGGCGTGTTCTTGGCGTTTATCGACCCGCGCTATCGCGAGCCGCTATCTACGCCCGATCTGGCGCAAAAGCTGGTCGGTACGATGCTGATCACTGGTGGTGTTGTCTTCGTCAATCAGTGAGACGGTCACCCGTCAGGCAATCCGCAAAAAGCGGAATAGCGTAACTTTCACCTGATCGAGGCAGAAGGCGAAGACGAAGGCGGCGGCGGCGATCCCGGCGATCACGGTGGCGGGTATCGGCGCCATAAAGATCCCGAAGACGGCCAAGGCAGCGATGAAAGCCAAGTCGGTCGCGGAAGACAGCATGAGCCAGTTGCTGGGCCGCGAATGCCACAAGCGTCTGCGCTCACGCGAGACGTAGAGGAGGGCCTGGCCGCTAAAGACCAGGATTACGGCTGCCAGGGTTTGTAACTGTGGGGTTCCGAATCCGAGACCAAACCGGCCATAGGCGAGGAGGCCGCTGCAAAAGACAAGATTGCATAGGCCGAGAATGACGCCGGCAAAGGTCACATCGCCGATGCGCCAGCGATTGGGAAACGGCGAGGGCCGGACGTTGTCGGTCGACGAAGTCAGCGCGAGGAAATCGCCGGTCGTCATCAGGATGACCATCAGCGTCGGCGTCAGTACCGCGTGGCCGATGATCATCAGACCGACGGTGAGAAACAGCATCTGGTCGATCTTGCGTGTCACCGAGCGTAGCGTGTAGGTGAGGATGCGCTGGAACGCGACGCGTCCCTCATGCACCGCCGCCAGTACCCCTTCCAGCCCCGGCGCGGTCAGGACGATGCCGGCTGCGGATTTGGCGATGTCCGTCGCGGTCGAGACGGCGATGCCGATCTGCGCTTGGCGCAGCGCCGGTGCATCGTTGGCGCCGTCGCCGCACATCCCGACGATATGACCATCCGCCTGAAGCGATCGCACGATATCGAATTTGTCCTCGGGCAGAATCCCGGCATAAACGCCGATGGCGTTGCTCTCGCCGTCATGGGGAACGGGCCGCGTGGCGCAGATCGTCCCTTCGAGACCAACCGCACGCGCGACGACGCCGGCGGTCAAGGGAGCGTCGCCCGTCACCATGACCGTGCGCACACCCATCGCCTGCAGGTCGCGAACAAGCCCAGCGGCATCGTCGCGCGGCGGATCGCTCAGCGCGATCAAGCCGGCGATCTCCAGTGGCTCGGCAGCGCCCGACGCGACAGCGAGCACTCTGAATCCTTGCTTTTCAAGTACCTCGGCCTCTGCCCGGGCGACGGGTGCATCCGCAGAGAGCGCGGCGATGATTGCATAGGCACCTTTGACGATGCGCAACGACGCGCCGTCGGAGCGCGCCGCGAAAGCCTCGGCTCGTTTTGAAGCGGGGTCGAAGGGCACAAAGCGCATCAGCCTCGGCAATTGTCCGCTGGCGCCTTGTTGCGTGGCTGCCGCGCGAATTGCGGCATCGACAGGATCTTGTCCGCCCTCCGAACTTGCGAGTGCCGCCAGCCCCAGCACCGAGGCGTCGTCGCGTCCCGGCATGGGGGTTACCAGGGCAACCGCGAGCTCGTTGCGCGTGAGTGTTCCCGTCTTGTCGGCGCAAAGAATATCCATCGAGGCGGCTTCATCGACGGCCGAAAGCCGGGTCGGCAATACGCCATGTCGTGCCAAGACATGGGCCGAGAGAGCACTGGTTAGGGTGAAGCTCGCCGGCAGCGCAAACGGGATTGCTGCGAGGATCGCGGTCAAAGTGAGGGGAATGATTTCGTGGACGGGAAGGCCGATGACGGCGCCATAGGCGATCTGGATAAGGATGACGGCCGCGTTGAGGATGACGAGATTGCGGACGAGCGCGAACACCGCTTGTTGTTGCGAGCTCGCGGCCTGTGCGGTGCGGATCAGCTCCGCGGTCCGGCCGAAGGCGGTGCGCGGTCCGGTTGCCATGACTCGGGCGATTGCTTCGCCACGCCGGACCAGCGCGCCGGCAAAGGTTTTCTGGCCTGGACCGCCCTCGATCGGCAAGGACTCGCCGGTCAGCATCGATTGGTCGAGTAGAACGCTGCCCTCGAGCAATTCGATATCTGCCGGTACGACGGTACCCAGCGATATCTTCACGACGTCGTCCGGCACCAATTCGCTCGCCGGGATCGTGCGCCAAGCGCCGTCGCGCCGGACCGACGACGACAACGCGAGGCGCGATTTGAGCGCGGCCAGCGTCGCCTGGGCGCGCCCTTCCTGAACCGAACCGAGTGCCGCGTTGAAGACTAGCAACCCGGCGATGACGGCGCCTTGGCTAAATTCGCCGAGCGCAAATTGCAGCAGGATGGCGATTTCGAGCATCCATGGCACTGGGCCCCAAAATTTACCCAGCACCAGCCGGATCACACTGTCATGCGCATCGGGTGTTGCGTTGGGCCCGATTTTCTCCCATCGGATGCGGGCTTCGGCTGTGCTCAGGCCATTGCTGGCCACGACGGAAAACGGTGGTGCGGCCATAGTCGATATTTGAAGAAGCGGCGCTGGTGTCTGCTGGTCCATGATAACTAAGGGTTTCACGGATCAAGGGACAGTCCGTTGATCTGGATCAGCAGTGCAGCCGTCGGCCGGAATAGGCGGTAATTGGACTTAAAGACACTCTGGTTCGAACCCGCCAACCGCTTTCGGACCGGCTTTCGCCGGCGTTTGTGTCGCGGGGGCCGGGGTTGTTGGCGCGAGGGGGACGCCGGCATCACGGACCAGCTTTTCGCCGCGAATGATTCGGTGGATCTCGTCGCCGGATAGGGTCTCGAATTCTTCCAGCGCCTTCGCCAGAAGATGCAACTCGCTCATATGGTCGGTCAGGATCTTCGTGGCGGTTGCCTCGCCAGCTTCGACGATGCTGCGGATTTCCTCGTCGATCGTTCTGGCCGTCGCGTCGGAAACATTCTTGTGTTGGGTGACCGATCGCCCGAGGAACACTTCCTCTTCATTTTCGCTGTAACGCAGCGGCCCTAGTTTTTCCGAAAAGCCGAATTCCGTGACCATGCGGCGGGCAAGCTCCGTCGCTCGCCGGATGTCGTCAGACGCGCCGGTCGTGACTTTCTTCGCGCCGAAGATCAGCTCCTCGGCAACGCGGCCGCCGAACAATGCCGCGATCGTTGCCTCCAGTTCGAGCCGCGATTGGCTGTATTTGTCGGTTTCGGGCAACGACATGGTGACACCCAAGGCCCGGCCGTGCGGAACGATCGAAACCTTGTGCACCGGCGCATGACCCTCCGCATAGATCATGACCAGGGCATGGCCGCCCTCGTGATAGGCGGTCAGCTTCTTTTCGTCCTCGCTCATCGCCATCGATCGGCGCTCGGCGCCCAACAGTACTTTATCCTTAGCCTCTTCGAATTCCGCCATGGTCACGGAACGTCTGCCTTTGCGCGCGGCAAGAAGCGCGGCCTCGTTGACAAGGTTGGCGAGGTCGGCGCCCGAGAAGCCCGGCGTGCCGCGTGCAATCACGCGCGGATCGACATCCGTGGCCAGCGGCACTTTGCGCATATGGACTTTTAGAATCTGCTCGCGGCCGACGATATCGGGATTGGGTACGACGACCTGACGGTCGAAACGACCGGGACGCAGCAGCGCGGGATCAAGCACGTCGGGACGGTTGGTTGCGGCGAGCAGAATCACGCCCTCATTCGATTCAAAGCCGTCCATCTCAACCAGCAACTGGTTGAGGGTCTGCTCGCGTTCGTCATTGCCGCCGCCGAGACCGGCCCCGCGATGACGGCCGACCGCGTCCAATTCGTCGATGAAGATGATGCAAGGCGCGTTCTTCTTGCCTTGCTCGAACATGTCGCGGACGCGGCTGGCGCCGACGCCGACGAACATTTCGACGAAGTCGGAGCCCGAAATTGTGAAGAACGGCACCTTCGCCTCGCCGGCGATCGCGCGGGCAAGCAGCGTTTTACCGGTGCCGGGCGGGCCGACCAGCAGCACGCCCTTCGGGATCTTGCCGCCGAGGCGTTGGAACTTTTGCGGATCCTTCAAATAGTCGACGATTTCCTCGAGTTCCTGCTTGGCCTCGTCGATGCCCGCGACGTCCGCGAAGGTGACACGGTGTTCATTGACGCTTTCCTGTCGGGCGCGGCTCTTGCCAAAATTCATGAAACGGTTGCCACCGGCGCCGCCGGGCATCTGGCGCATCGAGAAAATCCAGAACCCGATCAGCAGCAACATCGGCAGCCAGGAAACGATGATGCCGAGCACGGATGGACCATTGTCCGGCTGTGCGACCTGAACCTGAACACCCTTGGCGATCAACCGGTCGGCGAGGCTTGGATCGCGAGGCGTGACACTGACGAAGTTGTGGCCATCGGCGAGGGTTCCGGTTACCTGGTCGTCCTGGATCGTAACCTCATGCACCTGACCTTTGGTGACGTCATCCAAAAAAACGGAATAAGTCAGCTTCGTCGGCGGCGTCGGCGCATGTAATGCCGCGTTTTCAAACAGGGCATAGAAAATGAACAGCGCTATCCCCAGCAGAAGCCAAAGGCCGAAGTGCTTGCCGATCTTGGTCATCTTTAGCCCTTTCCTCGCGTGCTGCCTTGCGGCTCGAATGGCGGGCTGAGCCTCGCATACCCGGCCCAAAAGCCATTGATCTTCATCAATCGGACCGCCGCCGCTTTTCCGGCGATTGACCTAGGTCAGCGTGCCCCACTGGGGAGACGGCTAGGGAAGAGGTCGCGACAGGAGGTCGGGATGACGTTTGGCGATATTCTCGTGCATATGGATGGTTCCGAGGCGGCGCTGAAACGTCTTCGGCTTGCCATGGAAGTCGCGGCCTTCGCTAATGCACACGTCACCGGCTGTTTTGTCCGCGTGCCGCCCCAACCCACGGCCGAGGCTGCGGCTTTCAGCGAGGCGGGTATCAAGAGCAGGGCCTATAGCGACGAGCTCGGCCTTCTCGTCGAAATCAAGGAGCGCGAGCTGCGTCATGCCGAGGCCGCTTTTGGCGGCCTGACGGCAAGCCGAGCCGCGCGAGCCACATGGCTAACCATTCCCGGCAATTCGATCGACGCCCTTGCGCCAACCGCGATCTTCAGCGATCTGGTCATCATCGGCGGTGATTCGCCTGCCGGTGAACTCCAATCCGGCAATCGCTTTTTTGCCGGCGAACTGGCACTCCGCTGCGGCCGGCCCGTGCTGACGGCACCGGCGCGCGCGTCTCTCGAAAACGTCGGCTCGCGCATTCTGATCGCCTGGAATGGACGGCGTGAAGCGGCTCGCGCGGTTTCCGATGCACTTCCGTTCCTGCAACGCGCCCGCTTTGTTACCGTGCTGCACATCCGAGAGCCGCGGCAGGACGTCCAGGCGGGGGTGGGCGAGCTCGAAAATCTGATCATTCATCTCGCGCATTTGGGTGTCGCCGCGGAACGCTACGTTGTGCAGGCGCCCGAATTTCAGATCGGCGACCAAATTCTGGCCCATGCCCGGCGAACGGATTGCAACCTCATCGTCATGGGCGCTTACGGACATTCGCGGATCGGCGAGGTCATCATCGGCGGCGTTACGCGGACCTTGCTCAAGCACGCCGACATTCCGCTTCTGTTGTCGCATTGAGGGGCGGCGAGCGCGCGCCAATGAGCACGGTCAATCGTACGTCAGATCGACGCCCGTAAGCCCGTGACGACACGGGTGCCGTTAGGGCAGCTTTGATTGCCCTTGTTCCAATCGTCGTTCTCGCGCTTTGGTGGGGTTGGAACAGCTGGCAAAGCGAACGCGGCTTGTCCATAAGCATTACGAATTCAGGCACTATCGAAGCGCATGGCGTATCGCCGGATTGTAACGGAGGAGTTCTTTCTTCTCGTTTTCCAGAGCGTGAAGGAGCTGGATCTTCCGTTGACGATCGAGGGGCGGTTGCTGTGCAAAGCCGGCTATGGCTTGGTCGAGGCGCGTTAGCTGGGTTTTATCGAGTTCCAAAAGCGATCGCATTCTGCTCTCCGCTGAAGAGGGATTTCACAATGGTTCGAGCTTATTCAGTGATCGATCCGAGGCTCGAAAGTGAGAGCCGCCTTGAGGGCTTTTAGGACGCGTTCCGGATTGATCGGTCGCGGCAAAACCGTGACATGATCATCTGGCTGCTGTGAAACGAGCTTGCCGCCGACGATAATGACGGGGATGTCGCGCAGCGCCGGCACAGTGCGGAGCCATTTGATGGCTTCGGCTGCCGATACGTCGCTCAGGTGCTGATCGAGAAGGATAATTTCGGGCTTCTTCTCGCGGGCGATTGTCATCATCGCCGTGCCGCTTTGGGTGCCGTTGAGGACCGAAAAGCCAGCGGCCGCGAGGGCTTCGACGCAAGCCAAATGAGCCGCCGGATCGACGTTCGCGAGGAGCGCCTTGGGGCCAGCCGCTTTGTTCGTGTTCGAGTCCACAATCTTCCCCTCGCCGTCGGGCTAAAAATTATCCTGGCCGTTGGCGAAATCCTCGAGCCGGTCGCGGTCGATGATTTGGACGTCATAGGGGGTCGGAAGTGCGATGAAGCCTTCGTGCTTCAATTTGGTGAAAGTCCGCGAGACGGTCTCGGTGGTGAGGCCGAGATAGTCCGCGATATCGCTGCGCGACATCGGCACCGACGCGCGATCCTCGGTGTCCTGCTGGTCCGCCATCAGGAGGAGGAAGCTCGCGACTTTCTCGCCGGCGGCCTTGCGGCCGAGCAGCAGCATCTGATCCTGGGCGGCGCGTAGCTCGTGCGATGTCACGGCCAACAAGCGTCGAGCCAAGCCCGGAACCTCGTCGATGAGACGGTCGAGGCCGTGGCGGGCATAACGGCAAAGGGTGACGGGAGTGATCGCTTCGGCGGAGTAGATGTGGGCGCCTTCGGGTGCGAGGCCGAGGACTTGGCCGGCACTGAGGAAACCGGTGATCTGCCGGCGCCCGTCGGGCAGCAGCTTGTAGAGCCGTAGCATGCCCGAGACGACTTCGTAGATGCCTTCTGCGTCGTCGCCTTCGGTGAAGAGAGTCTCGCCTGGCTTGCCTTTGTGAAGCGCACTGACCGCCATGATTCGGGAGGCTGCCTGCCGCGCGAGTCCGCGGCAGATCGCGAACCGGGCTGGATCCATTTTGGCTGGGATGGTGGCGGTGGCGGCGTACATAGCGATCTCCCCGTTTCTCCGATACAGGAGAGGCTAAGAGCGCGATGTCACAGCCTGATGGCGAGCCAGACTATTTTGGTTACGTAGGGAGACGAATTGTTACGGTTTGTGACAGCTGTGAAAAGACTGGACGCGTCTACGAGGACTTGCGAGCTCTCTCATTTCCTAAGCTTTTCCCTCGTGCGCCCTTCGGCCGCGCCGGCAGCTTGATTCGCTCGGCGGCGTTCACACCAAAGGGCGCGGTGGTGTTGCCGTATCGGATGGCGTTTTTCACGGCGCAGCCCTTACAGACACCACCACAGCCATCGCCGATGGCCAGCGCGCGTTGTTCTCGATTACGGCAAAGACTCGATCGTCGCAGTTTGCCAGTCGCCGCCGAGGGCCTTGTAGAGCGCAACGAGATCAGTCGAGACAGCCGCTGTACTGTCGGCTAGCGCCAATTCGGTTTGCTGCTGCGCGCGCTCGGCGTCGAGCACGTCGAGGAAGTTTGCGACGCCGCTTTGATAACGCTGTTGCGCGAGCGTGAGCGCTGTGCGGTTCTGTGCCAGCGTGGCTACCAATGATGTGCGTCGGCTCTGCTCATTGCCATAGGCGACGAGGGCGTTCTCGACTTCGTGCAAGGCGGAAAGCACTGTGCCGGCGTAAGCGATCGCGGCTTCCTGGGCTTTTGTATCTTGCAAGTGCACATTCGCCTGCCGCGCGCCGCCCGAAAAGATCGGGATGTCGAGGCTCGGGCCTAGCGAGAAGAAGCGGCCGGCCCAGTTCGAAAGATCGGCGAAGCGCGATGCCTGAATGCCGGCATCGGCATTCAGCGTCAACCGGGGGAAGAGATCGGCGACGGCGATGCCGACCTGTGCGGTCGCGGCATGAAGTTGCGCCTCGGCGCGGCGAATATCGGGTCGACGGCGTGCGAGATCGGCCGGCAAGCCAACCGGAACCTCGGGCGGTACCGGCGGCACCGGCTTGGCGCTATCGAGCTCGCTGCGCAGCGCGCCGGGCGGCAGCGCGAGCAGCAGGCTGAGCCGGTTGATGTCCTGGCTGATCTGCGCCGCCGCTTGAGGCAGAAGCGCCTCGGTGCTCGTGACTTGCGCGGCGGCATTGGCGACGTCGACATCATTGCCCATGCCGAAGCGAGCGCGATCGCGCGTGAGGTCGAGGATTTCGCGCTGGCTTTTCAGATCGTCTTCGAGCACCGAGCGCCGGAGTTGCGCGGCGCGCAGATCGATATAGTCGCGCGCGACATCGCCTTGCAGCGAGACGAGGATATCGTTGCGGTCCTCGATCGAGGCCTGTGTCGTCGCGTCGGCGGCTTCGATGGAGCGGCGCACGCGGCCCCAGAGATCGATCTCCCAGGACGCATCGAAGCCCCATTGATATTGATCGAAGGGATTGGGCAGTGACGGAATTGCGCTCGGGACGCCGCCGGGCGGCCCGCCGGCGCCTGCCGTCGCGTGACTCCCGCCGATGCTGCCGAGCAGCGAGGTGAACGCTGTCCGCTCGCTGATCCGCTGACGCGTATAGCCGCCATTGGCGTCGAGCGTCAGGAATTGCGCGGCGCCGGTGATGTCGCGTTGCGCCCGCGCCTCGGCGATGCGCAACGTCGCTTGCTTCAGGTCCAAATTCGCGTCGCTCGCGCGGGCAATAAGCGAGGTCAGCGTCGGATCGTTGAAGTTCGCCCACCATGCGGCCGTGACCGCCGCGGTCGTGGCGCTGCTTTGCAGGTTACCTTTTGCGCCAGGCTGTAGCGCGTCTTGCGTCCAGCTCGGCGGCGTATCCGGCTTCGGCGGCGTGAAGTTCGGTCCCAACGTGCAGCCGGAGAGCAGAAATGCAAGGAGAATGGCGGTGAATCGTCGGCGCATCGGCTTACTCGATTCCATGCCGGAACAACCAAGCGGCACCGCTCAAGGTGATCAACGCCGTGATCGCTAGCGGCAGAAGATCGGGGCCGAGCCGGTCGAGGCCAATGCCTTCGAGATAGACGCGCTGAGCGATGTCGATGGCGAAGCGCAAAGGGTTGACCACGGTCAGGTATTGGAAGATCGGGGGCATGTTGCTGAGCGGCACGGCGAGGCCGGAGAGCAGGGTGAAGGGCATCAGCAGCACGAAGGAATAGAGCAGCGCCTGCTGCATTGTCGCAACCACCGAGGAAAGCAGGAGGCCGATTCCCACGGCGGCGAGCAGGAAGAGGCTAAGTCCGGTGAAAAGGGTTAGATACGAGCCCTCGAAGGGAATCCGGAACCAGAGCTGCGCGACCAGCAGGATCGAGCTCGCCTGGATCGTGCCGATGATCATCGATGGGATCGCCTTACCGATCATGATCTCGGCCGGGCGAAAGGGCGTGACCAGCAACTGATCGAAAGTGCCCTGCTCGCGTTCGCGTGCGACCGACATCGCGGTGAGCAGCAAGGTTTGCAGCATGGTGAGCGTGCCGATCAGCGCCGGCACCATGTTCCAGCGGGTCTCGAGGTTGGGGTTGTACCAGGCCCGGCTCGTGACCTGCAGTGGCGGCGCGGCCCGACCATGCGCCTGGCCCCAACTGTCGTTGAAAGACGCCACGATCGCGTTTACATAGCCGAGCGCCGTGCCGGCGGTGTTGGAGTTGCGGCCGTCGGCGATGACCTGAACATCGGCGCTCTTGCCCGCTTGGAGCTGGCGCTCGAAATCCTGGCCGATCTGGATCACCAGCAGCGCCTCGCGCTGATCGATCACCGTCGCGATGTCGGCGGCGCGGCCGAGATCGGCGACGCGCACGAACACACCTGATCCGTCAAGCCGCGCGAGCAGTTCATGCGAGGCGACGCTGCGATCCTGGTCGAGCACGGCGTAAGGCACATTGTTGAGGTCGTAGGTCGCGGCATAGCCGAAGATCAGGCATTGCAGTACCGGTGGAAGGAAAATCGTTGCACGGCTCCGCGGATCACTGAGGATAGCGAGCAACTCCTTGCGGATGAGGGCGAGGATGCGGAGCAGCGAGGCGAGCATGATGCGACTCACGCCAACTCTTTGCGCGTGACTGCGCGCGTCGCCGCGAGCAGTATCGCCGCCATCAGCGCGAGCATCCCGGCATTCGGCCAGATCACGCCCCAGATGTCGCCGGCGAGGAAGATCGTCTGCAACAGGGCGACGTAGTAGCGCGCCGGCAGCACGTAGCTGATCCAGCGCACGATATCGGGCATGCTGCGCAGATCGAAGAGGAAGCCCGACAGCATCATCGCCGGCAGGAAAGTAACGACCAGCGTCACCATGCTGGAGACGAACTGGCTCTTGGTCGCCGACGAGACGAGCAGGCCGATCGCGAGCGATACCAGCAGATAGAGCGTCGAAACGGCGGCGAGCACCAGAACCGAGCCGCGGAACGGCACCTGGAAGAGGAATTTCGCCGCCAGGACGCAGAGGATCAACCCACCGATGCCGAGGACGAAATAGGGGATCATCTTCGACAAGAGGATTTCGCCCGTGCGCACCGGCGTGACGAACATTGCCTCGAAGGTGCCGCGCTCCCATTCGCGCGCCATCACCAGGGTGGTAAGGAACGCGCCGATCAGGGTCATGATCAGAACGATCAGGCCGGGGACGAGGAAATAGTGGCTATCATCGGCCTCGTTGAACCACATGCGCGTCTCGACGACAGCGGCGCCGGCAGTCGGCGCGCTGCCTTCCGCGGCGCGCTTTTCCGTCCATTGGCTAATCGCACCCTGGGCATAGGCCTCAATGATGCGGGCTTGATTGGCATCGCTGCCATGGACGAGGATCTGTACATCGGCCGCGCCGGCCGATAAGCGCCGCGCGAAATCGCTGCGCACGCGAATGATGCCGTCGATGCGCCGCTCGAGCATCAGCTCTTCGGCTTGCTGCATCGAGGTCGTGATTTTTGCAGCGAAATAAGGCGAGAGGCGAAAGCCTGCGGCCAGCGCGCTGGCAGCGGGCGACGTGTCTTCGAGCACGACCGCCACCGGCACGGCTTTGACGTCGAGCGATAGCGCATAGCCGAAGAGCAGGATCAACAGCACCGGCATGATGACGCCGATCGCGATGCTGCTCGGGTCGCGCACGAGCTGATAGGCCTCTTTGCGCACCAGCGCGGCGATGCGGATGAGCGCGGTCCGGCGGCGCGTCGGCGTCATGCGCGACCTGCCGCGCCGTGCGCATGATCGCGCGCCTGCGCCACCACGGCGATGAAAGCATCTTCCATATCGGGTTCGTGCTCGGGCGACGCCGGGGCGAGGTCGCGCACCTCGGCCGGCGTGCCTTGCGCCAGGATGCGGCCGCCATCGAGGATCGCGATGCGGTCGCAATACTCCGCTTCCTCCATGAAATGTGTGGTGACGATGACTGTGACACCCTGGCTCGATAACGCGGTGATGCGGCGCCAGAACTCGCGCCGGGCCAGCGGATCGGCACCGCTGGTCGGCTCGTCGAGGAAAAGGATATCGGGCTCGTGCAGTAGCGCCGCCGCCATGGCGAGGCGCTGCTTGTAGCCGCCGGGCAACTGCCCGCTCGGCAAGTGCATGAGCGGGCGCAGCTCGAACTGGTCGAGCGCCCAGCCGACACGCGCCTGCTTGCGCAAACCTTCGAGACCATAGGCGCTGGCAAAAAATTCGAGGTTCTGCGTGACCGTAAGCTGACCATAGAGCGCGAATTTCTGCGCGACATAGCCGATGCGTTGCCGTGCCGAGGCGCGGGCGCGGCGCAGGTCGAAGCCCGCGACATCGAGCGTGCCTGAGGTTTCCGGAAGCAGGCCGCAGAGCATGCGGAAAGTCGTTGTCTTACCAGCGCCGTTGGGGCCGAGCAGCCCGAAAATCTCGCCTGCGCGCACCTCAAAACTCACATGGTCGACGGCGGTGAAGCTGCCGAATTTGCGCAGCAGGTCTTTGACGCGGATGACGGGCTTGTCGCCGCGACTGGCGATGCTGTGCTCGAAGCTCATGGCCGCCGTGGCCGGCGACGCCCGTTGGCTGCGCTTGAGCAGGGTCATAAACCCGTCTTCGAAACGCGGGGCAACCGTGGCGGCGGTGCGTCCGGCATCGTGACCTTCGGCACAGACAAGGCGTACGCGCCCACCTTCTGGAACCGCATCGATCGTGCCGGGCTCATCGAGCAGCTTTGCCTGAAGATCACGCGCAGCCTCGCCCGGCGGCGGGGCGAGGCGGAAGACATGGCCCGCTGCGAGCGCGCTGACGCTCGCCGGTGGGCCTTGCGCCAGCACCTTGCCCTCGCGCAGCACGAAAGCTTCGTGGCAATGCTCGGCTTCATCGAGGTAGGAGGTGCTGAGCAGCACGGTAAGGCGCTGTTTCTCGACAAGGCCGTGGATGATCTCCCACAATTCGCGGCGTGACAGCGGGTCGACGCCGACGGTCGGCTCGTCGAGCAGCAGCAGCGACGGCGAACCGATCAGCGTGCAGGCGAGGCCGAGTTTCTGCTTCATGCCGCCCGACAACCGCCCGGCAAGCCGCGCGGTGAATGGCCCAAGCGCCGTCATCGTGAAGAGCTCGGGATAGCGTTGGGCGCGCTCGGCTTTGTCGATGCCGTGCAGATCGGCGTAGAGATCGAGATTCTCCTGCACGGTCAGATCTTCGTAGAGGCCGAATTTCTGCGGCATGTAGCCGATGCGATCTTGCACGGCTTGCGGATTGCGTCCGACCTCGGTGCCGAGCACGGTCAGCGTGCCAGTATCGGCACGCATGAGGCCCGCGATCAGTCGAATGAGCGTCGTCTTGCCGGCGCCATCGGGGCCGACTACCGCAGCGAGCGTGCCGGGTTCGACGTCGAGCGATATGCCATCGAGCGCTTTGACGATCTCGCCGGTCTCGCGGCGAAAGCTCTTGTGCAGGTCGCCCGCATGGACGGCGGACGTAGACTCGCTCTCGGCGTTCATGATGCGCTCTTGCCGCCCGGCGCCGCGCCTGCCGTCAGCGGCAGATAAACCGTTGCCGGCATGCCGAGGCGCAATTGATCATTAGGGTCTTTGACGAAGACGCGGATTTCGTAGACCAGGCTGGTGCGCAGCTCTTCGGTCTGCACTGTCTTCGGCGTGAATTCGGCGACCGGCGAGATGAAGCCGACCCAGCCATCGAAACGCCGGTTCGGAAAACTGTCGATGGCGATACCGGCGATCTCGCCGGAGCGGATCTTGCCGAGATCGGTTTCCGAGACATAGGCGCGCACCCATTTGGGATCGGTGATCGCGAGTGTGAAGACCGGCTTTTGCGGTGATGCCATTTCGCCCGCCTCCATCAGCCGCGAGCGGATGACGGCATCGACCGGCGCGACCAAATTGGCGTCGGCCAATTGCTGCTTCAACAAAGCGAGCTGCGCCGCTTGCGCTTGAAGTTGCGCTTCCGCTTGAGCGACGTCTTCTTTGCGTGGGCCCACGACCGCGAGGTCGAGCGCCTTCTGCTGGCTCACGACTTTGGCATTGGCGACATCGAGTTGGGCGTTAGCGTTGTCGAGATCCTGCTGGCTCGCGGCGCGACCGCCCGATGCGGCGATGAGGTTGCGGAAACGCGTTGCTTGCCGCCGTGCATTTTCGGCATCGGCCTTGGCGGAATCGAGCGCCGCGCGTGCTTGCGCGACCTCTTCCGGCCGACTGCCATGGTGCAGGCGATCGACGACGGCTTGCTGGGCCGCGAGCTGCGCTTGGGCTTGAGCCACTTGCGGCGCGAGCCGGCTGGTGTCGAGACGGGCGAGAACCTGCCCTTGATGCACGCCGTCGCCTTCTTGCGCGAGCACGGCGGCGATGCGCTCGGTGCCGTTGAAGGGCAGATCGACCTGACGCAGATCGACGTTGCCGTAAACGACGATTTCTTTCGGCGCGCGTGCCGGCCGCAAAATCCAATAGGCGAAACCGCCGGCGATAACGACGGCGGTGAGCGCCGCGACGAGGAGTTTGCGTTTCATCATTTCCCAGCCTCGCCGACAACGCTACGCCCGCGACCCAGCAGAAGTCAAATTCAAATTTGAAATTTGTATTTGAAATATGTGAGTGCCATGCGGTATGCTCCCTTCGCATGAGAAGAGCCATCGCGCTGCGCGCGCGTCCTAGACCGAAGAAAACCATTCCGGCCGCCGACGAAAAGCTGCAACGCACACGCGAAGCGCTGCTCGAAGCGGCCGGCAATGTCTTTGCGGAAAAAGGCTTCGATCGCGCCACCGGCAAGGAGATTTGCGAACGCGCCGGCGCCAATGCCGCCGCGGTCAACTACTATTTCGGCGGCGTCGAAGGGCTTTATGCCGCCGTATTGCGCTTGGCGCATAATCGCGTGGTTTCGGTCGACCATCTTCAAGCGGTCGTCGCGGATGAGCCCGACGCGCGCAGCCAGCTCGAAGCGATCCTCGGCATGTTTGCGCGCGCCGTCACCGGACCGGCATCGTCGTCCTGGGTGTTCCGCGTCATCGGCCGCGAAGTGGTGGCGCCGTCGCGTGTCTTCAGCGAGATGCGTGACAAGGAGATCTTTCCGAAACTCCGCATCCTCCGCCCGGTTGTCGCCGAGCTCATGGGATTGCGGGAAGATCATGCGGCGGTTGCGCGTGCATGTATCAGCATCGTCGCGCCCTGTGTTCTCCTGCTGATCGGCGATCGACGCTTCCTGAAACAGGCTTTTCCGAGCCTCGGCTTTGACGATCCCGAGGCGATCACGCAGCATCTCGTATCTTTCGCGCTCGCGGGAATTGCTTCGAGCGCGCGGACCGCGCGCGAGGCGGTGAAGCGAAACGCAGGAGGATGACAGAGTATCCGAAAGGAACCTGCGAAATTCATCGTCGGCGGCGCGCTGTTCCAGGCATTGCCGTCTTCTTTTGAGCCAATTCGCTCTGTCGTTTTGTCAGGCTTTTGAGTTCCGCTTCCAATTCCGCGATGCGCCGCGATCCGAGTTCGTCATCGGCTGCACCGGAATAAGCGGCCGCATGCTCCACTAATTCAGCAAGGTTTGCCCGAACGAGGGCTATCCGGCGTTCTATTTGCGCGAGGTCGAGGGAAGTGCCGGCCATTCTGAATCTCCATTGTTTCGCTTAACTTGCTACCGGATATCCGCCGCCGCAGCCCATATTCACCTTCGAGAAAAACGCCCCGTCGGTTTACCGTTACGGAACCTCCCCGCATCAGAGCCTGGCCTCGTGGCTTCGTAATCGCCCGAAAAGCGCCGCATTGGGACAGTAAAAACTGGAATCGCCCCCGCCGGCGGCAAGGAAGCGCCGACAAGCGCGGTGCGAATCGCAAAGTGCACATGTCTGGCGGAGCTCGTCGCGGACGTGGGAATCGAGCGCATCGAGCGCGACATCGCAGTGGTAAGCCATGCTTTGCAACAAGCGTTCAGCTTCGGGATAGGAACGAGCCGCCTTATTCAGTTCCCAACGGGTAATCCCGAGATCGTCGAGGAGCGCATCGAGCAAGCCCAAGCGATCGAGCGCCGCGAGCTCTCCGCGGAACGCGTGGCGTCGCCGTGCGTCGCCGAATTCGCGCTTCAATGTCTCGAAGGCCGCCGCGGCGGCGTCTTTCCACGTTGTCTTACCATGCCGGGATGTTCCATCTGCAAAGGTTTCCATGACCCGATCTCCCGTCCAATAAATCTTCGATACGGCAATCACGCTCTCTGACGGCGTCGGTCCGTTGATCCATATCAATTGCGGCTGCGGCGGTTCGCCACGTCGTCCAAACCACTCAATGCGACATCAGGACCGGCACCGTCATCGATTCGAGAACAACGTGGGTGACGCCGCCGAGAATGAATTCGCGCGTGCGTGAATGGCCATAGCCGCCCATCACGAGCAGATCACAGGCGAGGTCTTCGACGCGCGAAAGGATTAGATCGCCCGCGTCGAGGTCGCGCGCCGTGAGGTGGGAGGCCTCGGCGTGAATGCCGTGTTGCGCTAGCTGTCGCGCGAGTTCGTGCGCCGGTTGCGCAAGGTTCTCGTTGTTTTCCGGCGCGATCGTCAGCACGGTCACGGTCTCGGACGCAATGAGAAGCGGCATCGCGTCGGCCACGGCCCGCGCTGCCTCGCGCGTACCGTTCCATGCGATGAGGATACGCTTGCCGATCGCGCTCACCCGCGCAGAATGAGGAATGATCAGCACCGGCCGACCGCAGCCGAGCATTACCATTTCGGGGAGCGACGCCAGCGGGTGGAAGAGCGGGTGATCGGGGTCGGCCTGGCCGAGGATTGCGATGTCCGCATAGCGCGCCCGGAGGGTGATGGTCTCGATCAAGTCCTTCGGCTTTTCGGGCCACAGTTCCCAGGCGGCCGGCACGTTGGCGCGGCGCGCGGCCGCGTAGAATGCACGCTCGAATTGCGTTGCATCGTCGAAGGCTCCGTCGCGTTGCCGCTCATAAGTTTCGCGCTCGGCATCGCTGGTCGCATAATAGGATTCCGCCACCGCGTACGAGACTTTCGGCGAGGGCGGCAACTCGAATCCGTATAGCGCGGAGATCCGCCCCTCGCTCTGCTGTGCCAGTGCGATCGCCGTTTCCAGTCGCGACTCGCAATTCCGATGATTGTCGAGCTGTACGAGGATGTTTTTGAATGCCATGGCAGGCCTCCTGATCAATCCTCTGCGATTGTAGAGACGCCCCCGGCAACTGGGGTTGATCTAAATCAACGAAGCCCAGCCAAGTGAGGAGCCGCGCTCCAGCTTTTCGATCTCGCGCACAAGTTGCCCGGCTTCGCGGGTCGAGGCCCATGCGCGCGGAACCCGCTTGGGTCCCGCTCAATGCGGAAGAGCAGAAGTCGATTAACCCGCAGCCATCAACCTGGGGCAGGAAAGGTCCTATCGTGCTGCGGATCGCGCGAGCTCTTAGGTGGCGCGTCGATTTCGCTAACGAAAAGAAAGCCCGTGATTACCAGCAACGGCGCCGAGGATTGTGATTAGGCTCAGCAATAATAGCGCCCAGTGGAGGCGCCAAATCAGGCGGAAAGTTTTTTCCGGCGCGCGGCGCGCCTGTTCGCAGAACCACCGATGGAGAAATAGGGGCTCCGCGACAAACAACATGAAAGTGAAGATAGCCCAGACAAAAGCCATCGCGTCGAGCCACCAGTAGCTCAGGGATACGAAAGCGCTCCACAGATGCAGACGCTCGACCATATAAAATCCGCTGGCGCCGGCCAGCACCGTCGTCACGCGTGCTTGCCACGCGAAGCGCCCCTCGACCTGCTCGAAAAAAGCAACCCGTTCTTCGGCGGCTTTGATCTTCCGAACTGCGGGCAGCAGGACCGTCGTCACCATAGCGACACCGCCGATCCAGAGAACGATCGCTAGCACGTGAATTGCAAGAGCGATGGCCATTTCTGTCATATGCCTAGCCCGTCGTCATCGTCGATCAGCGGATCGGGCAGGCAAACGGCCTCGAGCTGCGCCCGGTCGCCGATGAATATGGTATCGCCGTCGACCGCAATGCCAGCCTCGTGCAGCGCGCCGAGCGCGCGCGAAAAGCTTTCGCGTGTCATGCCGAGTTCAGACGCGATGAGATTCTTGCCATAAGGAAGGACCGCGCGGTCGGGTGTCGCTTGACGTTTCGCGAGGTCGATGATGTAGCAGCCGACGCGCTGCGGTGCGGGACGCAGCTTCAGATTCTTGATCTGCCGCACCATGCGGCGGAATTGCCCGGCGAGACTTTCGATCACGGCCTGAGCCAAAGCCGGATCGGTGGCGACGCTGGAGCGGAAGGTTGCGGCGTGGATCAAAAGCAGACGCGAAGGCTCGGGCGTTCTCGCTTGCATCAGGTAAGGGGACGCCGTGACAACGGCCGCGGGAACGACGAGGTGCGGTGCGGCGACGCTCTCGATCAGCACCTCGCGATTTTCCCGCGATCGGCCGAACAAATGAATCGAGCCGGCGAGGAGCACATGCTGGAAATGCGGAATCTCGCCCTGCTCGAACAAGACCGTGGCGGCTGTGACGCTGTGCACGACCGCGTTCTGCAACAGGCTTTGCTGGGTCGATGCCGATACGTTCACGAGGAAAGGCAAAACCTCGGCCTCGAACCCTAGTTCAGTGGCGCCGTTCAAATCCTTCGCCCTTCAGTCCGCTCCGTAGGGCGGTCATGATGTGACAAATATCACGCATGCGATTGACATAGATCAATGGTGGCGCCCCTGGTGCCGCTTATGCATTTCGGACCATGAGCAATATCCCGGGACCCCGCAGCCCCGTCGTGATCCTTGTCGCGACGACCTGGGCATTCACCGTCTGTTTTGCCGTCTGGCTGATGTTTGGCGTGATCGGCATCCCAATCCGCCACGAGCTGGGGCTCGACGGATTGGAATTTGGACTTCTCACCGCAACACCGGTTTTGACGGGAGCGCTGTTCCGCTTGCCGCTCGGCATCTGGACCGATCGGTTCGGCGGTCGCATCGTCATGTTCTTGCTGCTGGTTTCTTGCGCTGTGCCGGTTTGGCTTGCGAGCTACGCGACCCACCTCTGGCAATTGCTGGTCCTGGGCTTGGCGCTGGGCCTGGTCGGCGCGTCCTTTGCCGTCGGCACGCCTTATGTCGCTCGTTTCTTTCCCAAGGAACGGCGCGGCTTTGCCATGGGGTTCTTCGGCGCCGGCACCATGGGCGCCGCGATCAACATGTTTCTCGCGCCGGCGCTGATCGCTGCTTATGGCTGGCAAAGCGTGCCGCGCTTCTACGCAGTCGCCCTGCTGGTTACTGCCGGCGTCTTTTGGCTCCTCTCGGCGCCCGATCCAGTTGTGGGCCGCGACAGCGCGTCGCTGCGTTCTCAATTCGCCGTGCTGAAGGACGCGCGGGTGTGGAAATACTGCCAATATTACTCGATCGTTTTCGGCGGGTTCACGGCGCTCTCAGCCTGGATGCCGCAATATTTTGTGCGCGAATACGGCTTTGCCCTCGCCCAGGCCGCCTTGCTCGCCGCATGTTTCTCGCTTCCGGCGGGCGTGTTGCGCGCGCTGGGTGGCTGGCTCTCCGACCGCTTCGGCGCGCATCGCGTGACCTGGTGGGTACTGTGGGCCGCCTGGATCTGTCTCTTCCTGCTGTCCTATCCGCAGACTGATTTCATCGTTCACACGGTTCGCGGGCCGAGCGAGTTCCATATCGGGCTGTCGTCTTTGTTGTTCACCGCATTGTTGTTCTGTCTCGGCGTCGCCTTCGCTTGCGGCATGGCGTCGACCTTTAAGTACGTCGGTGACGATTTCCCTGAAAATATGGGCGTGGTAACCGGGATTGTCGGTCTTGCCGGCGGCCTCGGCGGGTTTCTCTTGCCAGTCATCTTCGGCGCGGTTGCCGATTGGCTCGGCATCAACTCCACCTGCTTCATGTTTCTTTACGGGGTGGTGTGGGTCTCGCTGATCCTCAACTACGTCACTGAGGTCCAGCGCCTGCCGGTCATGGGTGAGGGACCGCAGCCGACCGCCTCTCCGTCGCCCGCAATCAAATCGGCTGCCGAGTGAGTTATCGCTGATGAGCCATTTCCTCGATCGTCTCACTTTTTTCCGCAAGAACATCGCGCACTTCTCCGGCGATCACGGCGTTGTCACCAACGAAGATCGCCAATGGGAAGAGGGTTATCGCCGCCGCTGGCAGCACGACAAGATCGTGCGCTCGACGCATGGCGTGAACTGCACCGGCTCGTGCAGCTGGAAAATCTATGTAAAGGGCGGCATCGTCACCTGGGAGACGCAGCAGACCGATTATCCGCGAACGCGTCCCGAGCTTCCCAATCACGAGCCGCGCGGCTGCGCCCGCGGCGCGAGCTATTCCTGGTATCTCTACAGCGCCAATCGCGTGAAGCATCCGCTGATCCGTCGCCGCCTGATCGAGCTTTGGCGCGCCGAGCGCGCCAGCAAAGGCCCGGTCGAGGCCTGGGCGGCGATCGTCGAAGATCCGGTGAAAGCGCGCAGCTACAAGAGCATCCGCGGTCTTGGCGGCTTCGTTCGCGCCAAATGGGACGAGATCGAGGAGATCATCGCGGCGGCGAATGTCTATACCGCGAAACAATACGGCCCTGATCGTATCGCGGGATTCTCGCCGATTCCGGCGATGTCGATGGTCTCCTATGCCGCCGGCAGCCGGTATCTCTCGTTGATCGGCGGCGTCTGCATGAGCTTTTACGACTGGTATTGCGATCTGCCGCCATCATCGCCGCAGACCTGGGGCGAGCAGACCGACGTGCCGGAAAGCGCCGATTGGTACAACTCGACGTTTCTCATCCTGTGGGGCTCGAACGTGCCGCAAACGCGCACGCCCGACGCGCATTTCTACACCGAAGTCCGCTACAAGGGCGCGAAGTCGGTTGTCGTCTGTCCGGATTACAGTGAGGCTGCGAAATTTGCCGATCTCTGGTTGCATCCGAAGCAAGGCACCGACGCCGCCCTCGCGATGGCGATGGGCCATGTGATCCTCAAGGAATACCATCTCGCCGGACGCAGCGACTATTTCGCGGATTATTGCCGCCGCTACACCGATCTGCCACTGCTCGTCGTCCTCGATAAGCGCGGCGATGCCTATGTTCCAGGACGTTTTCTGCGGGCATCCGATCTCGATGGTGCGCTCGGCCAGAGCAACAATCCCGAGTGGAAGACGCTGGCTTTCGATGAAGCCAACGGCAACCTCGTTCTGCCGAACGGCTCGATCGGCTTCCGCTGGGGCGAAAGCGGCAAGTGGAACATCGAAGCGAAGGACGCGCGCGACGGCGGCGACATCCGAACGGCTCTGTCGCTAGCCGAAAGCCGCGACGCGACTCTTCCCGTGGCTTTTCCTTATTTCGGCGGCCATGCCCCCGAAGCGTTCCACGCGACGGACCACGACGCGGTGATCGAGCGCCATCTGCCGGCGCGTGCGGTCGAGACGGCGCAGGGCAAGGTCTATGTCGCGACCGTGTTCGATCTTCTTGCCGGCAATTACGGCATCGATCGCGGCTTCGGCGGCGGCAATGTCGCGGCGAGCTACGACGATGACGTGCCCTATACGCCGGCCTGGGCGGAGGCCGTCACCGGCGTGCCGCGCGGACACATCATCACCGTGGCGCGACAATTCGCCGAGAACGCGGACAAGACGCACGGCAAATCGATGGTGATCCTCGGTGCGGGGCTCAACCACTGGTACCACATGGACATGATCTACCGCGGCATCATCAACATGTTGGTGCTCTGCGGTTGCGTCGGTCAATCAGGCGGCGGCTGGTCGCATTATGTCGGACAAGAGAAGCTTCGGCCGCAGACCGGTTGGACCGCGCTTGCCTTCGCCCTCGACTGGAACCGCCCGCCGCGCCAGACCAACTCGACCTCGTTCTTCTATGCGCATTCCTCGCAATGGCGTTACGAAAAGCTCGACCCGTCCGAAATTCTCTCGCCGCTCGCCGATGCCCGCGAATTTCCATCGAGTCTCATCGATTACAACGTCAAGGCCGAGCGCATGGGCTGGCTGCCGTCGGCGCCGCAGCTCGCGACCAATCCGCTGCGCATAGCCGCCGCCGCCGAGGCCGCGGGCAAGCCGGTGCCCGACTATGTCGCCGCAGGCCTCAAATCGGGCGCGCTGCATTTCGCGGCCGAGGACCCCGACGCGCGCGAGAATCATCCGCGCAATCTTTTCGTCTGGCGCTCGAACCTGTTGGGCGCGTCGGGCAAGGGACATGAATATTTTCTGAAATATCTCCTCGGCACCGATCACGGCGTTCTCGGCAAAGACCTTGGTGCCGAAGGCGCGGCGGCAACAAAAGAGGTGCGTTGGCACGAGGATGCGCCGACCGGCAAGCTCGACCTTCTGGTGACGCTCGATTTCCGCATGTCGACGACCTGCGTCTATTCCGACATCGTGTTGCCGACCGCGACTTGGTACGAGAAGCACGATCTCAACACCTCCGACATGCATCCCTTCATCCATCCGCTCTCGGCGGCGGTCGATCCCGCCTGGCAAGCGCGTACGGATTGGGGGATATATAAGGCGATCGCGAAGAAATTCTCCGAGGTCGCGGTCGGTCATCTCGGCCGCGAGCGCGACGTCGTTCTGACGCCGATCCTCCATGACACGCCCGGCGAGCTTGCGCAGCCTTTCGCTGTCGCCGATTGGAAGCACGGCGAGTGCGAGCCGATCCCTGGCAAGACCATGCCGTCGGTGACGGTGGTGGAGCGCGATTATCCGCAAACCTATGCCAAATTCACGTCGCTCGGCCCGCTGCTGGAAAAGCTCGGCAATGGCGGCAAGGGCATCGGCTGGAAGACCGAGCACGAGGTTGAATTCTTGAAGCAGCTGAACGGCACGACGGCGCCGCCGGTTGCCGGCGAGACGCGCGCGCGCATCGAAAGCGATATCGACGCCGCCGAGGTTATCCTGAGCCTCGCGCCCGAGACCAATGGCGAGGTCGCGGTCAAAGCCTGGGAAGCGCTCGGCAAGATCACCGGCCGCGAGCACGCGCATCTTGCCCGCGCGCGCGAGGACGACAAGATCCGTTTTCGCGATATCCAGGCGCAGCCGCGCAAGATCATCTCGTCGCCGACCTGGAGCGGGCTCGAAAGCGAGCATGTCAGCTATAACGCCTGCTACACGAACGTCCACGAGCTGATCCCGTGGCGGACTCTAACCGGCCGGCAGCAATTCTATCAGGACCATCCCTGGATGCGCGCCTTCGGCGAAGCGCTCGCAGTCTATCGTCCGCCAATCGATACGAAGACGGTCGCGCCCGTCCGCGAGAAATTCGGCGACGGGCGCAAATCGCTGGTGCTGAACTTCATAACCCCGCATCAGAAATGGGGCATCCACAGCACCTATACCGACAATCTGATCATGCTGACCTTGTCGCGCGGCGGTCCCATCGTGTGGATCAGCGAAACCGATGCCAAGGCGGCCGGCATCGTCGACAACGACTGGATCGAAGCGTTCAACGCCAATGGCGCGCTGACCGCGCGTGCGGTCGTCAGCCAGCGCGTCCCCGCCGGCATGTGCATGATGTATCACGCGCAAGAGAAGATCGTGAACGTGCCGGGCAGCGAGATCACCGGCAAACGCGGCGGCATCCACAATTCCGTGACCCGGGTTTGCCCCAAGCCGACGCATATGATCGGCGGGTACGCGCAGCTCTCCTACGGCTTCAATTATTACGGCACCGTGGGCGCCAATCGCGACGAGTTCGTTGTCGTCCGCAAGATGGAAAAGATCGATTGGCTCGAAGCGCCGCGCGTGCGCGATCCCGTACTGGCCGCGAAATAAGGAACTAGCTCCTATGAAAATCCGCGCGCAAATCGCGATGGTCTTGAACCTCGACAAATGTATCGGCTGTCACACTTGCTCGGTCACCTGCAAAAATGTGTGGACTAGCCGCGACGGTGTCGAATACGCCTGGTTCAACAATGTCGAGACCAAGCCCGGCATCGGCTATCCCAAGGATTGGGAGAACCAGAAGAAATGGAAGGGCGGTTGGGTCCGCCATAAGAGCGGCAAGATCGTGCCGCGGCTCGGCGGCAAGTATCGAGTTCTTGCCAAGATATTCATGAATCCCGATCTGCCCGAGATCGACGATTACTATGAGCCGTTCACCTATGATTACGCGCATCTGCAAACGGCCGGCGAAAGCCAAGCCGCGCCGACGGCGCGACCGCGCTCGGTGATCACCGGTCAGCAAATGGACAAGATCGCCTGGGGGCCGAACTGGGAAGAAATTCTCGGCGGCGAATTCGCCAAGCGCGGTCAGGATCAGAATTTCGAAGCGATCGAAAAGGAAATTTACGGCCAGTTCGAGCACACCTTCATGATGTACTTGCCGCGGCTGTGCGAGCATTGCCTCAACCCGGCCTGCGTCGCGGCGTGCCCCTCCGGCTCGATCTATAAGCGCGAGGAGGACGGCATCGTTCTCATCGACCAAGACAAATGCCGCGGCTGGCGTATGTGCGTTTCCGCCTGTCCCTATAAGAAAATCTATTACAACTGGGAAAGCGGCAAGGCGGAGAAATGCACCTTCTGCTATCCGCGTATCGAGGTCGGCCAGCCGACGGTGTGCTCCGAAACCTGCGTCGGGCGTATCCGCTATCTCGGTGTCATGCTCTACGATGCCGACCGCATTGAGGAAGCGGCGAGCGCGCCGAACGACGCCGATCTCTATCAGGCGCAGCTCGACATCTTCCTCGATCCGCATGATCCGGCGGTGATTGCCCAGGCGCGCGTCGACGGGGTGCCGGAGGCCTGGCTTGAGGCTGCACGCAAATCGCCGGTCTACAAGATGGCGATCGACTGGAAGATCGCGTTCCCGCTGCATCCCGAATATCGCACCTTGCCGATGGTGTGGTACGTGCCGCCGCTTTCGCCGATCCAAGCGAAAGCCGAATCGGGCGAGCTCGGCAAGAACGGCGTCATCCCGGACGTCGCGAAGCTGCGCATCCCGCTGCGCTATCTCGCGAACCTGCTTACGGCCGGGAACGAGGTGCCGGTGAAGCTGGCGTTGGAGCGGCTCCTCGCCATGCGCGCCTTTATGCGCGCGCGCCATGTTGACGGCATTGAAGCAGCCGAAGTGCTCGCGCAGGTCGGCCTCGACCATGCCCTCGTCGAAGACATGTACAATATCCTTGCCATCGCCAATTACGAGGACCGCTTCGTTGTCCCGACGACGCATCGCGAATATGCTGAGAACGCCTTCGACCTGAAGAGCTCGTGCGGCTTCAGCTTCGGTAATGGTTGCTCCGGCGGCCGCACCGATGTCGGTCTCTTTGGCAAGCACAAGCATAAGCACGGCGTCAAGAAGCCGACGGAGGCGACGCAATGAAGACCTTCAAGGTATTGTCGCTGTTGCTCTCCTATCCCGAGGTCGAGTTGTTCGCTGCGGCGGCGGACGAGCTCGCGGACGCCATAAGAGAGGAACGCCTCTTGCCGGCGGCGCAAGCCCGCGCGGTCGAAGGTTTTATCGACGCGCTGGCAACGCTTGATCCGCTCGACGCGCAGGAGCGCTACGTCGCGCTGTTCGACCGCAACCGCTCGCTCTCCCTTCATCTTTATGAGCATGTCCACGGCGAATCACGCGACCGCGGCCAGGCGATGGTTGAGCTGACGGCGGTTTATCGGCTCCACGGGATTGAGATCGGCGCGGCCGAGCTGCCCGATTATCTGCCGTTATTCCTCGAATTCCTGTCTTTGCTGCCGCTCAAGGCCGCGAGCTCGTTGCTGAGCGATGCGGTTCACGTGATCGCGGCGCTGCGCGCGCGGCTCGAGGAACGCGACAGTCCTTACGCCGCGATTATGGGGGCTGTCGAAGCGCTTGCGGCCAAGCCGGCCGAGCGCTTGGCGGTGGAAGAAGTGCTGGCGATGCTGAAGCCCGAGGATGACGCGCTCGAGGCGCTCGACCGGCAATGGGAAGAGGAGGCGGTGCGCTTCGCCGTTGCCGACGGGCCCGACCGCGCGTCGGTTGCTGCGGGCTGCGGGGGACAGAGATGAACGATTACATCAACCAGGCGCTGTTCGGCTTTTATCCCTATATCGCCCTCAGCGTCTTCGTCATCGGAAGTCTTATTCGATTCGATCGCGAGCAATATACCTGGCGCTCGGGATCAAGCCAGCTCCTGCGCCGCAAGCTGCTCTTCATCGGCAGCAACTGCTTCCACATCGGCGTGCTATTCATTCTCGCCGGCCATTTCGTCGGCTTGCTGACGCCGCACGAAGTTTACGAGGCCATGGGGCTGAGCGTCGAGGCGAAGCAGATCACGGCGATGGTAACCGGCGGCGCATTCGGCGCTCTGTGCTTTGTCGGCATGACCTTGCTGATCTATCGCCGCCTGTTTGATCCGCGCATCCGGGCGACCAGCAGCGTGATGGATATCGCGATTCTGTTGCTGCTCTACGCGCAGTTGACGCTTGGCCTCTGCACGATCCCCGTGTCGGCACAGCACCTCGACGGCTCGGAAATGCTGAAGCTCGCCGAATGGGCGCAGCGGATTGTCACCGTGCGGGGCGGCGCGGCCGCGCTGATCGCGGATGTGAACCCGATCTTCAAGCTGCATATCCTGCTCGGCCTCACCATCTTCCTGCTTTTCCCGTTCTCGCGCCTTGTCCATATCTGGTCGGCGCCGGTCTGGTATATCGGCCGGCCTTATCAGGTGGTGCGCCGGCGCGGCGGCGCTTCGGCGTCAAGAGGTCGGTGATGGAACGTGTCATCGTCAATGGCGCCGAGATCGCGCCGCGAGCCATTGCCGCGGAGATGCAATATCACCCGGCGCCGAGCCGCGAGCGGGCGTGGACCGCCGCGGCCACGGCCTTGGTTCTGCGCAAACTCTTGCTCGAGGAAGCGGGTCGTCTCGGCATCGCTGCGGATGTGGAAGCTGCCAGTGACGAAAGCTCGGAAGAAGACGTGATCCAGGCCTTGCTCGCGCGTGAGATCGCGGTCCCCGAACCCGATGATGAAACCTGTAAGCGTTATTGGGCGGCGAATGAGGCTAAGTTCCGCTCGCCCGAGCTTTACGAGGCCGCGCATATTCTTTTTCCGGCTCAGCCCGATGACAAGTCCGCGCGTGATGCCGCCAAGCAAGCGGCGATGGCAACAATAGACGCGCTGAAGGGAGAACCGTCGCGCTTCGCCGCGCTTGCCCGCGAGCGTTCGGCTTGTCCCTCGGGGGCGGCCGGAGGGCTGCTCGGGCAGCAAACCCGCGGCGATCTCGTGCCGGAGCTGGAGACCTTCATTATCGCTCTGGAAGAGGGGCAAATCTGCCCGGTGCCGGTGCCGACGCGTTACGGCTTTCACGTTCTGCGTCTCGACCGGATCGTGCGCGGCAAGCGCCCGCCGTTCGAATCGGTGGCCGCACAGATCGCCCAACAGCTTTCGGCGCGCGCCTGGCGAACGGGGGTCAGCCGCTATCTGCGCGCGCTGGCGCGGCAAGCCGATGTCGAGGGGCTCGAGATCGGCGGCGAGGCCGCATGACGCCCGAAGCTGCAGGCCTCGGCCTTCGCGATCCTGGCTCCCGACTGTTCGTGCATCTCGCTGGGCGAGATCATCGAAGCGGCGCCCCTAATGCCGGGCGCGAACAATGAGGCGCGCGACCACGCCGCCAACATCGCTTGCCGAACTGACGGAGCGTCACGATGAGTATCAGTAGGGCCGCGTCGGCCGACCGTCCGGTTCCGAGTTTGCTTTCCTTCGGCTTTCGCCCATTCTTCCTCGTGGCGGCGCTGTGGTCAGCGCTGGCCATCGGCTTATGGATTGCGATGCTGACAACGGGCCTCGTATTTCCGAGCCGGTTCGATCCGCTCACCTGGCATATTCACGAGATGCTCTTCGGTTTCGTGATGGCGGCGATCGGAGGGTTCCTGCTCACGGCAGTGCCGAATTGGACCGGTCGGCCGCCCTTGCGCGGCTGGCCTCTCGGCGCGCTCGCTGCGCTTTGGCTCTGGGGACGGGTCGCCTGCCTTGTTTCGGCGATGCTCCCGGCATGGTTCGTGATCGCCTCCGATCTCGCGTTCAGCGCCGGGCTTCTTCTTTTTCTTGCCGGCGAGATCTTGGCCGCGCGAAATTGGCGCAACCTGCCGATGATGCTGCCGATCGCCGTGCTCGGCGGCGCCAATCTCGTCATGCATCTCGAAAGTCTCGGCGTCGATCTGCCACCCGGTTTGGGATGGCGGCTCGGCCTTGCCGCCATCATCATTCTCATCTCGGCCGTGGCCGGAAGAATCGTGCCCAGCTTCACGCGGAATTGGCTGACGAAGCGCGGCAGCAGCGCTTTGCCCAAGCCGTCGGGCTGGGTCGATCGCGCCGCGCTGACATCGCTCCATACCGGGCTTTTGGGCTGGGCCTTGCTGCCCGACAGTCGGGTGACCGGCGCTCTCCTTCTTTGCGGCGGCGTCCTCAATCTCGCACGGCTCTTACGCTGGCGCGGCGCAGCGACGCTGAGTGAACCGCTACTTGCCGCCTTGCATCTCGGCTATGCCTGGCTCGCCATCGGCGCGGCGCTGCTCGGCCTCTCCGCCATTGCGCCGGCGGTTCCGCAGAGCGCGGCAATTCACGCGCTGACCGCCGGCGCGATCGGCACCATGATTCTGGCGGTGATGACGCGCGCAACGCGGGGGCATACCGGACAAGCGCTCGCCGCCGACCGGGTCACAACCGCCATTTACGGGCTTGTAAATCTCGCCGCCATCGCCCGTGTTCTCGCGGCCTTTGCCACCGCATGGGCCAGCGCTCTGTTAATGGCGTCAGCAATTCTTTGGATGCTTGCTTTTGCAGTTTTCGCCCTGGCGTACGGGCCGATGCTTATTCATCCACTGCAAAACAAAATCCGTCAGCCCGCTACTGGTCAGCGCAAGCGTCCGACGTCGGCCTTGGGATGAATGTCCGTTCAGGATTCGAATCATATTTTGGTATGACGCTGTTTCTAGACCAAAGATCGCCACCGCCAAACCTCTCCCGTAAATTTTTATGATGCGGTAGAAAGTCGTGGCATCGATCGCTCTGTCCCGCACCCCGGCTCTCAACAGAGGCTCACGATCCTCGGCTGCTGCGTTTCGGCTCACGTGTGGGTCCGTCCAACACGCGGCATAAAGTTTTCAGGGGCAGGGGATCACAACACGTCCATCAACGGTGCACCGGACAGGTCGTCGGTGCGGTCGACCGCACGCAGCATCCGACCGTGCGGGCCTCAGTTTGCCCAGGCGTTAGCCTGACGAGAGTCGCTCCACCCGAGGAAACCTGGAGCAGGGGGACTCTAGCTGGCCCCTTTGGCGGATTTCCGCCCTTTTTCGCGTTTGTTGGATGGTGCCGACGCGCGGATTTGAACCGCGGACCTACTGATTACGAATCAGTTGCTCTACCCCTGAGCTACGTCGGCGCGCTTTCGATTATGAGCGGAAAAAGTGACGCGGAACTTAAAGCCGGGTGGGCGGATCGTCAATCGCGTTACCGAACCGCCACGCGTCTATCACGGCCCCGTCACGATGCCGTCCTAGGCTCGGCTGGATCGTCGCCAGGATCGCGTCGGCATGGGGGCTCACCGCGCTCCCGCTGTGGGAAAGCCTGATGGATACGCTCAACGACCCAATCGCGCGCGGGCTCGAGCGCCACGCCGCCAATTTCGCGGCGCGGTACGACCGGGTGGCGCTGGTATTTCAGGGAGGCGGCGCGCTCGGTGCGTATCAGGCCGGGGTTTATCACGCGCTGCATGAGGCCGGATGCGAGCCGAGCTGGGTCTCCGGGGTCTCCATCGGCGCGATCAACGCCGCGATCATCGGCGGCAACAAGCCGGAAGACCGCCTGCCGCGGCTGCGGCAATTCTGGGATCTGGTTTCGGGCCGCAAAATCTGGGCCTACACCCCCGACGGCGATTTCTTTCGCACGCTGCGCAATTACAGCAGCGCCTGGATGACCATCATGATGGGCCAGCCGGGGTTTTTCGCACCGCGCTTTCCCGGCCCCTGGTTCGAGACGCCAGGCGCGGCCGGCGCCACCAGCTATTACGATTCGAGCGTCCTCGCCGGCACGCTCGAGAATCTGATCGATTTCGACCTGCTCAACGGCCGGCAGACGCGTGTGAGCGTCGGCGCGGTCAACGTGCGCTCCGGCAATTTCATCTATTTCGACAATGGCAAAGAGCCGCTGACGCCGCTTCATATCATGGCGAGCGGCGCGCTGCCGCCGGCGCTGCCCGCGATCAAGATCGAGGGCGAATATTACTGGGACGGCGGCATCGTCTCGAACACGCCGCTGCAATATCTCCTCGAGCAGGAAGACAACCGCAGCACGCTGGTGTTCGAGGTCGATCTTTTCAGCGCGCGCGGCTCGTTGCCGCGCGACATGCGCGATGTGTTGGGCCGGCATAAGGACATCATGTATTCGAGCCGCACGCGGCAATACACCGATCAGTTCCGCAAGACGCAGGCGCTGCGTCACCGCTTGGCCCTGGCCCTGGCGAAAGTGCCGCCGGAAAGCCGCACGCCCGAAGAAGAGGCGCAGCTCCGCGCGCTGTCCGACATAGCGGCGGTGAACATCGTGCACCTGATCTATCAGCAGAAGAGCTACGAGGGCCACGCCAAGGATTACGAATTCTCGGGCACGTCGGTGCGCGAGCATTGGGAGGCGGGCTACAACGACACGCATCGCACCTTGCGGCATCCCGACTGGCTCAATCCGCCGATCAGCCAAGATGGCGTCGTTGTCCACGATCTCCATCGCGACGACGACACGTAAGCGGCGCGAAGCGCAGAAGGGGTCAGCGATGAAAGAAGGCGACATTCGCGAACGGGCTTTTGCCATGCCGTTCACCAGCCCGGCATTTCCGCTGGGGCCCTATCGCTTCATCGATCGCGAATTTCTCATCATCACCTACCGCTCCGATCCCGAGAAGCTGCGCGCCATCGTGCCCGAGCCGCTGGTGCTCGACGAGCCGATCGTTAAATACGAATTCATCCGTATGCCGGATTCGACCGGCTTCGGCGATTACACCGAAAGCGGTCAGGTGATCCCGGTGTCGTTCCGCGGCCGCAAGGGCGGCTATAGCCACTGCATGTTCCTGAACGACCATCCGCCGATCGCCGGCGGGCGCGAGCTTTGGGGTTTTCCCAAGAAGCTCGCCAGCCCCAGCCTGCATGCGGAGATCGATACCCTCGTCGGCACGCTCGATTACGGTCCGGTGCGCGTCGCCACCGGTACCATGGGCTACAAGCATCGCCAGGCGGACGTGTTTGCGATCAAGGCGGCTTTCGAGGCGCCGAATTTCCTCTTGAAGATCATCCCGCATGTCGACGGCTCGCCGCGCATCTGCGAGCTGGTCGAATATTACCTCGAAGATGTCGACGTCAAAGGCGCGTGGACGGGACCGGCGGCGCTGTCGCTCAATCCGCATGCGCTGGCGCCGGTCGCGGAGCTGCCGGTGCTCGAAGTGCTGTCGGCGGTTCACATCGTCTGCGACATGACCTTGGGTCTCGGCAAGGTTGCTTACGACTATCTGCGCTGAAGGAGGAATCGATGCGCTTTTCCGGCAAAGTCGCGCTCGTCACTGGTGCCGCGAGCGGTATCGGCAAAGAAATCGCGCATGCCTTTGCTCTTGAAGGGGCGAAGGTCGTGATCGCTGATCTCAACGAAGACGGCGCCGCGACCGTCGCGCATGAGCTCGGTGGCGACAGAGCGCTGGGCGTCGGCATGGACGTCACCAATGAAGGACAGGTCGATCGCGGCATCGCCCGCGCGATCGATGCGTTCGGCCGGCTCGATGTGCTGGTCAGCAACGCCGGTATCCAGACTGTCGCGCCACTCGACGATTTCGATTTCGCGAAATGGAAGAGCTTGCTTGCCATTCATCTCGATGGCGCCTTCCTTACGACGCGCGCGGCGTTGCGCCAGATGTACAAGCAGAATAGCGGCAGCATCGTCTACATGGGCTCGGTGCATTCGAAGGAAGCGTCGGTGCTGAAGGCGCCTTACGTCACCGCCAAGCACGGCCTCATCGGCCTCGCCAAAGTCGTCGCTAAGGAAGGTGCGGCGCATGGCGTGCGCGCCAACGTCGTCTGCCCCGGCTTCGTGCGCACGCCGCTCGTCGACAAGCAAATCCCCGAGCAGGCCAAGGCGCTCGGTATTACCGAGCAGCAGGTCATCAAAGATGTGATGCTGAAAGAGACCGTCGACGGCGAATTCACGACGGTCGAGGATGTCGCCGCGGCGGTGCTGTTCTTCGCCGGCTTCGACACGAACGCACTGACCGGTCAGTCGCTGGTCGTCAGCCACGGCTGGTTCATGCAATAGCCGCCCGCCCGTCATCGCCGGGCGGCGCGCTAAAGCGGCTCGGATGTTTGCTCGATCGTAAGGCCGAGCCCATCGCGGGGCGGGCGCGCCATCGCGGTGCTGCCGGGGACCGGCAGCGCCGGCATCATCTCGCGCGCGGCCTGCAGATGCGGCACCGGCGCGCGGCCGGGCGGGCGCCATTCGATGCTGTCGAAGCTGCGGCAATGCGGGCAGAGCGAGGTCCAGTGCGCGACCTCGCCGCCGCACGCCGCGCAAACATAAGCCGCGTCCTGCGTTGCGGTCGTGGTCGCGCGCGACAGCCATAGCCGCGCCGCCGGCAGATCGGCATGCTCGGCCTCTTCGAGCTCGGCCATCAAGCGCGCGACGCGCGGGCTGGGATGCGCGTTGTCCTCGCGGCCGCCGGCTTCGGCGAGATGACGGCGCGCTTCGCCCCAGAGCCGCGCTTTCAGCGCCGCCAAAGCAAGGGCGATGTGGCTCTCGACATGATCCTTGGCGCGCGCGGCGAGCGTCTCGAAGCGCTTCAGGCGCTGCAGCGGCCGCTCGTCGCCGAAGATCGCATCGTAGGTCGCGGCGAGCTCGGGATGCGGCGCCTTTTCCCAGGCGGTCTCGATCACCTTGCGCGCCTGGCGTGTTTGTCCGGCGCCGCTCAGCATTTCGGCGTAACGAACGGCCGCCTGCGTGAAGCCCGGCGCCATCGCGTGTGCTTTGGCGGCCAGCCGCACCGCGTCGCGGTCGCGGCTCTCGGCCGAGGCAACGCGGCTTTGCTCGTAGAGCATCACCGCGCGATGCCGCGTACTCTCGACGGCATCGATGGCTTTGCGCTTCGCGGCGAGGCCAAGCGTCGCTTCGGCCTCGGCCCATTTGCCGGCCCGCGCCTGCAATTCGAAGAGCGAGGCCAGCACCCATTGCGTTTTCGGCCGCAATTCCTTGGCGCGCTCGGCCAGCTTCAATGCGACGGCTTCGTCTTTGCGCTTCAGCGCTTGCATGATGAGGCCGCGCAGGCCGAGGAATTCGGTCTCGGCGCGATCCAGCATCGCGGTGAAATATTTCTCGGCGGCTTTTTCATCGCCATTGAGCTGCGCCGCTTGCGCTGAGAGCAGCAAGGTCAACGGCGGCTCGGCGAGCAGCACGTCGGCCTGGCGCGCGAAGCGCTTCGCTTCCGCCGGGTCGCCCGCGGCGACCGCGACCATGCCCTGGCTCAACGCGCGATAGCCGCGCCGGCGCCGGCGCTCGCGCCGGCCGCGCGCAATCATGCGCGGGCTCCGAACGAGCAAGCGCAGGAAATGGAACAGCGCCGCGGCGATCACCGCGATCAGTGCCACCCCGAAGATGAGGACTGCGACGCTGGTGTAAACGCGATAGCCTTGCCAAACCAGCGACACATCGCCGGGCCGGTCGGCGACGAAGATCGCGCCCGCGATCAGCAGCGCGATGACGATGATCGCCGGCAGCGCGCGCATCAGCCGCCGCTCGTCCCCGCGGCCATATCGCCTGCGAGATCCTGGCTCAGTTTCGCGATGATCTGCTCGGCATCGATGCGCAGCTGCGCATCCTTTAACCAGGGCCGCGCGGCACGGGCCGCGTCGCCCTTCAGCGCGCCGAGCGCTTTAACGGCGCCGGCGAGATCGCTTTTGTTGAGCGCGGCTTGTGCTTCGTTGACCGCTTGGTCGGTCGGATTGTTGGTGGCGCCGCCGCCGTCGACACGGCGAATGATGACCAGGCTCTTGAGGCGCGCCCACATCGATTCCGCCATGCTTTTCTGGCTGTCCGGCGTATCGGCATCGGCGCGCAGGATCGCCTGCGCGATTTCATCGCTGAAACGTTGCGTCAGCACCGCGGTACTCGGAATGCCGGTCTTCGCCGATGCGTCGAGCGGTTGCAGCGAAGCGGCCCAGCCTTTGCGGTTCTGCGCCTGGGCTTCGACGCTCGCGAGCTCCGCACCGAAGGGCCGCGAAGTCGTGATCGCGTTGCCGAGACTGACCAGCGAGATCATCAGCACGCGCTGCGGGCTCTCGGCATTATTCGCCGCGTCGCGCGTAAGCTGCATCATCAGCTTGTCGATCTGATCGAGGCGCGCACTCAGTTGTTGAACCTCGCTCGCGAGCGGCGCCACGGCGGCACTCGCATCGGGTGCCGGGCGGTTTTCCAGCGCCGCGACGCGCGTGCTCAAGCTGGTCAGCTGCTCAAGCTGTTGCCGGATCGCGGCGAGCTGCTGTGCCGTCTGATTCTGCGCCGGATTCTGTTGCGGAAGCTGCGACGCGCTCCACGGCAATAACGGCATCAAGGGCGGCGCCCAGTAAGGCGACGTGCCGATGAGCGCGAGCGCGCCGATCAGCAGAACCGCGAGCGACGCGGTCGCAGGCACGCGGATCGGCGGCCGCGATGGCTTCTTCGCACCGCCAAGGGGTTGCGACTTCGGCGGCGTCGGATCGATGCGCGGCGGCGGAGTCGGCGCGGTCTCGCTTGGCGTGGACGGCGTGTCGTTCATCAGGAAGCGGCCAGGCTCGATTCGAGCGTTGCAAGCAAAGCCGGTTCGTTCGGCGCAGACGCGACCGCGACTCGGCGCCAGGGCAGCGGCGCCAGTTTCTCGGCAACGGCGGAACTCAACGCGACTGCGACCATGCGCTTGCAGCCCTCTTCCAAACCCGCCGCCAGCCTAACAAAGGTCGCGGCATTGCGGGGGGAGAAAAACAGCGCGGCATCGATTTCATGCCGCGCTATTGCGGCCCGAGTCAGATCGCTTAAGCGCTCCGACTCGACCGCTACGTAGAGCGCTGCACGCCGCACGCTGTAGCCCGCGGCTTCGAGCAAGCCTTGCAGATCGCCGGCGGTGACGCTGGCGGCGGCGTGAAACACGGCCCCGTCTTTCGCCTTGAGCCGGCTCATCACCAGCTTGGCCAGATCGTCGACCGCGCCCTGTGCGCTGGTCACATCGGCAAACCCCACCTCCCGGGCTGCCGCTGCCGTCGCGTCGCCAACGGCAAAAGCGCGAAAATCGCGCCGCATCGTTGCGTCGGCAAAAGCGCGCACGCCGTTGGCCGAGGTAAACAGCACCGCTTGCACGCCATCGAGGAACGGTCCGATGCTGCGTGCGGCTTCGGGCTGAAAGCGGATGGTCATCAGATTTTCGATGATGCTGTCATGGCCGCGCTCGGCCAAGCGCGCGGCGAGCTTTTCGGCATCGCCTTCGGCGCGCGTCACCAGCACGTTCATGCTGAGCCTGTTCCGATGCCGGCAAAGCCGGGTCCTGCTTGCTCGATCAGCGCCGCGCCGATCTCGCGGCCCAGCTCGCGGGCGCGGCTGGTCGTGGTCGAGCGGGCAAGGCGATAGCAAATCTTGCCGTCGGGCGAGAGCAGCATCGCGTCGAGCGCGATGCGATTGCCATCGAGCGTCGCCATCGCACCGACCGGCGTGCCGCAATCGCCGTTCAATGTTTCGAGCAGGGCGCGCTCGGCATGGGCGCAGATCGCCGTCGGCTGATGATTGATCGGCGCCAGCAGACTGCGGATCCGCGAATCATCGTCGCGAATCTCGATGGCGATGATGCCTTGGGTCGCCGCCGGCAGCATTTCGGTTGTCGACAAAATGGCGCTCGCCTCGCTCTCGCGGCCGATGCGCTTCATGCCGGCCAGCGCGAGGATCGTCGCATCCGCGGCACCTTCGGCGATCTTGGCAAGCCGCGTATCGACATTGCCGCGTAGTGACACAATGTCGAGATCGGGACGCAGATTGAGCAGCTGCGCCCGGCGCCGCGGCGACGACGTGCCGACCGATGCGCCTTGCGGCAGCGCCGCCAGCGATTTGGCGCCGTTGCGGGCGATCAGCGCATCGCGCGCATCCTCGCGCAGCAGATGCGCGGCGAGGGCAAAGCCGGGCGGCAAGAAAGCCGGCACGTCTTTTAGCGAATGCACCGCAAGGTCGATGCGCTTGTCGCTCAGCGCCTCTTCCAACTCCTTGATGAAGAGGCCTTTGCCGCCGATCGCGGCCAGCGGCCGGTCGGTGACCTTGTCGCCCGTGGTGCGGATCACAACGCTTTCGATCGCCCCCGGCGCTGCCAGCTCGGCATGCGCCGCGATCAGCCGCTCGCGCAGCATTTCGGCCTGACGCAACGCGAGCTTGCTGCCGCGGGAGCCGATGCGCAAAACGGGGGAAGTCATGGAAAAGTCATAGGATTTTGCGCGGTCCAAGGGAAGGGCCGTTGCTGGGCTGCGACACCGCAGCTACGCTTCGATCATGCTCGTGCTTGGCATTGAAACCAGTTGCGATGAGACCGCCGCTGCGGTGGTCAGCGATACGGCGCCCCATATCCGCAGCAATGTTGTTTTCTCCCAATTGGCCGAGCATCGCCCCTATGGCGGCATTGTGCCCGAGGTCGCGGCCCGCGCCCATCTGACGCATCTCGATCCGGTGATCGAGCGCGCCCTGGACGAGGCCGGGGTCGGTTTCGACGATCTCGACGCGGTGGCCGCGACCGGCGGGCCGGGGCTTATCGGCGGCGTCATCGTCGGCGTGACCGAGGCCAAGGCCATCGCCCTGGCACGCGGGCTGCCGTTCGTGGCGGTCAATCATCTCGAAGGCCATGCGCTCAGCGCCAAGCTGATCGCGCCGGTCGAATTCCCTTTCCTGCTGCTGCTCGTCTCGGGCGGGCATTGCCAGCTGCAGATCGTCGAAGCCATCGGCCGTTATCGCCGGCTCGGCACGACGATCGACGATGCCGCGGGCGAAGCCTTCGACAAAGGCGCGAAGCTTCTGGGCCTCGGCTATCCGGGCGGCCCGGCGATCGAGCGCGAAGCTGCCGCGGGCAACGCGAAGCGCGCGCCCTTGCCGAAGCCGATGGTCGGGCGCGAGGGTTGCGATTTCTCTTTCTCGGGCCTCAAGACGGCGTTGCGTCTTGCGGTCGAGAAACGCGGCGATGCTTTGTCGGCGGGCGATCAAGCCGATCTCGCCGCCAGTCTGCAGGAATCGATTGTCGCCAGCCTCGCCGATCGGACGCGCCGCGCGATCGCGCGGTTTCGCGATCAGTATCCCGAGGGCAAGACGCTCGTTGTCGCCGGCGGGGTTGCCGCGAATACCGCGCTGCGTCAACGCCTCACCGATCTCGCCGCGCGGGCCGGGCTCGATTTCGTCGCGCCGCCGCTGTCGCTTTGCACCGATAACGGCGCGATGATCGCCTGGGCTGGGCTCGAGCGGCTCAAGGCCGGCTTGGTCGATGCGCTCGATTTCGCGCCGCGGCCCCGCTGGCCGCTCGATCCGACAGCCGCACCCGCCCGTGGCGCCGGCGTGAAAGCTTGGGTGTGAAAGCATGAGCGCGATGCAGCGTTTCGGCGTGATCGGCGGCGGCGCCTGGGGCACGGCGCTGGCGCAAGTGTTGCGCCGCGCCGGCCGCGGTGTCGTGCTCTGGGCGCGCGAGCCGGAAGTCGTCGCCGCAATCAACAGCGATCACGACAACCCGCTCTTTCTCCCTAACGTCGCGCTCGATCCGGCCATCCGCGCAACCGCTGACCTCGCCGAAGTCGCGCGTGCCGATGCATTGCTGCTGGTCGCACCGGCGCAGCATCTGCGCACCATGTGCAAGCAGATCGAGCCGTCGCTCGCGGCGTCGACGCCGCTCATCATCTGTGCGAAGGGTATCGAAGAAGAAACCGGCGCGCTGCTCAGCGAAGTGGTCGCGGCCAGCCTGCCGCAAACGGCGCTTGCCGTTCTGTCGGGCCCGACCTTCGCGGCTGAAGTCGCGAAAGGC
>DASZLU010000132.1:0-29258 GCA_035552195.1 Allostellaceae bacterium | reverse complement strand
AAAGCTTACGCCTCCCCAGCCGTCGTCCAAACAAAAATGCGAAGATTGGGCATGAACGCTGCCCTGTTAATGTCGATGTCACTTGACCGTCATGACGCCTGGCGCGAGACTTGGATCGTTGTCGACCAACAGGAGGGTGTCTCACCAACATGACTCCGCCTATGCAAGAAAGCGTCGGCTAAACCGTTTCGTTGCAACCATGAAGGAGGATGCTCAACCAGCATGACTCCACCGGCCAGTTATGGCGTTGCCGAAATACTTGGCGCCGGCAACGCGACATCAAGACCAAGATAAGCTCGGGACATGTTCTCCGAGCGCGAAGACAAGCTTCGCAAACCGACCCCCGTGATCGCTCAATGCGTCCGGGGGTCTTGCGTTTTTAGGGCTCGCGTCCGATTTGATCGCTTCGCGCGATCTGCCAAGAATAAGTTCGAGTGGGTTCGGGGGAACCGGGTGGGGAGAACGGGGATGGATCCGACAGCGCCAGCGTCGCGCCAACCATCAGTCGCGATGCGCTGCGATCCATGGGGCCCGGTCGTCGCGCGTTTCGCTTTCTGTGCGATTGCCGGTGCAGTGCTCGTCGAAACGAGCAAGGAATCTTGTCGTGGCGCTGGTTGGCCTCGGCATGATCGGCGTTGGCGCTGGGTGGGTGATCGCCTGGCTGGCGAGTTCGCTTACCGTCGATCCGGCTAACAACCAGGTGCTGCTCAATCGATTCAGCGCGCGGTTCAGCGGTGCCGGATCACCGCGCGCGATTCCGCGCGACGCCGTCGACGCGGTCGTCCTGACGCCGCAGCTTCGGTATGGCCCGCTGCTTTTGCCCAAGCGCATCGAGCTGCGCATCAGGAATGGGGAAAAGATACCCGTCTCCAACATCAGTTCGATGATGGGCGGGATGACGGTCCAAGGGCAGCAGATCGCCGACGCGATCAATTGCGCTTACGAAGAGCAAGCGGCGCCAGATAAAAAATAAGAAAGCTTCCGGGAAGGAAGGCGCCTCGCGATGCGTTTTTGCGAGGGCGACGCCTTGAGCGTTGCTTTTTTCGCGGGTTACGTTGGCCGGGGATTCTTGATATCTTGCGCGCGCGAATACGGGGATTGACCGATTTCTTGTTTCTGGGCGCTTTCTCGGACCGGCGATGACCGTCCGGCGAAGTCGCGCGCATACGATCGGAAGCGAAGGGTTTTCGTGACGAAGTCAATAACGCTCGGCGGCGCTTTTATCGTTACCGCCACGATGCTGGCCGGCTGCTCTCCGGACTACTCGCCGAACACCTATAACGGCTCGGCGGTCCAGCAGGCGAACAAGGTCGATACCGGGATCGTCATTGGCTACCGCGAAGTGCGGATCAGCGACGACGGTTCGGTCGGCGCCGTCACCGGCGGCGCGGCCGGCGGCATCCTCGGGGGAGAGCTCGGCTCGCCGGCGGCGCTCACCGCGCTCGGCGGCACGGTGGTCGGCGGTGTGGTCGGCTCGACGATCCAGCACGCGACCGGCGACACCAAAGGCTGGGAATACATCGTGCGCGAGCCGAAGGGCGATCTCGTCTCGGTGACGCAGCGCGAGCCGACGCCGATCGCGATCGGCCAACACGTTCTCGTTATCGAAGGCAAGCAGGCGCGCATCATTCCCGATTACGCGACCGCGGCTTTCGACGATCCAACGCCCAAAGGCGACCAGAAAGAGAAAGCGGCCGCCGCGGCGCCGCCGCCACCCGCCGCGCCGGTGACGGCAACGCCCGCGACGGCGACCACCGCGACATCGACAACTGCGGGGGCACCGGCCACACCATCTGCCTCCGCGCCCGCAGCCATGCCGGCTGCGGCCCCGAGCAGCGCGGCGAGCGCTTCACCGGCGCCGGTATCGACGGATGCGGGGAAGGCGCCGAGCGATCAGCCGGCAGCGCCGAATACACCGGCCGCGACGTCGCCTCAGTCGCCGCCTGCATCGGCGTCACCGCCGGCTGACGCGCCGGCGGCTTCGCCACCGGACGCCGCAGCGCCGTCCTCGCCCTAAGGACCGTCTTTAAGGGTTTTGGCCACGCTCCATCGCGAATTCGGCTTCGAGACTGTCGCGGTCGCGATAGATCGACGTCACGGCGAGGGTCTTTCCGCCTTTCTTGTAGCGCAGCACGCAATCGCGCTTGCCGATATCGCCGTCGATCGCGATCTCGTCCCAGCTTTCGGCGTGTCCGACGTAATTGATCGGCACGTCGTAATGCTGGCTCCAGAAGAAGGGCACGGCGTTGAAGGCCACGCGCTGACCGAGCAGGTTGAACGCCGCGGTCGCGCCCTGGCGCTCGGCGACGACCCAATGCTCGACGCGGATCGCTTGCCCGCAATGCGGATCGGGCCAGCGCGCGATATCGCCGGCGGCAAAAATATCGGGGGCGCTGGTCTGGAGATATTGGTCTACGGCCACGCCGCGATCGATCTTCAAGCCCGCTTTCTCGGCAAGCGTCAGGCGCGGCCGCACGCCGACGCCCATGACGACGAGATCGGCCTCGATCGTAGCGCCGCTGTTCAGCGTGACCTGCTTGGGGTCGATGGCGGTCGGTGTGTTCTCGAGATGGAAGACGACGCCGTGCTCTTCATGCAACGCGCGCACGAAGGCACCCATTTGCGGGCCGAGCACGCGCTCCATGGGAATTTTCTCGGGCGCGACGACATGCACGTCGACGTTGCGGTTGCGCAGCGCCGCCGCCGCTTCGAGGCCGATGAAGCTGGCGCCGATCACCACGGCGCGCTTGGCGTTCGCGGCGCGCGCGATGATGGCGCGAGAATCCGCGAGGGTGCGCAAGGTGAACACATGCGGCAGGTCCGCGCCGGGGAGGGGCAGCTTGATCGGCGCGGCGCCGGTCGCGAGCAGCAACCGGTCATAGGCGAGCTTGCTCCCATCGCCGAGCGCGATCTCCTTGGCGCGCGGATCGATCGCGGCGACGGATGATTTGAGCCGCAGATCGATCTTGTTGCCGGCATAGAAATCGTCCGGCCGCAGCGGAATCCATTCCTCCGGTGCGTTGCCGGCGAGATAGTCCTTCGACAAATTGGGCCGATCGACCGGGGGCGCGGCGTCCTCGCTGATCATCACGATGCTGTTGGCATAGCCCTCCCGGCGCAAGCGCTCGGCCGCGGCAAAGCCGGCGGCGCCGCCGCCGATGATGACGATCTTGCCCGGCGCCGCCGCGGCGCTCGGCGATTTCTTCGCCGCGTCCGGCTTCTTGCCGCGCACGAAAATCTTGCCGCTTTGCTGCTCGACCGACCAGCACGCGACTGGGCTCAGCGCCGGCGCGTGCAGCGCTTCGCCCGTGCGAATGCTGAAACAGGCGTGGTGCCAGGGGCAACGCACCGCATCGCCGGTGAGGAGACCCTCGCCGAGCGGGCCGCCGTAATGCGAGCAGGTCGCGTCGATAGCGAAGATCTCGGCGCCGCGGCGCACGAGCAGCACGTTCTCCTCGCCGACATGTCCGACCAGCGTTTTTCCATCGGCCAGCTCGCTCGCGGCAATACCAGCCGCCAGATCGGGCCCGGTCGTCGAGGGTGCGTCACTCATCCAATCCTCCTGGATTCCTTCCCCCGCCGTCCTGATCTGTGCGCTATTTGGCGCGGATTTGCGCCTGCGCCTCGATTTTCGCGAAGTAATTGTCGTATTCGGATTCGAAGGCCGGCGCGACGCCGCGTTGCTCGCGGCCGATCTCGATCATCGGCTCGTTCTCGCTGGGATCGCGCACCAGCGCCATCGGTTCCTCGCCGCGCTCGATCGCGTCCATCTGCTCCATCAGCAGCTTGTGATAGAGCGCGACGCCGCGATCGCTGGTGGCGAGATGCTCGCGCGTGCGGTCGGAGATCGCGCCTTGCCCGACCCAGGCGGTCATGTCCTGCGCCGGAACGTTGTCGGCGATGATCTTGCCGGTCTCGTTATAGAGATTCGAATGCTTTACCGCGATCGGCCGCGCCGCAGCGCCGGGCTTGCGCGATGTCGTGCGATAGCCGAATTGGATCGTGTGCGTGTCGTCGATCGGGATGCGGTATTGCAGCATCGGCGCATCATGGCCGCCGACCGCGAGGATATTGGGAAAGAGCAACGGATGGCCGGTGGTCCATTCGTCCGAGGTCTCGGGCTCGCCTTCGAGCAGGCGGCGCTTGATGATGCCGTATTTGAAGAGCTCGAAGTCGATCTTCACATGCCGCGCCGGATTCATCGCCGGCGGCCGGCCGAGCTTCTTGAGCTGATAATTGCCGAAGCCGGCATGGAGGAATTCGAAATGCACCGGATCGGCGGCATTGTCCATGCATTGCAGCCACGAGCAGGGCAGCTCGTGAATCTCGATGACGCGATCGAGGTCCTCGCGCAGCAAGACATCCCACCGCGGTAGCAAGGGCGCGGGCTGGGGCCCGAAATAGGCGAAGACGAGACCGCCGAGCGCCTGCACCGGGTAGTTCTTGATCTTGATCTTATCCTTGTAGCGCAGCTCGGGATGCGCGAGGTCCTCGAACGGCATTTCAAGGCAATTGCCCTTCGCATCGAAGAGCCAGCCGTGATAGGCGCAACGCAGGCCGTTGGTTTCGGGAATGCCATATTCCAGCGACATGCAGCGATGCGGGCAGCGGTCGTCGATCAGCCCGTATTCTCCGCGCTCGGTACGGAAAAGCGTGAGATCCTCGCCGAGGCGTCGGACGCGCTGCACCGGCTCTTTCGCCAGCTCGGCTTCGGTGCCGACCGGCTGCCAATAGCGGCGCAGCAGATTGCCCATCGCCGTGCCGGGCCCGCTGCGCGTGAGGCGCTCATTCTCGGCAGGCGTCGCCATGCTGACCTCGATCCCGTGGCTACGATCGCAGAATGCGATAGTATAGGCGCGGGAGGATCGTCATGGCGAGTATCGCGAAGGAAGCGCCGCGGCGGCTGCGGCTCGGCATTGCCGGGCTCGGCGTTGCCAGCATGTATATCTTTCCCGGCGCCGAGACTTCCCCGGTCACGGAAATCTACGCCGCCGCTGATCTGCGCCAGAGCGCGCTCGATGCGTTCGCTACGAAGTACAAGGCGCGTACTTATAAGAGCGTCGCCGAGCTGTGCGCCAATCCGAATGTCGATGTCGTGTGGATCGCGACGCCGAACCAGCTCCATTGCGAGCACACGGTCCTTGCCGCCGAGCACGGCAAGCATGTGATCTGCACCAAGCCGGTCGCGCTATCGGTTGCGGAATGCGCGCGCATGTGCGAGGCCGCCGAGCGCAACAACGTGAAGCTGCTCTGCGGCCAGACCTGGAGCATGAGCCCCGATATGCAGGCGATGGCGCGCATCGCACATTCGGGCGAGCTGGGCCGGCTCATCGCCGTGAACAATTGGTTCTATACCGATTGGCTGTTGAAGCCGCGGGTCGACGAAGAGCTCGACGAGCGTTTGGGCGGCGGCGTGATCTTTCGCCACGCGCCGCATTTGATCGACACGGTGCGGCTGCTCGGCGGCGGGCGCGTGCGCAGCGTGCGCGCCATGGCCGGGCGCTGGATGAAGGAGCGGCCATGCCCCGGCAATTTCTCCGCCTATCTCGAATTCGAGGACGGGGTGCCGGCGACGATCGTCTATAACGGCTACGGCTATTTCGACACGTCCGAGCTGACCTGGGGCATCGGCAATCGCATGTATAGCGACGGCGAGCGCGTGCCGGTGCGGCAGGCGCTGCACGCCGGCGCGATGCGGAGCGAGGAAGCGAAGGAGGGGATGCGCTTCGGCGCCGCGGCGTCGACGGCAGCAAGCCAAGGCAGCGCGCTCGCTGCGGTAAAGCCGGTCGGGACGCGCGCACATATTCACTGGTTTGGGGTCACGGTCGCCAGTTTCGAGCGCGGCGACCTCCGCCAATCGCCGAACGGACTTTATGTCTACGACGACAACGGCCGGCGCGAGATCGCGGTCGAGGGCGGGCGCGGCGTCGGCACACTCGAGATGCAGGAAATGCACGACGCGATCTTCAAGGACGCGCCCATCATCCATGACGGGCGCTGGGCCACGGCGACGCTCGAAGTCGCGCTGGCGATCGACCAATCCGGCCGCGAGCGGCGCGAAATCATGCTGGAACAGCAATGCGCCTTGCCGGGTATTTGAGTAGGAATAATGGACGACGACGATATCGAGATTTTCCGGATGGCTTATGAATTAGGTCAGAGGCACGGCCGGAACGCATATTCCTATGCTGTCAAAATGGCCGAAAGAGCCAAGGCTGAAAACGACAGCCAAGGGCCTGCACTTTGGTTGGGCGTCGCCAGGGCCTTGGCGCCGCGCTCAAACTGACCCCCTACCCTCGCCGGGGGTTGCCTAGAGGCGAGCCGCTCGCGACAATCGCCGCCGGCAGAGGAGGGAAGCCATGTCGGGCACGCGGCCGGTCATCTCTCACGTGGTCATCGCCTGCTTCGATTTCGCGACGATGGTTGCCTTCTATACGAAGGTGCTGGGCTTCTCGCTGTCGGATATCGGCAAGATCCGCGACAACGATCTTTGCTTCCTGACCTTCGACCCCGAAAGCGAGCATCACCAGATCGCGCTGACCGGCGGCCGCAAAGGCGCGCCGGGCGAGGGCGCGCTGGTCCATGTGTGTTTCCGCTTGCCGAGCTACGCCGCACTGCGGGCGCGGCATGACGCGCTTGCCGGCAAAGGCGTCGACGGCATGACCACGGTCAATCACGGCTCATGGCTGTCGCTCTACGCGACCGATCCCGAGGGCAACAAGATCGAGTTCCGCTGGGATCTGCCGTGGTACACTGGTCAGCCTTTCGCCGAGCCCTTCGATCTCGCCCTGAGCGAGGACGAGATCAGGCAGCGGATCCTGGACCAGAATCGCGACAATCCGCGCTTCCAATCGATGACGGAGTGGCGCGCCAAAGCGCTGGAGACATTAGGCGAATAAGATCAGGAGGGTACGATGGCAGATGGTGCGCCGGCAAACAGTGGTGGGAGCGACCGGATCGAGGCGATCCGCAATGTGCCGAACCTCGAGGCGCTCTACGACGAAACCGGCAAGATGAGTTCGACGCCGGGCTGGCTGCGGCGCGACGAGACGGCGCCGGAGGGCAAGCAGCAATCGGATTATGTGCCGGCGCATTGGCGCTACGATCTGTGCAAGGCGGCGCTCGACGCGGCCGGGCGGTTGATCGACGTGTCGCTCGCCGAGCGGCGCAATCTCGTGATGTGCAATCCGATTCCCGGCAAAGGGGTCATGACGACCAAGACGCTCGTCAGCGCCTATCAGATGATCCTGCCGGGCGAGAAGGCGCCGTCGCATCGTCACACCGCGCACGCGCTGCGCGTGATCATCGATGCGAAGGGTTCGTATTCGACCGTCGATGGCGAGAAGACACCGATGGAAACCGGCGACGTCGTACTAACGCCGGGCTGGTGCTGGCACGAGCACGGTCATGACGGCGACCAGCCGGCGTATTGGTTCGACGGGCTCGACGTGCCGCTGGTGCGCGGCCTCGAGAATATGTTCTACGAGGACAACCCCGTTCGCTTCGACGAGAGCCCGCGCGAGGTCACGACGTCGCCTTATCGCTTCTCCCGCGACGACATCGCAAAGCGTCTCGATAAATCGATCGCCGACAACGAGGGCTTCCACGGGCCGCGCATCACCCTGGAAGCGCCGACCATGCCGACGATGCTGCTGACGGTGGAGCGGCTCGCCGCGGGCGCCAAGACGCGGCGGCAGCGCTCGACCACGAACCAAATCTTCTGCGTCATGGAAGGCAGCGGCGAGACCATCGCCGGCAACACGCGCATCGCCTGGCAGCGCGGCGACAATTTCTGCGTGCCGACCTGGACGAAGTTCGAGCATCACGCGACCAGCGACGCGCAGCTCTTCTGCATGTCGGATGAATCGCTGATGAAGTTTTCGCGCTATTACAAGTTCGAGGCCGATTAGGGCCGTCCGGCCGATCGCCGATACATCAACAGGGGGAGACCGTTTCGTTATGAATGCCCATGACGCCGTCCGCGCCAAACGCAAAAAATTCCGCGAGCTCCTGACCGGTCCGCGCTGCACCGTGATGCCGGGCGGCTTCTCGCCGCTCTATGCCAAGATGGCCGAGCGGGCGGGGTTCGAGTCCTTCTTCTTCGCCGGCTCGCAGATGTCGGCTTTTTTGTTGGGCGTGCCCGACAACGGCTTCATCGGGCTGCGCGACGTGGTCGATCACGTGCGTCATGCGGCGGCGATCTGCGATATCCCGATCTTCGTCGATTGCGACACGGGTTACGGCAACGCGGTCAATGCCGATTACGCGGTGCGCGAGGTGTGCCGCTCGGGCGCGGCCGGCATGCAGCTCGAAGACCAAGAGGCGCCGAAAAAATCCGCGACCATGGCGGGACGGCGTTGCGTCTCGATGGCCGAGCATGTCGGCAAGCTGAAAGCCGCGGTCGCCGCGCGCAACGAGATGGATCCGGAATTCGTCATCTGCGCCCGCACCGATGTCCTGGGCGCCGAGGGCGGCAATTTCGATCAGGCGCTGGAGCGCTCCATCGCCTACGTGACGGAAGGCGGCGCCGATTTCATCTGGCTGAATTCCTGCGAGACGCGCGAGCAATTGAAGCGCGCCTGCAAGGAAGTCCCGGCGCCCGTCTTCGCGCTTTGGGCCAACACGGTCGAGCCCGCGCCGACCAACCAGGAATATGCCGATCTCGGCGCCTGCATGGTCATGTATCCGACCATCGCGGCAACTTGGGGCTTGCAGGCGTCGTGGGAGAAGCTCAACGACATGCGCGAGATGGGCGGCGCCTATATCGACGATCGGGCGCAGCGCAAGGCGGGTTCTTACGGCAAGTGGGGACCTGTCGAACAAGCAATCCTCACGAACACCAAGCGCGTGCGCGAGATCGAGGAAAAATATCTCACCGACGAAGACAAGCGCGACTACGAGAACACCTGGGGGCACTGAGGACACGGCGCGGGCGCGCCCCCGCCGTCACTCCAAGTACATCACCCCAAAAAAGCGTCACCCGCGGAACAAGTCCGCGGGTGACGCTGTGGGGGGGGACGATGACGGAAGGCGGAAGCCGACTTACCGCGGCGGCTTCTCGGCGGTCAGGAAGCCCGTCACCGCGAAGGACGGCCGCGCGGCGAGCTTGGCGGCGTAGCGCTTCGCGTTCGCGTAGCGGCTGCGCCAATCGAATTCGACCAGCACGCGGTCGAGATAGCCGAGCGCCGTGCCGCAGACGACATCGCCGAGGCTGAATTTCTCGCCGTGCACGAAGTCTGCGCCGGCGACGGTCTTGTCGATGAGGGCGAGGGCGGCTTCGATCTTCTGCATCTGCCGCGCGACGTACTCGGCGCCTTGCTGCTTTGCCTCGGGCAGGCGGCGATCGTGCATGATGTTGACGGTCGCATCGAGGAGGCCGTTGCCCGTGGCTTCCCAAACGCGGACGGCAACGCGCTCCGCGAATGTGTCGGGGATGAGCTTGGGGCCCGCGCCGATGCCGTCGGCATATTCGGCGATGACCGAGCTGTCGTAGATCGCGGTACCGTCGTCGAGGAGCAGTGTCGGGATTTTGGCTAAGGGATTGGCGGCGGAAACGCCCGAGGCGGGATCGCGCGGGCTTGCGGCGACGAATTCGCAGGCAACGCCTTTTTCGGCAATCGCGATGCGTGCCTTGCGCGCATAGGGGCTGCCGTCACTACCGAGAAGCTTCATTCTTCTTGTCTCCGTTTCAAATACGATTATCGCATGGTGGGCATGGTGAATTCGGCGCCGCTGCGAATGCCGGTCGGCCAGCGCGAGATCACGGTCTTGAGCTTGGTGTAGAAGCGCACGCCTTCGGGCCCGTGGACATGGTGATCGCCGAAGAGCGAGCGCTTCCAGCCGCCGAACGAGTGGAACGCCATCGGCACCGGGATCGGCACGTTGACGCCGATCATGCCGATCTTGGCGCGGTTCGAGAAATCGCGCGCCGCGTCGCCGTCGCGGGTGAAGATCCCGGTGCCGTTGCCGAATTCATGCGCGTTGACGAGACCGAGCGCTTCCTCGTAATTCGCGGCGCGGATCACCGCGAGCACCGGGCCGAAGATCTCTTCCTTATAGATGCGCATTTGCGGCGTGACGTTGTCGAAGAGGCAGCCGCCGAGGAAATAGCCGTTCTCATAGCCTTGCAGCGTGAAGCCGCGGCCGTCGACGACGAGCTTGGCGCCTTCTTCGATCCCGATATCGACATAGCGCTTCACGCGCTCATACGCCTCGCGCGTCACCAGCGGCCCCATCTCGGCATCCGGATCGGTGTAGGGGCCGAGCTTGAGATTTTGCACGCGCGGCGTGAGCTGAGCGATCAGCGCGTCGCCGGCTTTCCCGACGGCGACCGCGACCGACACCGCCATGCAGCGCTCGCCGGCCGAGCCGTACGCCGCGCCCATCAACGCATCGACCGCCTGACCCATATCGGCGTCGGGCATGACCACCATGTGGTTCTTGGCGCCGCCCAAAGCCTGGACGCGCTTGTTGGCGGCGCTGGCGCGATGGAAGACGCTTTCCGCGATCGGCGTCGAGCCGACGAAGGTCACCGCATCGATGCCCGGATGATCGAGGATCGCCTCGACCGCGGTCTTGTCGCCGTTGATCACGTTGAATACCCCCGGCGGCACTCCGGCTTGGCTGAGCAATTCGGCGAGGAAGAGCGGCGGCGAGGGATCGCGCTCCGACGGCTTCAAGATAAAGCTGTTGCCGCAGGCGATCGCGACCGGGAACATCCACATCGGCACCATGGCCGGAAAGTTGAACGGCGTGATGCCGGCACAGACGCCCAGCGGCTGGCGCACGCCGTAGGAGTCGATGTTCGCGCCGATATTCTCGGTGAACTCGCCCTTCAGAAGCTGCGGAATGCCGCAAACGAATTCCACCACCTCGATGCCGCGCGTGACCTCGCCGGTCGCATCGGCCAGCACCTTGCCGTGCTCGGCACCGATCATGCGGGCGAGCTTGTCGCGGTTCTGCTCGAGCAGCTCCTTATATTTGAACATCACGCGGGCGCGGGTAAGGGCCGGTGTCGCGGCCCAAGCGGGGAACGCGTCGCGTGCGGCTTTGACGGCGGCGTCGATCTCGCCGTTATCGGCGAACGCGACTTGCGCCGTGACCTCGCCGGCGGCGGGATTGAACACATCGCCGCGCCGGCCGCTTTTGCCGAGGGCGCGCTTGCCGCCGATGAAATGCCCGAGTTGCTCCACCATCACCTATTCCCTCTTCTTTTCACGGATAAAGCAGCTTCTTCACGTCCATAGCGTGGGTCAGCATGCCCTGCTGTTTCATGACATCGAACCACCAGGTGAGGTCGGCGAGATCGATCTTCGGTGCCTGGTCGCTGATCTGAGCGACCTTCAACACTTGTGGCGGCAATTTCGCATAGCGATTGATGTCTTCCTTGGTGCGGTCGGGCTCCGCGGCGACGAAATCGGCGCCTTCGATGATGCCGGCACGGAACGCCGCGATCTCCGTCTTGTGTTGATCGGCCCATTCGCGCGTCGCGATATAGAGGATCACCGGTTTGCCCGACGGGATCTGCCCGGCGAGCGGCACGGCGATATAGCCGGCGCCGGAATCGGTGATCTGGCCGATGAAGGGATTGACCGCGACCACGGCGTCGACGGTCTTGGCGGCGAGCAGATCGCGCATGCGCGGCAATTGCGTCTCGGCGAATTGCACCTGGTGGAAATCGACGCCGCGCTCGGTCAGCCAATAGCGATAAAGCACATGCAGCGCAGCGCCGATGCCGGGCACGCCGACTTTGCGGCCGACGAAATCCTTCGCCTCGTGGATGCCGCTGTCCTTGGCAGCCAGCACGGCCTCGTCCGTCGGCCGTTTCGATGTCGCCGTGCCGCCGAGGACGACGACGAGATCGAGCCCGCCCTCGACGGCCTGGAAGAACGTCGTCGTGCTGGTCGCGGCGATGTCGAGCGAATGAGCGAGCAGGGCGGAGGGCATGTTGGAATCGAGTCCGCCCATCATGATCGACACGTCGAGCCCGCGTTTGCCGAAATAGCCTTCTTCCTTCGCCGCATAGAGCGCCGCGGTCGCGGTGCCGCCGCCCGCGGTGCCGATGGCGACTTTGGTCTGCGCGACCGCGGGCAGCGCGTAGAGCGCGGCGGTCAGTACGATCCCTGCGGTGCGAAAATGCTTGAACACGCGGCACAGCTCCTTTCGTCATCGAGGCGGGGCTCTGCCGGCCCTGCGCCCTGATCCTTCCCCACGGGGACGGGAAAGGAAACCACTTTTGCGCTATCCTTGCGGCAACGACCATTAAACAAGGCGAGGGCGGCGATGCGCGGTGTGGGAGTGTTGACATTCGGCGGGCCCGAAGTTCTGCAGATCGTCGATCTTCCCGAAGTGCATGCCGCGTCGGGGCAGGTGCGCATCCGCAATCACGCGGCGACGGTCAACCCGACCGACACATTCCTGCGCAACGGCTCGCGCGCCGAGCAGATGAAAGACGTGCCGCCGCCTTATATCCCGGGCATGGAAGCGGCGGGCGTGATCGACGAGGTCGGCGCCGGCGTCAGCGGCCTCAAAATCGGCGATGCGGTGCTGGCGATCGTCGTGCCGAAAGGCAGCCACGGCGCCTATCGCGAGCAGCTCGTGCTCGATGCGCGCTCGGTCGTGCTCGCGCCCAAGGGTAAATCGCATGCCGAGGCCGCCAGCCTGCCGATGAACGGCCTCACCGCGCGCCAAATTCTCGACAAGCTGGCCTTGAAGCCGGGACGGGTGATCGCGGTGACCGGCGCGGCCGGCGCCCTTGGCGGCTATGTCGTGCAGCTCGCCAAGTCCGAAGGCCTCACCGTGATCGCCGACGCGTCCGAGAAAGACGAGGCGCTGGTCAAATCATTGGGCGCCGATATCGTCGTGCGCCGCGGCGACGATGTCGCGACCCGCATCCGCCAGCATTTCCCGAACGGCGTCGACGGGCTCGCCGACGGCGCCGTGCTGAAAGAAAAGGTGATCCCGGCGGTCAAGGACGGCGGCGGCTTCGCCTCGGTGCGCGGCTGGCAAGGCGTGCCGACGCGCGACATAAAATTCAGCACGATCTCCGTCGGCAATTACGTCTTCGAGCACGACAAGCTCGACCGGCTGCGGCAATTGGTCGACGAGGGCAAGCTGACGTTGCGGGTCGCCGCGAGTTACAAGCCGGAGCAGGCCGCCGAGGCCCACAAGCGGGTCGAAGCAGGGGGGACGCGCGGGCGGGTCAGCATCGCGTTTTGAAACCGAGAGAGACAACGCGCGCGAGGGCTATTCCTTGTCTTGCACGGCGAAATGCCGTACAATGACGCTATGCCTGTCACCAGCAACAAAAAGCCAACCGTCCAGCGTCGAGAACTGAAATCGGAGCGGCTTGAGTTGCGTATAGCGCCTTCGGCAAAGCGCGTTATCCGCGAAGCTATGTCGGTAACCGGACTGGCTGCCGGCGATCTCGCTTATGAAGGCGCGCGCCGCCTGTTGGACGAGCATCAGCGGATGGCTCTGGCCGGTGGCGATCGCGACGCCTTCCTCGCGGCGCTGGAACGCAAGCCGCGCGCGCCAGCGCGCTTGGTCGAAGCTCTCAAGCGTCATCGCCGTCTCTTCGGCTGATATCGGCCGATGATCACGGCCATTGAGCCGCTCGGCCGGCACGATCGTACCGGGTTTTCTTGCGGTGTTGCGGCACTCGACAATTGGTTCGTCCAAAGGGCCGGTCAGGATGAGCACCGCAGCGTTGCGAGGGTCTTCGTGGCGCTTGACGACCGGCTCGGCGTTGTCGGCTTTTACGGCCTTAGCGCCTTTACCCTGGCAATCGACGATCTCCCGCCAGCCTGGGTAAAACGTCTGCCGCGCTATGGGCTGATCCCGGCTGCGCTCATCGGCCGATTGGCGCGGGATCGCCGTTTGCGCGGCGAGGGCCTTGGCGGCTTATTGCTGGCCGATGCGGTCCGCCGCGTGCTCGATGCGGCTCAAACGCTCGCGGTTTTCGCGATTGTCGTCGAAGCGATCGATGAGGACGCGGCTGCCTTCTATCGTGGCTTCGGTTTCGCGAGCTTTCCCGGCCGACCCCTGCGTCTCTTTATGCCGTTGCAAGACACAGCCGCTGCATTGGCCCGGGCCCTACGCGGCTGACGGGGCAGGCGGCGGCACGAGCCGCGTTCGCTTGCCTTCCCTTTAGCCCCCTGCAACAATCCGCCCAGCATCGCGCGGCACCCCCTGACGGGCGCTGCGAACAGGGAGGAAAACTATGGCTTTCGGCGTTGGACAGCCCGTTACCCGTAAAGAAGACCCGCGTCTGTTGACGGGGCGGGGCAAGTATGTCGCCGATATCGATCTGCCGCGGCAGACGCAGGGCGTCTTCATCTTCTCGCCGCATGCGCATGCGACGATCAAATCGATCGACGCCGCCGAGGCGCTGAAACAGCCGGGCGTCGTCGCCGTGCTGACCGGCAAGGATTACGTCGCCGACAAGCTTGGGCCCATCATGGCCGAGGCGATGCCCGAAGATTTCGGCGGCCCGAAGGGTTATCGCAGCCAGCATTTCCCGCTCGCGGTCGACCGCGTGCGCTATGTCGGCGAGCGCGTCGCCATCGTCATCGCCGAGACCGAAGGGCAGGCGCGCGACGCCGCCGATCTCATCAACATCGAATACGAAGAACTGCCGGTCGTCGTGCGCGCGATCGACGCGGTGAAGGACGGGGCGGCGCAGGTCTATAGCGAGAGCCCCAAAAACATCTGCTTCACGTTGCGCATGGGCAATGTCGACGCGGTCGATCCGGCCTTCGCCAAGGCGGCGCATGTCACGAAGCTCGATCTCTACAACAACCGCCTCAACGCCTTCACCATGGAGCCGCGCGGCTGCCTCGCCGAATACGATGTCGGCAGCGAGCGCTTCACGGTCTATTCCTCGACCCAGAATCCGCACGGGCTGCGTCACGGCCTGTCGCATCTGATGCATCTGCCGGAAGGCGCGTTCCGCGTCATCGCCAAGGATGTCGGCGGCGGCTTCGGCATGAAGGGCAATCTCTATCCGGAAGAGGCGGTTGTTCCTTGGGCGGCAAAGCGCGTCGGCCGCCCGGTCAAATGGATTCCGAACCGCAGCGAGGCGCTGCTCGGCGACGATCAGGGTCGCGACATCCATGTCTCGGCCGAGCTCGCGCTCGATGCCGACGGCAAGTTCCTCGCCCTGCGCTGGAAGGGCTTGCACAATGTCGGCGCCTATATCGAAGGCTCGGGCATCGTCCCGGTGATGTTCGTGATGAAGCTGGCGCCGTCGGTCTACGACATTCCGGCGGTGGCGGTGTTCAACAGCGCCGTCTTCACCAATACGCCGCCGACCATTCCTTATCGCGGCGCCGGCCGTCCGGAAGCGGTCTACATCATGGAGCGCCTGATCGATAAGGCGGCGCACGAGATGAAGATCGACCGCGCCGAAATCCGGAAGAAGAACTTCATCCAGCCGGCGGCGATGCCGTTCGCCAGCAAGACCGGCTGGACCTATGACAGCGGCGATTTCGCCTCGGCGATGACCAAATGCCAGGACCTCGCCGATTGGAAAGGCTATGACGGCCGCAAGGCGGCGAGCGCCAAGAACGGCAAGACGCGCGGCCGCTCGATCGTCTCCTATATCGACAACACCGGCATCTTCAACGACCGGATGGAGATCCGCTTCGATCCGTCGGGCGAATGCGTCGTCCATGCCGGCACGTTCAGCCATGGCCAGGGCCATGAGACGGTCTATCCGCAGATGGTCGCCGGCTGGCTCGGCGTGCCGATCGAAAAAGTGAAGCTGGTGCAGGGCGATACCGACCAGGTCGCGATCGGCCGCGGCACCTATGCCTCACGCTCGATGATGGTCGGCGGCTCGGCGCTGCGCGCAGCCGCTGACGAAGTTATTGAAAAGGGCAAGAAATGGGCGGCGCATTTCATGGAAGCCAGTCCCAGCGACATCACCTTCGCCGACGGCAAATTCACCATCGCCGGCACCGATAAGGAGATGCCGCTGATGAAGGTCGCGGCGATGTCGTTCATCCCCGTCGGCATCCCGGCCGAGCTCGGCGTCGGCCTCACCGGCACGGGCGCATTCTCGGCCAACGTGCCGAGCTTCCCCAATGGCTGCCATATCTGCGAAGTCGAGATCGACGGCGATACCGGGAATGTCAGCATCGAGCGCTACAGCGTCGTCGACGACATCGGCACGATCATCAACCCGCTTCTTGCCGAGGGCCAGATCCATGGCGGCGTGGTGCAGGGCGTCGGCCAGGCCATCCTCGAGGACATTATCCACGACGAGAACGGCTCGTTCCTGACCGGCTCGCTGATGGATTATGGCATCCCGCGCGCCGACAACATGCCGGCGATCCATGTCGGCTTCAGCCCGGTGGCGTCGAAATCGAATCCGCTCGGCGTGAAGGGCGTGGGCGAAGGCGGCACCGTCGCCTCGACGCCGACGGTGATGAACGCGATCCTCGATGCGCTGCAGAGTTTCGGCGTTGGCGATATCGCGATGCCGGCGACGCCGCAACGCATCTGGGCCGCGATCAACGACAGCCAGCGCAAGGCCGCGGAATAGCCGCTCTTACGCGTCGCCGGGCCGTCAGCTCATGCTTACGGCTCGGCGGTCTCGCTTTCATCGAGCTGCGGATCGATCTCGATCTCTTCGGCCTGGATATCGTCCGGTGCGGCATGAAAATCGAGGTCGACGAGGATATCGCCTGGCTTCGGGTTGCCGGCCGACATCCGTTCGCGCCGCGTCGCGCGACGCAATTGTCGCGTCTCCTGCATCCGGTGGGTGGTCTGGCGAGCGCGCTTCATAGCCTGTTTTTGGGCTTGCTTGTGGCTCCCGGTCGGCATGACGAGATCCTCCTCCCCAGTTCGAACAAGAACACGGTGCTCAGCCGGGAGGTTGCTTGTGCCGATCCCCATGCCGGGACCTCGCCCGAAGCCGTTGGGTTGGGTAAGGTGACGCGATCGATAAAGGGGTTGCTGGAGGAGATCGCACATGGATGATTACGGCTTCTATCCGTCGATACCGGGTCTCGTCATTACCGTCGCGCTCTGGATCGCGCTCGCCGTCGGCAACGGCTTTATCGCGCGCGCACTCAACAAGCATGTCGTGCTGTGGGTGATCCTGTCGCTGATCCCGGTGGTCAACGTGTTCTTCTATATTTACATCTTCTACGCCGTGGTCCTCGGCATTCTTCACCGCCTCAACGCGATCACCGCGCGCAGCGGCGTGATCGTCGATACCTGATCGGCAGCGCAAGGCGGCGATGACACAACGCGTCCCATCGGGCGCGTTGTTCGTTTTGCGGAAGAGCGTTGCCGCTTAGCCGCTTGGCGCTCATTCATTCTTGTTGAATTTTATATTACAATTGCACGCATTCGTTGGATGCGAATAGAGTGTGGGTGCGTCGAAGCCTCGTGGGGATGGCATGGCGACACCGATCAATCACGCAGCGATCAATCGCGTTATTCGGCGCAATCTTCTTCAATTCAAGAAGACGGGCGTGATGACGGTCAGGCCCGGCTATCAGATCAGCGGCGGTTGGATCACCGACAAGCCGGCGATCGTCGCGACCGTCGACCGCAAGCTCAGCGGTCTGCCCGCGGCGCAAAGATTGCCGGCGGAGGTCGACGACGTTCCGGTCGATGTACGCGAAGCGACGGGCATGCAGCGGCTCCGGCATACCGATCCGGCGGCGCATGCCCTTGTCGTCGCGCACGGCCGCAGCGAATACAACGAGCCGGATTGGTCTTACGAGCGGCGCGTCTCCGACGGTGCATTGGTACCCAAGACGGCAAAGAAGCCGCTCAATCGGCACGACACGACGGCGCCGAAATCCGAAATCACCTATGAAGCGCCTGCCGGCGTGCCGCTCGTGCCGGTGACGCGCCGTATGACGATCACGGCGAGCGCGAGCCCCGATGACGGCTATCCGGTGCTGACCGATTTCCTCGCCGGGACCCGGTCGCGGCTGACGATCGCGATGTACGATTTCACGTCGGGCGATCTGCTGGACGCGGTCTCGAAGGCGATCAAGGGCAAGAGCTTCGAGATGGTGCTCGATCATCCGCCGGTCAATCAGACGGCCAATCAAACCGATGACGAGACCCGCGATAAGCTGCTCGCGGCCGATCCCGCAGGCGCGAAGATCAACTGGGCGTTGACGCGCAACGACCCGGTCGTCGACGAATGGATCTATCCCTCGGCCTATCACATCAAGGTCGCGGTCCGCGACGGCGGCAGCTTCTGGCTCTCGAGCGGCAATTTCAACGTCAGCAATCAACCGAACCTTGCCGCCAACGAGCCGAAACGCGGCAGCCTCGCCAAGGCCGATCGCGATTGGCATTTGGTCGTCGAAGACGAGGGGCTGGCGCAACTCTTCGAGGCTTATATCCGCAACGATTTCACGGTTGCGACGCCGTATCAGACCGCCGGCGACGCCGCTGTCCACGCGAAAATTCGTGCCGCCGAAGCGAAGCTCGCGGCCGCGCAAGCGAAGTCGACACAGATCCGCAATCCGCCCGGTCAGCGCGACAGCACCCGCTTTGCGCATGAGGTGTTCGCGAACGTACCGGTGACGGTTCAACCGCTGCTGACGCCCGATCCCGGCCAGCACATGCCGCTCTATGTCGAGAAGGTGCTGGCGCTGATCGATTCCGCCCAGCGCTCGGTTTATATGCAGACGCAGTATGTCCATCCGTCGGACAAGGACGTCGATAAGAATTTTACGGCGCTGGTCGAGGCGCTCGCCAATGCGCGCAAAAAGGGTCTCGATGTGCGGCTGATCACCAGCCAGTACGAGAACACGCCGCAATGGGTCGAGAAGATGAAGGAATACGACCTCGATCAGGTTCTCCACATCCAGGAGCGCGTCCACAACAAAGGCATCGTCGTCGACTCCAAGACCGTGATGGTCTCGAGCCAGAATTGGTCGGGCGACGGTACGCTGCGCAATCGCGATGCCGGGCTGATCATCGAGCATGCCGGGATCGCGCAGTATTTCGAGAAAATCTTCATCGACGATTGGACCAAGCGCTCCGGCATCAAATTGACCGACCGCGCCTATAAGGCGCCGGCGCGGGCCGGCGCGGCGGCGACAACCCCGAAAGCTGCGAAGCAAGCGCCGAAGAAAAAAGCCGCCAAAAAGACGGCGAAGAAAGTCGCCAAGAAAAAGCGCGCCTGATCGCGCCGTCTTCGCATCCATCTTGTTCTTGGCCGGCATGATCGACAGCCGGAAGCATTCCTTTTACCCTCCGCGCATCATCGCCATGGCGCCGGCGTTGAACGCGCGGGCGTGCAAGAGGAGACAGGCCATGCGGCTCAAGGACGAGCGACTCTTCCGCCAACAAGCCTATATCGACGGGCAGTGGGTCGAGGCCGATAGCCGCAAGAGCTTCACCGTCACCAATCCCGCCGATGACAGCACGCTCGGCCGCGTGCCGGATTGCGGCGTGGCAGAGACGAAGCGTGCCATCGCCGCCGCCGAGAAGGCGCTGCCCGACTGGGCTTCGCGCACCGGCAAGGAGCGCGCGGCGATCCTCAGGAAATGGAACGATCTGATGATGGCCAACCAGGAAGACCTGGCGCAGCTCCTCACCGCGGAGGAGGGCAAGCCGCTATCGGAATCGCGTGGCGAGATCGCCTATGCCGCCTCCTTCATCGAATGGTTCGGCGAGGAAGCAAAGCGCGTCTATGGCGATGTCATCCCCGGCTTCACCCGCGACCGCCGCGTCGTCGTGCTGAAGCAGCCGATCGGGGTTTGCGCCGCGATCACGCCGTGGAATTTCCCGGCGGCGATGATCACGCGCAAGGCCGGCGCCGCGCTTGCCGCCGGCTGCACCATGGTGGTGAAGCCGGCGGAGCAGACGCCGTTCTCCGCGCTGGCGCTTTGCGAGCTCGCCGAGCGCTCCGGCGTGCCGAAAGGCGTTTATTCCTGCGTCACCGGCGATCCCAAGGCGATCGGCGGCGAGCTCACCAGCAACCCGACCATCCGCAAGCTCAGCTTCACCGGCTCGACTGAGGTCGGGAAGCTGCTGATGGCGCAATGTGCCGCCACGGTGAAGAAGCTGTCGCTCGAGTTGGGCGGCAACGCGCCGTTCATCGTCTTCGACGACGCCGATCTCGACGCCGCGGTGAAAGGCGCGATCGCCTCGAAATATCGCAATGCCGGCCAGACCTGCGTCTGCGCCAATCGCCTCTTCGTCCAGGATGCCGTTCATGACGATTTCGCGGCGCGCCTCGCCAACGCGGTCAAGGCGCTGAAGGTCGGCGACGGCGCGGAAGAGGGCACGGTGATCGGACCGCTGATCGATCGGGCCGGGCTCGAAAAGGTCGAAAGTCATGTCGGCGACGCCATCAGCAAAGGCGCGCGCGTCGTGCTCGGCGGCAAGCGCCATCAACGCGGCGGCACCTTCTTCGAGCCGACGGTGCTGGCGAACGTGACGACGCAAATGAAGCTCGCGCGCGAGGAGACGTTCGGGCCCGTGGCGCCGCTCTTCCGCTTCAGCCGCGAGGAGGAAGCGATCGCGATGGCGAACGATACCGAATTCGGTCTCGCTGCCTATTTCTACGGCAACGATATGCGCCGCATCTGGCGCGTCGCCGAGGCGCTGGAATTCGGCATCGTCGGTATCAACGAAGGCATCATCTCGAGCGAAGTCGCGCCGTTCGGCGGCGTCAAAGAATCGGGATTCGGCCGCGAAGGCTCGAAATACGGCATCGACGAATATCTCACGGTCAAATACCTCTGCCTCGGCGGCATGTAAGGCGCGCCGGCACGCCGCGGGCGCCTTAATCCGGCGCCCATCGCGCCATTTTGCGGCCTGGATCTACACTTTGAAAATCATGGTTAATGAATTGCAAATAACGGCGTAAACAAAGGGTAAATTTTATCTTCAATTGTATCTGTATTCTATTTCGTACCTCAAAGCCGGCCATTTCTTGCCGCAATTGGCCGGTACCAATATCGCCATCGATCGGACGCGCTCTTGCACCGGATTTCGCGGGGGATCGGACCGAGGGGACGTTGTTTCAAATTTTTTAAAGAAAGGTAAACCCATGCTGAAGATTATGGCGCGGCCACGCCAAGCCCCCTGTTTGCTTCTTGGCATCGGCACCTATTACGTCAGTGCGGCGCATAACACGCAGCTCGGTTCGCATCGCTGGCAGATGCTGGAGCTTCGCAATCCGCTCATTCTCGACGGCCAACAGGCTCGTTCCCTGTTCCGTCGTCATCACGCGGACTCGCTCGATCACAAGACCGCTTCAGCGGGCGCCTGGGCGCTGCGCGACGAAGTCACGTCGGAGGGCCATGACGCAATCATCGCGGTCGAGGGCATCGGCGACGAGCGTCACCTGACGATCGCGCATTTCGATACCGCCTCGGCCGTGCGCGGGACGGCATCAGTGATCGATTTCCCGGCGCGCAGCCGCGGCAAGAAGACCCGCGATAACGAGGTAGGTATGGCTCGCGCCAGCTGACCGGGGGTGGTTGGGGACAGGGCGGGGCGCGGCCGTAACGGTCGCGCCCCGCTTGTTTTATGGTCGCCGCGTTTCTGTTCCCCCACGCAAATCCGGCAGCGCATCGTGGCGTTATTGGGTCAGGCGGACGCCTGGACGTTATCGGCAGGCGCGGCAGGTCACGAATCGTAATCTCTCTGTTGAAGCCGCCGACGCCGTCAGCGGGGCGGCGAGGCTTTAGATTGAGACATAAGAACGGTCGGACGCAATCGCCCGTTCCAGCGAGCCGCGGGTGGCGGCCAGGGAGGGAAGATCATGTCGAGACGAGTGATTTGGGGCCCCTTAAGAAGCGTGCTTGTGCTCCTTGCCGTCAGCCTGCCGCAACTGGCGCAAGCGGCCGAACCCGTAAAGCTCCATCTTGCCTGGGTGACGATCGGCGTCGACTACCCGCTTCCGTTACTGCAAGCGCCCGGGTTGCCGCTTCATCTCGGCAAGACATACACGATCGATTCCACGCATTTTACCAACACGCCCGCGATGATCACCGCGCTTGCCGCCGGTCAAATCGATCTCGCGCCGTTGGCGTTCTCGGCTTTCAGCCTGGCGATCGAGAATGCCAGCATGACGGACCTGCGCGCCGTTGCCGATGCCTTCCAGGATGGCGTCACCGGCTATCACAGCACCGAATTCATGGTGCTCGATGCGAGCAATATCCGTAAAATCGAGGATCTCAAGGGCAAGATCCTGACCACCAACGCGATGGGCAGTGGCGTCGATATCGCGATGCGCGCGATGCTCCGCAAGCACGGACTCGACGACAAGCACGATGTCACGATCATTGAAGCAGCCTTCCCCAATATGCAGGCGATGCTGGTCGACCATAAAACCGACCTCATCATCGGCATCCCGCCGTTCTCCTATGATCCGGCGCTTCGGAGCGTCGCGCGGACCCTCTTTACCGTGCGTGATGCGGTGGGACCGACGCAATTCGTTATCTGGGCCGGCAAGGCGGGGACGCTGCAAAAATATCGCGCGGCCATCGTCGATTATCTCGAAGACAGTTTGCGGATGCTGCATTGGACGACCGATCCCGCGACCCACGATCAGGCCATTGCCCAATTGGCCGAACTCGCCAAGCGGCCCGCGGACTCGTTCCGGTGGCTCTACACCAAGGAAGACGAATATCACGCACCGGACGGCTTGCCCGATCTGGTCAGCCTCACGAGCATCATCAATGCGCAATACGATGCCGGTTTCTTGAAGACGAAGCTCGATGCGGCTCAGTACGCCGACGTTTCGCTCGTGAAAGAAGCGGCCGCGCGCATCAAGTAATGTCTGGGCAAGGAGAGCAGTCATGGCGGCGAGCGAACCAAGCGTAAGCCGTGCGATCGTTTTGACGGGCGCGGCCGGCGTGCTCGGCACGTCGATGGGCTTGGCCTTATTGCGTGCGGGCCACCGCGTGGTTCTGACCGATATCGAGGACGGACCGTTGCAAAAACTCGGCGCGGCGAGCGGCGCGCCGCCCGGGAATATCGCGGTTTGCGCCGCCGATCTCACGACGCCGGCGGGCCCTGAGCGTGTCATACGCGCGGCGCACGAGGCGTTCGGCCGCGTCGATATGCTGATCAACAATGCGGCCTTTACGGCCTTCGCTGCCTGGCCCGACGATCGGCTTCGGCCGAACGGCTGGACGCTCGATATCGCCTTCGTACGCCGCTTTTTCGAGATCAATACGATCGCGCCTCATGCGCTGGCTCACCTCGTTTTGCCGCAAATGCTCGAGCGAAAGTGGGGCAGGGTGGTCAACGTCACCTGTTCCTACGATACGATGCAAAGGATCTTTCCCTATGGCGCGGCCAAGGCCGCTCTCGAAGGCTACACCTCATCGATCGAGATACAGCTGGCCCATAGCGGCGTGACGGCGAATACGCTCAATCCCGGCGGGCCGGTCGCCACCGAATTGCATATGCAGAAAAACCCAGGCCGGAAATGGGTGCAGCCTGCCGTGATGAATGCGCCCATCCTTTGGCTCGCATCGGATGACTCGAACGGTATCGCCGGCCGGCGCTATGTCGGCACGAAATGGAATCCGGAACTTCCGTGGCGCACGGCTCTGGAGCGCGCGAGCGGCCCCTTTGCGTGGAAGGGATTCGGCGACGAACCTGTCAAATGAGCGTGCGATTAAGGGTGTTCAGCTCGCATCCGAGAGGCGGAATTCGTAGCCCGGCGGGTTCTTGAGATCGAGGTGGCGCCAATCGGTCTCGCGCGGGAAACGGATGGCGAGGGCGCGGATGGCGCGATAATCGAGGCCTTGGTCGAGGCCGAAGGGCAGCTTGCCGGTGGCGGCGTGCTCGTCGAGCGCTTTGAAGAACAGCCGCCGCGCGCGCACGATCACCGCGTCGCTCGAGCCGAGGAATTCCCGGCTCCGGTCGGCAATAGGCCCCATCGACTCCTCGATGATGAAATCCTCGTAGACGAAATTCTTGAGCATGCCGCTGAAATGGCCGCCCGCCATCGCGGCGCGATCCTGATGCCAGCTATTCGTCATATCGCCGCGATCGGCGGCGAAATCGTCGTGATCGGGCCCGCTGCGGTCGAGCGCCTGGGCGCGATACCAATCCGGCACCGGGCCGAACGGGTGCATGTAGTAATACCAATGCGCGCTCCACTCGTCGTCGATCGGTACGACCGCGACGACGAAGCGCGGCTCGCCATGATTGCCCGGGATGAACGAGAAATAGGGCAGTACGACCTCGCGGATGCGGGCGTAGACCGAGCCGTCCGGCATGTTGCGCAAAGCCGCCTCGCGGAAGCCGTAAGGCTGGTCGATGAATTCGAAGCGCGGCGCCGTGTCGGAGGCGACCATGCGGCCGGTGCTGCTGGCGTTGGAGCGGCCGGGCACCGACGAGGAGTGCAGGAAATTCAAATGCGCTGAATCGAGCTGGCCTTCGAAGCCTTGCAGCCAATTGCCGTGGACTATTGCGCAGCGGAGGAGAGAGTCCGCCGGCGGATGATGGAATTCGAAATCGTAGAACTCCGGCGGCGTCGCGCGCTTGCCCATATAGATCCAGACCATGCCGCCAGCCTCGCGCGCCGGGTAATGCGTCACCGGCACGGTCGCGGCGAAAGCCTCGCGGCGGTCGGCCGGCTCGGTCGGCGCGTCGACGCATTTGCCGTCGACGTCGAACTTCCAGCCATGGAAGATGCAGCGCAGTCCGTTCGCCTCGTTGCGGGCAAGGGCGAGGGACGAGCAGCGATGCGGGCATTGCCGCGCCAGCACGCCGACGCGGCCGTCGGTGGCGCGGAAGGCGACGAGATCCTCGCCGAGGAGCCGGAATTGCTTCGGCGCCCCGTCGGCGACCAGCACGGCCGAGCGCAAGGCCGGCGTCCAGCATTCGCGCAGCATATCGCCCATCGGCGTGCCGCGCCCGACCCGCGTGATCCGCTCGTTGTCTTCTTTCGACAGCATGGCGTTCTCCCTTGGGAGGACTTTACCGACTTTCCCTCTCTGCGCGAAGCGGGGAAGAGGGAGGGGTCCGGCCCCTTGGGACGGAGGGGGAGGGGTGCTCGATCGCGGATGCCCACCTCACCGCGCGCTTCACGCGCGCCCTCTCCCCCCAATGGGCGGAGAGGGCTAAAAGACCCTATGTCCAAACCCGACATCATCATCCGTGGCGGCGAGGTCATCGACGGCAGTGGCGCGCCGGCGGTGCCGGCCGATATCGCGATTACCGATGGCCGCCTCGCCGCGATCGCGCCGAAGATCGAAGGCGGGGCCACGCGCGTGATCGACGCGCGCGGCCTGGTCGTCGCGCCTGGCTTTATCGACATCAAGACGCATTCTGATTGGAGCTTGCCGATCAATCCCAAGGCGGAGAGCAAGATCCGCCAGGGCGTGACCACCGAGGTGATCGGCCATTGCGGCTATTCCTGCGCGCCGGTGCTGCCGGGCAAGGCCGGTGTGCTGCGCGATTACCTGTCGCCGAGCGCGCCCTGGATCAAATTCATCGATCTGAGCTACGCCGATTATCTCAATACGTTTCCGGCAACCTCGACCAATGTCGTGCCGCTGGTCGGGCACAACACGCTGCGGCTGATGGTGATGGGGCTCGCCAATCGCCAAGCCTCGAGCGACGAGCTTGCGGCGATGGCGTTGCTGTTGACGCAATCGCTCGATGCCGGCGCCTTCGGCTTCTCGACGGGGCTGTTCACGCCGCCGGGCGCGTTCGCCGCGACCGACGAAATGGTCGCGCTGGCGAAGATCGTGCAGGCGAAAGGCGGGCGCTATTTCACCCATCTGCGCGATGAAGCCAATGCCGTGTTCGAGGCGCTCGACGAGGCGATCACGGTCGGGCGCGAAGCATGCGTTCATGTGCAGGTTGTGCATATGAAGCTTTCCGGTCTCGACAATTTTGGCCGCGCCGATGAGATGCTGGGCCGGATCGAGGCGGCGCGCGAGGCCGGCGTTGCCATCGATTGCGATCAATATCCCTATACGGCGGCGAGCAATCCCTTGAAGAACCTGCTGCCGCGCTGGGTTCAGAGCGACGATCTCAATGAGATGATGGCGCGGCTCGCCGATCCCGGTCATCGCGCGCGCATCCGGCAAGAGATCGCGACCAGCGGTCTCAACAATTTCGGCCGCATCAAGAATTGGGAGGCGATCCGCATCTCGGTCAGCCCCAACACGCCGCAATTCGCCGGCAAATTCATGAGCGCGCTGGCCGAGGAGCGCGGCGTCGATCCGGTCGACCGGGTGTGCGATTACCTCATCGAGGATAAATGCGCGACGCGCGTGCTGGTCGATTCCATCTCGGAAGACGATATCCAGACGATGATCCGTTCGCCCCATGTCTCGGTCGGCTCGGACGGGAATTGCGTCGCGCCTTACGGCACGACCGGGCAGGGGCGGCCGCATCCGCGCTTCTACGGCACCTTCCCACGTATCCTCGGCCATTACTGCCGCGATCTGAACCTCGTCGACCTGCCGCGCGCGATCTGGAAGATGACGGGGCTTTCGGCGCGCTCGCTCGGCTTCGCCGATCGCGGGCTGCTTAGACCCGGCTATGCCGCCGACGTGATGCTTTTCGATCCCGCCGAATTCGCCGAACGCGCGACCTATGACGACCCGCATCAATATCCCGCCGGCAAGGCGACGACGGTGCTGGTGAACGGGGTCGTGACCGTGGATCATGCCGACCATACCGGCGCGCTGGCGGGGAAAATGCTGAAGCGGACTTATATGTAGCGCCCCTTCACCCCAACCCTCTCTCCGCCGGGGAGAGGGAGGGTGAGGGGGAAACCACACAGGAGTTCTTGATGTCGACCAAATACGATTTCGATCTTTTCACCATTGGCGCTGGATCGGGCGGCGTGGCCGGCTCGCGCCGCGCCGCGTCTTATGGCGTGAAGGTCGGCATCGCCGAGAACAGCCGCATCGGCGGCACCTGCGTGATGCGTGGTTGCGTGCCGAAGAAGCTCTTGGTCTATGGCGCGCAATTCGCCGATGCGTTCGAGGATGCGCGCGGCTTCGGCTGGGAGGTGACGCCGCCGCGCTTCGACTGGCCGACGCTTATTGCTAATAAGAACAAAGAACTGGATCGGCTGGAGGGGATCTATCGCAATCTCCTGAAGGATTGCACGCTCTTTGAAGCGCGCGCCACGCTCGAAGACGCACATACCATCGCGCTCTCGACCGGCAAGACGGTCACGGCCGAGACCATCATCGTCGCCACCGGCTCGCATCCGGTGACGCCGCACATCCCCGGCATCGAGCACGTCATCTCCTCGAACGAGGCGCTCAACCTGCCGCAACTGCCGCGCCATATCGTCATCGTCGGCGGCGGCTATATCGCCCTCGAATTCGCCAATATCTTTTCCGGGCTCAAGGCCGAGGTGACGCTGATCATCCGCGGCGAGGAAGTGCTCAACGGCTTCGACGACGATGTCCGCGTCGACATCGCCAGGGAGATGCGCCAGCGCGGCATCACCATCCGCACCCGCACCGAGCTCGAACGCATCGACAAGATCCAGGGCGGCTTTACGGCGCGGACCAAAACGGGTGAGGACATCTCCGCCGATCTCATTATGTATGCGACCGGCCGCAAGCCCAACATCAAGAATCTCGGCCTCGAGCAGGTCGGCGTGAAGCACCATGCCAATGGGTGCATCGCCGTCGACGAATGGTCGAAAACCTCGGTGCCGAACGTCTACGCAATCGGCGATGCGACCGATCGGCTGAATCTTACGCCGGTCGCGATTGCGGAAGGCCGCGCCATTGCCGAGACGCTCTACAACAATAATCCGATGAAGGTGTCGCATGAGAATGTCGCGACCGCGGTGTTCAGCCAGCCGCCGGTCGGGACGGTGGGCTTGAGCGAGCGCGAGGCGCGCCGGCGCGGCCACAAGCTCGACGTTTATCGCGCGCGCTTCCGGCCGATGAAGAATACGCTGTCGGGCCGCGAGGAGCGGACGATGATGAAGCTCGTCGTCGACCGGCCGACGCAGAAGGTGATCGGCATTCACATGGTCGGCGTCGACGCACCGGAGATCGTGCAGTGCCTCGCCGTCGCGGTGATTTGCGGTGCGACCAAGCAGCAATTCGATGCGACCATGGCCGTCCATCCGACGGTGGCCGAGGAATTCGTCACCATGCGCGACAAGCTGCCCGAGCCGGAGAAGGAAGCCGTGGAAGAGGCGCCGGTCTAGCGCGTCGCCGCATCGAAGGGCGGCTTGGCCTCGATCGCGAAGTGCATGTCGATCAGGTTCTCCGCTTTCATCTTGTCCTTGATCTTGCCGTTCGCCTGGTACCAGTCGAGCACGGCTTGCGTATCGGACATGATGATGCGGTTCTGCGGATCGAAATAGCCGATACCGCGCGCGATCACGTCGGGCTTCTCGCCCAGCGCCTTGGCGACGATGCCGATCATCTCGGGCGCGCTCGCTTGATCGGCGCGCTTGCCCTGTGCATCCGTGAAAGCCGCGTCCCAGGTCGCGCCGCCTTTGGCGAAAGCGGCGAGGAAGCGTTTCACGTCGTCGGCATGGTCTTTGATCATCTTGGCGCTGGTAAAGGTCACCGTGCTCTGATTGACGCCGAGCGCGTCGACGACCCAGCCCAGCAGCTTCGCGTCGCCGCGCTCGACCAGCGGATAGACATTGGCGACGGTCTGCACCCCGGCATCGACCTCGCCGCCTTTCAGCGCCGATGCGACGTTCTGGTTCGATTGCAGCGGGATGACGCGCACATCGCTCGCCTTGAGCCCGTTCTTCTCGAGGACGCGCGCGAAATCGTACTCGAGCGGCGTGCCGAGCTGGGTGATGCCGACCTTGCGGCCTTTCATGTCCTTGAAGGAATGAAGTCCGGCGGCGTAGGCCTGGTTCGAAACGAGGAAGCCGATCGTCTGGAAGCCCGGCCATTCCCAGCCGCCCGAAGCGATGATCTTCAGCGTGCCTTGATTGGCAAGGTTGCAGAACGCCGCGGTCAGCGCCGTGGTCCCGAAATCGATATCGCCCGAGGCGGCGGCGACGGAGATCGGCGCCGCCGAGTCGAAGAACACCAGCTCGGCGTCGAGGCCTTGTTCCTTGAAGTAGCCCTTGGCGAGCGCGACGAAGACCGAGGCGCCGCCTTGCGAGTGGACGGTGCCGATCTTGATCTTGTCGGCCGCTGTGCCGGGCTGCGTGCCGAGCGCGAGAGCGCCGAGGACAAGGGCGGCGGTGGCCAGCGCACGCGACGTGAAACGGCGCGCGAATGTCGTGCGGTGCATGTTTCTTCCTCCCTGATGAGGATTTGATCATTGCCGAGACTGAACGGCAAGGCTGT
>DASZLU010000131.1:0-1669 GCA_035552195.1 Allostellaceae bacterium | reverse complement strand
CCGTCCATGTTGATCGGCAACCCGAGCACGATGCCGACGGCGGCGCGCTCGGCGGCGAGCGCGAGCAGGCGCTTTGCGTCGGCGGTGAAAGCCTTGCGCGCGATGGTCTCGACGGCGGTGGCGACCTTGCGGTCGGGGTCGCTGACGGCGACGCCGATGGTCTTGGTGCCGAGGTCGAGGCCGATCAGCGACCCGCGCGCGGGCCAGTGGTCGGCGGCTTCGGTCAGCGGCAATATGACGGCCATCGCCGAGCGGTAGCACGCGTCAAAAACATCGCCAACCGCGCGCCAGCGCGATACATGAAATCCGGTTCGGGTGGCAGTGAGGAGAAGCGTCCGATGCAGATCACCTGGTACGGCCATTCCGCTTTCCGCCTCGACTTTGGCGGCAAGGCGGTGCTGATCGATCCGTTCTTCACCGGCAATCCGGCCTTCGTCTCCGACAAGGCCGCCGCCATCAAAGGCGTCACGCATATCGTGCTGACGCACGGCCACAACGACCATGTCGGCGACACGCTCGACATCGCCAAGGCGACCGGGGCGCCGGTGGTCGCCAATTTCGATCTGTGCATGTGGCTGGCGGCGCAGGGGCTGCAGAAATTCGATCCGATGAACACCGGCGGCACCACCGATCAGGGCGGCTTCACCGTCACTATGGTGCGCGCCGACCACTCATCCGGCGACATCAAGGACGGCATGCCGATCTATCTCGGCAATCCGTGCGGCGTGATCGTCAAGGCCAAGGGCGAACCGACCGTCTATCACATGGGTGATACCGACGTGTTCGGCGATATGGCGTTGATCGACGAATTGCACGGGCCGAAGATCGCCTTCGCGCCGATCGGCGACCGTTTCACCATGAACCCCGCCACCGCCGCCTTCGCGGTGAAGCGCTTCTTCAAGCTCGACGCCGTCGTGCCCTGCCACTACGGCAGCTTCTCGATCATCGAGGCGAACGCCGACAAGTTCGTCGCGGCGATGCAGGGCAGCAGTACCAAGGTCATCGTGCCCGAGAAGGGCAAGCCATTCACGGCCTGAGCGGGCATGCTCGCCGTCTGGATGAGGGGGAAGGAATGAGCGGGGACAGCAGCCGGCGCCAGCGTGCCGACATCGACATGCGCACTTTCGCGCGCGGGGCGGGCGCCACCATCCGCGTGGCCGCGGGCGGCAACGTGTTCGTCAAGGGCGATCCGGGCGACTGCATGTACATCCTGCAATCGGGCACCATCGACATGGTGATCGGCGACACGGTCATCGAGACCATCGGTTCGAACGAGGCGCTCGGCTTCATGTCAATGATCGACGAGATGCCGCGTTCTTCGACGGCGCGTGCACGCGAGACGTGCGAGCTGTCGCTGATCGACGCCCGCACCTTTCGCTTCATGGTCGACGAGGTGCCGAACTTCTCCACCTACATCATGCGCGTGCTCGCGCGGCGCATCCGCGGCATGGCCAAGGCGGTCTGAGTTGTCATAACGAGGCTCGTGCGGCCATCTCGATCAGGATGGCATAGAGCCTGCCTTAGGCGGGCTCGCTGGGACAGGCCGGGCGCCGACAAGAGAAGGTTTGCTTTGCCATGCGCGAAGCCTTGCTCGCGGCTTTGCGAATTGGAGCGCGCCGCTCGCCGCGCTAACGTCTTTCAAAAGGGGACGACGTGATGTGGTCTGACG
>DASZLU010000130.1:0-1934 GCA_035552195.1 Allostellaceae bacterium | reverse complement strand
GTCGCCGCCGTTCTCGGTTCAGCCCGGTAACGGCACGCAACGCCCCCGCTAGAACACCTCACTCGGGCGTTCATTCCCGCCTCGGCGGAAATCCAGCGCGGGGACCGTTGACGCGCCGAAAGTTAACGCGTCACCAATCCGCTGGCGCGCGCCTGGTCCTTGGCCATCACTGCCCAATCGTGCTCGGCTTCGCCATGCGCGACGGCGCCGACCAGGCGATCGCGCCACACATTCCCGCTCGGCAGCGGCACGCCGACCGCGCCGCCGGCTTCGAGCGCGAGATTGGCGTCCTTCAGTCCGAGAATGGCGCGTTGGCCGGCGGGAAGATACTTCTCATCCGCGATCAGCTTGCCGTAGATCTTATAGGCCGAGCAGGCGAACAGGCCGTCAGTCATCACGTCGTAGAACACGTCGGGCACGACGTCGTATTTGCGGACCAGCGAAAATCCCTCGCCCATCGCTTCTATGGCGCAGCCGAGCACGAAATTATTGGCGATCTTCAGCGCGGCGGACGCGACCGGATCGGCGCCCGCTTCGAAGGTGCGGCGCGCGATCGCCGTGAACAGCGGCCGGCAGCGATCGACGCTTGCCTTGTCGCCGCCGAGCACCATCCCGGCCTGTCCGGAATTGACGACTTCTGGCCGGCCGAGCATCGGCGTCGCGATCAAAATCTGCCCGGCATCGGCGTGCATCTTCTTCAGCGTCTGGATGCAGGCGACGCTGTGGGTACCGGCACAGACATGGATGCCGCCTTTTGGCAATGACGCCAACAGGCCGCCGGTGCGGGTCACGACCTCGGTCACCGCGGCGTCGTCCGCGAGCATGGTGAAGACGGCTTCGCCGAAAGTCGCGGCGACTTTGATCGAGTCGAGGTGTTTGGCGCCGAGCCCGATCAGGTCCTTGAGCTTCTCGGGCGTGCGATTATAGACGCCGACCTCGTGGCCGGCCTCGATCAGGCGGCGCGCCATGGCCGAGCCCATGCGGCCCAGCCCGATGAATCCGACTTTCATTTGTGTCTCCAGTGGTCCGCGTCTCTTCACAAACTCCGCGCTTGCGACGATCCCGTGTCTGCAGCGCACCGCTTCGCGCTGCGCCGCGCACGGGAAACACTACGTCAGTTGCCCCTTCACCCATTCGAGCTCGCGGCACACGTTATCGACAATGTCACCCTTCTTGAGGTTGTCGGGTAGCACGTCCCACGTATAGGTCTCGACCTCGAGGTGGCGCGACAGCGGCTTTTGCTTGTGGAAGCGCAGGCCGTCCTCGATGGCAAAGCGGGTGGTGCGGAACTGCCCAAGATCGTCGAGGAAAATCGGCACGTGAATGTGGGTGCGCCATTCCCGCGGCCCCGGCTCCTTCTCGAACGCAGCGATGGCGTCGTCGACGTTGAGAAACTTCGTCAGCTTGCCATCCTTCTTCTGGATCGTCTGCGTCAGATAAATGGTCTTGGCATAGCGCTTCATTGTATTGACGACGTCTTGCGTCACTTCCGGTATGTGCAGCGCCGCGGCTTCCTGAAACTTGAAGATCGGAACGCCGCCGTCGACGAGCTTCTGCAAGGATTCCGAAATATTCTCGTATTCAACCGCCTGGTGGCAGATGTCGTAGACGATGCCGACATGGCGGCGGAGCGCTTCGTTCGCTTCGGAAATCGGGACATGCGCGAGCTTGGCGAGCTTCTCGACCGACGCGCCCGAATAAAGCTGATCGCGGAAATAGGCGACGGTCTCGTCGGTGGTCTCGAGAAAACAATACGGCTCCGGCTCGAGCGCGAGCTGAACGCTGCGTCCGGTCTTGTCTTCGAGCGCGATGAGATGCGCGACCACGCGCAGCACGTGATCGGTGTAGCTGGCGATGACGTCGCTGCCGGTGACGCGCGGCTTGAAGCCGAGCGGCGCGCTCTGGATCGACGGCGCGATGCCGGCCGGGCAGAC
>DASZLU010000129.1:0-67208 GCA_035552195.1 Allostellaceae bacterium | reverse complement strand
CCGCCGAGCGGAAGAAGACGTTGACGCTATGCGCGACATGGCCCAGCCCTTCGTAACCGGGATCGAGCGCGGTCACGACGGTGCCGTCGGCGCCATCACAGCCCACGAGATAGCGCGCGCGGATGGTCTCGCTTTTGCCGCTCTGCCGGTCGGTGACGGTCGCGGTGACGCCGTCTTCGTCCTGGGTGAAGCTATCGAGGCCGGTCAGGTGGCGGATCGTCACCGACGGCAGCGAGCGCGCCTTCGCCAAAAGGATCGGGTCGTAATAAAGCTGGGCGCAGGCGACGCGCGGCTCGGGCGTATAGTCGAGCTTCTGGTCGTTGTAGGCGGGCACGTGATGCCGGTAGAGCTCGAAGCCCACCATGCTGGTGCAATAGGTCAGGCCCTGCGGATGGTGTTTCGGCCAGCCGGAATTCTGGACGATTTCGGCGATGCCCCAGCGGCGGTTGAGTTCCATCGAGCGGATCGAGAGGCCGCTCATTTTCGGGACCGAGATCGAGCCGTCACGGCGCTCAACCACCAGGCATTCAACGCCGGCCATGCCGAGCTCGATCGCCAGCGCGAGTCCGACCGGGCCGCCGCCGGCGATCAGCACAGGAATTGGCTCACCACTCATGGAAAGAACGGTACGGTGGGCTTCCGCGCCGGTCAACGATGGGCATTGGCCAATTATCGCCGATACCGGCGCCAGCATTGCTTTCCGCCCGCGAAGCCGGGACAATCAGTGTTCGGACGAACGGAAATAGGCGGGGAGGACGGCATGGCCGAGCTGCGCGACAAATTCGCGGCATCCAATGTCATCGCGATGTGGGACCAGGAGCTGCGGCCGAATCTGCCGCTGGTGCCCTCGCACATCTGGCGCTGGCAGGAAATGAACCCGCTGATCGGCGAATCCGCCCAGGCGGTGAACATGGAGGATGCCGAGCGCCGGGTGCTTATCCTCCGCAATCCCGGGCTCAAAGGCCCGGCCAGCGGCGCGGCACCCAATCTCTCGGTCAATCTCCAGGTGCTGATGCCCGGCGAGAAGGCGCGGCCGCATCGCCATACGATGCACGCGCTGCGCTTCGTGCTCGAGGGCAAGGGCGCCGTGACCGTCGTCGAGGGCAAGACCTGCCCGATGTTGCCGGGCGATCTGATCCTGACGCCGGGCATGACCTGGCACGAGCATGTCAATGACACCAACGAGCGCTCGGTCTGGGTTGATTCGCTCGACGTGCCGATCCATGGCTTCCTCGAGAACCGCGTCTTCGAGCCCGGCCCGGTGCGCGGCCTGACGCCGCCGGCGGCGGATGAGGTTTACGCCGCCGGCCTGTCGCCGGCGAAGCCGACGGCGCCGACAAGCTGGTCGCCGATGTTCCGCTACCCTTGGGAGACGGCGGTGAAAGCGCTCGATGCGACGTCGCCCGACGCCGACGGCGCGCGCCGGCTGCGCTACACCAATCCGACGACCGGCGGCGCCGTGCTCTCGACCATCGATTGCTATCTGCTCGGCCTGACCAAAGGCGCCGAGACCACGGCCTATCGCACCAACAGCAACGCGGCCTGCGTCGTGGTCGAGGGCGAAGGCCAGTCGCGCGTCGGCGACGACACCATCACCTGGGGCCCGAAGGACATATTCATTCTGCCGCACGGCCAATGGATCAGCCACCGCGCCTCGACGAACCAGGCGCGCATCTTCCAGATCACCGACCGCGAGTTGTTCCGTCGCCTGGATTTCCTGCGCGACGAGACGAGACACTGAGCAGAGGGCGACAGAGACCGATCATGGCCGCCAAAAAGAAAGCCGAGAAAGCCGCGAAGAAGAAAGCGGCGCCCGCACGTAAAGCCGCTAAGAAAGCAGCGCCGAAAAAGGCAGCTGCGAAGAAAGCCGCACCGAAAGCGAAGCGCGTTGCCGGCAAGCTGCGCCTCACCATGATGACCGGCGGCTACGAGATCGTGCGCGCGCTGCAAGACGGCACGGTGCAGCCGAAGGGCATCGAGTTGGTGATCGGCGGCTACGCCGGCACGCGCGGCATTCACGACCAGGTCGCCCATGGCAAAGGCTGCGATATCAACGAATATAACGGCGGGCACTACGTCGTCCAGAAAGCGCACGGCCGCGACGATTTCACCGCGATCCCGGTATTTCTGCATCGCCGCTTCCGCCACGGCTTCATCTATATCAATACGAACAAAGGCATCACCCAGCCCTCCGATCTGGCTGGCCGGCGCGTCGCCTGCCGCAGCATCGGCGCGGCCGCCGCCTATTGGATGCGCGGCCATCTCGAAGACCACGGCGCGCCGCATCGCTCGATCACCTGGGTAATTCAAGATCCGGACGATGCCTCCGAAGGCGCGCCGGCCTCGACCAAGATCGAGGTATTGCCCAAGGGCAAGAATGTCGAGGAGATGATCCTCACCGGCGAGGTCGATGCCCTGCTTTCGCCGAACGTCAACGAGGCGCATGCCAAAGGCGATCCGCGCATTGCGCGGTTGTGGCAGAATTATAAAGACGTCGAGACGGATTATTACCGCCGGACCGGCTTCTTCCCGATCATGCACGTGACGACGGTTCCGACCGAGATCGTCGCGAAATACCCTTGGGTCGTCGAAAGTCTGACCCTCGCCTTCGAAGAGGCGAAGCAGCTCGCGATGAAGCGCGTCGCCAATCCGCGCAATGTGCCGCTCGCCTTCTGGCGCACGTATTGGGAGGAAGAGCGCGCGCTGCTCGGCGACGATGCCTGGCAATATGGGCTCTCCGATCTCAACAAGCGCAACTACGACACGCTGGTCGGCTATGTGCACGACCAGGTGCTCGATGGTCCGCGGCCGCGGCTCGAGGACCTCTTCGCCAAAGAGGCGTTTGAGCTCGAGTTGCCGCTGCCGAAGCTGCACGAAATCAAATACGATTTCTAACGTAGGCCAGAATTAACCAGGGAGGATACCGATGATCATCGACGTCCATGGCCATATGAGCGCGCCCGCCGAGCTCTGGGCCTACAAAGCCGTTCAACTCGCAGGTCGCGGCGCGCATGGCCGCGGCAAGGTCACGGTCAGCGACGACCAAATCCGCGAAAGCTATCACGCGAAAGAGACCTTCGGCGCCGGCCATGTCGATCTGCTCGACAAGCACGGCACCGACTTCCAGCTCATCTCGCCGCGTCCGTTCCAGATGATGCATAGCGAACGCCCGGCGAAGATCGTCCAGTGGTTCCACGAGGAATGCCACAACATCATCCACCGCGCGGTGAAGCTTTTCCCCGATCGTTTCGCCGGCGTGCTGATGCTGCCGCAAGTCGCGGGCGAGCCGATCAACATCGTGCTGCCCGAGCTCGAGCGCTGCGTCAAAGAGCTCGGCTTCGTCGGCTGCCTTGTCAATTCCGACCCTTATGAGAATTCGGGCAAGGAAGCGCCGGGCATGGGCGATCGCTACTGGTATCCGCTCTATGAAAAGCTCGTTGAGCTCGACGTGCCGGCGATGCTGCATGGCGTCGGCTCGAAGTCCGAGCGCACCAGCTACTCGACGCACTTCATCAATGAAGAGACGCTGACCACGGTCAGTCTCCTCAATTCCAAGGTCTTTGACGATTTCCCGACCTTGAAATTCATCATCCCGCATGGCGGCGGCGCGATCCCCTACCAACTCGGCCGGTTCGAGGCGCCGACCCTGCGCGGCCACGGCACCGGCGGCAAGCGCTTCTCCGAGAAGATGAAGAACCTGTGGTTCGACACCACGCTCTACACGCCGCTCGCCCTCGAGCTGCTGATCAAGACCGTCGGCGCCGATCGTTGCCTCTTCGCGACCGAATGTCCCGGCACCGGCTCGGCGACCAATCCCGATACCGGCCGCTACATGGACGACATCGCGCCGATGCTGAAAGGCTTCGACTGGCTGTCCGCCGCGGACAAGAAGGCGATCTTCGAAGACAACGCGAAGAAGCTCTTCAAGCTCGACAAGGTCAAGCCGCGTCTCTAAGGCAGCGCAGCGTTCGGGCGGGTGTGACATGAGAGCGATGATCTATCGCGAATTCGGCCCGCCCGAGGTGCTGCATTACGAGGAGATTCCCGATCCGGTGCCAGGCCCGGGCGAGATCGTCCTGGAAGTTCACGCCTGCTCGGTCAACCGCGTGCTCGATGTCGCAGTGCGCGCCGGCAAGCAGCCGCAACGCAAAGTGCAATTGCCGCATGTCGGCGGCGTCGACCCGGTCGGCATCGTCACCGCCGTCGGCCCGGGAGTGACCGACCGCAAGATCGGCGATGTCGTCGCGGTATTCCAAGGCCTCGGCGAGCGCAAGATGTTCGGCATCCATTGCTGTGGCGGCAATGCGCAATTCACCAAGGCGCCGGTCTTCGCCACCTGCATCGTGCCGAAAGGCGTTTCGTACGCCGATGCTTGCGTGCTCGCGCGCCACGCGCCGGTCGCGTGGAATCTGCTGGTCACGATGGGCAAGCTCAAAGCGGGCGAGACCGTGCTGGTCATGGGCGCGGCCGGCAATCTCGGCTCGATCGGGATTCAGCTCGCGAAGAATCTCGGCGCCCAGGTGATCGCCTGTGCCGGCTCGGACGAACGCGCGCAGATCGGCACCGAGCTCGGCGCCGACCATGCGATCAACTACAACAAGACCGACCTGAAAGACGAGCTCTTACGCATCACACATGGCAAGGGCATCGACATCGTCTACGACAACATCGCCAATCCCGGTCCGACGGCGAAAGCGATCGAGGCACTCGGCTTCGACGGCCGGCTCGTGACGGCCGGCGCGCATGGCGGCCCGGTCGTGCCGGTCAATTTCTTCCATGTCTACGACCATCGCATCACCATCATGGGCAGCCCCTATAGCCGCGGCAAAGATGCGATGCCGGCCCTGAACGATGCCGCCGCCGGCAAGATGCGCGTGCTGGTCAAGCGTGTAATGCCACTGAGCGCGGCGGTCGAGGCGCATCGCCTGGTCGAATCATCGCCCGCCACCGGCAAGATCATCCTCGACCCGTCGCTCGGCTGACGTTGTGATGCTCCCTCTCACTCCTTTGCGGGGGTGACGAGGAGAGGACACGTTAGGTTTCGATACCCGTGATGCGGATGCCGGAACCGCCGGCGACCTTGTATTTACGATTGACCCAGATCAGCAGCGAGGTGAGCGCCTCGGCCACAGCCGAGTTGCAGATCGGTCCGCCATCGATGCCGCGCATTCCCATCGAGGCGATGAGATCGATCACCACCTGACGTGCAGGCGCGTCATCGGCGCAGACCAGCACATCGCAATCGACCGGCTCGTCGACATGACGCAGATTCTCGGCCGAGACATTCTGGAACGCCGAGACGACCTTCACCTGCTCGCCCAGCAGCGCCTGGATCGCCGCCACTGCCGAGCCGCCTTCCGGCAATTGCACGCGATTGACGCGCGGGGGCACCAGCGGCGCCGTCGCGTCCACGAGGATCTTGCCGGGGAGAAGATCGCGGATGTCCTCGATCGTCGGGCGCTCAGCCGCATAGGGCACCGTCACGATGACGATCTCCGCCGCCGCAGCCACGGCGCGATTGCCGTCGCCGGCGATTTCGGCGCTGGCCCGCGCCGCCAACTCGGTCGCGGCCGTTTTGGCTTTGGCTGCATCGCGCGAGCCGATCAGCACACGGTGCCCCGCTTTGGCGAGGCGCAGCGCGATGCCGCCGCCTTCCGCTCCCGTGCCGCCGATGATGGCGACGGTCGACCGTCCTGCCATGAGCCTCTCCTTGAGCGCGTTTCGCCCCGATTTTCGCTGGGCATCATCGCGGCAGCGGCAATTGACAGCAACGGGAATTGTCGCGAGGCTCGCCGCGGCCTTTCCGGCCTGTTTCGTCTCACCTGCGCGAGAAAATGTCCGACACGGCCTCCCTGATCGCCCTTTCCGGTCTGCCGCTCGTCAAACCGGGCGACGATCTGGCGGCTGTGCTGGCCGCCGGGCTGGAGCGTAGAGTCGGCAAATTGCTGAGCGCCGGCGACGTACTGGTCGTGGCGCAAAAGATCGTCTCCAAGGCCGAGGGCCGCTATGTCGATCTGGCGCATGTCGAGCCCAGCGCCGAGGCCGAGCATCTGGCGCGCGAAACCGACAAGGACCCGCGGCTGGTGCAGGTGATCCTTGATGAAAGCATTCGCGTCGTGCGTCATCGCCCGGGCGTGCTGATCGTCGAGCATCGCCTCGGCTATGTGATGGCGAATGCCGGCGTCGATCGCTCGAATATCGATCCGGAAACCGGCGTAGAGCCCGTGCTATTGCTGCCACGCGATCCGGACGCGTCGGCCGCTTCGCTGCGCGAGAAACTCGGCGCGCATTTCGGCGTCGCACCGGCCGTCATCATCAGCGACAGCTTCGGCCGCGCCTGGCGCTGCGGCACCGCCGGTATCGCGCTGGGCGCCGCCGGCCTACCCTCGCTCATCGACAAGCGCGGCCATGACGATCTTTACGGCCGCACGCTGCGCGTCACCGAGATCGGCTTCGCCGACGAGATCGCGGCAGCCGCATCGCTGCTTATGGGCCAGGCCGATGAGGCGCAGCCCGCCGTGCTGGTGCGTGGCCTGATGTGGTCGGCGCAGCCACGACCGGCAAAAGCGTTGATCCGCACCGCCGCAGAGGATCTTTTCCGCTGATGCAGCACCATCGCATCATCGCGCTTTCGGGCGGCGTCGGCGGCGCCAAGCTGGCGCTGGGCTTGAGCCGCGTGCTGCCGCCCGGCGACCTCGCGGTCATCGCCAATACCGGCGACGATTTCGAGCATCTCGGCCTCTCGATCTCGCCCGACATCGACACACTGCTCTACGCGCTCGCCGGGCTTGATAATCAAGCGACCGGCTGGGGCCGGCGCGATGAGAGCTGGAATTTCATGGCCTCGCTCGAAGCGCTCGGCGGCGAGACCTGGTTCAATCTCGGCGATCGCGATCTCGCGACGCATATCGAGCGCACCCGGCGGCTGCGTGGCGGCGAGAGTCTGTCGCAGATCACTGACGATTTCCGCCGGCGCTTCGACATCGGCGCAACGATCCTGCCGATGAGCGATGATCCGGTGCGCACGCGGGTGAAGACGAAAGACGGCTGGCTCGATTTTCAGCCCTATTTCGTGCGCCAGCGCTGCGAGCCCGTGATCACCGCAATCGAATTCGCCGGCGCCGCGGACGCGCGGCCTCAACCGGCGTTGCTCGCCGCTCTCGGCGATCCGGCGCTCGGCGCCGTGATCCTTTGTCCATCAAACCCCTTCATCAGCATAGAGCCTATCCTCGCGCTGCGCGGCGTGCGCGCTGCGCTGCGCGATTGCGCCGCGCCGGTCATCGCCGTGTCGCCGATCATCGGCGGCCGCGCGGTCAAAGGCCCGACGGCGAAGATGATGCAGGAACTCGGTCTCGAGATCAGCGCCGCTGCGGTCGCGCGCCGCTACGGCGATTTGATCGATGCTTACATCGTCGATCACGCCGACGCGCTGAGCTGCGCCAGTCTGGAATGCGCCGTCGTCCCGGCGAACGCGCTGATGGAGACGCTGGCCGACCGCGAAGCGTTGGCGCGTGTTGTGCTGGACGCCGCCGCGAGGGTTTTGGAGCCCGCACAATGAGCGCGATCTGGGCCGTCGTGCCGGTAAAGGAGACGAGCGGCGCCAAGCAGCGCCTCGCCCCCGCTTTGCCGCAAGCGCAACGCAGCGTGCTGGCGCTGGCGATGCTCGAAGACGTGCTCGAAGCGGTGACCGGGGCCCGCGGCCTTGCCGGCGCGATCGTTGTCACGATCGATCCCGCAGCGCACGCGCTGGCGCAGCGCTATGGCGCACAGATCTTCGCCGAGCACGCGACCGAAGGCCATACCGGCGCGGTCATGGGCGCAGCGCGGCGCCTCGCCGCACGCGGCGATGCGATGCTGACCGTCCCCGGCGACGTGCCGCTGGCGACATCCGCCGAGATCGAGTGCGTGATCGCTGCGCATCAACGGGGGCATCGCTTCGTCATCGTACCGGCGCGCGACGAACTTGGCTCCAACACCATCCTCGCCGCGCCCGCCGATGCGGTACCGCTGCGTTTCGGCGACAACAGCTACTTCCCGCATCTCGACGCGGCACGCGCTTGCGGCATCGAGCCGGCGATAGTGCCCCTGCCCGGTATCGGTCTCGATATCGACACGCCGGAAGACCTCGCCGCTTTCCTTGCCAAGCCGTCGCGTACGCGCGCACGCGCCCTGCTCGACTCCATCGGCGTGCGCGCGGCATGAGCGGCATCACGCGCGACGAAGCGCTCGCTCTCGCGACCACCGGCGATCTCGCTGCGCTGATGGCGCGTGCCGTCGCCCTGCGCGACGCGGCGCATGGCCGGCTGATCTCTTATTCGCGCAAGGTCTTCATTCCGCTGACGCGACTTTGCCGCGATTCTTGTCACTATTGCACCTTCGCGCATCCGCCGCGTCGCGGTGAGCGTGCCTATCTCTCATCCGACGAGGTGTTGGCTATCGCGCGCGACGGTGCGACGGCCGGTTGCCGTGAGGCACTCTTCACCCTCGGCGACAAACCGGAGCTGCGCTATCGCGCGGCACGCGACGAGCTGGCGCGGCTCGGCTACGCGACGACACTCGATTATCTCTCCGCCATGGCGGCGCTGGTGCTGCGCGAGACCGGGCTGTTGCCGCATATCAATGCCGGGGTCATGGAGAAGGGCGACATCCTGCGACTGCGCGAGGTTTCGGCGAGCCAAGGGCTGATGCTGGAATCCGCAGCGGAGCGCCTGTGCCGGAGCGGCGGACCGCATTTCGGCTCGCCCGACAAAGTGCCGGCCGCGCGGCTCGCGACCATCGCGGCCGCCGGCGAAGCTTCCGTGCCTTTCACGTCCGGAATTCTCATCGGCATCGGTGAGACGCGCGAGGAACGCGTCGACGCGCTGTTCGCGTTGCGCGCTCTGCATGAGCGATACGGCCATATCCAGGAAATCATCGTCCAGAATTTCCGCGCCAAGCCGAACACCAAGATGGCGAGCGCGGCCGAGCCCGATCTCGCCGATCATCTTTGGACCATCGCCATCGCGCGGCTGATCTTCGGCGGCGCGATAAACATCCAAGCGCCCCCCAATCTCGCTTCCGGCGCGCTGCCGCACCTCGTCGCCGCGGGCCTCAACGATTGGGGCGGCGTGTCGCCGGTGACGCCCGATCATGTGAATCCGGAACGCCCCTGGCCCGAACTTGACGCGCTGGCGCGCGAAACGGATGCCGCCGGCAAGGTGTTGGTCGAACGGTTGGCGATCTATCCGACCTATGCGGCAAAAGCCGAGCGTTGGCTTGCGCCGCCGATGCGCACCGCCGTGCTGCGCGCGTCCGATGCCGAAGATTTCGCCCGCGCCGATGGTTGGATGCCAGGCGCGAAGCTGGCGTCGCCGGCGATGCCGGCGCTGCGCGATAGCAGCAGCCTCACTTCAATCCTCGATCGCGCCACCGGCGGACATATGCTCACCGAAAGCGATATCGTCGCGCTCTTTGCCGCGCGCGGCAGCGACTTCGCTGCTGTGTGCGCCGCCGCTGATGCGCTGCGCGCCGAAACGAACGGCGATCGCGTAAGCTACATCGTCACGCGCAACATCAACTACACGAATATCTGCTATTTCCGTTGCAAATTCTGCGCCTTCTCCAAGGGAAAGCTCAGCGAAAATCTGCGCGGACGGCCTTACGATCTCGATCTCGATGAGATCGCACGCCGCGCGGTAGAGGCCTGGGAGCGCGGCGCGGTCGAGGTCTGCCTGCAAGGCGGCATCCATCCCGATTACACAGGCGCGACCTATCTTGCGATCTGCCGCGCGATCAAAGACGCCGTGCCCGGCATGCACGTGCATGCCTTCTCGCCCCTCGAGATCACGCAAGGCGCGGCGACGCTCGGCATCTCGATCGAAGAATTCCTGACAGAGCTGAAAGACGCCGGCCTCGGCTCGCTACCTGGCACAGCCGCGGAAGTTCTCGACGACGAGGTGCGAGCCATCATCTGCCCCGACAAGGTGACGACCGCGCAATGGTTGTCCGTGGTCGAGACGGCGCATCGCACCGGTCTCAAGACCACCGCGACAATCATGTTTGGCCACGTCGATCATCCGCAGCATTGGGCGCGGCATCTCCTTCAACTGCGGCAGCAGCAAGACAAGAGCGGCGGCTTCACCGAGTTCGTGCCGCTGCCTTTCGTGCCGATGGAAACGCCGATCCATTTGCGCGGAGGTTGCCGCCTCGGCCCGACTTTCCGCGAAGCGGTGCTGATCCATGCGGTCGCGCGGCTGGCGCTCCATCCAGTGATCCCGAACATCCAGACCTCATGGGTGAAGATGGGACCGGAAGGCGCCGCGGCCTGTCTCAAGGCCGGCTGCAACGATCTCGGCGGCACGCTGATGAATGAGAGCATCACCCGCGCCGCCGGCGCGAGCCACGGCCAGGAGATGCCGCCCGAGACGATGGAGCAGATCATCCGCGATCTCGGCCGCGATCCCTGGCAACGCACGACGCTTTATCAAGCCGCGCCCGCCGAGCGGCAGCGCGCATCCTTCAACGCGCCGCCGCTGGCGCCGCCGATCGATACCCCGGCCCGCCGCTACGAGCGGGCGGAGACATAAAGGGAGGCCACCATGGAATACGGCATTCAACTGGCGACGTCGGCGCATCACTGGAAAGTCGTGAAGCGCGCCGAGGAGTTGGGCTTCACCCATGCCTGGTTCTACGACACGCATCTGCTGAATGCCGAGATTTTCGTCGCGATGGGCGCGGCGGCGGTGCAGACCAGCAAGATCAAGCTCTGCACCGGCGTGCTGATCCCATCGAACCGCATCGCGCCCGTTGCGGCAAGCGCCCTCGCCTCGCTCAACGCGCTGGCGCCGGGCCGCATCGAGATGGGTCTCGGCACCGGATTCACCGGCCGCCGCACCATGGGGCTGCCGGCGATCACCCTGGCGCGGCTCGAGGAATATCTCCGTGTCGTCGAGGCGCTGCTGCGCGGCGAGACCGTCGAATGGCACGAAGAAGGCACGCATAAGGTCCGCTTCCTCAACCCCGAGAAGGGCTACATCAACATCGACAATCCGATCCCGGCGCATATCTCGGCCTTTGGGCCGAAGGGCCGCGATCTCGTCGCCAAGCTCGGCGCCGGCTGGCTGGCGGGCGGCGGCAAGCCGCAGCCGGCGGCCGCGGCGCTCGAAGCGATGAAGAAATCCTGGACCACCGCCGGTCGCGATGTGAAAGACCTTTACTCGACGACCTTCTGCGCCGGCGCGGTGCTGCGCCCGGGCGAGGCCGCCGACAGCGCGCGCGCCAAGGCGCAAGCGGGCCCTTCGATCACGATGCTGTTCCACGACTATGCCGAGCATGACGAACTTGGCTCGATCACCAAGCCGCTGCCTTTCCTGAAGCCGCTCTACGAACGCTATCTCGAAATCTATAAGACCTATGAGCCGGCCGATGCGCGCTATCTGACCAATCATCGCGGCCATCTGATGTTCCTGCGGCCCGAGGAAGAGCAGCTTCTGTCCGCGGACCTCATCCGCAACATGACGATGACCGGTCCGGAAGAAGAATTGGTCGAAGGCGTGAAGGCCTTCAAAGCCGCCGGCTTCAGCCAACTCGCCATCAATCTGCGCAATGGGCACGAAATGGAGTTGCTCGAGGATTGGGCGAAGGTGATCGAGAAGGCTGCCTAGACGGCGACGGATCGGCGGCGTAGAAGAGCCGTAATAAATGGGAGGACTTACATGAAGATCTGCTTTTTTAACGACTATCGCATTGGCATCGTCAAAGGCGACAGCGTCGTCGATGTCACCGATGCAGTGAAAGACATTCCGCACGCCAACCCCGGCAGTCTGATGAACGGGCTCATCGAGCGCTGGAGCGACTACAAAAAGAAGGTCGAAGACGCCGCCAATAGCGGCAAGGGCGTGCCCGTCAGCTCCGTCAAATTTCGCGCGCCGATAACGAAGCCGAGCAACATCGACTGCATGGCGGTCAATTACATGGAAGACGGCACCCGCAAAGAGCCGGCGCCGATCAACGCCTTCATGAAATCGTCGAACGGCCTCATCGGCGACGGCGACACGATGGTACTGCCCGACGTGCCGGCGACCGTCTTCGAGGGCGAGGCCGAGGTTGCCTTGATCATCGGCAAGCGCGCGACGAACGTGAAAGCCGCCGATGCGATGCCCTATATCTTCGGCTACGTCAATTTCATCGACGGCTCGGCGCGCGGCCTGCCGCCGGCGGGCAACACCTTCTATCAATCAAAGGCGCGCGAGACCTTTGCACCGATCGGCCCGTACATCGTCACGGCGGACGAGGTGAAAGACCCGCAGAACATCCAGATCAAGCTCTGGGTCAATGGTGCGGTGAAGCAAAGCTTCAACACCAACGACATGGCGCATAAGATTCCGCGCTGCATTGAGTTCATCAGCTCGATCCACACACTGGAGCCGGGGGATGTCCTTGCCACCGGCACCAATCACCGCGGCCTCAACGCTTTCCAGGATGGCGATAAGGTCGAGATCGAGGCCGAGGGTCTGGGCCGGTTGACGATCACGGTGCGCGACGATCTGAAGCGCACCTGGTCGCGCGAGACCCGGCTGGAGCGCGAGCAGAAAGGCCATAAAGAACTGACCGCACCGCAACTGACCGGCAAATACAAACCAGCCTGATCGGCGTCGTCTGTACGATTTGGCGAAATGGTGGTGGTTCGTCGGAGGGTCGTGCCGAAATTATAAAACGGATCGGAGGAGACGATGATTAGGATGCGTGTCGGCCTTGGTTCCCTCGCGTTTCTGTTGCTCCTCGCCGTAACGGCGCCGCTACCGATCTTCGCGGCCGAGACCGGCGCGGTCGCTCTGCAAGGCACGATCCGCTCCGACGAAGAAGGCGCCATGGGCGGCGTGCTGGTCAGCGCCACCCAGACCGGTTCGACCGTCACCACCACCGTCGTCACCGACGATCAGGGCCACTACGCGTTCCCCGCCTCGCGCCTTGCCCCCGGCAAATACGATCTTGCCATTCGCGCCGTCGGTTATGAGGTCGACGGTTTCCCGAGCACGACGGTTGCCCCCGGCAAGCCGAGCGCGGCCGATCTCAAGCTTCGCAAGGCGAAGCAGCTTTATAATCAGCTCACCGACGCCGAATGGATGATCAGCGCGCCGGGCACCGAGAAGCAGCAGCAATTCCTCTCGAATTGCGATGCGTGTCACTCGCTGCAGCGCATCTTCCAATCGACGCATAACGCCGACGAGTGGCAGCAAGTCTATAAGCGCATGTCGAGCTATTCGCCCGGCAGCGTGCCGTCGCATCCGCAACCGACGGTCGGCAGCGCGCAACGCGGCTTCGGCACGCCGGAGCAATTGCAGCCGATCGCCGAATGGATGACGACGATCAATCTCAGTAAGCAGCAGAGTTGGAACTTCCCGCTCAAGACGCTGCCGCGGCCGAGCGGCCGCGCGAGGCATGTGATCATCACCGAATACAACTTGCCGCGTCAGGACGCGCAGCCGCATGACGTCGTGCGCATGCCCGATGGCATGATCTGGTACGCCGATTTTGGTCATCAATTCATGGGGTCGCTCGATCCCAGGACCGGCAAGGCGAAGGATTATCCGCTGCCCATGGTGAAGCCCGGCTTCCCGACCGGCACGCTCGATCTCGAACCCGATGCGAAAGGCGATCTCTGGGTCTCGATGATGTATCAGACCGGCGTCGCGCGCTTCGATATGAAGGCGAAGAAATTCACCTTCTATCCGCTGCCCAAGGATTGGCAGAACGACCACACGCAGGAATCGATGGTCACCCCGACCTACGCCTCGGTCGACGGCAAGGTGTGGAGCAACGACCAGGACAAGCATTCGACTTTCCGGCTCGATGTCAAAAGCGGGAAGTGGGAGAATCTCGGTCCGGTGAAGGATCTGCGCGGCCAAGGCGTCGCCGGTTACGGCATGCCCGCCGATCATCAGAACAACCTCTACCTGCTTGCTTTCGGTGGCGGCGAGATCGGCAGGATCGACGCCAAGACCAAGCAACTCACCATCTATCCGACGCCGACGGCTTATTCGCGCCCGCGCCGCGGCCGAGTCGATGCCGACGACATTCTCTGGTTCGCCGAATTCAACGGCAACAATATCGGCCGCTTCGATCCGGAGACCGAAAAGATCACCGAGTTCAAAGTGCCGACGCCCTATTTCGATCCTTATGACGTCGTGCCGGCAAAGGATGGCGAGATATGGACCGGATCGATGCTGACCGACCGCGTCGACCGGCTCAATCCCAAGACCGGCGAATGGGTCGAATACCTGCTGCCCCGCTCGACCAATATCCGTCGCATGTTCGTTGACAAAGATGGCGCGATCTGGGTCGGCAGCAATCACGGCGCGTCGATCGTGAAGCTCGAGCCGCAGGATTAGCGGCGCGGCCTATATGACATCGATCCGATAGTCGGTGCCCTCCCAACGCTGGTCGTTCTGCCAATAAAAAGTCAGAACGACCGCGTTCCCGGGCATCAGGCCTTCGGTGTCGAGATCGGCAATATGCGTGGCGAATGCCGTCGTTTGCGTCGGTGTATCGACGACGCGGTGCCAATCGTCGTCGCTCCAATGGATCAGCGCCGGCCGCGGCAACTCGATCCGCACCGTCTTGCCGGCTTCGATCGTGCGGCATTTGTGATTGAGCCGCCATATCCGCAGCGGTGAGCGCACGCCTTCGACCTGATAGCGCTGATAAGCCTGCGGCGGCATGTCGAAGATGCGCTCCTCGCGGAGCGAACGCAGCAGCTTGATGTGCTCGGCATGCGCCCAGACCAGCGGCATTGCCGAGCCGGACGGGCGGCCGCGGAACAGCTCGCGCTCCGGAATGTCGTCGCTGTCCCAGACCTGTTCCGGAATGAGGTGACCGTCGCTGGCGAACGCCTCCATCGTGGCGAGCAGGTCTTCGGCGCCGGCGCGATTGCCGGCGGCGATTTCGTAATGCGCACGTTCGCCGGTCAGCAGCGGCCAGGGCCGGCCGATTCCGGTGCCGTCGAACGGTCGCCCGTCCTCGTGCTCGCCATAGCCGTCGCCGTTATAGCGACGCCAGCTCGGCCCGGCCGGGAATTCGACCTTCAGCAGCGCGTCGATCACGCGCAGCGTGTTGCGGATGCGTGGATCATCCGCCGCGCGCAAGCCGAACCGCACCAACGCCAGCGCATCGGGACTGACCAGCAGCGCCGCCGGCGCGGTACTTTGGTCGGGCGGACGATTCTTGATCGGCACAAAGCCGCCACTCGGTACGCAAGCATCGGCGCTGTCCGCCGGCGCGATGCGCACGTAATAGCCCTCCACGCCGACCTCGCGCGCCAGCGTGGTATCGGTGGCGTAGATCCAGCGCTCGATCTGCTCGTTCCACGCGTCGGCTGTCTGGCGCAGATAGGCTGCCGCGGCGATTTCGTGGGCATGCTCGGCGATATCCGCAGCGGCAAGCAATGCCGCGATCTCGACCGCGAGGGTGAAGGGCGAATAGCCCGCATCCTCTTCCCAGCGATCCTGCCCGGTCACGGGCCCGTTCTGCATGACGAAAGCCGCAGCTTTCTTCACCATCGGCCAATAGCGCAGCAATTCGGCCGAATTCAGCCCGCTCTCGCGCCACAACAAATCGACCAGCAAGATCGGAAAGGCGCATTCATCCATCTGGACGCCGTTCCAATAGGGCTCGCCGTCGAGCCAGCAATTCTGCGGCCAATGGCCATCCGCCTCTTGCGTCGCCTCGAGCCAGCGCAGCACGCGGCGCGCATCCTCGAAAGCGCCGCAAGCGACCAACGCACCAGCGGATTCGACGAGATCGCGCGGCCAAACCAGATGATAGCCGCCGAGGTCTTCGTCGCCGCGGGCAAAGCCCCACGGGATCGAGAGACTGGCAATGATGCCGCCAGGAAAAGAATTGGCCTCATGCGTGCGCAGCACCGCCGTACTGATGCGGTAGGTGTTGGCACTGCCCGGATCGCGCGGCGGATCGAGCGGCAGAAGCTGCGCCTGCCAATCCTGCCATTTCTCGGTGAAGCCCGCGAGCGCGGCATCGAAACCATCGGCGAGGCTGCCGATGACGCGATGCGCCGCTTCCTCCGCGCGGCGGCCGAAGCCGAGCGCGACGATAAATTCGTTGTTGCAGTTGGCGAGGTCGATCTCGGCCGTCAGCGCGACATTGCCGCCATGCGCCGTGTCATAATTCCAGGTCAGCGCGAAATTCCGATTCAGATCCTGCCAGCCATCCGAGGAGCCGACGAAACCGACCGAGCGCGCGCGCCACGGCGCCGAGCAGGCCAGCGCCATGGCGTTGTCGCTGCCCGCTGCGAACAGCATCTCACGCCCTTTATGACTGCCGAGCCAGGCATGGTTATCGGCGCCGCGATTGACGAGATGCGGCGACACGAGCGCGAACAGCCGATAATCGCGCGCACCATCGAGCGCGCGGAAGGAAACGCGCTGGAGCACGACATCGCATGTCGGATCGGAAAGGATCGTCTTGTCGATACGATAGCGGCCGTCGACGGCGGCGTTCGACAGCTTGAAAGCCGGCACGCCGTCTTCGACCGGATGCACGCTGCTGTGCGCATGGCGCTTCTCTTCCGAGAAATAATTGCGTCCATTGGTGACGATGAAGCCGAAATCGCGCGTGCAGGCATAATCGACGCGCGGGTAATAAATCTCGTTGAGGATGCCGTGGCTGATCGTGTACCAGACACGGCTCTGCGGCGTGAGCGCCGTACCGAACGCGCTTTTGGCGCTCGATGTCCAGCGCGCCGGAATGCCGGGCCGGCCGGGAGCTTCGCCGCCCATCGCGTCACCCACCCGCGCGCGGCAAGATGAACTTCTCGACCGCCGCGGCGAAACCGTCTTCGTCGTTGGTGAGCGTCGCTTCGCGCGCCTGCCTCTTTACGGCATCGGTGGCATTACCCATCGCGATGCTAAAGCCCGCCTGATGAAACATCGGCACGTCGTTCTCCATGTCGCCGAGCGTGACGATCTGGGCGAAAGGAACACCGATCGTCTTGGCTAGTTCACGCACCGCCAGGCCTTTATCGACACCCGGCGCGACGAAATCGAGATAATAGGATTGCGAGCGCACTGCTACCGCCCTTCCCGTGAACTGCGATTGCGCCTGCTTCTCGATCGCCTCGAGCCGCGCGAAATCGTCGCTAACGCCAACGATCTTGCCGCCTTGATCGATGACGGCGTCGAAATCCGCGACGATATGCGGGCCTTGCTGCACGGTGTGCGTCTCATGCGCGACATGCGCGCCGTCAGGATCGCGCGTCAGCCATTCGGCGCCGGTGAACAGCCAGGCGCCGATCTTCTGCGCATCGAGAAAAGCGATGATCTCGCGCGCGACCGCGCGATCGATGCTGCGCTGATCGAGGATATTCAGCGCCGGCGAGGCGATCGCGCCGCCATTGAACGCCGCGACCGGCGCGGTGATGCCAAGCGCCTCGATCAACGGTCGGAGACCGAAAGGCGGGCGACTGCTGACAACGGTGAAACCGATGCCGTGTGCCTGCAGCGACGCCACCGCCTGGCGCGTGCGCCCGGTCACACGCTTTTGCGTATCGACCAGCGTGCCGTCGACGTCCGATATCACCAGCGCGATGCGATCCATGCTCATTCCTAAGCCGTCTTGTCAGCGCTTGTCGGCCCGATAGCCGCGATCTTACACTCGCCCGCCCGCCCAAAGGAGCCCGCGATGTCACGACCCGATTACCACCCGTTTTTGCCAAAACCGGGGCAATCCAAAATTGCCGGGCCGACGGCGCGCGCCCATGCCGAGGCGCGGCGGCAAAGCCCGCGCGCCAAGGAATTCTTCGCGCAGTGGGAAAAACAGCTCGCCGAACCCTTCGCCGGCATTACCACCGATGGAACGACCCGCCGTGGCCTTTATAAGCTCGAACCGAATGGCGCGCCGGTCAAGGCAATGACCGATGCCGCCCAGGCGCTGCTCAGCCTGCTGACCGAGGCGCAGCGCAAAGCCTCGTGCTTTGCGGCCGATTCCAAAACCTGGCGGCGCTGGCAGAACACCGAGAATTTCTTCGAGGATTACGGACTGCGGCTCGAGGAAATTTCCGACGCGCAGCGCGAGGCCGCGCTCGCGATCCTGCGCGCCAGCATGAGCGCCAAGGGCTTTCAAATGTCGCGCGATGTGATGCGGCTCAACCGCTTCCTCGGCGATCTTGTCGGCGGACCAGCGATCCTCGGCGAATGGAGCTACAATTTCTGCCTCTTCGGCACGCCATCCCTGAGCGAGCCCTGGGGCTGGCAATTGTTCGGCCATCATCTCAGCCTTAATTGCATGGTGATCGGCGGGCAGATGGTGCTGACGCCGAGTTTCTGGGGTGCGGAGCCCAGCCACGCCGATGTCGGGCCGTTCGCCGGCACCACCCTCTTCGAGGATGAAGAGCGCGCCGGCCTCACCCTGATGCGCTCGTTCTCGCCGGAGCAACAACGACAGGCGATCGTCGCGCATTCGATGGTTGGCGGCGACCTCCCATCCGGCCGTCGCCATTTCGCCGACAACCTTCACCTTGCCGGCGCGCATCAGGACAATCGCGTCATTCCTTATGAGGGCATTGCGGCCGCCGACATGTCGGCGGTGCAGCGCCGCAATCTGCTCGATCTCGTTGGCCGGTATATCGCGCCGCTACCGCCTGAGCCCGAAAAGCAGCGGATGGCGGAGATCGAGCAGCATTTGAGCGAAACGCATTTCTGCTGGATCGGCGGGTTTGCCGAGGACAGCACATTTTATTACCGCGTGCAGAGCCCGGTGGTGATGATCGAGTTCGACCATCATATCGGCGTGTTCCTGACCAATGCCGAGCCGGCGAAGTTCCACGTCCATACCATCGTGCGAACACCGAACGGCAATGATTACGGGCTCGATCTCTTACGCCTGCATTACGAGCAGTCGCCGCATCATCAAGCGGGCAGGCGCTAGACGCACCTAGTCGTTGACGTGGTCGTGACCGCCGATGCGGTCCGGCCGCCAATAGCCTTCGGCATAGATCTGGCTCTTGTCGAAGCCGCGCTCGATAAGCGCATGACGCTGGTTGCGCACATTGCTGGTCTCGCCGATGACGATGGCGTGCCCCTTGCCCGATGGGAAGGTGAACGCAGCGAGCGCATTCGACAACAACTCGCTCGGTCCCGGCGCGGCGCCGTTGCGCAACAACCAGTGCAGCTTCACGTCCGCTTGAGTCTTGAGCTCTTGCTTGTCCTCTTCGCCGGCGACTTCGAGGAAGGCATGGGCCGGCGCAGCTTTCGGCAAGGCTTCGAGCAGCGCATAGATCGCCGGCAGGCACGTCTCGTCACCGAGGAAGAGGTGCCAATCGGCAGCGGGATCGAGGCCGATACGACCGCGTGGGCCGCGAATGTCGATGACATCGCCGGGCTTCGCGTCGAGCGACCAGCTCACGCCCGGCGTGCGATGGCCGTGCAGCACGAAATCGACATCGATGAGCTTGCTGGCGGTGTCATAGCGGCGGATCGTGTAATGCCGCCGCGCCGGCTCGCCGCCCGTTTGCGGGATTTGCAGCACGATCTCTTGCCCGGGCTTCGGGGTGAATTCGGCAAGGTTATCGCCTGTGAGTTGAACCCGGCGCATGTGCGGGCCGACATCGAAGGCTTTGACGACTTTGAGCGTCCAGGGCTTGCCGCGACGCCGCTCGAGTTCGGCCTCGCTCAACATCGGCCGGCCGGCCGCCGGCGCCATTCCGCCCCGCATCGCATCATCCGGGCTCGCCATGGCCATTCCTCTTCCTTGTCCGATCAACGGGCGGAATATGGGACTGCCCCCGCGGCAAAGCAAACCGGCGGAAGCGGGCGGGTAATTCTTAATCACCTTTTACTCTCGAAAATCGGTACCGTGTTTTCCGCGCAGCACAAACGGCGTTTGATTTCAAATCCATGATCCCTTTCGTCGGCTCCGCCAGGAAGCCACGGCTGCGCCTGCTTTGTGGCGCCGCCATCGCGATACTGTCTTGCTGCGCAAGCCTTACACGAATCCGGCAAAGCGATCATCGTTCCCCGTTTCGAGCGCATTCGGTCAGCGCCATCCGGCAGCTTTGAGGCCATCGGACAAATCGACGGTCTCAAGCGGGCTCTTCGTCTATCGACAGATGGGTAGGCTGCCGCTTGTCGTCGCCGTCGGTCCAACCGTCAACGTCATTTTCGCCGATTGGTGGCGCAAACGCTTGCCAAACCGCTCGACCCGGACGATTTCATCGAGACGGTCAACGCCGTTCTCGCCGCGTAAGCGGCACCCCTCCTCATTGCCCTTCATTGTCGTCGGCACGGGGCCTGCTATCTTGGGGCCGTATGGCAGAGCGGCCCATTCATCTGGTCGGCGGCGTCCCGCTCGAAGCGCGCGATGTCTTCGAGCTTGCCGGCGCGTCTTTCGGATCGCTTGCCAAGCGCCTGCCCGATGGCGAAAAGAAGCGCGGCTGGCTACGGCCGCAAGCACCCATCATCGGCCGCGCGCCGGGCATGATCCCGGGCGGTGTAGCGCGCTACCTCCACATGACCAACCAGCGCTACCGCCCGGCGCCGGGCCAGGATCTCGATAAGATCGAGTTCGGGCCGCTCGGCTATCTGACAGCCGCGCGCGAGTCTTACGCGGTCTTTGGGGCCGCGCGTGCGGCCGAGAAGATCGCGCCCGGCACGCGCTTTCAGATCAGCGTGCCGACGGCGTTCGGCGTGATGGGGCATTGCATCGATCCCGATGCCGTGCGCGATATGTGGCCGGTCTACGAGCGGCAGCTTTTCGCCGAGATCAACGCCATTGCGCGCGAGATCCCGCCCGACGAGCTCGCCGTGCAATGGGACATCGCCGTCGAGATAACCCAATCGCTCGACAATGCAAAGGGCTCGATGCGCGCGTTCGAGATGGAAGAGCTCGCCGCCTCGATTACGCGTGCGCTCGACAGCCTCCCCGATGCGGTCGAGGGCGGACTTCATCTTTGTTATGGCGATGCCGGCGAGGACAAGCACTACGTCAATCCGCGCGACACGGGTGTGATGGTCGCGTTCCACAACGCCATCGCCGCCCGCGCGAAGCACGCCATCGCCTGGGTCCATATGCCGGTACCGAAAGAGCGCGACGATGAAGCCTATTACGCGCCGCTCGCCGATTTGCGTTTGCGGCCGGAGACCGAATTGATGCTCGGCCTCGTTCATCGCCGCGACGGCATCGACGGCGCCAAACGCAAGCTCGCGGCGGCACGGAAATTCGCGCCGACCTTCGGTATCGGTACGGAATGCGGCATGGGCCGCTATTTCGCGCCCGAAACCATGCCCGAGATATTCGCGCTTCACCGTCAGGTCGCGGCAGCGAGCTAGCGGCACGCGATGGATCACGCCGTCCGCCTGCGCCAGCTCAGCTATTTCGTCGAAGCGGCGCGCAGCGGCTCGCTGCTGCGCGCGTCCGAGCGGCTCCATGTTTCGCAACCGGCGATCACGAATGGACTGCGCGACCTCGAAACCACGCTCGGCGCCAAGCTGCTGCAACGCAATCGCAACGGCGTCGAGCTCACCGGCTACGGCAAGGTCTTCATCCACCACGCGATCAATGTGCTGTCGGAGATCAATGCCGGCGTCTCGCATCTGCAGGCGGTGCTGAAGGCCGAGCGCGGTCAGGTAACCTTCGGCGCGCCGCCGATCATCTCGTTCGGGCTGGTGCCGCAGGTGCTGGCGCGTTTCAAACGCGACCACCCATTGGTCGTGGTCATCGCCAATCCAGCGAATCTCGACGCGCTATTGCCCTCGCTGCGGCTCGCGGAGCTCGATTTCATCATCGCCGGCATCGGCACGCCAGAGCAGATGGCCGGCATCCAATACGAAGTTCTGTTCCACGAGCGGCTTTGCCTCGTCGCGCGGCATGGCCATCCGCTGGCGGGCAAGAAACGCGTCACGCCGAAAGAGCTGCAGAGCTGTCCGTGGTTCATCCTCCACCCCTATCGCGATTTCCGCGATCAGGTGGAGTATCTCTTCGCGGCGGCCGGCCTGGAATTCCCACGCAATTTCATCGAAGCCGGCCACAACATCGCCGCGGACTATCTGCGCCAATCCGATGCGGTTGCGATCCTGCCCTATAATCTCGTCGGCGAGAGCATCGAGGCGGGCTCGCTGATCGAATTGCCGACCGAGCGGCCATTGCCCGGCTATCCCGTCGGCATCCTCCGCCGTGAAGCCGCCGAACTCACCGCAACGGCGCAGCTTTTCATTGCCGAGACCAAAGCGACGGCCGCGCGACTGCGCCCTGTGCCCGCGGCGGTCACGCCGCCCTTCCGAACGCGAACGGCCACCCGCCGCCGGAAGCAGGTATAAGATTTCGTTATAGAAAATCTCCTGTTATCTATTAGAGCCGCAGCAGCCGGGGCTTTAAGCTGCGGGCAGGGAGGAATTTTCGTGGCGAAGCTGGTTCTCGGAATCGGGACATCGCACGGCTCGATGCTGTCGACGCCGCCTCAGGAATGGGATGGGCGCGCCGGCGCCGATCGCCGCAACAAAGCCCTCGCCTTTCGCGGCGGCAACTACTCCTTCGATCAGCTTTATGCTTTGCGTCAGAGCGACGGTTTCGCCGCGCGGAACACCGCGCTCGCGCGCCAGGCGCATTACGATCGTTGCCAGAGGCAACTCGATATGCTGGGCGAGATTCTTGCCGCCACCAAGCCCGATATCATGGTCGTCATCGGCGACGACCAGCACGAATGGTTCACCGAAGAGCTGCAGCCGACCTTCGGCGTCTTCTGCGGTGAGCGGGTCATCAATTTCGCGCCGACGCCGGAAGAGATCGAGCACCACACGCGCGAGGGGCGTGGGCCTTCGGTCAGCGGCAATCATCCGCCCGTCGACCAGCCTTACCCGATCGCGAAAAACCTCGCCGAACATATGATCGCCCAGGCGATGCGCGACGGCTTCGATGTTGCCGCGATCCTGGCGCAGCCCAAACATGGGACCGAGACCAAGAATCTCGGCCATGCTTACGGCTTCATCTATCGTCGGCTGCTTAAGGACCGCGCGCTGCCCCTCGTCCCGGTGCTGGTGAACACCTTCTATCCGCCGAACCAGCCGTCGCCGCGCCGTTGCTTCGATTTCGGCGAGGCAATCGGCCGCGCCATCGCAAGCTGGCCGGGCGATGCGCGGGTTGTCGTCGTCGGCTCGGGCGGGCTCAGCCATTTCGTCATCGACGAAGAGTTCGATCATCGCATCCTCGGCGCCTTCCAGCGTGACGACGTCGCGGCAATCACCAGCGAGGATGACGCGCTGTTCCGCTCGGGCACGTCGGAGACAAAGAATTGGATCGTCGCGCGCGGCGCTCTCGCAGCGACCGGCTTCACGATGAAGCTCTTGGATTATGTGCCGTGCTATCGCTCGGAAGCCGGCACCGGCAACGCGATGGCGTTCGCGACGTGGTCTTAGAAATAGCTTAGGAAAGCGGGGGAGATTCAATGCCAGGTTGGCGCGTCGGCATCGATATCGGCGGTACTTTCACCGACGTGGTCGGCATGGAGATCGAGACAGGGCAAATCCTCGTCACGAAAGTCCCGTCCATTCCCGTCGATCCATCGCGCGCGGTCGCGGCGGGTCTGCAGAATCTGATGGAGAACCACCCGCAGATCGAAGCGCAGGACATCGATTTCTTCGCCCATGGCACGACGGTCGCGACCAATGCGACAATCGAAGGCAAAGGCGCGAAATCGGGCTTGCTCATTACCAAAGGTTTCCGCGCGATCTACGATATGCGCGGCGGCAACCGGCCGATGGGGCCCGACCTCATCGACACGCATTGGCAGAAGCCGGTCGGGCTCGTGCCGCAGAAGATGACGCACGAGGTCGGCGGGCGCCTCGGTTTCGACGGAGAAGAGCTCGAGCCGCTCGACGAGAACGCCGTGCGCCAGGCCGCGCGCAAGCTCAAAGAACAGGGCGTACAGTCGATCGCCGTCTGCTACCTCTTCTCCTTCATCAATCCGAAGCACGAGAAGCGCACCGGCGAGATCATCCACGAGGAGCATCCGACAGCGCGCGTTTCCCTGTCGAGCGTGGTGCTGCCGCTGATCCGCGAATATCTGCGGTTGTCGACCACAGTGCTCGATGCCTATGTCGGGCCCGTCGTCGCCAATTATCTGCGCGCGATCACCGGGCGGCTGCGCGAGACCGGGCTGACAACCAAGAAGCTCTTCATCATGCAGTCGAACGGCGGGTTGATGCAGATCGACATCGCCACCGAATACCCGAACCAGACGCTGCTCTCTGGCCCGGCGGCGGGCGTCGTTTTCGGTGCCGGCCTCGGCAAGCTGATCGGCGAACCGAACATCGTGACCTTCGATGTCGGCGGCACCAGCACCGACATCAGCGTGCTCTATAAGAACGCCTATCAGGAAACGCGCCACGGCCGGATCCACGATCAGGATATCGGCACGCCGATGATCCAGATCCGCGCTCTCGGCGCGGGCGGCGGCACCATCGCGCATATCGGTCCCGATGGCTTGCTGAAAGGCGGGCCGCAATCGGCCGGCGCCGATCCGGGCCCCGCGTGTTACGGCCATGGCGGCCAGAACCCGACCGTTACCGACGCGAATATCGTCTTGGGCTATCTCAATCCCAACAATTTCGTCGGCGGCCGCTTCAAGATCGTGCCCGAGCTCGCCGAGAAGGCGATCAGCGAGAAGATCGCCAAGCCGCTCAATCTCAGCCTGCAGCAGGCGGCGCTCGGCATCATTCGCGTCGTTTGTACCAATATCGAGGTCGGCCTGCGGCTCTCCTTCGTCGAGCGCGGGCTCGATCCTCGCATGTTCTCGCTCCTCGCGTTCGGCGGCGGCGGGCCGGTCCTGGGTACGCGCGTCGCCAAGGATATCGGCATTCCGCGCGTCATCGTGCCGCCCTATCCCGGCATCTCCTGCGCCATGGGCCTGTTGCAGACCGATGTGAAGCATTACTACCTGCAAACCCGCATGGGCTCGCTCGCCAAAGTGCCGGTCGACGAGCTCAATGCGATCTTCGCGCAACTCGAAGAGCGCGCGCGGCGCGAGGCTGCGCAAGAAGGGTTCGAGCCAACGGCCGTGAAGCTGCAGCGGCAGCTCGACATGCGATATCCCTTCCAGGGATATGAATTGACGATCGATTGCAGCAACGATTCCTTCACCGAACCCGACAAGGCGAAGGTGCGCGCCGCGTTCGACCAGCTTCACAAAGAGGTCTACGGCACGGCCGCGACGGGCGAAATCCCCGACATCGTCAATGTCCGCGTCATGTCGATCGCCGAAGTGGCAAAGCTCGATCTGCCCGAGCTGCCGAAGGGCGCACGCGATCCGAAGCCGGTCGCACGCCGCCAGGTGCTGTTCGACGAAAAGGATGGCTACCTCGACACGCCGATCTTCGATCGCGCGAAGCTTGGCGCCGGCGCCATCATCGACGGTCCGGCGATCATCGAACAGCTCGATTCGACGACCGTCATCCTGCCGGGCCAGAAAGCCGAGATCGAGCGTTACGGCAATATCATCATCGAGGTGAATCCATGAGCACGAATACGACGAACGGAAGGCCTCCGATGAAGCTCGATCCGATCACGCTCGAAATCATCATCGCCCGCCTGCAAGAGCTGGTCTCGACGATGGAGCATCTGCTGTTCCACAGCGGCTATTCCACCATCTTGCGCGAATCGCATGACGGCTCGTGCACCCTGCTCGACACCGAAGGCAATTGCATCGAGGGCTCGGGCGGACCACTGCATCTCTTCTCGTATCTCTACACCGTACGAAGCATCCTCGACCGCTATCCGATCGCGACGATGAAGGACGGCGATTGCTTCATCTCCAACGATCCCTATCTCGGCGGGACCTTGCATGTCCCCGACGTGGTCATCATCACGCCGATCTTCGTCGACGGCGAAGTCATCGGCTTCAGCGGCTCGCACGCGCATAAGCCCGATGTCGGCGGCCTCGTCCCCGGCTCGTCCGGCGCCGCGGCGCGCGAGATATTCCACGAAGGGCTGATCCTGCCCGGCGTCAAGTTCTGGACCAAGGACGGCGTCATTCCCGAAGTGCTGGCGATCATCCGGCACAATTGCCGCATTCCCGAGATCATCGAGGGCGATCTGCGCGCACAGGTCGGCTGCACGCTCGTTGGCGCCGATCAGGTGCGTGCACTCTGCAACGAATACGGTACTGAGACGATCAAAGCGGCGATGCCGGCGGTGCTGGCGATGTCGGAGAAGCGCGTGCGCGACGGTATCGAGGCGTGGCCCGATGGCGAGGCCGAAGCCGAGGCGATGGTCGATCACGATGGCGTCGATCTCGACAAGCCGCTGCGCATCCACGTGAAGGTGGTAAAGAAGGGCCGCGACATCACCTTCGATTATTCCGAGACCAACGATCAGGTGAAGGGCCCGACCAATCTCAGGCCTCAGGTAAGCCATGTCGCGGCAGTGATGGCGCTGGTGACGATGCTCGACCCGACCATTCCGTTCAACGACGGCATGCGGCGCGTCATCCATTTTATCAATCCTGAAGGCAAGATCACCAATCCCAAATGGCCGGCGCCGATCAATTCCTATTTTGGCCTTGCCAATGTGCTTTACAGCACCTGCAACCGCGCCCTCGCGAAGTTCAACCCAAGCCGCGCCGTTGCCTCGCCCGGTCTGGGCCTGGGCGCGATCGCGGTCGGTTACGACCAGAATCGCACCGGCCGCAAGGCGGTGCAGTACGAGCTGTTCACTTCCGCACAAGGCGGCAAGTCGGATCACGACGGCTCGTCTGGCACGGTCGGCTTCCTCAATGTGACGCCGAATACGCCGATCGAGGTGATAGAGACCGAGTTCCCGATCCGTGTGAAACGCTATGAATGGATCACCGATTCGTGCGGCGCCGGCACGCATCGCGGAGGTATCGGCAATCGCAAGGAATACGAATTGCTCGGTCACGCGACGACGACGTTGCGCCTCGGCCATCAATTCAAATTCGGCGGCTGGGGCATCTTCGACGGGCAGAATCCGCCGGTGGTGAGCGCAACCCTCAACCGCGGTACTAATCACGAGCGGCCTTTGAAGCCGCTGGAGACGATCCGCATGGAGCCGGGCGAGACCTTCATGGTCGAGATGCCGGGCGGTGGCGGCTATGGCGATCCAAAGAAGCGGCCGGCCGAGGACGTACTGGAAGACGTGCTCAACGGCTATGTCTCGCTCGAGACGGCCGAGCGCGATTACGGTGTCGCCATCGACTCTGCGACGATGAAGCTCGACAAAGACCGCACGGCGAGCTTACGCGGTCACTGAAAGCGAGACATCGATGATAAGGGGTATCGGGATCGCGATTGTCGCGATGGCAGCATGGCTTGTTGCCGGTGGCCACAGCGCTCGCGCTGACGAAACGACGCTGATTTTCGCCACCACCGATCCCGGTACGCTTGAGATCAACACACGACTGCTGCATCCTTGGGCCGACGGCATCAATACCGACGGTGCCGGGGTCTTGCGCATCGATGTGCGCGACGGCGGCGCCATCGCCAACCACGCGAATTATTACGACCGGGTCTTTGACGATGTCGTTCAGATCGCGATTGGCCAGCTCAATTTCATCTCCGGCAAATTCCCGCGCTCCGGGATCATGAACCTGCCCTTTCTGGCCGACAGTTCGGAACGCGCCTCGATCGCGTTCTGGCGTCTTTATAAGACCGGGATGCTCGACGCCGAATTCCACGACATCCACCCGATCCTCTTCGCCTCGCTGCCTCAAGCGGGGCTGCATATGGCAAAACCGATTCCCAATCTCGACAAACTCGACGGGCTCAAGATCGCGGCCGGCGCGAAGGCGATGACTCAGGCTCTCGCTGCGATGGGCGCCGCGCCGTCCTCGCTCACGGCACCCGATCTCTATGAAGGGATTCAGCGCCGGACCATCGACGGCGCCTCGATGATTTACCAGGGGCTCCGCACCTTCAAGCTCGACGAGGTTACGCATTTTCATGTCGAGACGCCGATGGGCGCCTCGTTTGCGATGCTGTTCATGACTCAGAAGCGTTATAAAGCGCTCTCGCCTGAAGCGCAGAAGATCATGGATGCGCATTCCGGCGAGACGCAAACTCGGCTTGCCGGACAGTATTACGACAATGCGCAGAAGGAATCGCGCGCCATCGTCGCGGCGGAAAGCGGCCAAACCATTGTCGGCCTGACGCCGGCACAAACCGAGAGCTGGCACCGGCGGATCGAGCCGGTCACGGACGATTGGGTGAAAGCCACGCCGGATGGCGCTAAGATTCTTGCGGCCTTCAAGCAAATCCTCGCTGAGGTGAACACCGGCAAGTAACCGCCGAAGGGGCACAAACGATGCTATCCGCCGAACAGAATACACTGCTGACCCAAACCAGCGCCGGCACGCCAATGGGCGAATTGTTGCGCCGCTATTGGTGGCCGATCGCCGGCACCAGCGAATTCGACGAGCACCCGACCAAGTCGGTGCGGCTGATGGGCGAAGACCTGACGCTCTACAAAGATAAGAGCGGCAATTACGGCTTGCTTGACCGCCATTGCCCGCATCGACGCGCCGATCTCGCTTATGGCTATATCGAGGAATGCGGACTGCGCTGCTCCTATCACGGCTGGCATTTCGATGCCCAAGGCAATTGCCTCGAGCAGCCTTATGACGACGTCGCGCATCCCGAGGCCAATCTCAAGGCACAGGTGAAGGTCAAAGCCTATCCGGTCGAGGCATGCGGTGGGCTGCTTTGGGCCTATCTCGGGCCGACGCCGGCGCCGTGCCTGCCGCGCTGGGAATTCTTCGCGTGGAAGAACGGCTTCCGCCAGATCGTGCTGAGCGAGCTCGATTGCAACTGGCTGCAATGTCAGGAGAACTCGATCGATCCGGTCCATAACGAATGGCAGCACAGCCATTGGAATCTGCGCATGCTGGGCAAGAGCGTCACCGCGCCGAAGCATATGAAAATCGGCTTCGAGGAGTTCGAATACGGATACACCTATAAGCGTATCACCGACGTGAGCGGCGAGAGCGATCCGCTCTGGACCGTCGGCCGTGTTTGCCTTTGGCCTTACGCGCTCTTCACCGGCACGCATGTCGAATTCCGCGTGCCGGTTGACGACACCAACACGTTGAGCGTCGGCTGGTTCTATGCGCACGTTCCGAAAGACCGTCAGCCCTATGAACAGAACACGATTCCAACGTGGAACGGACCGGTGCGCGACCCGAAGACCGGGCGCTATCTCCACAGCCACATCATGAACCAGGACTTCATCGCCTGGATCGGCCAGGGCACGATCGCCCAGCGCGACAAGGAATTCCTCGGCACCAGCGATCTCGGCATCACCATGATCCGCCGGCGTTTCCTCAAAGATCTGGACACGATCGCGGCGGGCGGCGATCCGAAAGCGGTGATCCGCGACCCGGTGGTCGCCGCCAACGTCGTGCTGCCAGTCGCCGATCGCGACGGCACGATGGACGGCATCGGCCGCCGCATGGAGCCGGGTCGCGCTCCGGTCTTCCCCTTCCAGGCCGGCATGCCGGACGCGGTGAAGCAGGAATGGGACCGCGCCATGGGATCGCCGAAAGCATGATCCTGCACCGTCTCGCACTCGGCATCGCCGCGCTGCTCTTCGCTGCAGCGAGCGTCAATGCCGACGAAACGAAGCTCATCATGACGACGATTTCCTCCCCGACATCTCAGGTCGGACAGGAGAATTATCACGGGTGGGCCAACCGCGTGAACGAAGCTGGCAAGGACATCGTCTCGATCGATATCCGCGACGGCTTCGCTCTCGCCAACAGCACGAATTTCTACGATCGCCTGATCAGCGATGTGATCCAGATCACCTTCGGCTCGCTGAACTATATCGCCGGCAAATTTCAGCTCAGCCAAGCGATGGCGCTGCCTTTCGTCATGGATTCGGCCGAGCAGGAATCGGTCGTGTTTTGGCGGCTGTATAAATCAGGCCTGCTCGATTCCGAGTTCGACCAGATCGTGCCGCTTTATTTCTATGCCTTTCCGCAAGTCGCGCTGCACTTAACCAAAGTACCGCCGGCGCCTCTCGCGGATTTGAGCGGGCTCCGGATCATCGTTGCCGGCCAGATTCCGGTGTCGATGATCCAGAAACTCGGCGGGACACCGCTCTCGATCGGTCTCAGCGACAGCTATCAAGCCTTGCAGCGCAACACGGCCGATGGCATGAGCTTCCCCATGGCGCCGCTCGTCGATTTCAAGCTCGACGAGGTGACGCGTTATCACCTCCTCGCCTCGCTCGGCGGTGGCCCGGGCGGCGTGTGGATGGCGAAAGCTAAATATCAAAGTCTCCCGCCCGAGGCGCGGAAAATCCTCGATGAGAATTCCGGCGAGGCGCAAAGCCGTCGTGTCGGAGCAACACTCGACCGTTTCGAGCAAAGCGTGCGCGCCAAGCTCGACGCCTCGAAGGATCACAAAATCGTCACGCTGACCCCGGAACAGCGCGCCGCTTGGACCGCGCGCGTTGCACCGATCATCGAGGCTTGGGCAGCCACCGACGACGCCCACGCCAAAGTGCTGGCGACGGTGCGCGAACTGGCGGCCGACGTAAAAGCGGGGCGCTAACTCCGCCTCACACCCGCTTTGCCAGCAGCGAGAAGAATTTCAGCGGGTTGGTGTTCACCATCTGAATCTTCTGGGCTTCGCTGAGGAAGTCGAAGCTGTCGATCGTGGCAAGGATGTCGTCCGCCGGACGGCCGGTGATCGGGTTGCGTTGCGCCGAGCCTGAGCCGGGCGATTCGGTGCCGAAGGCCATGCGATGCGGCCCACGCTGACGGATCGCGGCGGCGAGATAGAACGGATCGTAGGAGCAGGTATCGAAGAAGAGATTCTCGCTGAGATCGGGACCGGGAGGCGGCGGCACGTCGACCGCAGCATCTTTCTCCGTCGCTTGGCCGCCGCCGCGCTCGCCCGTCAAACCGATGACATTGTCGGCGCCGCGCGATTCTTTGGTGTAATCGACGACCTCGCCGGCTTCCATCAGGCGGCGCAAGCAGCCGCCGCAATGACAGATGAGGATTTTCAGCTTGGGAAAGCGCTGGAACACGTCGCTGTTCTCAAGCAGCAAGGTCGCCAGCGTTTCTTCCGTCATGTTGTTGTATTGATAGGAATGCGGGATGCGGTCGAGCCGCGGATCGCGCGAGATCGAGGGATGCACGACCAGCGTCGCCTGCAGCGCTTCCGCCTTCTCATACAGCGGGAACCAGGCTTCGTCGTCCATGCCCGGCGCCTGGCGATCGCCGCCCGGATCGGGGTTCAGCGTCGCGCCGACGAATTGGTATTCCTTGACGCATTTCTCAAGCGTCTTGACGCAGCCTTTGATGTTCATGTCCGGGCTTTGCGGCAATTGACCGACGCCGACGAAGCGATCGGGATGGCGCTTGGTCTGGTCGAAGATCACCTTGTTGGTGATGTCGGTCCAAGATTCGACGAGATAGGTCCGCTCCCAATGCAGCATCGCCACGGGCCGCGGCGAGACGAGTTGCACATCGACATTGCGCTCGTCGAGCATGCGCAGATGGCGCTCGAGCGCCGCCTTCACCGCCGGCTCCGGCATGGCCGCGCTTTCCGCCGCCGTGCGCAGGGCGATGAGATTCATCGCCGCGGCGCGGAAATGCGGCGGTGTCGAAATGTGGCCGTGAACGTCGAAAACTTTCTTGCCCTTGTACATCGCGATCCTCCCTTTACGTGTTGCGGCGAGTATCGCGAAGTGCAGGGCGGCTGGCAAGAAAACGCGCGATGTTCTATGCTCTTTTTCAATTGCAACAAACGCACAATAGGGAGACAGAAATGAAGCATCGCCAAGGCGCACACCCCAAGGGAAAGCCCATGCACAAGCAGCCTTTCCCGACGGTCACGCGGGTGGGCAACGTGATCTTTTCGTCCGCGCTGTCGGGCACCGACCTCTCGACCGGCGAGCTGCCGAAGGATGCCGAGAAGCAGATCGAGCATGCTTTCGCCAATGTGAAAGCCTGCGTCGAGGAAGTCGGCGGCACGGTCGGCGATATCGGCAAGATGGTCGTCTATCTCGCCGACCGGAACATGCGCGAGGTCGTCAACAAATACTGGATCGCGATGTTCCCGGACGAGCATGACCGGCCGGTGCGCCACACGATCGGCGGCGAGTTGCCAGGCGGCTTCATCATCCAGATCGAATTCATCGCTGTCACCCAGAAATAGGCGGCGCGGCGCGCGATGAGCACGATTCGGATTCTCTATCGCGACTACGATCGCGCGCCTTATCTCTATACGCTGCGGGCTTGCGCCAAGAAGCTCGGCCTCGATGTCGTCCTCACCAAGGCCGAACTCGGCGGTCGCTTTCCCGAATTTCTGTTGGAAGGCGCGACCGATTTCCTCGCCGAGAATTACTGGCAGCTTCAAGCCCTGCGCGCGAAGGGCGAGAAGCTGGTCAGCGTCGCCACCGCCGTCTCCAATCTGAACGAGAAGCTTTTCGTGCACCCGAGCATCGGCAAGCTCGCCGATCTCAAGGGCAAGAAATTGGCAATCCGCGGCGTCGGCCCGTCACAGCTTATTCCGGGTCTCTGGCTCAAGGATCACGGGCTCGCCGACGACGTCGGGCAGGTCACCGTGTCGGAGGACGAGGTCGGACGCTGGGGCCAATGGAAGAAAGTCGTGAGCGGCGAATGCCACGGCACCTTCGTCACCAATTTCTACCAAGACGAGCCGCGCACCGCCGGCCTGAAGCAAATGGACCCGGAGCCTTACGGCTTCATCGGCAACGTCACGCTGACGACGCTCGAAAGCTTCGTTTCATCGCGACGCGACGACGTCCAGAAGCTGGTCGAGGCGGCTTTCGATGCATCACGCGTTTTCAAGCACGAGCCGGTCGAGGCGATGGAAATCTGCATGAGCGAGCCGGCGAAGCTGTTGAAGCTCGACGAACGCGCCGCGATGGAGCGGGTCTACGGCATTCTGCGCGACGAGCTCTCCGAGCAGCCGATCCCTACAGCCGAAGGCATTGCCAACACGCGTCGCATGGCGCTGTTGCGCATGCCCGAGCTGAAGGATTTCAATCCGCTCGTAATGTGGGATCTGAGCTTCGCGCGCGCGGCGCTGAAGCGCGGTTAGAACGCTCCACCCCAACCCGGACTAAAGCCGTCATTCCCGCGAAAGCGGGAATCCATTCTTCAACACCACAGTTGTTGCGCTATGGACCCCCGCCTTCGCGGGGGTGACGATTAAAAAAGTGCGCGATGACGAGCGGCGTGGTCGGTGGCGCAGAGCGCCCCTCACTGCTTCCACGGATCGACGGTGATGTGGATCGAGCGTTCTTCGCTCTCGCCGCCGACCATCTTCAGCGCATGGTCGATCTCTTTGAGGCCGACGACATGGCTCGACATTTTCTCGAGCGGGAAGGTCTTTGCACCCATCGTCTTCAGCGCCAACTCGACCGCGCCGTAGCTGTGGCCGCGTGTGCCGCGGACGATGATCTGCTTGTCGACCATCTGGTTGAGATCAAAACCGTCGACCGCGCCTTTGCGCGTCGACATGACGAGCACGCCGCGCTTCCGGAGCATCGCCAGCGCTGGGTTGACGATGTCGGGCCCGCCACCGCTGGAATCGATCACGATATCGGCCATGCGGCCATTGGTGATGCGCTTCACCGCCTCGCCGAGGTTCTCTTTATCGACGAACACCGTGTGATGCGCGCCGAGTTCTTTCGCCACCGCGAGACGCCGCTCGTCGCGCGTCAGCCCCGAGACGATAATCGTCTCCGCCCCCGCCGACTTCGCGCCGATGACGCAGCCGAGGCCTTGCTGGCCCGGCCCCTGGACGACGATGGTCTTGCCCGGCGCGGCGCCGCCATCGAGATACGCCCATTGGAAGCCGTTGCCGATTGGCAGCGCCATCGCCGCGATATGCGCCGGCACGCCCGCGGGCACGCGATGCAGCACGCTGCGCGGATGCATATAAAGATATTGCGAATAGCCGCCCCAGAGCGACGGGTTGACGGTCAGCGGCGTCGAGCCGTAGCGGATGGCACCAGGAATACGCGAATCGGTCTCGAGACAGGAACGGTATTCGCCGGTGCGGCAATATTCGCAGTGACCGCAGGGGAGATATTCCTCGAGCGCGACGACGTCGCCTTCTTTCACGCCCCAGCGCGCCCGCGCGACATCGCCAAGCTTCTCGATCACGCCGATCATCTCGTGGCCGAGAATGCGCGGCCCCGGCTTCTGCGAGAGATACATGCCCCAATCGCTGCCGCAGATGCCGGTCGCCTCGACCCTCATCAGCCCTGCATCGGGCGGGATCTCGGGCAGCGTGAATTCCCGCACCTCGGTCCGCTTCGGCTCGATCATCACCGCGGCTTGAACGCTTCCACTCATCGCTTCCTCGCCTCTTTCATCACCTGGACATAATATAGTCCCGCGACGGCGGAAGGAGAAAGCGATGGCCATCACGGGCGAATGGACCAGGATCGGCGGCGAGGTGCCGGGTTTCGTGGCGGCGCCCGCCGGCCCACCACCCTGGCCGGCGATCCTTGTCGTCCATGCGGCGATGGGCCTCGACCATCATATTGAGGCGCTCTGCGCCAGCTTTGCCGCGGAAGGCTATTACACCGTCTGCCCCGATATCTATGCGCCAGACCCCGGCTTCAAGCAGCATCGCCGCGAGGATCTGGCAATCGCCGCGCATCTCGGCGCCGATGCCGCGAAGCAGGAGGCCAAGCTCGCGCAATACCCCGCCGACCAACAGACGCGGATCGTCAAAGCGCGCGAATGGATGAATGCACGCCAGGGCCACACGTATATCAATACCGTGCGCGCGGCTTACGACTGGCTGAGCACCCAGTCCAACATCCGGGCCATCGGCACGATCGGCTTTTGCATGGGTGGGCGGCTGGTCGGCGAGTTGACCGTGACGGGCGCGAAGCTGGCGGCCGGCATTATCCATTATGGCGGCCCGCCGAAGCTCGATCTCGTGCCGAAGATCGTCACGCCGCTCGAAGGCCATTACGCCTCGACCGACACACCGATTACCGGCCGCATCCCGGCTTTCGCCGACGCGATGAAAGCCGCCGGCAAGGAATTCAGCTATTACGTCTATGAAGCCGATCACGGCTTCAGCATCGGCGACACGCACTTCCCGGAGCAGGCGAAGCTGGCAATGGAGCGGTCGCGCAAATACCTGGCGGAGAAATTGCAGCCGATGGCGGCAGCCGCCGAATAACGCGGGAGTCAGCTCGCGATATCGAACATCACGCCGTCATTGTCGCAGAACTGATAGGCGCCGAGCGGACAGCTGCGCTTGAGAATGTCGGCCCGCACCGCGTCCTCATCGCGATCGAGTGGCCACGGCCCGTAATGGCCGGCACGCAACGAGATCTGTTCGATCTCCTGCCTCACCTTTTCGGCATCCTCGACCTTGAAGCCGATATGATCGGGGCCCGGCCGCACGATGCCGGTCTTGTCGAACACCTGAACGTCCCACGGCATGATCTCGAGCGTGATGCGGCCGTCGGTCAGGTAGTAATTCGGGTCGCCTTGCTTGTGGTTGCTCGGCTGGAGGTCGAGCACATCGCGATAGAATTCGGCGCAAACCTCGGGACGCATGGTTCGGATCGCGTAGTGGTTGATATAGCGATCTTGCTGCGTATCGGCCTCGACATAGAGCCCGTCGCGATTGGCCATCTCTTTCTGCGAGAGATCGAAGACGTTGCCGTCGGGATCGTGGGTCGAGATGCCGGCATAGGGCCGGGTCGTCGGCCGCTTCAGCCATTTCACCATCGGATATTTTGCGCGCATCTTGGCGTAGACCGTCTCGACGTCCTGCACCTCGACGCCGAAATGATCGAGCCCGGCGGGCCGGCCCGGCTTGCGCGAATTGATGTTGAGCCCGACATAGCCGTCGCGCACCGTCACCGCGCCGAGACCGCCGCGCCGATCGCCCTGGAATTTCATCCCAAAGATCGCTTCGTAGAATTTTCCGACGCCGAGATGATTCGACGACACGATCGCCATGTGATTGATCTTTGCGAACATCGGCTCCCTCGCCCGCGTTGCGTTGGCGGATGGTAAACCCTTTTCCACCCGGACGACACCCCTGCCCGGATAGGCCCGCACCCGCGCATTTACATAAAATGCGAAATTTCGGCGATCGTCGACATTACCAATCTTTCATCGCTGCTGCCTTTAACTCATCCAGCATGCTGTCGCGTGCGATGACGACCCGCGGGGACGCCATCACGATAAACGCATAACCGGGGCAACCCGGCGACGCAAAGCTTCCGGTCCGCAGACGGCGCAAGCCGCACGGATAGCGGAGTTACCGAATGGGGTCGACGATGTGGGGCCGATTGTTGCTTGCTGCCGGCGCGCTGGCCGTCTTGGTTGGTGGGATTGCCGTTCCGTCTTTCGCGGCGCTGACGCCGGCGACCGATTCCAGCTATGAAGAGAATTACAGCTACGCCGCGCATGCGCCGCTCTTCGGCTCGCGCGAGGTCTATTCCCAAAGCACTTGGGAGTTCAAGCAATGGACCGACATGCTGTCGCGGGCCGATGCCGAATTCCGGGATGCGGAGCATATCTGCGCCTCGGCAAACGATACCCATTGCGTTCCAACCGAATGGCAGGCGCTGATCGATCAAATCAAAGGGCATGATCTCCGCGAGCAGATCACCGTCGTGAATCAGGCGATGAACCACCATCCTTACGTCACGACGATGCAGAACTGGCATCGTTCGATGTATTGGGAAACGGCGTTCGAGTTCCTGCGCTATGGCGGTCAATGTCAGGATTACGCGATCGCCAAATACCTGATGTTGCGCGCCGCCGGCGTTCCGGCCGACCAGATGCGCATGGTCGTGCTGCGCGATACCGCGATCAATCTCGATCACGCCGTGCTCGCGGTCTATGTCGACGGCCAACCGCAATTGCTCGACAATCTGCGCGGCGATATCGTCGCGGCGAGCAGCGTCAACGACTACCGGCCCTATTATTCCATCAACGAGAATGGCTGGTGGTATCATTTCGGCGGCCGGGCGATGACCCGCGTCGCCTTCAACTACCGCTAAGCTCTCCCTACTGCAGTGATCCCCAGCGGTCGACGGTGGGCTCGGCGAGGGCCCAGCGCCAGACTCCCTGTTTGTCGGCACAGAGCGTCGTAACATAGAAATTATCGTCGTCATCCACCGTGAAGACGACATCCTTGCACGGGATCGCCTTGCCGAAGCTGCGTGCGATCTCGACCGTACCATGACGATCGGTAAGCGGCAGCCAGCCGTCGATATTCCACCGCGCTGATTGACCGACGCCCAGCGGCCCCGCCGCGATGGCGACCGCATCCTGTGCATTCCGATGGACTTCGCGCTCGGCATACTTGATGCCGACATCGATCCCGATACCCGCGCCGATACCGGCTGCGGTTCCGACGAGCGCGCTACCGGTCGCACGCGTGATGCCGGCGGCAATGCCCGCGGTCGATGCGGAACTGACCGCGGAATCGACGGCGGAGCCGCTGCCCCCACAACCCGCGAGGCCAAGCATCATCGCAACCAGCACGGTGGCGTTCCGTGCCGGGATGAGGTTCTTCATGAAGAGGGCAACCCGGCAATCATGCGTCGGGTTCCGTCGAGGATCTTTCAGGTCTGCAAGCCGCATTCCCGATAAGCCCCGATTCCCTTCTATCTCGGGAGGAAATCGCTAACGCGAGTCATGCGGCCGGATACGATCGCGCCGTAGATCGCCTCGCCGATCGCCAGCGCGCGCAAGCCCTGCTCCGGCGGCGTCATCGGCTCGCCTTTGCCGGCGATAGCGCGGTTGAATTGCTCGATCTCGAGCCGGAAGGCATCCGTCGCCGGAAAGCGCCGGGCAGTGCTGCCAGCTTCGTTGACGAGGGTGAGCGTTGGCGTTGGATCATCACCGGCTCCGGTCAGATAGGTATAGGAATTTTCGACGATGATGGTGCCGGTCGTGCCGTGGATCTCGAAAGGCCGGCGCGCGAACGGCGTGACGAAACTGGCGACGGCATAGCCGATCGCGCCACCCGATAATTTCAGCAACATGCCGGCGACGCGTTCGTTCGGCGGATCGCCGGGCGTCGCGTCGGTCAATGCGGATACCATTTCGATCTCCTGCCCGACGAGATAAGCGAGCGTGTCATAGGCATGATCGCCGATACTGACGACGATGCCGCCGGCGCGGAAATCAGGATCGGTGCGCCAGGTGACCGGCGCGCTCGGCCCACCGCGTGAGATGGCGGTGCGCAGCGCGATCTGGACATGGACGAGCTTCACGTCGCCGATCGCGCCGCTTTGGACCATGCGGCGTGCTTCCTGATGCACCGCTTCATGCCGCTGATTGAAGACCACGCCGAGCTTCGTGCCGTGACCCTTGCTGGCGGCGATCGCCGTCGCGGCATCGGCGACCGACAACCCGAGCGGCTTTTCGATCAGCGCGTGCTTGCCGGCTTCGGCCGCGGCGATGGCGTGCGGCACATGCAACCCGTCGGGCGTCGCGTCGTAGATCGCGTCGATATCGCGATCACGCAGCACCTCATCGAGCGAGGCATAGACTTTGCGCACGCCATGCGCCTGGGCGAAAGCCTCGCCGCGCGCACGATCGCGGCTGACGACCGCGGCGAGTTCGGTATCGGCCGCTTGTTTCATTTGCGGCACGACGCTGCGGCCGGCGTGGCGACCCGGTCCCAGCAATGCCCAGCGAACGGTCATAGCCCTCGTCCTTTCTCGCCCCCACGCGCGAGGAAGAAATAAACGCGCTAGACTGGACGTCGGCAAGCAAAATTCCGGCAAGCGCGAGCCGGCTGCGATGGTCGGGGGAAATGATGGGAAAGCGAGTATTCGGTCTAGCCATCCTGGCGGCGGCGCTGATTCTGGCGCGGTCGGCACCGGCCGGCGCGCAGACTTGGCAAGCCGAATGGGACAAGGTGATCGCCGCAGCGAATGCCGAAGGCACGCTCGTGCTCGATTCCCAGCCCAACATCGAGATGCGCAAATACGTGCAGGAGGAATGGGCCAAGGCTTATCCGAAAATCGCACTCTCGATCTCGACCACACCCGGCGCGCAATTCCTCGCCCGCGTCCGTACCGAGCGCTCGGTCGACAAGTATCTTTGGGACGTGTCGGTCTCGAGCGTCGCGACCGCCTTTACCTTCTATCACGAGGGCGTGCTCGATCCGCTCGCGCCGGAATTCATCCTGCCCGACGTGAAAGACCCAGCCACGTGGGGCGGCTGGGACAACGTCTTCATGGACGAGGCCGGCAAATATGTCTTCGGCATGTCGGCGGCGCTGAAATCGCCCTACTACAACACAGCGCAGGTCGCCGCCGACAAGATCGCGCAGCTCGGCCTCACGACGCTGCTCGATCCCGCCTATAAAGGCAAAATCCTGTGGCACGATCCGCTTGTCTCGGGCTCGGGCCAGACCTTCGCCTATGTGCTGCGCACGCGACTCGGCGACGATGGCCTTCGGCGATTGATCCTCGATCAGAAAGTCGTGTTCATGGCACAGCAGGATCAGGTCGTCGAAGCGATGGCGCGGGGCGTCGGCTGGATCAGCATCGGTCCCTTCGTGCGTGCACATCTCGAGCCGTATCTGGCCGCCGGCGTCAAAATGGATGTACGCGCCTTCGGCAATGATCCGGCGATGAACGAGATGGGAACCGGCGGCGCGGGGCTTTACGTCTACAACAAGCGGCCCCACCCCAATGCGACGCGCGTCTTTGTCAATTGGATCTTGAGCAAGGACATCCAGCTCGGCCTCGCCAAGGCAACCTTGCAAGATTCACGACGTCAGGATCTGCCTTCCGTCTCGGAGCCGGAGCGCCAACCGATCAAAGGCGCGCATTATCTCGAGACCCAGCGCGAGGAACACGCACAGGATCTCGTCGACGCGATCAAATTCATCGGCGAGGTGAGAAAGAAGCCGGCGCCTTAGAAACCGCGCCCTGCGGTAGGCGCAGCCGTTCAGCGCATCGGGCGACCCGGCGCTGGGCAAAAAATGCAACACGCTGACGGGGTCTTCTTGATAGCTTCAACCGGCTCCGGCGTGACTTCCAGGCCGAGCACACGATCGCAGAACCACACAAACAAAGGATTGCGCCATGAGAGGAAAAGCAACCAGCCGCCGAGATTTCTTAGGGGCGGCCGCGGCCGCCGGATTGGTCGGGACGGCTTGGCCCCGCGTCGCCAAGGCCGATCCGCGTGAAGCGGATCTCATCGTCGTCAACGCCAAGGTCTATACGATCGACGGCCGATTGCCCACGGCGCAGGCCTTTGCGGTCAAGAACGGCCGCTTCATGGCGGTGGGCAAAACCGCCGATATCAAGGCCCTGGCCCGCAAGCAGACCCGGACCCTCGACGCCCACGGCATGACGATCATTCCGGGATTCATCGACTGCCACAACCATGCGCCCGGCACGCAATTGCTGACCGAGGTCATCGTCGGCAATCCCTACGATGTCGAATTCGCCACCATCGACAGCATCGTCGCCAAACTCAAAGAGCGCGCGCAGAGGACACCGCCCGGCCAGTGGGTGACGGGCTTTTATTTCGACGACACGAAGGTCAAGGACAACCGTCAGCTGACGGTGCAGGATCTCGACAAGGTATCGAGCGAGCATCCGGTGGTGGTGAACCACCGCGGCGGCCATACCTCATTCTACAACAGCAAGGCGTTCCAGCTCGCCGGGGTCACGAAAGCGACGCCCAGCACCGCCAGCGGCACGTATGACAAGGACGACAAAGGCGAGCTGAACGGCCGCGTCACCGACACGGCGCGCAAGGTCTTCGACAAGGCCGGCCAGCGCGAGAGCTTCACGCCCGACCAAGTCGCGCAACGCGATCGCGACGGGCTGGCCTTCATCTCGCAGCAATTCGTCAAATACGGCCTCACCAGCGTGTGCCACTCGGCCGGTAATCTCTTCGCGCTGCAACAGGTCCGCGCCGCCGGCAAACTGCTGCACCGCGTCAGCTACGAGGCCAATCTCGACATTCTCGACAACATGCTCAAGACGGGCATCGAGACCGGCCTCGGCGACGCGTGGATCAAGTTCGGCGCGACCTTCGAGCACAATATCGACGGCTCGTTCTCCGAACGCACCATGGCTCTGAGCACGCCCTATGCCGGCTCCAACCCGCCTTACTACGGCAATGTAGCCGAGTCGCAGGATCAGCTGAATGCGTGGGTCGAAAAGATCCATCGCGCCGGCATCCAAGTGAATTGCCACGCCAACGGCGATGTCGCGATCGACCACATGCTGACCGCCGTCGAGCGCGCGCAGAAGCTGTTCCCCCGGACCGATGCGCGGCCGAAAATCACGCATTGCACCAACATCAATCCCGAGCTGGTGCAGCGGATCAAAGCTCTCGGCGCGGTACCGGCACTCTTCACCACCTACGCCTATTACAATTCGGACAAGTTCCACTTCTATGGCGAAGACATGATGAAGCACATGATGGCGTATCGGACGTTGCTCGACGCGGGGATTCCGGTTTGCGCCGGATCGGACTTCACCGCCGGCGCGCTCGCGCCGCTCATGGGCATTCAGGGCATGGTGACGCGCAAAGGTTGGGACGGCACGGTGTGGGGCGCCAATCAGCGCATCAGCGTCGATGAGGCGCTGCGCGTCTATACGATCAATGGCGCCCACGCGACGTTCGAGGAGAACGATAAAGGCTCGATCACCGAAGGCAAGCTCGCCGATTTCGTCATGCTGGCCGACGACCCGCATACGATCTCGCCCGAGAAGATCAAGGACATCAAGATCGAGCAGACCTTCACCGGCGGCAAATCGGTCTATCAGGCCTGATCGCCGATAGGCTTTCAGAGAACGAAAAAGAAAGGCGGGCGCCCTTCACAGGACGCCCGCCTCATTATGGGCCGATTGCGCAATCGTTCGTTATTGCCCGTTGTCGCCGCCGAAATTGGCTTCCGGCAGGACCGTAGTGCCTTCGATCTGAACCGCCTCGAGTTTGTTCGGATCGAGGTTCAGAGCCGCCAGAATCGTCGGCGCGACCTGAGCCGTCTCGACGGCGGTATAGACCGTCTTTGCATCGAACTGCGGGTTCGCAAGCAGCATCATGACGTTGGTGTCGTCATGGGCGAAACCGCCATGCTCGGCCAGTTTCTTGCTGCTGCCCGAATAGGTGACACCGACATTCGGCGTCACAAGGATGTCGGGCGTGCGCGGATCGCCGTCGGGCGCGAGACCGGGTGCGTTGAAGAGCTGCGTCAGTGCCGGACCCGAGAAGATTTGCCCGATGCCGGCGATGTTGTTCGTCGCGGGCGAGGTGCTCTCGAGCGTTGCGACCGCGTTCTGGGTGGTGCAGCTCGACGACAACCAGATCAAGGACACGTCGTCCTCGGTCGCGCCGATGCCGTTCGGATTCGCGGGCGATTCCGATAACGGCAGGCAGTTTTGGAGGATCGTCGCCGGCGAGGTCGTCACCGAACCGGTGCCGATGCCGTTGTAGCGCTGCGAATCGATCGGGCTTTGGCCGTGTTTCGCGGTGATGACGATCAGCGTATCGTTGTAGATGCCATTGGCCTTCAGAGCCGCGACCATTTCGCCGATCGACGTGTCGACGAATTCGATCTCACCCTGCAGCGACGGTGTCGGTGTTCCTTGGGCGTTGAGATACCCGCCGCGCGCGGAGATCGATTTCTCGATCAGCTTCTGACCGACGCTGACGGCCTGGAAATTCATGCCGAAGATGGCCGGTTGCGGCGCATGACGCGTACCGTTGTGGTTTTTGCTCGCGATCTCGTTGAGCACCGCCTGGACTTTCAGCGTGTCGTAGCACTTGATGTTTTGGAAGCTGTCTGTCCAGGCATTCGACGACGCGACCGCGGTCTGATCCGGCAGCATCGGACTGCAGCTTGTCGGCGCACCTTGTGCCGCCGGCACGCTCACGCCGGGCAGCGACACCGGGATCGAGTTGATTTCGGGCGAATAATAGTCGTCGATATTCGTGCCGTTGCCGGGACCTGAGACCGACGAATAGGACGGATGCTTATCCGACCAAGCGGTATAAAGCCCGGCACCGTGGGCAACGCCGAAGATCGTGTTGGTGCGAACGAAATTCCACGGCGCGACCGGCGCACAGCCATGCGCCGGATCGCGCTCGAGCTTTGCCGGGTCGATCGACGCAATGCCGCCATCGCCGCTCGCGGCGCCGCCATTGAGCTTCGTCTGATCGATGTCGATGCCTTCGTCGAACTCTGTGGTCGTGCCGGTAGGCTGCGTGTTGGGGGTGCAAGCCCCGGGAGTGCCGGCGACGCCGTTGCCGGTCGTTGCCGCCGGCGGATCGAGCGAGCGGTCATAGGCCACATCATAGAAAGCGCCGACGGTGCGCGGCGAACCGCCGCTGACCAGCGCCATCAGGCCGGGGAACGAATCCGACGGCTTCGAGGTCGAGGCATTGAGATAATTGATGCCACGCGATTGGAGCGCGGCGAGGTTGGGGCAATAGGATGTGCCGCCGTTCACGCCGTTCGCGCAATTGATGAAATCGACAGCATGCATCCCGTCGATGCTGATGAGCATGACGTGGCGAATTTGACCCGACCCTTCGTCCTTAGCAAAAGCCGGAGACATCGCGAGAATGGCAGATAGGCTGACGAGGCCGACCACAAATTTGTCTTTTAGGCGCATCAAACGTCCCTCCAAAAAAATGCAGGAGACGTTGACGTAGCAGCGGTTGATTGCGCTCCAATGAAACTATTGTGGCCAATTCTCCCTATTTGAATAATCAGCGGTGCATAACGCCAATCGTGCAAATATTCGCTACCGGTTCTCTCGTGCGAATCAAATCGTCGTAGGGCGATTTTCGGATACCCGGATATGGGATACACGGGACGGCATCGATTGCCATGCCTTTCATCACAACGAGCGAGTGACGGAGGCCCCGGCCATTGTTTATTTAGGCCGCGGCCAAGAAGCTGCTATCATCGCGCCTGAACGACCAATGAGCGGCGGATCGCACGAATAGGGTGGTCGCGCAAAGGCTTGTTGAATGAAGATTTTGCTGGTCGAAGATGATCCCGAGACGGGCGAGTATGTCTCGCAAGGCCTACGCGAGGAGGGCCACGTTCTGTCCTGGGCGACCGATGGGCAGCAGGGCATGATCGAAGCCTCAGGATCGGATTGGGATCTCCTCATCGTCGATCGCATGGTGCCCGAGATCGACGGTTTGGGCGTCGTCCGCCTGCTGCGCGGGGCCGGAGTCGGGACGCCGATCCTGTTTCTGACCGCACTCGACGGCATCGACGATCGGGTTGCCGGGCTCAATGCCGGCGGTGACGATTATCTCGCCAAGCCTTTCGCCTTTGCCGAGCTCGTTGCACGGGTGAATGCTCTGGGCCGCCGGCCGCGGCGAACGCTGGTCGAAACGGTCTTGAAGACCGGCGACCTCGAAATCGATCTTATGGCGCGGACGGTGTCCCGCGGCGGTCACATCGTCGATCTCCAACCGCGCGAGTTCCGGCTCCTCGAATACCTTGCGCGTCACATGGGGCAGGTCGTAACGCGCACGATGTTGCTTGAGAACGTGTGGGAGCTCCGTTTCGACCCTCACACGAATGTCGTCGAAAGCCATATCAGCCGGCTGCGCGGTAAACTGGCCGTCGGCGGCGAGAAAGAACTGATCCATACGGTCCGGGGGGCGGGCTATTGCTTACGTGATGCTGACTAAGGTCCTTCGCACATCGGCGTTTCGCCTGACGCTTTTATACGCGGGCATCTTCTGCGCCTCGTTCGTCGTCCTGTTTGCCGTCATTTATTGGTCGACGGCGCGCTACATGGATCGTCAATTCGACGACACGGTCGGCAACGAAATTGCCGAGATCCAAAGCGACGCGGCCAGCCGAAATCTCGCCTCGCTTCAGGAGATTGTGAGCGAGCTCACGCTCAACTCTCCCGGCTTTTTCTACCTCTTGCAAGATCCCGGCGGCGATGTCCTCGCCGGCAATCTTCCTGCGATGACGCCGAGCGATGGGATCACCGACCGCATGCAGGTCCGAATTCAGGACCGAACCATCTCGCTACGCGGCAAGGGCGTCCATCTGAATGGCGGCGTCTTTTTGTTCGTCGGGCTGAGCACGATCGAGCTTCATAAGATGCAGAGCGCCGTCGCACGGGTTTTCGTGTGGGGGTTCGTTGCGATGATTTTCATTTCGCTGTTCAGCGGCGCCTTCATCAGCCTGGCGATGCTGTCTCGCATCGAGGGACTGAGCAATGTCAGCCGCGAAATCGTCAACGGCGATCTCGACCGACGGATCCCTCTGCGCGGCAGCAACGACGAATTCGATCATCTTGCGGTCAGCCTCAACGTCATGTTGGATCGCATCCAAGGGCTGATGGACGGGCTGCGTCAGATCTCGACCGATATCGCCCACGATCTGCGAACGCCGCTGACACGGCTTCGCCAGCGCATCGAGATGGCGCTCCGGAAAGCCGACGACGCGGATTCGCTGCGGATCGCATTTCACGCGACATTGAAGGACCTCGATTCGATCCTCGACACATTCTCGGCGCTGCTCCGCATTGCCCAGCTCGAGACGTCGGAACGGCGCGCGCACTTCACCGATATCGATCTGACCGACCTGCTGCGCACGGCCGTCGAGCTCTATGCGCCGATGGCTGAAGAGAAAGCGCAGTCGATCGTCGAGAAGATCGACGACGGTCTCACCATCCGCGGCGACCGGGAACTCCTGCTTCAGCTTTTCGCCAATGTGCTGGAGAATGCGGTTCGTCATTCGCCGCAACAGGCGCTGATCGAGATTGGCGGCCAGCGGCTGATGGATGAAACGGTGGTGGTTTCGGTGCGCGACAACGGACCGGGCATTCCCGAAGACATGCGCAGCAAAGTGTTCCAGCGCTTCTTTCGCCTGGAGCCCAGCCGCACGACCCCGGGCAGCGGTCTTGGCCTCAGCCTCGTAAAGGCCATCGCGTCGCTGCACAACATATCGGTCGAATTGCTCTCGAACGAGCCGGGATTGGTCGTACAAGTCAGGTTCGGCTGACACCCCCGCGACCTCTCGATATAAAAGAGGATCGGCATAAAGAATGGGCGCCGTCACCGGCGCCCATTCCGCAGCAAACCATCGATTTAGCTAGTCGTTCTGGGCAAGCGCGCCCGGATCGTCGCCGCCGCTGGAGCCGAAAACGGCCACGCAGGCAACACCGGCGCCACACTTGCCGCCAAACATCGGCATCCATTCGGTCACGGTCACGGGATCAGCCGCGATGGAATGCGCACCGGTCGCTCCGACATTGATGGCCGCGTCGAATTTCGGCGGCTGCGCGTCACTGATGTCGAGATTATCGAAGGGCGGGCTGTTGCTGTCGGTGCAGGCGCCGTAGAAAGAATTATCGCCGGCATTGTACGCGACTTCATCGCAACCACCGGTCGTCCCGGTGAGGAGTGCGATCAGGTGACCGTCGCGAATGTCGATAACCTGCTCCGTTCCCGAGCTGCAGCCAAGGAACAACTCGTCCTTGGGGCCGAGCGCCGCACCGTTCGGTGCACAGTTGTTCGTGATCTTGAAGTTGGTAACGACGTGGATGCCGTTGCCATGCCCCTGATCGTCATTGCCCTGGCTGTCGTCGTCTCCGTCATTATTGCTGCCATGGCGCGGGTCGATCACGGTGACATAGCCGCCCGGATTGGTCGACGTGCCGGGGATGGCGACGTAGATCAGACCGGTCTTCGGCGAATAGACCGGCTGCTCGATCCCTTGATCGGCGAGCACGGTCCCTTTGGTGCCGTCGAAATTGATCTGCGCCAGGATCTTGTGGTGCTGGTTGGCCGCCACCGGAGCTGTTGAGATCAGTGTCACGAAAGGCGAATGCGCAACCGCAGTCGCATGGGTGTTGATCGCCGCCACCGAGCTTTGTTCGGATGGGTTGGCGAAGATCGCCACCTGGTCAACCGGGTCGAAAGCGCCTTCATCCGTCCGGAAGCAACCGCCGACGTTGATGTGGTCGGTTTGTTGCCGCGAGATCAGATCGAACACGCGCACTGAGCTGTCGCATTTGTCGGTCGCGTAATCGGACGCGCTATTGGTCTGGCCGGGGGTGAAGTAGGACGGTGCATCGCCGGCCCATGCCTCGGTGTGATTGACCGTGAACACGCCGTTCGGACCGGTGATCTCGTTGCGACCGGCCGAAGTCGTGCCGCCGAAAGCCGCGTTCGCGTCGCAGCGCACGCCGGCGAAGGGATCGCCGGCGGGAGGCGTCAGCGGTGTCGCGGTCGCCGGGTTATTGATGTCGATATAGAGCACGTCGCCGGTTGTGGCCCCGGACAGCATGCCGCCTTCCGTATCCGTCGATACGGCGCCGTGCGAGCGATCCGCGAGGAAGTAGGCACGATCGGCAGCGTCCACCCAACTGATGTCGAAGGACAGGTTGGTTGTGCTCGTCGCACCCCCGTTGAAAGTGCACTTGATGGGCTGCACCGTCAGCGTTGTCTTACTTTGGAAAGCGATACCGTCATTGTCCGCGCGCGCCATTCCGGCAAGTGCAACCGAGGCGATTGCCAAACCGACCGCGAGGAACGGAGTTCTCCAGCGTCTTCCAAGCATATGCGTGTACTCCCTGAGATGTTTTGACGGCATCGCCGCGAGAACTATGAAGTAGCTTTCGCCGATGACGTGACGATGCGCCGTTTTTTGATAGGTGAAATTTGTGTCACCATTCGCCACAACTTTATGATCGAACAAGGGCAAAAGCGACGAAATAGTGTCTCGACGAGTAATAGCGCACCGCTTTACTACATATCCAAATAAAAAACCAAATTGACGTAGCCTTATTTCTGGAGCAACACTTGGGGCGACCGCCTTATTTTTGCCGCGGTTGGTCATCACACATTGCGTGTGCTGGCTCCCTCAACGGGCGACAAGGACGCCGGCGTGATGGAAGCTCTCGAACGTCCTGCCTTCGAAGGCGCGGTCGCATCGCGATTGGTCACGAGCGGCAAGCTCGATCATGCCGCTAGCGATCGGGTTAATCGCCTTCAAACAAGCTGTAACCAGCGGCCGGAAGCGCTGCCGGTGAAAGTCGGCCTCGCCGCAGCATCGAACGGCTGCCGGCGTTGCTGGCGCCGGACGTTACCATCGCACTTGGCATTGTCGTCGCGATCGTCATGGGCTCGATCGTGACCCGCGATCCTCAGCGTTTACGATCTGGCGCTGTGAGGTTGCGATAATGCCCCGCCCCATCGCCCAGCGCGGCTTCACCCTAATCGAGATGCTGGTCGTCTTGACCATCGCCGCGCTGATCGTCGGGCTCGCCTTGCCGCGTCTCACCGGCGCAGAAGAAAAGGCCACGCTGCGAACCGCGGCCCACGAAGTCGCTGCCGCTCTGCGCAACACGCGCAGCCTCGCCATGACCAGGGGCCAGACCGAGGCCTTCATCATCAACACGGCGAACGGCGCCTTCCGCGCCGGACAAGCCGCGCCGGCCCAATTGCCGCGCGGCATCCAACTCGCGCTCGTCACCACCACCGCGGATCAGGAGAGTGCCAGCCAGGGCCGTATCCAATTCTTCGCCGACGGCAGTTCGACCGGCGGCGGCGTGTTGCTCGCGAGCGGCAAGACACGCAGCCAGGTGCTGGTCGATTGGCTGACGGGCCGCGTCTCGATCGCCGAGGGAGCCGATGCCGCGGCACGGTGACGAGAGCGGCTTTACGTTGATCGAGGTCTTGGTCGCGACCACGATCGCGGCGCTGCTATTGCTGCCGCTGCTGCGCGGCTTCTCGGCCGGACTGGCGACCACCACGCGTAGCGGCGGCCTTACCGAGGCGACGCTGATCGCGCAATCGACGCTCGAGACCATCGGCGCGCAGACGCCCCTCGATGCAGCGACGAGCGTCGAGCATCAGGATGGCCGCTACCACGTGACCACCACAATACATCCGTATTCGAGCGGAGAGCTCGCCAACGAGGCTGCGCTGCCGGTCGCGGCTTACGAAATCACCGTCACCGTGGATTGGCCGGAAGGCGCGAAGCCTGAAAAGGTCGCGATCCGCACCCTTCGCCTGGGGCCGACGCAAACCGCGGCAACATCGCCATGACGATGCGCGCCGATCGCCGCCGAAACATTGAAGGCTTCACCCTGGTCGAGCTGCTGGTCGCGATTACCCTGATCGCCTTGCTGACCGTCGGCCTGTACCAAGCCTTCGGCATCGGAATCCGCGCCGCCAGCACGGTGAGCGCGAATATCGATCGGCCGGCACAAATTGCCACCGCCTATGATTTCATGCAGCGCGCCGTCGCCGCCGCCGAGCCGCTGCCTACGGGAAATGACGCGTCGCAAGCGCTGAATTTCGACGGCCAGCCGCATGCGTTGAGCTTTGTCGCCTTGCCGCCGGCCTATCTCGCGATCGGTGGCTTTCAGTTGCTCCATCTCGCGCTCGAGCCGGGGAAAGGCGGGGGGCGGCTCATCGTGTCGTGGCAGGGCGTACCACGCGGTCCGATCGCGTCGCAACCCGATATGCTTCAACCGTCGATTTTGATCGATCAAGTGCGTAGTCTTACCTTTGCCTATTTCGGGGTGCCGGGGCCGAACCAGCCGCCGGCCTGGCTGGATCAGTGGTCGGAACGGGATGCCCTGCCGCAGCTTATTCGCATGCGCCTGACCCTCGCGAACGGCATGCGCGTGCCTGATCTGATTGTCGCTCCGCGGCTGATCGAGACTGCAGCCCCATGACGTTGACCCGTCCCCTTTTCTCGCAACGTAAGAAAGTCGGCGGCAATCGGGGCCAGCTCGATGCACGCCGTGCTTTACGCCCGACCGCATTACTTCCGCTCGCCGCGGAGCGCAAGCTTGCGCAAGTCATCGGCTTCGAATCCGAGCGTCTAGTGCCCTTCAAGCCGAGCGAGATCTATTTTGCGTATCGCTTCGATATCGGTGCACGTGTCGCCGAACGAGGCGCGCCATGAATCAACATTTATCGCCCCCTTTCCAGCGCACGCTTGCCATTGCGATTCTCGTCGTCATCGCTGCGGTAATTTATTACGCCGTCGCTCAACCCCTTGTCGATACCTATGCCGCCGATCGCGCGACCCTCGCGCAACGCCAAGACGCGCTGCTGCGTTATCGGCGAGCGGCGCAAGAATTGCCTTTACGCCAACGCGAGCTCACGGCGTTACAGCAACAGCAAGCCGCGGCGGACGGTTTCCTCGAAGGAACCAGCGACACGCTTATCGCGGCGCAGATTCAGAACCGGGTCAAGACACTGGCGAATGCGGCAAGGGCCGAGTTGAGAAGCAGCCAGGTCCTGCCCGCCGAGGCAGCGGGGAAGCTGAAACGGATCGCCATCCGCAATCAAATATCCGCCGGTACCGCCGGCTTGCTATCGATCTTTCACGATCTCGAGGCACAGTCGCCGTCGCTTTTCATCGACAACGTCACCCTGCAGGTACGGCCGATGGCCCTTCGCGATCGCGACAATCCGGGCAATGGCGACATGATCGACATCCAGTTCGATGTCTATGGTTATGCGCATGGGGGCGGCTGATCCATGGCGATAAGGCTTTCTCCCCAGCATATGGTCGGTATCGTTCTTGGCGCGCTCTGCCTTGGCCTGGGCGCGATCGCGGCGAGTGAACTCACCGCTGCGCCGGTCATGCAGGAACCACCGGCGCCGACCCCCGCCAAGACGCCGGCGGCGAGCACGCCGGCATCGTTCACGCTGCCACCCGCGCAGCGCTTCGCGGTCGTCACCGAACGCCCGCTCTTCTCCCCCGATCGCAAGCCGCTGCAGCGTACCGGCGACACGGCCGGAGCCTGGTCGTCTTTCGTACTGACCGGGATCATTATCACCCCGCAATCGCGCGAGGCGATGGTGCTGCACGGCAAGCCACAAACCGTCGCCCATATCCAGGAAGGCCAGGTCCTTGAAGGCTGGACCATCACCTCGATCTATCCCGATCGCGTCGTCGTTCGCGACGGCATCAACGAGCACGAATTGAAGCTCGCGTCGAAAGCGCCGCCGCCCGCGGTGGCGGCGCGGCCGCGCTTGCCGGCGGAATAGCGGCTAACGCTGGGATATCTCGTCGCTGGCCGACAAATCGGACGGCTGTTCCCAGCGCAAGATGCGGGTTTGATCCAACGGCCGGTCGGGCGATACCACGACAACTGCGAGCCGGGTAAAGGATGCCCCATTCGCGGCCTTGGCCCGCACCGTGATGCCCACGACGTGCAGCGTGTCGACGCGCGCATAGATCGCGAACTTCGACAACGTCGCCGCGTCGAGCTGCGTCGCGCCGCCGCTGCGCGACGCGATCACGGCGTCGGCATCGCCCGCTCCGGTGCCGGGGATCGCCAACAAAGTCGGACGCGAGGCCGTCATCGGATTAAGCGTCGGATTCTGCGAGTAGACCGTGATCTCGGGCTCGAGATTCTGATAGAGCGAACGCGTCATACCGGGAAGCAGCCGCAACTCCGACACATCGGCAAAGGCGAGCTGCGCGAGATCGATGATATGCGATTGGCCGAAGAGCCGGCCGGTATTCGACGAGATCGGTGCCGTCGCCGCCGCGAATTGCGCGCGCCGATCGCGGATCGCTTCAGTGATCAGCGCTTGCTGATCGCGATCGGCGCCGAATTCGTTCAGCAATCCGGCGATCAGTTCGATCGGTGCGGCATTCACATCGATTTTGCCACCTTCGTCGGCGATGGTGATGGCGAGATTTTGTCCCGCATATTGGCGCTCATAGACGCTGCCATCCGCCTCCCAGCGCGTGGTCACGACGGGATCGAGCAATCCCATGACGGCAAGAGAGACTCCGGCATCGGCGCTCGCTTGCAGCTGCGCGAGATCGAAGCGGTTACGCGAGACCACCGCCGCGCTGCGCGAATCAGCCGCAACCTCGGCGCCGAGCAACGCCAATAGGGCAAGCGTCCAGATCACCAGGATCAGCGCGAAACCGCGATCGCGGCCGCCGTTTGCCGCTCCGCAGCCATCCTCGCGACCAACCTCGAGCGGAGCCACGAACGCGCCGCGGGTTAGGGAGCGCGGATCTGCAGAGTATGCAGCCGGCTGCGCAGCTCTTCCGTCGCGGCGCGTGCATCCGCAGCGTTGTGAATGATCTTAGGCGACAGCAGGATCAGCAGTTCCGTGCGTTGCACGTTTTTATCGGTGGTGCCGAACGCCGCGCCGATCACCGGAATGTCCGACAGCAGCGGAATCCCGTTCTTGGTGTTGCTGTTGGTGTCCTGGATGAGGCCGCCGAGCGCGACCGTTTCGCCGTCCTGAACCGTGACGCTGCTCTGCAGCCGGCGCTCGGTGATGGTCGGTCCGAAAGTACTAGTCGATGAGGTTTGCGCGGTCGTCGTGGCGACTTCGCTCACTTCCTGGCCGACATCGAGGGTGACCTGGCCGTTGGCGTTGACCAGCGGCGTTACTTTCAGGATCACGCCGGTATCGACATATTGCACCGTGTTGACGATCGGCGCGCCCGTCGTGATCGTGCTTTGGATCTGCGCGGTCGGAATCGGTATCGCCGCACCGACAAGCAGCGACGCCGATTGATGATCGAGAACCAGGAGCTGCGGAGACGAGATCACGTGAACGTTGGTGATCGACGACAACAGGTTCAGGACGATATTCGCGTTGGCGCTGCCGAGAATGTAGTTGAAGCCTGGGAACGTCCCCGCAATTGTCGAGGCCGCCGCGGTGATCGGCGTCTGCGACCCGCCGAAGATGAACTGGTTCTCGTGCTGATGGAAGAAATACTGCAGCCCGTATTGCAGATCGTTGCCCAGCGTCACTTCGGCAATCGTCGCTTCGATCAGCACTTCCAGCGGAACGACATCGATGCGCTTCAGCGCCTGCTCGACCATCTGATAGTCGCGCGGGCGCGCGTAGATCACGAGCGTATTGTTCTTTTCGTCGGCGACGACGCGGATCGGCGGTAATTGGAGCTGACCCGGCGCCGACCCCGCCCCACCCTGATCGATATCCGACGTCGCACCGCTGCGATCGTCCGGTTGCTGCGCAGTCGTCTCGGGACCGGCGAGCGAGAGGCCGTTCGGCATCGCGCCGGACGACGCCCCCGGCGTCGCGCCGAGCATGCCGTTGGACTGCGACGAGGAAAGACCGGTGCCAAGGCCCGGGGGGGCGCTCGAGCCGCCGGGCGTGCCGAGGCTATTGAAGCCGCTGGAGCCGCCAGAACCAGAGCCGCCAATCGTCGCGGCTTTCGTCCCCGGCGCGGTTTGCGGCTGAACCGTGCGCACCTGGCCGTTGGAGAACAACTGCGTGAGCACCTGCGCCACATCGCGCGCGCGGCTGTTCTGGACGTGATATTCGAAAATCTTCGGCCGGTTGTCCGCCTCGCCGCGATCGAGTCGCTCGATCCATGTGCGCGCCTGCTCGACATAAGCGCGTTGCGGCGACACGACGAGGACCGCGTTCATGCGCTCGAGCGGCGCGAAGCTCAGCATCCCCGGCAAAGGCACGCTGCCTTTCGGACCGAAAATGGTGGCGAGCTGGTCGGCCACCTCTTTCGGGTCGGCGGTTTGCAGCCCGACAATGCCGAAGGACATGCCGGCAATCCAATCGACATCGAAGGCCTTGATCATGTCGGTGATCGTCGACAGATCGACGTTCGAGCCGGACAGGATAACGACGTTGCGCGTCGGATCGATCTGCAACACCGCGTCTTTCGGGACGAAAGGCTGCAAGGTGCGCTGCAAATCCGCGGCCGAGACATATTTCAGCGGCAGAATTTGCACGTTGTAAGACGGTGCCGGTCCTGCCCGGCCGCCGACGGTAACCGGCGCGGTACCGGTATGCACCGCCTCGTCGATATTCATCACGCGGTAGACGCCGTTCGCCTCAAGCAGCGCCAGGCCGCTGGCACGCAGCGTTTCCTGCAGCACGGGCAAGACATCCGGCTGCCGCAGCGGCCGGCTCGTCTGAATGGTGATGTTAGCCTGAACCTTGGGATCGATCGTGTAGTTGAGATGGAGAATGTCGCCGAGAACGCGGGGCAGGACCTCACGCACATCGGCGTTGACGAAATTGAGCGTGATATCACCGCCCTGATTTTGATCGCCGCTCGATGCCGGCGAAGACGATGACGGTTTGACGAAAACGCCGGTCCCCGGAACGAGCCGCGTTTCCGCAGGCGGGGGCACCGGCGTTTGATTGGCAACTTCGGGCGCGCGTGGGCCGGCGGCACCGAGCGGCGCCGGGCCCGCCGGCGCCGGGCCGACCGACGAGCTCGCTGCCTCGTTTTGCTGTGTCGGCCCCGCGTCCTGCTTTACGGTGCATGACGCGCTGAGCAGCGCGAGCGCGATCACGGCGCTGCGCCGCCACAAGCTCGAACGGCGCGATATCGGGAGCGAAAGCATGTGCTTGGGGGTCATCCAGTATATCCAGCAGAAGGAGGCGGCCCGCGGTTGCCGTCGGGCCCGAGCGAATAGAGCAGATAATTACCCGTCGGATCGGCCTGCCGATAAACATAAGGCCGGCCCCAGGGATCGATCAGGCTCGTGGGTTTGGTGACATAGGGTCCATTCCATTGATCGAGGCCGCCCGGCTTTTGCACGAGGGCGTTCAGCCCTTCCTGATCGGTCGGGTAGCGCCCGATATCGAGCCTGAATAGATCGAGACTGGTGGAGAGCGCTTCGACCTGAACTTTGACGACATCTTCTTTCGCGCGACCGAGATATTTCAGCACCTGCGGAACGGCGATCGCCGCCAATAGGCCGAGAATCGCCAGAACAACCAGCAATTCGATCAGGGTGAACCCGTCGCTCGGCCGTTTCGCCCCGGCGGGCCGGTCACGCACCCCCATCAATGCGGCGTCACCACGTATGGCGGGCCGCAATTCTCATAAATACCGGCATCGAGCGCCGGCCTGATATCCGGCTGCAGCCCATCTTGGTTTGGCGCAGCAAGCTGCTGTAGCGCCGCCGCCGGCCCGGCAACCGCCACCGTCGCGATACAGACGGGAACTTTGAGAGCAATCAGGAAAGGCGTGCCGACCGCACTCGCAATGCTCACTTGCTCATCGGGCGGCGGCGCGGCACAGCCGGAAAGACCCAGCAAGAAAACGGCAAGTGCCACCCGCCCCTTCGCCGACGCTTTATGACGGTCTTTGGCGGAAAGCTCCGACATCGCCTGCTCCTGAAACAAGTGTGCAGGGGGCAAAAATCGAGATCACTCCCTGGCGTTTTCCGAAAAAGATCTTATCCGGATGCCGTCGCCCGAAGTGGGTATCGGGGTCCGGTAGAACACTCGGGACAACGGCCGTACCAATATTCTGCCGAAGCACAGGACACGGCAAAGGTCCCGTCAAGTTGGGAATTCCCATAGTTTTGGCCAAAGCCCGGTAACGTAGACTTTGCCAAGCTTAGCTGCCGACAACCACCGGACGCGACACCTTTCGTCGCTGCCGCGGTCTTGTCGATCCTACTGGATTTTGGGATCTTGGCTACGATTAAAGGGCGTAAACTAAAAAACCTCTATGCGCATGTCGCACCCGGGACGCCGCTCGGTTCCAACGACCTGGCCGCTCTCGGCATATCGGCCGATCTGACGGTCTATTACGTCCGCGCCGGCTGGCTCGAGCGACTCGCCCGCGGGGTTTATTGCCGGCCCAACGATCCGCCCGCGCTGCGACCGAGCATTGTTCTCCTGCAAAGCAGCCTCGAAGGACTGCATATCAGCGGTAAATCGGCGCTCGAATGGCATCGCGCGCCCGACAAGATCGCGGCGCAATCACCCCTTCACCTATCCGGCTGGCAGGCGGGCCATCTCCCGGCGTGGTTCACGACGCGCTTTCCCGCCGAATATCATCGCAATCGGCTCTTCCAAGAGAGTCCCGATGCGCTCCTGCACGTCAACCCCTTCGAAAACCGCAAAGACGCTCCTCTGCTCTCGACGCCGGAACGTGCGCTGCTGGAGATGCTGAGCGAGGTCGGCCTGCGCCAGTTGTTGCGCGAAGCGCGCGAGTTGGTGCGAAACAGCGAGAACCTGCGCGGCGATATCATGCTCGAGCTGTTGAAGCATTGCGCCAGCGTCAAAACGGTTCGCCTCTGCTTGCAGCTCGGCCGCGAATTTCAGCAGCCATGGATCGACACGCTCGATGCCGCTCAATTGCCCACGGGAAGCGATCGTCCGTGGGTTTGGCGCTCCGCCGACGGACTTCTGGTGCTCAAACCCTGATGAGCTTGTCCGGCCGGATCGGAAGATCGCGGATGCGCTGACCCGTCGCGTGATAAACCGCATTCGCGACGGCCGCGGCGGCACCGACCATCGGCAGTTCGCCGATGCCCTTGATGCCGAGGGAATTGAAGACCGTGTCTTTCTCTGGAATCTGCAGCACCGTGATGTCGGGGACGTCGGCATGCACCGGCACGAGATATTCGGCGATATTGGCGTTCGCGATACGGCCGGTATTCGGATCGACCTCGGTCTCTTCGGTCAGCGCCATGCCAAGGCCATAAACGATACCGCCGATATATTGGCTATGCGCCGTCTTCGCGTTGATGATGCGGCCGCCGGCAAAAGCGCCAACGCAACGGCGGATGCGCACCTCGCCAAGGTCGGGATCGACCGATACCTCGATGAAATGCGCTCCGAAGGAATGGGCGCTGTGCGTCTCCTCCTCCTTGCCCGGCTTTGACGTTTCGGTTGCCTCGATCGCATCGCGATCGAGGCTTTTCATGAGCTCGACCAGCGAAGCGCGTTTGTCACGATCGGTTTTGAGCGACACCACGCCGTCAACAAGATCGAGATCAACGACGCGGACACCTTGCAGCGGGCCGGGTGCATTCCGCCCGTGGGCGAGTGACAAGATTTTCTGGCGCAACTTCTGCGCCGCCGCCTGTACGGCCGGCAGCACGCTCGCCGAACTTTGCGAGCCGCCCGAGACCGGCGCTTTCGGCATATCCGAATCGCCGAGTTCGGCGCGGACGTGTTCGACCGGCACCCCGAGCGTTTCGGCGGCGACCTGGGCCATCGTCGTATAAGTGCCGGTGCCGATATCCTGGGTCGCGCTCTGCACGACGACCGTGCCGTCGCGCTCGACCCGCACCGTGGCGCCAGCTTCCGAGCGCAGCCCCGGATAAGTCGCGCTCGCCATGCCCCAGCCGATCAGCAGGCCCTTGCGATCCCGCATCGAGCCGGGCGCCGGATTGCGCCGGCTCCAGCCGAAGGCTGTGGCGCCCTGCGCGTAGCAGGCACGCAGCTCTTTACTGGTGAACGGCAGATTCTTCGACTCGTCCTTCTCGGCGTAATTGCGTAGACGCAATTCGAGCGGATCGATGCCGACGCGATAGGCCAGCTCATCCATTGCCGATTCGAGCGCGAACATGCCGCTCGCTTCGCCCGGCGCGCGCATGAAGGTCGGCATCGCCACATTGAGCGCCGCGACGCGGTGCGTCACGCCGACATTAGCACAGGAATACATGACCTCAGTCGCGAGTCCGACCGGTTCGACGAATTCGCCGATGAAACTGGTCTGGGCTTGGCCGTCATGCATCGTGGCCAGCAGCTTGCCGTCGCGATCCGCCGCCAGACGCACGCGCTGGATGGTTTTCGAGCGATAGCCATGCGCCGTAAACATCTGACGCCGGGTCAGCACCAGACGCACCGGCCGGCGCGCCAGCCTCGCCGCCATCGCCGTCAGCGTGACATGCGGCCACGTCGAGCCCTTGCTGCCGAAGCCGCCGCCGACATAGTCGGAGATGACGTGCACGTCCTTGACCGGCACGCCGAGCAAGGTCGCCACCCGCTCGCGCGACCCCATGACGCTCTGCGTCGAATGATAGATCGTCAGCCGATCGCCGTCCCAGGAAGCGATCGCGGCATGTGGCTCCATCGGATTGTGATGCTCGACCGGCGTCGTATAGATTTCGTCGATCTTCACCGGCGCCGCGTCGAAAGCGCGCTCGGGATCGCCGCGCTTGGAATCGGGCGGTCGTTCACCGCCGCGGAAATTCTTCGGGACCCGCAACCTGCCGAGCGCGTCTTCGAGCTGCACCGCCGGCTTCTCTTCGGCGTAGCGCACCTTCACCAGGGTCGCGGCATGCGTGGCCTGCTCGAAGGTTTCGGCGACGACCATGGCGATATGCTGGCCGTTGAAGATGATGCGATCGTCCTGCAGCAGCGGATAGCCTTCGCCCGGCTGCAGCGGATTGGTCTTTTTGCTGGCGAGCGGCAGCGCATTCTTGTGCGTCATCACCACGACGACGCCCGGCGCGCGCTCGGCCGCGCTGGTATCGATATCGACGATCCGTCCGGCGCCGATCGTGCTTTGCACGAGCACGCCTTCCGCCATGTCGGGAAATTTCGCCGCTTCGGCGGCGTAGCGCGCTTTGCCGGTAACCTTGGCGATGCCGTCAACGCGATTGAGCGCGGCGCCGATGATCGCAGCCATGGATCAAGCCTTCAGATGAGACAGCGCGCGCACCAGGGTGCGCTGCGCCAGAGGGATTTTGAAACCGTTCTGCCCGGCCGGCTTCGCGCCGGCGAGCGCTTCGGTCGCAACGCGCTCGAACGCTGCTTTATTAGCTCGCTGGCCGATCAACGCTTCTTCCGCCGAGCGCGCACGCCACGGTCTGGTGCCGACGCCCCCCAGCGCGATGCGCGCATCGCGCACGACACCCCCCTCGACATCGGCGGCGACCGCCGCCGCAGCAAGCGCGAATTCGAAAGACGCACGGTCGCGGACTTTGAGGTAATGCGAGCGCGAAGCGAAAGTCAGCGGCGGCACGTCGACCGCAACGATCAGTTCGCCCGGCTCGAGCACCGTCTCGCGCTCCGGCGTCTCGCCGGGCAGAAGATGAAATTCCTCCAGCGGAATGCGCCGGCCGCCACCGGCCCGAGCCGTCACGACGACCGCATCGAGCGCGACCAGCGCCACTGCGAGGTCCGACGCATGCGTCGCGACGCAATAATCGCTGACGCCCAAAACCGCGTGGAGCCGGTTCTCGCCATAAAGCGCGGCGCAGCCGCTGCCCGGCTCGCGCTTGTTGCAGGCAGTGCCGTGGTCACGGAAATAGACACAGCGCGTCCGCTGCAGCAGATTGCCGCCGATCGTCGCCATGTTGCGGATCTGGGGTGATGCGCTGGCCAGCAACGCCTCGGCGATGACGGGATAATTCGCGCGGATTTCGGGATGGTCGGCGGCATCGCTCATTTTGACCAGCGCGCCGAAACGGATTCCCTGCCCATGGCTTTCGATGCGGTCGAGATCGGGCAGCCGCGTCACGTCGATGATGCGGCCTGGGCGCCGCACATCGTCCTTCAGCAATTGCAGCATATCGGTGCCGCCGGCGAGGAATTCGGCCGACCGATCGCGCGAAGCCACGGTGACGACCTCGGCGACATCGCGGCCGCGTTCATAGCGGAACGGAACCATCCCTTACCCCTTTCCGCTGGCCGCTTTGATCGCAGCGACGATGTTGGAATAAGCGCCGCAGCGACAGATATTGCCGCTCATGAATTCGCGGATCATCTCGGGCGAGGTCGCACGCCCTTCCTCGATCAACGCTGCCGCCGACATGATCTGACCCGGCGTGCAATAGCCGCATTGGAAGCCATCATGTTCGAGGAACGCCGCCTGGAGCGGATGGAGATCGTCCCCCGACGCGAGCCCCTCGATCGTCGTGATCGCTTGACCATCGGCGGACGCGGCAAGCATCAGACAGGAAACGACGCGCCGACCGCCGACATGAAGGGTGCAGGCGCCGCAGGCACCCATATCGCAGCCCTTTTTGGTGCCCGGCAGATCGAGACGATCGCGCAGCGCATCGAGCAAGGTCGTCCGCGGATCCACCTCGATGCGATGGTCGGTACCGTTTACGCGCAGCGTCACCGTGACCGTGCTGGCTGCTGCTTCGTCCTGACGCGACCGCTCGATCACAGCAACATCGCCATCGCTGGCCGCTCGGTTTGGCGCGGATGCGCTCGAGCGGAGGAAACCACGGCGGCGCGGCTTGGTGCCGCTATTGTCCGATTTCGGCATGCAAAACCTCTCTGCAGCGGCGCCGAGGCCAGCCACGGGATGGCAAGGTTCGTTCGGTGTGAAGCGTCGAAAATTAACGGCGCGCCCGCGGCGCGGTTCCGTCAATCGCTGCGTGCCGCGAGATCGTCATCCTGAGTCGGCATCGCGGGCGGCTCGATGCGGGTGTGCATCTCTTGCATAGCCGTTTCGTAGGGCGATCTCGCCGCGAAGCTGTGTCACGTTTCTGCGGAAGCAATCCGAACCGCCCAGATTCTCGTCCTCTCAGGGTCGAACGCGATAGCCGGGCAGCCAAAACACTCGGCGAGGTTCAGAGGAACCTGGATATCACCGCACTGCGGAAACCGACTTCAGTGGCGGCCCTACGCGCAGCGCTCGCACTCCCATGAGCCACCGATCTTCTTCTTAGCCTTGGCGCTTGCGTAGGACCGCGACTATGTCGGGGACTTAGGGGAGCGACGCTCCGTCGCAAAGGCCGCAGCCAGGGACGCGGCCTTCTGGGTCGGCTGGCCACGCAACCGTGCCCGGCGGCTAAGTCATTGATTAGAGCGTTGGCGAGTGGCGGAGGAAGCATTCGAACTTCCTCTCCAAAAGTCCCGAATTTCTGCGCTTTTTGGCTAGCGCGAAGTTCGCGGTAGAGCACAAAAGTGTAGTACAGCCAAGAACCACCGATACGCCTAGCACTGCCACGACGCGCCGCTCACGTCCGCTATCGGCGCAATGTTAGACTTACCCCGCGAACTGGTTAGGTCCGTTGATGACCAAAGGCGGATATCGAGCAAGCGGGCACGACATCCTCGTCTAACTAGGTCTGGAGGCCCAATCAACTATGTCCATCTTGGATAACATACCCGGCGGCGAGGCACTTTTTGGCTGGTTCGGACGGGTGCCGCGCTTCCATGATGCCAATCTGCTGGAGATTAGCTTTTCCGACGGAGCGGGGCTGCTGCGCATCCACGCCTGGAACACATGACGGATAAGGTAGATGCTCAGGGCTATTTCGTTCTCGGCAAGCACGCAGTGGTCATTCTGGCCCCAGAGGGTGCGAGCACAATCAACTGCGCCGACTTCGACATGGTACCGGGGATCATCTTCGGCTTAGAGATCGCCAAGGCAGACGAGTACTTCCGCATCGAGTGGGACGCCAGCTACGGGGTGAACGGCTCCATCACCACCAAGCAGTTACAGATCACCGTGGAACCAGGAAAACCCTCCGCTGAATGAATGCATCTCAGATGGTCGGCACCTTGCGAGCGGTTTACGGCGACATCGTCTCGTTGAACGTCGAGGCTATTGTAAATGCTGCGAACTCGACGCTGCTGGGCGGTGGGCGTCGACGGAGCAATTCATGACGCTGTAGGACCGCAACTGCTCGAAGCCTGCCAGCGGCTCGGCGGGTGCGAGGTTGGTGATGCCAAGATCACGCCTGGGTACAAATTGAAGGCTGCCTTCGTCATTCACGCGGTTGGACCGATATGGCGAGGCGGCAAATCGAAAGAGCCTCAGCTTCTTGCCTCGTGCTACCGTCGGTCCCTAGCTTGCGACCGAGCAGAACATTAAATCCACCGCATTCCCATCGATCAGTACGGGAGCTTTCGGTTATCCTATTGCTTTGGCAGCATCCATTGCCGTCGCGGAGGTCCGCGACTTCGTTCGTACCCCATCATCGGTATGTGACGTAAGGTTTTGCTGTTTCTCTTCCGAGGATTTTGCGGTCTATTAACAGCTCTTGCGGGAACGACGCGCGTAGCGATATCCGTGGCACGCAGTGGATCAGCTCACGCTACCGGTCGTCCTAGCAGCGTTGGTCGGCCGACGCTATGCCCGACACGCAGAGCCCAGCACCATCCGCGCTGCAAACGTGATGTTTCTATTGATCTTGCTCGCATGGCCCTTCGTTGATTGGCGCTGGCGGGCCATTGGCCTTCAGCAAACCAGGAAATTTCGCCAGATCGTTCCAAGTGTAGCACACAAGTGGAGCGCCAGCCGGATTAACCGCTTTGAAACCCTGGACTTTTTGGAGTATCGGCTACTTAGAGGGTAGCTGGCGGAGAGGGTGGGAGTATAACACGCTTCCGACAAAGGCCCTATTTACGCGGATTTCTTCACTCGATCCACGCAGTGGTGTACCGCGCCAGCGTACCAACTGCAACAGGCGGGCGAGGTCGCAAAAAGCTGTTTGGCCCCGCGTATGACTTAAATGTAACAGGTAATACAATATATATTCACATTATACGCCAATAACTTACTAGATAGACTTAATAGTTTCTAATGATATATAATACTACATGCTACATTATTTGAGAAGCAAACGTTTGCATTGTCGAAATGCCAATCAATCGCCGTGTTAGCGCACCGCCGCCTCGTGCCCTTTACGTGGCTTACATGCGCGTTTCAACACTGCCACAGATGCATGGCTTGAGCTTAGAGGCTCAGGAAAGACGTGTGCAGCATTTCATGAGCGAAGCACATGGCCGCCTCCTTCGCATCTATCGAGAAGTTGGTAGCGAATGGAATAGAGTGCTGCCTGAACGTAGGCGAGCGATTAGCTTTGCGCAGCAGCACCGAGCGACAATCTTGGTGTCCTCGATAGATCGCCTTACCCGAAGCCATGGGACCCTGAGCGCGATACGAGAACGGGGCGTTCACGTGCACAGTTTGTCGCGGAGAGAGCGCACCGAGCGCGATCAAGATGAAGCGATTACTTGGTCGCACTCATTGATGACCGAGCGCAAAATAGCAGCGGCGGAAGGACAGCAGCGAGCGCGCCTAGCGGGAAAGAAATTCGGTGATCCCACTGGCGGCAGGCTAAGGAAACAAAGAGCGGACGCGCGGGCCCAGAGAGCAATGCGGCAAATTCGCGAGGCGCGAGCAGCGGGCGCGACATCCTATAGGGAATTAGCCGCGCAGTTAAATGCCAGAGGCTATCCAGCTCCGGGGGGCAAGCAATGGCATGCCGCCACAATCGGCCGCGTTCTTAAGCGAATTCGAGAATAGCTATAACGTTATCGCAGGAAGGCGTTCTTAAGCATCAGGGAAATAGAACTTCCACGTCTTCGCGTAGTCGCATATAGAGCGCAGAATACAAATCATTGCGACGCATTCCTGCACCTCAGTTGTCCATCCGGCAAAAATACGCGGGAGTATAAGGATTGTTAGTATGAGAACCGCCGCCGCGACCAAGTTGATCACTGACCATTTTCGCTCTGCGTTTTGCGCCTGAGCTCCGGTAAATGCCAAGTGCGATAGAAATCCCCACGCACAGTCAACCAGCAACAGCGCCAGCATAACTGTGCTGAAAGCACTCGGGTTGCCTATTACAGCGGCAAGCGCGACAAATAAGCATCCTTCAACGAAGAGAATAAGAAAGTCGAGCGCCAGAGCGCCGCTCTTTATCCGCGTGCTTCCCCCGTCTTCAACATACGTAGCGTAGAGATGTCGGCTGGCACCGTGGTGAAAGGGGATGACGGTTACCAGAAAGGCGCAAAATAGAGGCAGTAAGTCAGGTTTGACAGGGAAATACGCTGCATGCACATCGATCAACGTATTTATCGAGAGCGCTAGTGCGACGCCTATTACAACGTTGTAAAGTTTCGCGAGTTGATCAACCGAGTTAGCCCGAGGGTTCATCCATGCCTCCCATTATTTATCTCGCAAGCCCGTATACGGATACCGATCCTGCGGTACGCCTAAATCGGTTTAATGCCGCAACGAAAGCGGCCGCGCGTCTCATCAAGGAGGGCAGAATTGTCTATAGCCCAATTACAATGACACACCCTTTGGACCTCGTATTGGCGGAAAACGGGGCAACGCTCGGCTCGGACTACTGGGTGGCCTTCGATGAGGCGTTCATGGAATGCTGCACGGAAATCGTCATCTTGCGGATTGACGGCTGGGAACAGAGCAAGGGAATTGCGCGGGAGAGAGAGTTTTTTCAAAAGAAAGGACGTTTAGAAAGCTTTATCGATCCGTAACGAACGCGATGTTCTCTTCTCGCTTTCTCAATCGTCTTCCAAGCCCGCGGCCATCCCCGATACCAACGCTTCTCGCTTCGCCATCAACACCGCAAGAGCGGCAATTCGCGTTCGTTCACGCTGCTCAATATTCTCCGCGACTTCCTCCGATATGCTGGTGATATCCTGTTCTTGCGACACTTGATCTTGATAAAGAAGCAAGGAATGGACAGCGAGCCAAACCTCGTAGCGGGCTCGAAATGTTCGAGCGAGCTTGGGATCCTTGACTTCTAACGATCGGACCTCGCTCGCGAACTGCGGATAAACCAGCGAGTAGTAGATCCGAAGAACGCCGCTATCCATCTCTGCAGCACTAGCAACATCGGACGCATTGGCATCTTCAGGGAAGAACCGCCAATTCGCGTCTTCCGGTCCATCTACGGGGATTACATCGAAATCTGGGACGTTTGCGACCTTCTTACGTTCGGTCTTTTTTGGAGGATCAACGATAATGTACTCGTGCGCATCTGATAATCCAGGTGCGCCGAAGCGCTTCAGCTCGATCGCGAGGGAACCCGATTGGCCCACTTCTGCCGATACACAATCGACAATCATTCGCATTCTGCCGCCCTTTAAAGGCGTCGTACCGGTAAGCTTAAGGCCCTCTCCAACGATAAAGGTGAACCTTGATTTCGTCAGATCGTCTGCGTCGTGGTAGGTCGAATTAGCATTCGTGATTATCCGAACGTATTTGCGTTGACCGGGATAAAAGGTAAGCGGACTATCTTTCGGGCCCACTATTTGCACGAACGTCGGCGGCTCAGTTATTGGGATTGGCGGCAGGGGTGTTCTCTGTCTCCGTTCGACGGTGACCGTATCCGTTGTGCCCTGACCTCTCGAGCCAATCATTGTTTCTGCAATTGCGACGCCGTGAAGCCTCAACAGACGCGATACCTCAGAACGAATTTCGCGCTCGTGAGCTTCATCTTTCTTTCTTAAACTCGCTTCGCGCGCCTCATCGTTTGCTCGCTCTAGTTCTTCGTCATTTTTGAGACTGTTGACGATCTGCTCTACGATTGCGTCATAAACGAACCCGCCTCGCGTCTGTTCGCGAGTGGAGGTAAACAATTTACGTTTCGCTTCGGGAGTTAAAGCGTCGCAATTTACGTGACAGATCAACCGGCCAGCGAGATACGGGAATTCCATTTCCTTCTTTATAAGGCGCTGCGAGAGCTCGCCCTGGTTCTGGCCATTGTGCGTAATGACGATTGGTCGATTGTGATCAACATATGCGCGCACGGGATTTTTATTCGTATCTGAGGCTTCCAATAACCAGTATTCAATACCTATAGATCCCCAATCACCTAGTGACACCATGTATTTGGGCACGGTGTGAGTGATGCTTGGGCCCTTCCCGTCGTCGCCTTCATCTACAGCGCCGTTTAGGCTGTTCCGCGAGCCCTTAATTGTTCTGTTCCAGCCTGCAATCTTATTCTGAAGAATAACCGGACAGATCGGATCAAAGAGGTATCTGTTGAGAAGGCCGTAAACGCTGCCTGGATCGAACACGCCACTGTAATGGCTAAGGTCAAAGCCGAAATGCTTTACAAGTGTCCCGGGCTCGAAAGTGATTTCAGATGCCGGAAGTGTCATTACGGCGTCGTCGAGAACCATGTAGACATAGTGACCAGTCTTGAATTCGTCGGCCGGCAAATCGAGATATTCGACTAGTGTGAAACACACGTGGTCGGCCTCACGTTTGCGCGAGACGATTAGCGACAACTCCGAAACAGCGAAAGTACTCGAGCCTCCTTGGCCGTACGTTCCGGCAAGGTAACGCTTCGATATCTTATTGCTCTCGTTTAGGCTCAGGATTGTGTGCGGCATTTCCGAGCTCGTAAGCCCCACACCATAGTCTCGTATAGAGAGCGTGCGCGATTGCTTGCTCTCTCCCTCCTCGACGGCAATATTTATTCTTCTAGCGAGCTCCCGCCGTTGCGCGGGCGTCATGTGGCTTAGGCCCTGTGGCGGTACCCCGAGCCAAGTTTGAGCGGCTTCACGGGGCGAATGGCACTCTGGAATTCCCTTGTGTCTAAGAAACTCATTTTCCAATATTGCGTCGGTTGCATTCGTCACTCGCTCTATCAAGCAACGACCAGGATCGGTCGCCACCTCAATGATGCCGCGGTTGTTCGCGCGGCCGCCAAGCGGCAGGGAATGCATCCGTGAGCCGAACCGGGCCTCTAATTGCTCGATCGCGCTGTCGATTTCGGCAACAGTGTTAGCGGCGAGCGCCGCCGTCAGAAAGCTCAGCAAGTCAGCCATTGAGAGAACTCGCACCCAACGAAAATCAGCATCGTATGCAATGCTTTTGGTAGCACCGTTTATCGATACTCCCCGCAACTACGAATACCCCGGGGCCGCCGGTTCGGTCTAATGAATTGTGTAGAGCTTGACTGAATATGTGATTGGGCAGTACAGCTGACCGAGCAAATTTGTCCATGTTTGAAAAGGGGCAGCGGGGGATGCCACGGCAGGCTCGAACATCAAAGAGAACCGCTATCGACCTACCATCGCATCTGGTGGCCGAAATTGAGGCAATTGCAAAAGTAAATCGATTTCCAAGCCCTGAGGCCTATATCCGCTTTTTGCATTCCAAGTTTCGACAGTCGAAGGGGAGCTATTCCCCGCCGCCGAAATACAAGAACCCTCGCGTTTACTATCGTGAGAGCGGCGGGCGACTGTATCACGGTGACAGTTTGGGCCTCTTATACAATGTCCTAAAGCCTAATTCTGTTGACCTAATCGTCACCTCGCCACCTTTTGGGCTCGTTCGTCAGAAGGCCTACGGAAACGAAGCCGCTGAAAATTATGTTTCCTGGTTCAGCGATTTCGCGCATGGCTTTTGGCGCGTGCTCAAAGAAACGGGCAGCTTAGTCATTGACATCGGTGGCGCATGGAACCCAGGCAGGCCTACTAAATCGCTATATCAATTTAATGTCCTGCAGATGTTGTGCGAGGAAGTAGGCTTTCAGCTGGCACAAGATCTTTATTGGTGGAACCCCGCCCGAATGCCCTCTCCCGCAGAGTGGGTCACGATCGAGCGCACTAGGCTTACTGACAGCGTGAACTGTGTTTGGTGGCTTTCTAAATCGGACCGCCCGAAAGCGGATAATCGCAAAGTTCTAAACCCTTACAAGTCGTCACATCTCGAAAACATCGCTCGCAAGCAAACAGACCCGGCCAAACCCGCTTACAATGAGGGCCTACGTCCATCTGGGCACCGGGTTTCGTCAAAATGGGCAAAGGA
>DASZLU010000128.1:0-11789 GCA_035552195.1 Allostellaceae bacterium | reverse complement strand
GTCTAGGCGGCGCCCCACATATAGGGCGCGCGGCAAAGGAGGCGGCGATGGCGATCGAGCTCAATCACACGATTGTTCCGGCGCATGACAAAGAAGCATCGGCGAAATGGCTCGCCGAGATTCTCGGCGCGCGCTACGAAGGCAGCATGTCGCATTTCGCGGTGGTGCGCATCAACGAGCGGCTGACGCTCGATTACGATCACGCCGACGCTTTCGAGCATCACCACTATGCGTTCAAGGTCGACGAGTATTCATTCGACAGGATTTACGAGCGCGTGAAGACAAAGCATATCGTCTATGGCAGCCAGCCGAACGCGACCGACGATATGAAGATCAATTACCGGCGCGGCGGCCGCGGCTTCTATTTCCGCGACCCCAACGGCCACATGATGGAAGTGCTGACGGCGTAGGCAGAACGCGTGCTTCACCCCCCTCCTAACCCTCCCCCTCAAGGGGGGAGGGGATTCCTGCACAAGTGTGAGTCCCCTCCCCCCTCGAGGGGGAGGGTTAGGGTGGGGGGTACCGTGTGATGAAACAAACAAAGGGAGACCACATGCTCGTCGTCGACTCACACATCCATCTCTGGGGCCAGAACGTGCCGAGCCCGCCGCATCGCCAGATCGGTTCGTGGTCGGCGGAAGAGGCGCTGAAAGAGATGGACGCGGCCGGCGTCGATGCCGCGGTGATCCAGCCACCGAACTGGGATCCGAATTGCAACGCCGTCGCCGAGGATGCGGCGAAACGCTATCCCGACCGCTTCGCGATCCTCGGCTGGTTCCCGCCCGAGAAGCCCGAGAGCCGCGCCCTCGTCGCCGATTGGCGCAAGCGCCCGGGCCAGAAAGGCCTGCGCTTCACCTTCATGCGGCCGGGACAAGAGCATTGGGCGAGCGACGGCACGATGGAGTGGCTATGGCCGGCGGCCGAGCGCGCCGGGCTCGTCGTCGCCATGGGCACGGCGAATTTCCTTCCCGTCGTCGGCGATATCGCGGGACGTTTCCCTGGCTTGAAGCTGGTCGTCGATCATTTCGGCGCACCGCCGCGCGCCACCGGCGAGGCGGTTTGGGCCAACCAACCGGTGCTCTTGGGTCTCGCCAAGCACAAGAACATCGCGGTGAAAGTGAGCGGCGGCCCGTCGCTCTCGCAACTTCCTTACCCGTTCCGCGATATCGATCGCCGCATCCGCGAGATCTACGACGCGTATGGGCCCGAGCGCATGTTCTGGGGCACCGACATCACACGGCTTTCGACGCCGTGGAACCAGTGCGTGACGCATTTCACGCAAGAACTGCCGTGGCTCAGCGCCCGCGACAAGGAACTCATCATGGGCCGCGCGTTGTGCAATTGGTACGGCTGGGATTTGCCGGGGTAAGATTCACAAAGAGACGGTGAGACAGTGAGAAGAAGAACCTTCCTCACCGTCTCATCGCTTCACTGTGAATCTTTCCGGCGAAAGCCGGGGAAAGGAAATCAGAGATTGGACCCGATTTCCTTTCTTCGTCACCCCCGCGAAAGCGGGGGTCCATAGCAACAGCGTGGTGTCCCGATGGATTCCCGCTTTTGCGGGAATGACGGGTTAGAAAATATCCATCATCGTCATTGCGAGTCCGAAGGTGAGGTACGGCGTCAATTCGTATTGAGCTGCGGCTGGGCGCGGAAGGCGATGGCGATGCGGTTCCAGCCGTTGATGGCGATCACCGCCATGGTGAGATTGACCAGCTCGGTCTCGGTGAAATGCTTCTTCGCTTCCTCGAACACGGCGTCGGGGACATGCGAGGAACTGACCAGGGTCACCGCCTCGGTCCAGGCGAGAGCGGCGCGCTCGCGATCCGTGTAGCACGGCGCTTCGTGCCAGGCATTGAGGAGATGCAGCCGGTCCTCGCTTTCGCCGGCGCGGCGGGCGTCGCGCGTATGCATCGCGAGGCAGAAGGCGCAGCCGTTGATCTGCGAGGCGCGCGTCTTCACCAGCTCGAGCAGCGGCGCCTCGAGCCCGGTCTGCTTCACATAGGCTTCCATCTGGCTGAGCGCCTGGTAGGCGCCGGGCGCGAGCTTATAGGGGGCGAGCCGAGCTTCCATTGCTTTCTCCTGAGACACGGGGGCTGTCGTTATCCCGGGCCCCAGTACACCGCCGCCCGCCCGCTTGATCAAGTCGCGGCCCGGCGCGACACTCCTCCCCGGAGGAAAACGCATGGCCGAAGACGGCCGCCCAACCATCGATTACCTCGCCCGCGCCCGCGCGCTGGTGCCGCTCATCGAAGCGGCGGCGCCGCGGATCGAGGCTTCGCGCGCGTTGCCGCCGGATATTCTGGCGGCGCTGCACGATGCCGGCATGTTCCGCCTGTTGCTGCCGCGCTCGTTCGCCGGCGCCGAGATCGACCTGCCGAGCTTCGTGCGGGTGGTCGAGATTTTGGCAGGCGGCGACGCCAGCGTCGCCTGGTGCGTCGGCCAGGGCGGCGGTTGCGCGATGGGCGCAGCCTATCTGCCGCCCGAGATCGCGCGCGAAATCTATGGCGGTCCGCAAGCCGTCCTCTCCTGGGGACCGCCCGCCAGCGGCCCGGCGAAAGCGCAGGCGGTCGAGGGCGGCTATCGCCTCAGCGGCACCTGGTCTTTCGCCAGCGGCAGCCCGCATTGCAACTGGCTCGGCGCGACGCAATGCGAAATCACCGAGGCCGACGGCAGCAAGCGCATGGATCGGCGCACCGGGCAACCGGCGCGGCGCGTCATGCTGTTCCCCAAAGCCCGCGCCACCATGGCGAATGCGTGGCAGGTGATGGGCCTCAAAGGCACGGGCAGCGATAATTACGTGCTCGACGATCTCTTCATTCCCGACGCCTACAGTTTCACCATCGACAGCCCGGCTGACCGGCGCGAGCAAGGTCCGCTCTATCGTTTCATGACCCTGAGCCTTTACGGCTATGCCTTCGCGGGCGCGGCGGTCGGCATCGCGCGCGCCATGCTCGATGGATTCGTGCGCCTCGCCGGCGAGAAAGTGCCTTATCGTTTCAGCACGAAATTGCGCGAGAACAGCACGGTTCAGGGACAAATCGGTCTGGCGGATGCAAGGCTGCGCGCGGCGCGGCTTTTCCTGATGACGCCGCTCGACGAGATCTGGGCGTCGGTGGTCGCGAGCGGCACGCCGCCGAGCTTGGAGCAGCGCCTCGCCCTGCGCCTCGCCACGACGCACGTCATTCGCGAGGCGAAAGACGTGGTGGCGATGATCTATGAATACGCCGGCTCGTCCGCGATCTTCGAGAAATTCCCGTTCGAGCGCCGCTTCCGCGACATACACGCGATGACGCAGCATATGCAGGCGCGGTTCACGAATTACGAAACCGTCGGCATGGCCCTCCTCGGCCTCACGCCGCCGCCGTTTATTTAGGATGTCGCCAATTGCGCGTCTCCGCCTCTTCCTTCTTCCTGTCATTCCCGCGAAAGCGGGAATCCAGCTGTTGTCTATGGACCCCCGCCTTCGCGGGGGTGACGGAAGAAAAAGCGCACTCTTGAAACCAAAAGGACCTCTTCATGCGTAACGCCTTCTTCCTGCTGGCCGCCTGCGCTGCCCTTGCCGGCTGTTCGAGCCGTGCGAATTTCGCCAATCCGGTCGACGGCAAGACGGCGACGTGCGACGGCGGGTTCCTCTCCGACATCAATTTCTGGGGCAATTATCCGCTCTGCCTCGAGAAGTACACATCGGCCGGCTATCAGCGCGTGCGCTGAACGGCTAATCTCGCGGCAACGAAAAGCGAACGGGGAGAAGCGAGCATGACGACGCGGATTTTCGCGGCTGGATTGTTCACGACAGGGCTGACCGCTGCCGTGATGACCTTCGGCAACGCGGCTTATGCCGACAAGGCGCACGACACGCTGCGCCTCGCGGTCGATCAACCGATCCGGCTGATCGACGGCACGCAGAATCCCAACCCCGAGGCCAATCTCATCGACCGTACGGTGCTCGACAACCTCATCGCGTACGATGTCGCGACCAAGACCTATCACGGCCAGCTCGCCGAGAGCTGGACGCAGGTCGACAACAAGACGCTGGAGATCAAGCTGCGCCACGGCGTGAAATTCAGCGACGGCAGCGAGATGACCGCCGACGACGTGATCTATTCCGTCCAAGACGCGACCGATCCCAAGAACAATTTCCTCTTCAAGGACGCGCGCTTCGGCTGGATCGATCATGCCGAGAAGATCGACGCCTATACGGTGCGCGTGATCGCGAAAGAGCCCTCCGCCATCATGCCGGCGCGGCTTTGGGGCGGCCCGCAGATCGTGCCCGAGCACGTCCGCGCCAAGCTCGCCGATCCGACGACCTTCGGCTTGCATCCGGTCGGCACCGGCCCCTATAAGGTCGAGAGCTTCGATCCCGCCACCGGCAACATCGTTCTGGTCAAGAACCCCAATTACAACTGGGGCGGCTACGAGCCTGTCGGCAAGATCGGCCGCATCGAAGTGACGACCATCCCGGACGAGCAGACGCGGCTCGCCAAGATCATGGTCGGCGATCTCGACCTCGTCTTCCATGTCGATTACGACCAGGCGAAATCGGTCGCGGCGCAGAATCCGAATTACAAGATCGTCGTCGCGCCGACGATCTCGTTCGATTACATCTTCTTCGATACCGCCGACCGCTCGGGCATCCACGTCTTCAAGGACAAGCGCGTGCGCGAGGCATTGGAAGCGGCGATCAACGTGAAGGCGATGCGCCAGGCGCTGCTGCCGCCGGAATTCGCCGCGCAGCCGCCGATGCAGACCCTCTGCCGGCCCGAGCATGTCGGCTGCGCCACGTCGGTGCCGCCTGTCGCTTACGATCCGGCCCATGCCAAGCAGCTCCTCGACGAGGCCGGGCTCAAGGACGGCTTCGATCTGACGCTGCTTTCGTGGGGCCAGGGCATTCCCGTGGCCGAGGCGGTCGCCGGCGATCTGCGCAAGATCGGCGTGCGCGCCAGCGTCGAGCGCGCCACGGTCAATGTCTTCCAAACCAAGCGCGGCGACGGCAAGGCGCAGACCCAGGTGACGCTCTGGGACAATGGCGGCGGCGCCCCCGATATCGACAACACGACGCAGTTCTTCTATTCGCCGAGCTCGCGCAACTACACCAACGACAAGCTCTTGGCGCAATGGACCGACGAGGGCGCGCACGAGCTCGACCCGCAAAAACGCCTGGCGATCTACAAGAAGATCTTCGATCGCGTGAACGAAGAGCGCTACGGCATGCCGCTGCTCGAGCTGCCGGCAATCCTCGTCGCCGCCAAGGACCTCGCCGTCGACAACAACCACATGAAGCCGGAAGGCTTTTTGATCAACCGGCTGAGCTGGGGGAAGTAAGGCGGCGCGGAACGGCGCCCCGATCAGAGCGGATCGCCGCCCGGCTTCGTCAGCCAGACAAAGGCTTTCTTCGCCGGGTCGTAGCGCACGACGATCGCGCTGTCGGAGCCGAGGCCGCGCTCGGGATTTTCCTTAAAGTTGTAAAAGCCGTCGATGCCGGCGAAATTCGTCAGGTTGGCGATGTGGTCGTGGATCTGCTTGGCCGTGGCGTCGGGGCCGAGCGCTTTCAAAGCGTCGACCACGATGAGGCCCGCGTCCCAGCACGTCGCGACGACGTTGTCGGCGGTCTCGTTATGCGCCTTGAGCGCGGCATACATCTCGTGTTGCGCCGCCTCGATCTTCGGGTCGAGCTTCCACATACCCTCATGCTCGGGGAACAGCGCCGAGCCCATGACGAGGCCTTTGGGGAGGAAATCCTTCCATTGCTCCATCTGAGAGATCACCTCGTTGCCGCTCGTCGGCGCAACGTCGATGTCGAGCCCGGCCTGGATCATGCCCTTGAAAACCGTGGCGGCGGGCAAGCCGGTGACGCCGGCCTCGATCGCCTGTGCGCCCGACCCGCGAATGCGCTCGATCTGCGCCGCGACGCTGATATCGGTCGGATTGAAATGCTCGCGCGTGACCAGCGTGACGCCCTTGTTCTCGGGCAGCCCCACGACGAGGTCGAGGGCCTTGTCGTTCTGTTGTCCGGTGGCGTCGGTGTTGTTGAGCGACGCGATCTTGGTCCAGCCCTTCAGGCGGTAGTACCGCGTCGCCGCCTTGGTCTGGTCGATCGCCGACGCGCTTGCCGACAGGGCATAACTGCCGGCCGTGGGGTGATAGGCGGGCGAGAGGCAATACTGGACCGTCGTGTCTTTCATCAACGGCTCGATCGCCGCGCACATCGCGACGAGGCTCGAGCCCAGGACCACCGCCGGCTTCTCGGCGAGGATTTGCGTCGCCAACTGGACCGCAACCTGCGGGCTGGTCTGGTCGTCGTGGAAGACGAAATGCAACGGCCGGCCCTTGATGCCGCCGGATTTATTGACGACCTCGGCGAGGATGTTGAGCGCGTCCTGATGTCCCGCGCCGAGAAAGGCGCCGCCGCCGGTCAACGGCAGGATGACATGGATGTCGTAGGGTTGCCCGGCCGCTTGTTCCGCCGGCGCCGGCCCGCTCAGCGCGAATGCCTGCGCGAAGATGAGCCCGACTATCGCAATTATTCTCTTCATTGCGCTCTCCCCTCGATTTGTTGCTGGCCCTCGATTTATGGGTCGCCATGCTCTGCGCGGCCGGAGCCCGAGTCAATTCACGTCGGTTGAATTCACTGTTGCGCTTTAGGCGGGCAAGGCGGCGACGCAGCATGCTTGCGCGGGGATTTCGGGAAGAGTAGCGATAGCGCCGTGAGCAACACCTGTCCTATCGCGATCATCGGCGGCGGCCTTGCCGGCCTTGCCACGGCTCATTCCCTCGCCGCTTTCGGCTTCGAGGCGGACGTCTTCGAGCGCGCGCCGACGCTCGGCGAGATCGGCGCCGGCATCAATATCAGCCCGCAGGCGGTGAAGGCGCTGGCCGCCGTCGGGCTCGGCGACCGGCTCGCCGCGGTCGGCAACGTGTTGCCGGGGTTCGTCACCCGCGACATGCATACCGGCGAGCAGCTTGAGCATTACGACCGCAGCGTCGATCGCGCGCGCTATGGCGCGCCGCATTACTCGTTCCATCGCGCCGATCTCATGCAGGCACTGGCGAGCGGCATCGATCGGGCGCGGCTCCATCTGAGCCACCGCCTCGTCGCGCTCGAGGAGCGCGCCAACGACGTGTTGCTCACCTTCGCCAATGGCGCGACGCGCACGGCCGACCTCGTCATCGGCGCGGATGGTATCCACTCCGTCGTCCGCCACGCGCTCTATGGCGAGGATCATCCAACCTATACCGGGCAGATGGTGTGACGCGCGCTCCTCAAAGGCAGCGACGTGCCGTCCTCGGTGCTCGAGCCGACGGGCCGGGTGCAGTGGCTGAGCGGCGGCCGGCATTTCTGGGCCTATTATCTGCGCGGCCGCGACGTCGTGAACATCGTCACGCAAGAAGACACCGACAAATGGGTCGAAGAAGGCTGGTCGATCCCGGGCGATGTCAACGAGATGCGCCAAAGCTTCCCCAATCCCGAGCCGACGTTGAAGGCGCTGCTCGACGCCGTGACCGAATGCTCGAAATGGGGCCTTTTCACGCGGCCGCTGAGCGACAAATGGGGCCGCGGCCGCATCCAGCTCATCGGCGACGCGGTCCACGCCATGCTGCCGAACGCCGGCCAGGGCGCCTGTTCGGCCTTCGAGGACGCCTACACCCTCGCGCGCTGGCTCGATGCGCGGCGCGACGATCCGCAAGACGCGTTCGCGAATTTCCGCCGCATCCGCATCCCGCGCGTGCACGGCGTGCAGCAGCGCTCTTTCGCCAATGCGCGCATCAAGCACATGCATGACCGCGAAGCGCAAAAAGCGATCCTCGCGAAAGACGCGACGGCCGGCCGCGGCAGCGAGATGAGTATGGATTGGATCATCGGCTACGATCCGGTCGAGGGCTGGGACAAGCCGCCGGTCGTGCCTGTCATCGCCTGACCTTTGAAGGCTCGACGTCGGTTGGGACCGACGCATCGCGTCGACAACAACCACATGAAGCCGGATGGCCTCCCCATCAACCGGCCGAAGTGACGCCGCTCTGTTAGCGTTTTTTCCCGGCCCGCCAATCGGCGGTGGCCAATTCTCTCGATGTCGAGTTCCGGCGCTCTTCACCGGCGGCATATCGGGGCATGTCGGTGATCGCGGCTTCGAAAGCCGACCGGATTTCGCTTTGGCTAAAATTCCGGTCCCATAGCTCTGTCATCAAGGTATTCACGATGTCGGTCAGCGGCGCGGTAACGTTATAAGGGTTTTGCGTTACCAAGACTGCGCAGCGTAAGGCGAACTCGTAGGCAGCGTCGGTACACTGCCCTTCCCAAGGGATTTCCTCCCACTCTGTCATCGGACCATCAATCCCATGCATATGTTGCCGATACCTAACATCCGGGCGGCGCAACGTCCCGCCACTCACTCTTTCCACAGCGCGCTGAACTCGGTCGCGACCATCTCGTCGTAGGGTATGAGCCGGTCGATCAGCCCGAATTCCTTCACGAACTTGGTGACGCCGGCGATCGCCTCGCTGGTGATGACCGCATCGTAGAACGGCGCATCGCGTTCGATCAAAGCAGCGATCAGCGGCGCCTCGTCGGCGGGAAAGAGCTTCTCGCCGATGCCGGTCGCGAGCGACGGATCGGCCCGCAGGGCTTTTTGCGCCGCACGCACGGCGCGGATCGCGCCGGCCGCGACGTCCGGTTGGTCTTTCACCAGCTGCGCCCGCGTCGTCAGCGCCGGGAAGCTGTAATAACGCGCCTCGGCCGGGCCAACGCCGCGCCGCAAATCGAGATGCAGCTTGGCGATGCCGAGCGTCTCGCCGAGGGCGAGGCGCATGCCGTTGCCCCAATAAGCATCCGCCTGACCTTGCGTGATCGAATCGATGCCGTTGCGCGCCATGAAGCCTTTGTCGCCATAAGCGGGCGGCGGCGGCACGAGCTGGATCTTGTCGCGTGTCAGATCGAGCCCGGCCTGATTGAGCATGTAGTGCAGCATCTTTCCCGGATCGGTGACCGCCGCGGAAATCCTGAGGCCCTTGAGCGCTTGGAGATCGCCGCGCGTGATGTCGAGATCGCGGCGCACCGCGAGAAACCAGTAGGCATACTGCGCGAGCGCGCAAAGCAGCTTCGCACCGGTCCAATCCGGGAAGGCGCGCAGCCCGATATAGGCCGGACCGCCGATGAAATCGATCTTGCCCTCGCGCAGCAGCGCCGGGCCTTCGCGCGTGTTGTAGACGAATTCGACGTCGATGCCCTCGCGCTTGAAAAAGCCGAGCTCGACCGCGGCGGTGGCGACGAAGTAGGAAGGTGAATCGAGGTCGGCGACCCAGATGTGATACATGGCGAACCCTCCCGGGCGCAGATACGCGCTTTGTTAGAAAGGGACGCTAGCCGCAAGTGGGCCGAGCGTCCAATAGCGGGCGCCCGGCCGTCTTGAGGTATCAGGGATTACGTCGACGCGCTCAGATCGGTGTCCATCACCGGCAATGTGCGGATGCGCTTACCCGTGGCGGCGAAGATCGCGTTCGCGACCGCGCCGGCGATCGGCGGGGTTGCCGGCTCGCCTGCGCCGCCCCATTTCGAGCCGCCGCTGGGGACGAGAACGACATCGATCTTCGGCGCCTGGGCGAGGCGCACCATGCGATACGTGTCGAAATTGCCCTGCACCACCGCGCCGTTCTTCACCTCGATCTTGCCGTAGAGCACAGCGCTGAGATTGAAGATGACGGAGCCTTCGGCCTGCTCGGCGATGCTGAGCGGGTTGACCTGATAGCGCGTGTCGAGCGCGACGGTGACGCGGTCGACATGGACCTCGCCCTTCGGGCTGACCGTCACCTCGGCGACTTGCGCGCAGAGGCTGTCGGTATCGGTGCAGATCGCCATGCCGCGGCCCGTGCCCTTCGGCAGCGGCTTGCCCCAATCGCCCTTCTCGGCCGCGGCGTCGAGCACCTTGAGCCAGTCGGGCTTGCCCGCAAGCAATTTGCGCCGGTACTGGTACGGGTCTTGGCCCGCGGCGAGAGCGAGCTCGTCGATGAAGCTTTCGATCGCGAAGACATTCTGATTCGCGCCCGGCGCGCGCCAGAACCACACCGGCAGATGCGTGTTCTTGATGATCGCATCGACGCGCGAATTGGGGATCGTGTAGCCGATATCGGCCAGGCCGGCGACGGCTTGCGGCTCCGGCCCTTTGGCGGGGCTGGGCCGGCCGGCCGAATTGAGGATCGACGACGTAACGGCGCGCGTCGCGAGCGCCGTCGGCATGCCGTCGCTGCCCAGCGCCGCGCGGAAGCGCACCACCGCATGGGGGCGGTATTTGTCGTGGCGCGTGTCTTCTTCGCGCGACCAGATGAGCTTCACCGGCTTGTTCACGACCTTCGCGATGGCGATCGCCTGCTTCACTTCGTCATTCGCGTCGCGCCGGCCGAAGCCGCCGCCGACATAGCCGTTATGAACGTAGACCTTCTCCGCCTCCATTCCCGCCGCTTTGGCCGCGGCCTCAGTCGCCTCGCGCGCGTCTTGCGTGCCGACCCACACATCGAGCCGGTCGGCCTGCAAATGCACCGTCGCGTTCATCGGCTCCATCGGCGAATGCGACAGATACGGCGTTTCGTAAACCGCCTCGTGGATTTTGGCATCGCCCGAGAGCGCCTTGTCGACATCGCCTTGATTCTGCGCGACCAGCGCTTGGCCATCGAGCGCGGCGCGGAATTCCTTCGACAATTGTGCGCTGTCGGTATCGCCGGCGGCGCCGACATCCCAATCGGGTTGCAACTTCGCCAGCGCTTGGCGCGCGCGCCACCACGAACCGTCGGCGACCACCGCGACGGCGTCGTCGAGCTTCACGACCTGCGGATTGCCCGGCATTCCGGCGATCACCGACGCATCGACATTCTTCAGCTTCCCGCCGGCGACCGGGCACTGCACGATCGCCGCGAAGACCATGCCGGGAACCTGCGCGTCCATGCCGTATTTGCCCGAGCCGTCGATTTTGTGGGCGACGTCGACGCGCGGCATCGGCTTGCCGGCAAAGGTGAATTGGTCGGGCGTCTTGATCACCGGCTCTTTGTCGAGCTTGATCTGCGCCGCGTCGGCAGCAACTTCGCCGTAGCGAATGGTGCGGCCACTGGAAACATGCGTGATGACGCTGTTCGCCGAGCTGCACTCGCTCGCCGGCACGCCCCATTTCGTCGCCGCGGCTTGTATCAGCCGCACCCGCGCGCTGGCGCCGACCTGCTGCATCTTCTGTTGCGAGGCACGCACCGAACGGCTGCCGTTCGAGTTCATGTCGCCGTAAATTTTGTGTTCGCGGATGTTGCGGTTGGGCGAAGCGTATTCGATCCGTATTTTCGACCAGTCGGCCTGCAGCTCCTCGTTGATCAGCATCGGCAGCGCGGTCATGCTGCCCTGTCCCATCTCGGAGCGCTGATAGCGGATCAGGATCGAATCATCGGGATCGATCGCGATCCAGGCATCGATCTCGCGCGGATTATGCCCCTCCTCGTCGTTCCAGGGCTGCGCCGCAACCGTCACGGCGTGAGCCAGATGCGGCAGGGCGCTGATGCCGATGGCGAAACCGCCCGCGGCGGTCACGCCCGTGACGAGGAAACGGCGGCGGCTGAGGGTCGAAATCTGATTTCCGTCCATGGTCGTTCTCCCTTAGGCCTTCATCAGGTCGGCGGCGCGATGGATCGCGCGCCGGAGACGCTCGTAGGTGCCGCAGCGGCAGATATTCGTGATGTTGGCGTCGATATCCGCGTCGGTGGGATTGGGGTTCTGTTTCAAGAACGCCGCCGTCGCCATGATCTGCCCGGACTGGCAC
>DASZLU010000127.1:0-28310 GCA_035552195.1 Allostellaceae bacterium | reverse complement strand
AACGCGCAGCGGAAGGCTCAAGGCAAGAAGGCGCTGGGCGACCAAGCACTCAAGAAGAACTTTGCTGAAGGGCTCTCCAGAGCCCTCGCTCCTCGCTTCGCAAACGTCCTTCGGACTCGCTTCGTCGGCATCCTTCCTGACGAACAGGGTAAGGGGCAGGAAAGCAAGGTGCGCTCGGCGAAGGGCTTCAAGAAGCTAGACGTGAACTATTCTACGCCGGAGCTGGGGCTCGGGCTCGGCGTGTCAATCAAGACGATCAACTATCGAGACGCCGGGTCGGGGCGCTACACCAAGAACTACACTCGCGTTGACGCGGAGCTGCGCGCCGAGGCTTCAGATTACCATGACCGCCAGCCTTGGGCTGTGATGGTTGCGGTCGTGTTCCTGCCAGTCGATGCTTGCGACGATGGCTTAGGCAAAAGCGCTTCCAGTTTTGGCGGCGCGGTTCAAACGTTCCGCTTTCGAGCAAAGAGAGAGACGCCCCAGCATCCCTCATTGCTGTTCGAGCGCGTGTTCATTGGCTTGTATGACAACAGTCCCGGCCCCGACTACGGGAATGTTTTCTTTTTCGATGTTGTGGCACCACCTCCGAAGCAGGGGCGTCCGGCGGTAGCATCAAGGCTGACTTTCGACCAACTTATCGGCGCAATCACGTCAGTGTATGACGCTCGCAATCAGCCGCCATTCGAGTGGGCTGACGCAGAGGCCGAGCCGCTTTCTCTTCCCGGCGCTGCGGGTGAACTACCCGAGAGCGGTATGGAAACTGACGACGACGATGAGGAGACCTTTTCGGAAGAAGACGAATGAGGCGCTGGAGCTCGGCAGGCACTGTGCGGCTTTGCTGTACTGCGAGACCTTCCGCCTCGCATTCCCAAACGGTAAACACCTCATATCCGCGCGCTCGTAACTGCTCAACCTTACGTGCATCTCGCGCCGAGTTAGCTGCGATCTTTGTTTGCCAGAACTCGGCATTCCGCTTCGGCATGGTGGCCCGCCGACAACGTGCGTGGCCGTGCCAAAAACAGCCGTGCACAAACAACGCCCATCGACGTTTAGAGTTCGCGAGATCGGGAGAGCCGGGGAGGGTTTTTTTGTTGCATCTGTAGCGAACACCCTGAGCGTGGAGCCAGCGCCGAACGAGAAGCTCAGGACGAGTGGCACGCTGCCTGACCCGCTTCATGCGGGCTGAAGTGACACTATCGGTTTCCACTGCCGTTCGCCTTCAACCTATCCGACTTCGTCACGCCACCCTTCGTAGGTTGTCCGACTTTCGGGGCTTGCTTTTCGGCTTCGGAGCAACGGGCGTTTTCTTCATGCGTTCCAGGTGACGCTTAACAGCCTGCAAGAAGTCTCGCTTCACATTGAGGCTACTGTTTGCGAGACGCGAATAGAAGCCCTCCGTGGCACGCAATGAGAGTGGCGGGGCGGATTGGAGCAGAAAGGACGCGAGGTGCCGCCGCTTGCGCTTCACCGGCCACAAACTCTTGCTTGCCCTCCAGCGAGAACGCCCGTCGTACCAAGCTGCTGTTGGCCACGGATCACCCTTGCCCAGGACCACATCCTCTTCACCGTCGTATCTGCGCTGAGCTGCGAGCTGTTCACCGATCCAAGCGGACACCTCGACATTGACGGCATTGCCTACCAGCATCCACCGGCGTCGTTGTTTGAACGCGCGCCCCTCGAACCGCGGCAGGCACTCCTGCACATTCGTCCAATCCGCAGCGAAGCCTTGAAGGCGTTCGGTGTCCGACACGTCAGGAGTGATAATCGTGAGATCAGGCATGACGATCGCGGGGGGTGCCGGGATACCGACTGCTGAGCCGCCCTTCAACGTCGGAACGCAGTCCTCTCCCCAACCCAAGCCTCGATTGCCTTCCGTCCAGTAGAAGCCATGCGCCTGCTCGTCCAACGCAAACACTTGTTCGTCCGGCTCTTCATCACCGAAGAACAACGCTCCGCGCGGGTCGCCCTCAAGGGTGGCGTAGACAAAGATGCGATGGCGGCGCTGCGGTAGCCCAAAAGCCAGCGCGTCAATGGTCCGATACGCCCAGCGATAACCCAGCCGTTCTAACGCGGATAGAACTTCGCGCAGGTACGCGCCGCCATGAAGGTGCCGCCAGTTGGGTACATTTTCAATCAAGACATGCTCAAAGGGTCTCTTCTTGAGCAGCTTGATCACATCTCGCACGAGGCTCGACTTGTCGCCTGCGAAACCCTCCGTACGCCCAGCCTGGGACAAATCTGTGCACGGAAAGCCCGCAGTCAGCAGGTTCGACTTTGGGTGGATCGCCTCCCGCAGTTCGTCGGTCGCGCGCACATCGAACATCAGCGGGGTACTCGGAAACCGCCGCGCGAGCACCGCTGTGGCTTCTGGATCGCACTCGCAGAACAGGGAGGTGTGGTGGCCGTGGCGCTGAAGTCCCAGCTCCAGCCCCCCAACGCCCCCAAACAGCGCCGTGACGTTGAAGGATTGCCGCATCTTTCACCTACCCCCAAGTCTTGTAGCATGGCCAGCTCGAAAACTCGAGACCTTGTTTGTCGGTTTCGGGCTGATTTGGGGGAAACGCCTCTAACCCATTGGTTTTCCGATGAAATACTGGGACGATCGCTCGCTTTGTTCCTATTACTGTTCAGATTGAACAGCTAGTCGGCAGGGTTGGGTGGCTTACTCCGCACCGCCGGACCTCGTGCTAGCTCGTCCCGCGGTTTGGACACCTTCTGAAGCGGCTTCGCAGTGGAGTACGAATGGCCCACCTTCGTCGGCGTTGAGGTGCTGAAACGCCCGGTAAAGATGGGGTCGTCGGGAGGGAGGTCTCTAAACGTGATCTTCGCCATCAGGTTCCTCTTACAAACTGGATCGCCCGCTCAGAAGCGGGTCGGGTCTTCTGCGGGTGACTTCCACGGCACCGACTGTGCCTCTCGCAAAATCTCCTGCAAGTGCTCGACTATCTCGCCCCGGTCGTACACGTCCTTCACTCCCGGCATCGCAGCTCGTGCGTCTTGGAGTGCGTCGATGACTACGCCCACCAGTGACCCTCCAGGTGCCTGTGCCTGCGCATCTGAAGGTGACGGCTCTGGGTGACCAGGAGCTCCTCCCATCGCGCGGAACGCGCTGTAGAAGTCTTTGCACATCCAATGCCTGATGGTCGTGTATGCGCGAGCACCGCCTAACTCGGCGGCGATCTCCCGATATGACTTGTAGTTCCCATTCGGCTTCCGGTGCTTCCCTGCGCTCACGTAGGCTTTGAATACCCTTCGGTGATCCCTCGGCTTCAGAGGCAAACCGTTTGCGACGTTCGCCTCGGCAGCGAGCCAGTGCAGCTCCCTCTCCGAAGCGACGGGTTCGACGACAGCCTCTATCTCATGCCGTCCAATACTCTCTGCCGCACCCACGCGATGCCATCCGTCGATCAGCACCAAGGTGTCATTGAGGTCACCGACACGCACCGGCGGGAACTCAACGCCCAACTCCATCGCAGATGCGTATCGCTTCATCGTGCCGTGGTCCACCGGCCTGAACTGGTATTGCGGATGGCGCACGATACGGACGATCTCAAGGGAGCTTTTCTCCGGTTGGCTACTCTTCGTACGCTCTGCTGATCTCATGCTTGCCTACTCTCGAAACCTTCCCAACAACACTAACATTGCGGTCCAGACAATCTTCGGTTCCGCTGCGCTTGCGTCACTTTACGACGAGGGCCGCATCGTCGTTCACATCACCGTCGCCCTCTGGGAAACCGAACACGACATACGACAGCCCGCCGTGCTTCCAATCGAGGATGAGATCGCCCCTGCGGTAGTTCACCTCAACTGCTGAGAACAGTTGGCGCAGAATGGCGTTCGCTTGGCGGCGGTCCAATGTCGGAGCCTTGAAGACAGCATGAAGAGCATCCAGCCGCTGATCGACGAGTGGCCCTGCGAGTTCCGCTCGCTTCTCCAGGAGCTCATTGTGGCGGCGCTCAAGTCCCTCGTGCTCATTTTCAAGTTCGCGAAGTCTTTGGCGCTCGATTGTAGTAGCGCGGCCTCGCTCTATGCCCTCCATGATGTTTCGCATCGCGTCGTCGATTGCGCTCATGTTGGCATCAACCTGTTCGATCTCCGCGTCAACGTCAGCACCGTCATCGCCTGCCGGGGCTGTTGCGATCACCCGAAAGACATCCTCGATAAATGCCTCCTCCACCCGCTCGTAGGAAATACCGCGGTACTGGCAACCGCCGCCCTCCTTCGCCTTCGCGCAGACGAGATACGCCTTCCCGCCCTTCGGTCCCTTGCTCACTCGGGTCATGGTGCCGCCGCAAACAGGGCACTTTGAGAGCCCACCGAAGAGGTTGCTAACGGTGCCTGAAGCTGCATGTCTGCCGCGAAGAGGAGCGCGCGCGTCCCTTGTCATCGCTTGCACGTTCTCGAACAATCCAGGCTCGACAATGGCGGGGAAATAACCCGGCACAGCCTCGCCGGGGCGGCGCTGCTTCCGTGAACCTTCCCAATGCAGCTCATGCGGCACGAAGGTGCCGATAACAGCCGAGCCGCTCAAGAGCTTGGCAATGTAGGACCGATGCCAACGAAGCCCCCGTCCAAATACTGGCACTCCCTCGCGGTTCAGAGTCTGGGCAATCCGGTGCTGGCCCTGACCTTGCGCGGCCATCTCGAAGATACGCCGAACAACAGCGGCTCTCTCTTCAATCACCTTGAACTTCCGCGTCGTCGGATCGAGGTCGAGCCAATAGGGTGCGATCGCGGTCAGAACTTGTTCTTTCGCACGTTGGCGCTTTGCGGACCACGCAGCTTTCAGCCTGCGTGATTTGGTTGCGCTTTCCTCGTTCGCCCTGATCATTACGAATAGGCTCTCCAGGATGCGCATGGGATTGGCCCTCAGCGCTTCCCGCGAGTACTCCTTCTCGTCCTGAAGCGTGACGATACTCACGCCCGCATTGATGATTTGCTGGAAGATCGGTAAGGCGTCCCAAGGGTCTTGGCGCGTAACGCGATCCAGGCTCTCGACCAATAGAATAGAGCCTTCGGGAACGAGACCTGCGTCGATAGCTTGGAGAAAGGCTCCCAGTGCGCCTGACCGGGCATTTTTGCCTCGATACGCTGAAACGCCGAGGTCGTTGAGCGTAAGCTGGGTATCGAGTTCGAGACCGTGCCGCTGGGCGTATTGCTGGGCAAGTTCGGTTTGCCGCCGATAGCTGTCGCCGAGCATCTGCTCTGGCGTGGAAAACCGCGTATAACTGTATGCGCTAGTCATGATTACCCCCGAACAGTGCATCCTGTACGATGTGCAGGTCTGTACGTCAACACCATGCTGATGGTCGGCCCGCCCGGCGCCGGCAAATCGATGCTCGCGGCGCGGTTGCCCGGCATCCTGCCGCCGCTCGATCCGAGCGAGGCGCTGGAAGTGTCGATGATCCATTCGGTTGCCGGTCTGCTGCGCGATGGCGAGTTGATCCGCCAGCGGCCGTTTCGCGATCCGCATCATTCTGCCTCGCTGGCGTCGCTGGTCGGCGGCGGGCTCCGCGCCAAGCCGGGCGAGCTGTCGCTGGCGCATCTCGGCGTGCTGTTTCTCGACGAGCTGCCCGAGTTCCAGCGCGCGACGCTCGAAGCCCTGCGCCAGCCGATGGAAAGCGGCCGCGCCGTGGTTGCGCGCGCCAATGCGCATGTAACCTATCCGGCGCGGGTGCAGGTCATCGCGGCGATGAATCCCTGCCGCTGCGGCTATCTCGACGATCCGGCGCAAGGCTGCGGCCGGGCGCCAAAATGCGCGCAGGACTATCAGTCCAAGATTTCCGGGCCCCTCTTCGATCGCATCGACCTGCACATCGATGTGCCGGCGGTGAAAGCGAGCGATCTATCCTTGCCACCGCCGGCCGAAGGTTCGGCCGAGGTGGGCGCGCGGGTTGCCGCGGCCCGCGCCCGCCAGCGTGCGCGTTTCGCCCGGTTGCCCGAGGATCGGCGCATCCGCACCAATGCCGAAGCGGATGGCAGCCTGCTCGAAGAGATCGCTGCCCCCGATCCGGAAGGGCGGAAGCTTTTGCACGACGCGGCGGAGCGAATGCGGCTTTCGGCCCGCGGCTATCACCGCGTGCTGCGCGTCGCCCGCACCCTCGCCGATCTCGATAACAGCGACGCGATCCGCCGCCTGCACATCGCCGAAGCGGTGTCTTATCGCCGGGTCATGCTGACCGGCGGATAATGGGCGTGCCCGAAATCTATCTCGTGCGGCACGGCGAGACCGTGTGGAATGCCGAAGGACGTTTCCAAGGACAACAGGATTCGCCGCTGACACGGAATGGGATCGCCCAAGCGCAACAAATCGGCAAATGCTTGGCCGATGTCGTTCCGATGCGGGCCGCCGCTGCGCTTCATGTGAGGCCGGATCATCCGCGGCGCCTATCTCGGACTTCCTCGGGACGAGGCGCTTCAGCTACCCGTTCCTCAAGCAACAATCTGGCATCTACGCGCCGGACAAGCGCCCGCCATCGAGACATAGCTGCTTCCAGCCGCAGGCTCGATGCGGCGCGCGCTAAGTAGATTCCCCTAGGTATAAGTGCGAATTGTGCCGCATTCCCTGAGATCGATAGAAAAAGCAGGCTGATCCGCCGGCCGTTCGCTCATTCGATTGGGGGCTTTGTCTTGAAAGAATATCGCTGTTATTTCCTCAATCGCCGCGGCGGTATTGGTGACGTCGTCGAATTCGTTTCTGCCGGCGATAGCGACGCGCTGGGCACCGCGCGCCAGCATTTCGAAAAGCAAACCGCCTATCCGAGCTACGAGATTTGGGAAAAGGCCCGCCTCGTCCACCGCGAGACCGAGGGAAAAACGGCCCTCCACGGCTAGTACCCGCCAGAGTCTCCGACGCCCACCCCCCCAAACCGTGGGCAGCATCCGCATTTCAAATTTTCGCAACCTGGATTAGGCTTTCTCCCTCGGGCGACGACGGGAGGAGATTGTAGCCATGGCTGACGAATTGGATCTGATTATGCGCGCCGGCCCCGGCACGCCGATGGGCGAGCTGATGCGGCAGTATTGGATTCCCGCCGCGCTCTCCAGCGAACTCACGTCCGACGGCACGCCGGTCCGCATCCTGCTCCTCCACGAGAAGCTGATCGCCTTTCGCGATACTGAAGGCCGGGTTGGCATCATGGATCAGCGCTGCCCGCATCGTTGCGCGTCGCTGTTCTTCGGCCGCAACGAGGAAGGCGGCATCCGCTGCGTCTACCATGGCTGGAAATTCGACGTCGACGGCAACTGCCTCGATCAGCTCAACATCCCCGAGCGCCAGCATTTCAAAGACCGGGTCCACACCAAAGCCTATCTGACGAAAGAGCATAACGGCGTCGTCTGGGTCTATATGGGCGACCGCAACAAGGCGCCGAAAGATCTGCCGCAGTTCGAGTGCCTGACGGGGCCGGCGAACGGCGTGCAGATGCGGTTTGTTCAACGCAGTTGTAACTGGCTTCAGGCCGTCGAAGGCGATCTCGACACCAGCCATGTCGGCGTGCTGCATTTCGGCTTCATCAAGCCGACCGCCGGCATCGCCGCCGAACGCGCCGACCTGACCGTCAACCGCGCGCCCGAATACAAACTCCACGAGACCAAGTACGGCTTGCATTACGGCGCGCATCGCCCGTCGCCGACTGTGCCGGGCGGCACCTATTGGCGCCAGGCGCATTTCCTCTTCCCGTTCTGGATCATGCCGCCGGTGGCGAGCCTCGAGCACAATGTGATGGTGCGCTCCTTCATTCCGATGGACGACACGCATTGCATGTTCGTCGGCTTCGAATCGACGAGCTTCATGCGTCAGAACGATCGCTCGCGCACCGCGCGCAAGGATGGCGACGGTGCCTATCTGCGCGACAATCTGCTGCCGAATGAAAGCGGCTGGTACGGCCGCTATCGCATGGTCGAGAACGAGGCCAACGACTACCTCATCGACCGCGAAGAGCAGGCGACCAAATCATACACCGGCATCGAAGGCATCCACACGCAGGACCAATGCGTGACCGAGAGCATGGGCGGGATGATCGATCATTCCTTCGAGAATCTGGCGCCGTCCGACATCGCCATCGCGCGCAACCGCCGCATGCTGATGAACGCGGTGAAGGCATTCCAGAACGGCGTGCGGCCGCCCTCGGCCGACGATCCGACGGTCTATGCCAATGCGCGCGGCGGCCACTACACGACCACCGCGGCCGGCGACTGGATCGATCTCTATCGCGAAGAGCTCGACAAGCTGCGCACGCGGCCGCCCGAAGCCGCCGAATAGATCGCCGCGGATTAGCTTTTAGCTATTCCGCACAGCTTCCAGCGTGCCGACCGGCGCGGTTTCCTCCGCCGTCTCGGCTTGCGGCTGTGCCGTGGCGATCAGCGCGCTGTAGCGACGCAGCATCCAGACGATCAGCTCGAACGCGCTGGTCACCGAATAGAGATGACGGTGATCGGCGGGGCTCAGGCCGTGACCGGCGGCAATCGCGCCATGCCGCATATGGTCGACGACGCTGTCGCGATCGGCGGTCAGGCGGCGCATCAGAGCAATTTCATCCGGATCGAGCGTGCGCACGGCCTCCTCGGCCGTCAGCAGCAGCGCGCCAAGACCCTCGCGCAGATTGTCGGCAAGATCGCGCAGCGTCGGCGATTCGAAGGGCTGCGCCAATTGTCCGGCGAGGCCGGCGAGCGCGTCATGAATCGAGAGCAGCAGCGTGTTGCGTTCCTGTCGAGCCGCGACTTCTTCGAGCACGCTGCGTTCGGCGCCGGTATCGGCAAGATCGCCGAGGAAATGTGCGATGCTGCGCCCGAGCGATTTCGCCGCCGGCAAGATGGTTTCGCCGTGCAGCGCGTGCGCTTCTCCGGCGAGATGCTCGTCGAGGCCGAAATAAAGCGGCAGCAGCGCGAAGACCCGTGCCTGCTCGCGATCGACAAGCGTGAGCGCGGTTTCCGGATCGTCGATTGCCTGATCGTAGAGAAAGCGCGGCTTGGCGAAGCTTTCGTGCGGCTGCGGCGGCGACCAGCGCTCGAGCCAGGGCTGCACCCCATCGCCGAGCAGGAGTTGTGTCGCGACCGCCGCGAATTGGCAAGCGAGATAGATATAGGCGACCTGCCGGCCTGGGTCGCTCGTCAACGCCTGGACCGCAGCACCAAGCAGCGGCACATGGGCGTAATGCTCGACGAGATAAAACGGCAAGAGAAAGCCGATGCCGAACACTTTGACGAATGCCTGGAACAGCGCGAGCTGACGCGAGGCGCCGCGGATACGCGCCGCCACCGCATAAGTGCCGATGCCCGAGCCGATGCTCGCGCCGTAGACCGTCAGCATCGCCTGATCGAAGTTGAAGAGATGCGTGGTGGTCATGGCAATGGCGAGCACCGATACCGTCGCCGAGGACTGCGCGATCAAAGCCAGCGCCGCGCCGCCGATGATCGCCGCGGCCGGCCACTGGGCCATCTCGGTGAAGAATTCGCGCAGCCACACGAGATTACGGAAAGCCTCGGAGCCGGTGCGGATCAGCTCGATGCCGAGCATCAACAGGCCGAGCGCCAAGACCGCCGAGACCAGCGGCCGCCACCGCGTCGAGCGATCGAGATTGAGGTAGAAGCAGAAGCCGGTGACACCGACCAGCGCATAGACGAAGAGGCGGATATCGACCGCCGCGAGCAGCACCAGCGCCGCCGTGCCGACATTGGCCCAGGCGAGGATCGGCTTGGCGCGCGCCACCGTGATGAGGTCCGCCGAAGCGAGGCTCATCAGAATCACGGTGATCGCGTTGGTGCTTTGGGTCAGCGCGCCCGAGATCGTCCCGATGGTCGCGCTGGCGATGTAGCTGTTCGTGGAGCGCGCGACCCAGTGCCGGAGGCTGCGGCCAGCGAGCTGGCTCATATTGGCGCCAAGGCTTTTGACGCCAACGAAAAACAGGCCCAGCCCGGCAAGGATGGATATAGCCGCGTCGAGAAACATGAACCTCCGCCCCATCAGGCGGGCATTAAGCGACCGCTCCGACCCTGACGGTCGAAGAGTATTAAACTGAAATGACAGATTTATGTCAGCGGCCGCTTATGCCAAAGATTTCCCGGTTTTGCGTCATCCGGGTGACGGCGGAAAGACGTTTGCCCGAAAACTAGGCTGTGACCTTCGCGACAGCGGCGTCGCGGGTGGTGCAGACCGGAATAACGGTATCGATACCGGCGGTATGCAGCACGGCGGCAACCTCGGGCAGCGGCGAAAGCAGCGCCATCTTGCCGCCGCGGGCCGACATGGTCTTGCCAACGAGCAGCAGCAACCGCATGCCCATCGAGGCAACGAAGTTGACGCCCGAGAGATCGACCACCATCGCCTTGCGGGCGCCCGCCGTGGCGTTGAATTTGAGCTCGATCGCACTCGCCCCCGCGACATCGAGCCGGCCGCGCAGCACGACCAGCGTCGCGCCTCCCGGCAGCTCTTCGGTACTCATTTCCATTTGTAACTCCTTTCACTCAAATCCAGACGTCGTTTCCACCATCGCCGCGCCCGGCACAAGCCCCCGGGCGATGACGAGCAATAGGATAGCTTTAAGCGGCCTCGCCGCCGAGCAGCGTCGTGATCTTGCCGAGCAGCCGCGGAAAATCCACCGGCTTGGTGTCGTAATCGTCGCAGCCCGCGGCCATCGCCTTGTCGCGGTCCCCGACCATCGCATGGGCGGTCAGCGCGATCACGGGGATTGCGCGCGTACTCTCCCCGGATTTGACCCGGCGCGTCGCTTCCCAGCCATCGATGATCGGCAAATCCATGTCCATGAGGATGAGATCGGGAATTTCGCTGAGCGCGAGGTCGACGCCCTGCTGCCCGTCGACCGCCATCACCACCTCAAAGCCCTTACGCTCCAGCCGGCGCGACAGCATATCGCGATTCATCTCATTGTCTTCGACAAGCAGAATCTTCGCCATTGTCGAGCCCCCGATCAGCCCGCCGCCGCGGCGCGCGGCGCCGGACGCGGCCGCAGCACCTCGCGGATCGCGGTGCGGATATCGACCCCGGTCGTCGCGCCCTTGGCAATAACCTTGCGCGTCGCATTCTGCAACAGATCGAGCTCTTCGGCACCGAGCTCCATCGCCGTGACGACGATGACCGGGACGCCGGTCCACGCGTCTTTCTGCTGCATGTGATCGAGGAATTCGAAGCCGTCCATCACCGGCATCATCAGATCGAGCAGGATGATCGAGGGCAATTGATGGGTCTCGAGCCAGGCGAGGCCTTCTTTGCCGTTCCCGGCCTCGGCGACGGTCATGCCGATGCGCTCGAGCATCTGCCGGGTCATCGCGCGGATCTCGGCGTCATCGTCGATCAGCAGCACCGTGCCGTCGAGATTCTTGTGGCCGTATTGACGCAGCGTCGCATTGAGCCGCTGCCAGTCGATCGGCTTGGTGAGGAAGCCCGACGCCCCCAGAGATAGAGCGATGGCGCGGTCGTTCAGCATCGTAACGATGGTGACCGGAATATCGCAGAGCACCGGATCGGCTTTAAAAGCCGAGAGTACTGACCAGCCATCCATCTGCGGCATCATCACGTCGAGGGTGATCGCATCGGGGCGGAATTCGCGGGCCATGGTCAGTGCCTCGGCGCCGCTGCGCGCATGCAGAACGCGATAGCCTTCGCGGCCGAGCATGGCGCCGACGGTCTCATGCACCGCTTCGTCGTCGTCGACGACCAGGACCGTGACATCGCCTTCGGCATTGCCCGACATCTTCGGTTTATCGGTCGTATCCTCGATCACTGCCCTGGCTTCTTGTGCCGGCAGGCTGAGGGTAAAGACCGAGCCCTTGCCGACTTCGCTGGCCACCGTGACATCGCCGCCGAGCATGCGAGCAAAATGCCGCGTGATCGCAAGACCCAAGCCGGTGCCGCCATATTTTCGCGTGGTTGAGGAATCGGCCTGGGCAAAGGCCTGGAACAGCTTGGCCGTCTGCTCGGGCGTCATGCCGATGCCGGTATCCTTCACGACGAAATCGACCGTATCGCCGGTTCCGTCGTGGCGGCGCGTGACACTCAACGTCACCGTGCCGTCTTTCGTAAATTTGCTCGCGTTGCTGAGGAGATTGAGCAGGCTCTGCTTCAGCTTGGTGATATCGGAATCGATCGCGCCGACATCGTTGGCGCAATCGATCACCAGCTTGTTGCCGTTCTTGGCCGCGAGCGGATCGATGATGCCGCGCACCTCGGCGAGCACCGAAGGCACCGTCACCTTCTCGATGAAGACAGTCATGCGGCCGGCTTCGATCTTCGAGAGATCGAGGATACCGTTGATCAGATTGAGGAGATGCGTGCCCGCGTTCTCGATCTTCGAGAGGTCGGGCAGATAGTCGTCGTGGCCGTCGTCGCCCGCCTCTTCCTGCAGCATCTGGCTGTAACCGATGATGGCGTTGAGCGGCGTCCTGAGCTCATGGCTCATATTTGCGAGGAAGTCCGACTTCGTGCGGCTGGCCGCTTCGGCGGCCTGCTTCGCATCCATCAATGCGATCTCGGCCTTCTTGCGCTCGGTGATGTCGGTGAAAATGGCAATGAAGCCGCCGCCCGGCATCGGATTCCGGTGAATCTCGATGATCGAGCCATCCGGCCGCACGCGCTCGTAGGTCACGCGCTTGGTGATCGTCGCGAGGCGCTTCTGCACCTCAGCCTCGATATCGACGCCTTCGCCGAATTCGCCGCGCTGACCGGTAAAGCGGAGATATTCGGCGAAAGTATGCTCGCGATCGAAGAATTCGTCGGGCAGATCGAGAAAATCGCGCATCCGCGAATTCCACAACACCATCTTCTGGTCTTTGTCGTACATCGCGACGCCCTGATCCATGTTCTCCATGGTGGCGCGCAGCTCGATCTCGGCGCGCTTGCGCTCGGTGATGTCGCTGAAAATCGCGATGAAGCCGCCGCTGGCGACCGGATTGCGGGTGATCTCGAGCACCGTGCCGTCCGGCCGGATGCGCTCATAGGTCAGCTTGCGGCCGAGCGTTGCCAGACGCTTCTGGACCTCGGCCTCGACATCGACGAGGCGGCCGAATTCGCCGCGCGCCGCGACATAGCGCAGATAATCGACGAAAGTATGCTTGCGATCGAAGAACTCTTCCGGCACGTCGAGCAGCCGGCGCATCGGCTCGTTCCAGACGATGAGATTGAGGTCGGCGTCATACATGGCGACGCCCTCGTCCATGTTCTCGAGCGTCGCGCGCAGCGAGACCTCCGCCGCTTTGCGCTTGGTGATATCGGTATAGATCGCGATGAAGCCGCCGCCCGGCACGGGATTGCGATAGACCTCGAGCCACGTGCCGTCCGGCCGCTTGCGCTCGAAGGAATGCCTTGTCTTGAGACGCGCCAGACGCGTCGCGATCGCCTCGTCGAGATCGACCTTGCCGAACTCGCCGCGCTCGCCGATATAGCGCAGGTATTCGGTGAAGGTGTGACCGACGTCGAAAAAGGAATCCGGCAGTCCGAGCAGCTCGCGAAAGCGCGCGTTCCACGTCACCAGCCTGTAATCGGCGTCGTACATGGCAACGCCCTGCTCCATATTCTCGAAAACGGCGCGGAGATGGGTTTCCCGCGACGCGATCTCAGTATTCTGGGCAGCGATGACCTTTTCATGATGCTCGCGGCCGCGGGCGATCGTCCGGGCGAGACGGCCGATCTCATCGTTGCGCGCGACCGGCATCTTATTGTTGCCATCGGGATTGCGGATCGCCTCGCGGATCTGGGCAATGGGCAGGGCAATGGCCCAATACGAGGTCGCGGCAATAAAGCCGGCGCCGGCCGCGGCGACCACCGGCAAGACCGCTCCCGTCGTCACAAAACTGTCGGAAAGGCTCGGGAAAGCGAGCAGAACCGCGATCTCGGCGACGAGAATGGCAACAAATGCCGCCAACGCGATGCGCCGGCACAGGCGACTCCGCAATGGAGAAAGCATGGCTCTAAATCCCCTTCGGGATTAGTAAATCACCGCCGCACCAGTGGCAAGAAAAGGCCGCAGAGACGGCATTCCACCTCGAATCTTGGCGTGAAGTGTGATATCGACGCGGCCATGTGGCTGACCGAGGCGAAAACGGCGTGAGCGACGAGCGGCTTACATTGCGCATCGTCAACGACCTCGCCGAGCTATCGCGGGTCGCCGAGAGCGTGGAGGAATTCTGCGCGAACCAAGCGATTCCAGCCGCTTGCGCGTTCAAGCTGAATGTGGCTCTCGAAGAGCTGCTGACCAACACCATCTCCTACGGCTACGACGACGGCGGCTCCCATGAGATCGCGATCGATATCGCCCGCGAGGGCGAGGCGATCGTGACCGAACTCAGCGACGACGGGCACCCGTTCGATCCGTTGAACGCGCCGCCGCCCGATCTCGATTCCGCGATCGAGGACCGGCGCATCGGCGGGCTCGGCGTCCACCTGGTGAAAACCATGATGGACGATGTGACCTACGCCTATCGCGACGGCCGCAACCACGTCAGCTTGCGCAAGAACATCACGCCTGAGACAGACGATTAATTTAGGCCCCGGGTAAAAGCCGCAACGCCAAACCGGTGATGTCGTCGGATTGCGGGCAGGTGCCGGCGAATTCGCGCACCGCTTGCACCGTCTCGCCGATCACGCGGACGAGCGGCGCATCGGTCAGGCCGCGCAGCCGTTCTTCCAGCCGCTCCTTGCCGTACATCGCGTCATCGGGCGCCGTCGCCTCGGTGATGCCATCGGTATAGAGATAGAGCGCTTCGCCGGGCGTCAGCCGCAGCTCACCGGTCCGAAACTCGAAAGCGGGATTGACGCCGAGCGCGATGCCTTGCGGCCCCTCGACGGCGATGATGCCGTTTGGACCCAAGCGATAGGCCGGATCATGGCCGGCATTGCTGAAGGTGACGAGACCGTTGCGTGGATCGATGATGCCGAAGAGCAGCGTCACGAACATCATCATATCGTTGTCTTCGCAAAGCTCGCGATTGACGCGCGCGACGATCGAGCCGGGGTCGGCGGCGCCCCACGCTTCCCGCAGCAGCCCGGTCACGCAACGCAGCAGATTTTTGGTCCGCGCCATGAACATTGCCGCGGCGATGCCCTTGCCCGAAACGTCGCCGATCGCGAAGCCGAGCCGGCCGTCGCCGATCGGAAAGAAATCGTAGAGATCGCCGCCGACTTCGCGCGCCGGCTCCATCACCGCGAAAATCTCGATCGGACATTCGGCGCAGGGCGGCGGGAAGACACACGGCACCATGCTCATCTGCAGCTTGCGCGCGTTCTCGAGCTCGTCCTCGATGCGGCGCAGATGATCGCGCACCGCATCGCGCAACACTTTCTGCTCGAGCGTCGCGCTGACGCGCGCGCGCAGCAGCGTTGGATTGAACGGCTTGGGCAGATAATCGACCGCGCCCAGCTGAATGCAGCGCACGACGCTGTCCATCTCGTTGAGCGCCGAGATTACGATCACCGGCAACTCGTGCAGACGGCCCTCGGCGCGCAGCCGTTCCAGCACCTGATAGCCGTCGCATTTCGGCATCATCACGTCGAGGAGAACGAGATCGAAAGCCGTCTCGCCGATCAGCGCCAGCGCTTCTTCGCCGTCGCCGGCGGTGGCGATGTCGCGATAGCCTTCGCGATTGAGGCGCCGCGTCAGGAGATGGCGATTATCCTCGACATCGTCGACCACGAGAATGCGCGCGCCGATGAGATGGGATGGCGTTTTCGCCCGAGCCTCGCTCTCTTCTGCCACGATCCTCTCCCCACGCGTCACCCCGCGCGCCTTTCCCGACTCTAATCGCTTCGCCGCGCCGATGCCATGTGTCGCCGCGCCGCGCGTCTCACATTGACCGTAGCCCGACCTTGGCCGCACAGTGTTGGTTAACGACAAGGATGGGAGGAATCGAATGACCCAGCGCGAAAAAGGGGTGGAGCACAAAGCCGGCCGCGGCGAAACACCGTCGGGTTCCCGGCGCAACTTCCTCAAAGGCGCGACGCTCGCCGGCGCCGGTGCGCTGGCCGCGCCCCTCGCGATGCCGCTGAACGCCCAGGCGCAAGGCGCCAATGCGCCGCCAAAGCCCGCCGTCCCCAGCATTCCCGCCACCCCGAACCGCGAGGCCGAGCGCGGCACGCCGCCCGATCGTATCGGCGAGACGCAATCGTCGAGCGGCGCCGATTTCATGGTCGACGTCATGCGCGGCCTCGGCATCGAGCATGTCGCGGCGTTTTGCGGCTCGAGCTTCCGCGGCCTCCATGAATCGCTGATCAATTACGGCATGCTGACCGAGCCGCAGCTCGATCTGCTTTCCTGCATGCACGAAGAAGTCTCGGTCGCGATGTGCCATGGCTATGCCAAGATCGAAGGCAAGCCGATGGCGGCGATGATGCACGACACGGTCGGGCTGCAGCATGGCTCGATGGCGATCTACAATGCCTACGCCGATCGCGTGCCGATCTTCCTCATCACGCCGGCGGCGCCCGACGTACGCACCCGCAAGAGCACGGTGCCGTTCTTTCATTCGGTGCAGGACGGCGCGGCGATCGTACGCGACTTCGTCAAATGGGACGACAAGCCCGGCTCGCTGCAGCATTGGGGCGAATCGGCGACGCGCGCCTACAAATATGCGATGACGCCGCCTTACGGGCCGGTGCTGCTGGTCACCTCGACCGATCTGCAGGAAGACCCGATCGACGATGCACCGGCGCCGATCAAGCCGAAGCCGCCGAAGCTCGCGCCGCCGCAGGTCGAGGACGGCGCGCTGCGCGATCTCGCCCAGATGCTGGTCAATGCCGAGGCGCCCGTCCTGGTGTGCGATCGCGTCGCGCGCACGCCGGCGGGCATGCAGCATATGATCGAGCTGGCCGAGCTGTTGCAGGCGCCCGTGGTCGACGGCTCGATGCGGATGAATTTCCCCTGGCGCCATCCCCTCAACCATTCGAGCCGCGGTCGCGCCGTGATCTCGCAAGCCGATCTGATCCTCGGCATGGAGATGACCGATTTCTGGGCGACGACGCATTCCTATGTGCCGCATACGGAATTCAGTGCGCGCTCGAGCGTGAAGCCGGGCGCGAAGGTCGTCAGCCTCACCGCGGTCGATCTCAACTTCCATTCGAATTACCAGGACTTCCAGCGCTATCCCGACGCCGATCTCGCGCTCGAAGGCGATGCCGAAGCGAGCCTGCCGTCGCTGCTCGAGGCGTGCCGCGGCTTGCTCGATCAGAGCAAGAAATCGAATTTCGAGATGCGCGGCAAGAAGCTCGCCGATGCGCATCGGAAAGCCCTGGAAGAGCAGCGTGCGCTGGCCGCGATCGGCTGGGAGTCGCAGCCGATCACCGTCGCGCGCATGGTGATGGAACTCTACAACGTCATCAAGGACGAGGACTGGACGTACGCATCCGGCTCGCAGATGCAGAATCAGTGGCCGCAGAAATTGTGGCATGCCGACAAGCATCATCGCTATATCGGCGACGCCGGCGCGTATGGCATCGGCTACACGGCGCCGGCGACGCTGGGTGCGGCGCTCGCCAACAAGAAACACGGCCGAATCACCGTATCGGTCAACGGCGACGGCGATCTGATGTGCTGCCCCTCCTCGCTCTGGACCGCGGCACACGAGAAGATTCCGATTCTCTACATCGTGCACAACAACCGCGCCTGGCATCAGGAGATCATGGCGCTGCAGGTCACCGCGAACCGCATGCAGCGCGGCACCGACCGCACGCATATCGGCACGACGATCCGCGATCCTTACATCGACTACAGCAAGATGGCGCAGAGCATGGGCGTCTTCGGCCAGGGACCGGTCACCGATCCCAAAGATCTCGGCCCGGCGATCAAGAAGGCCGTCGAGGTCGTGAAGCGCGGCGAGCCGGCGCTGATCGACGTTGTGGCGCAAGGACGGTGAAGGTGATGAAGCAAATCCTGATCGCCAGCCTCGCAACGCTAGCCTTCGCGGGGACAGCCTTCGCTCAAAGCGCCTCGGCGGGCGATACCGGGCACGGCAAGCAGTTGTTCATGGCGGATGCCTGCTACACCTGCCATGGCACCACCGGTGGCGGCGGCGGCCCCTCCGGCCCGGCGCTGGCGCATCAGGGCCTCTCGCCCGAGGCGATCCTGCAACAGCTTCGCCATCCGCAGGCCCGCATGCCGGCCTATACCGACAAGACACTGCCGGACAAGGATGCCGCGGATATCGTCGCCTATATCCAATCCCTGCCGCAGGGACCGGCAGCAAAAGACATCCCGCTTCTCAACCAATAGCGGACCGATCGTCGCCGCCGCCTTGATTGAGACGCCGGGCCGAGGCATGACTCGGCGCGCCAAAAAACTTGCCGCCGAGAGGGACAAAGTCATGGGTCAATTTGGAGTAGGTCAGCCGGTTCCGCGCGAGGAAGACCCTTATCTGCTGCGCGGCAAAGGCCGCTACGTCGACGACGTGAAGGCCTTCGGCGCCGCCCGCGGTTATTTCCTGCGCTCGCCCCATGCCCATGCGCGCATCGTCTCAGTCAACACCGATGCGGCGAAAGCGGCGCCCGGCGTGCTGCTCGTCCTGACCGGTGAGGATCCGGCGCTGACGGCGCTCGGCCTGCAAGTGCCGCGCATGCCGCGCAAGCGCAAGGACGGCTCGCCCGGCTTCATCGCGCCGCAGCCGCATCTGGCGCGCGGCTTCGTGCGCTTCGTCGGCGAGGCGGTGGCCTTCGTCGTCGCCGAGACGGTCGATCAGGCCAAGGACGCGGCCGAGCTGATCGAAGTCGAATACGAAGGCCTGCCCTCGATCGTCAGCACCGTCGCGAGCTTCGAGCCCGGCGCGCTCGCGGTCTGGGAGAAATGCCCCGACAACGTCGCCTTCTATCAGGAATGGGGCAACAAGCAGGCGATGGACGAGGCGATCGGCAAAGCCGCGCACGTCGTCAAGCATCGCATGATCATCAACCGCATCACCGCGAATACGATGGAGCCGCGCGGCTGTCTCGGCGAATACGATCTGCACGACGATCGCTATATCATCCGCGCGACGCTGCAATCGCCGCATCGGACGCGCGCCGCTCTGGCCGCGGTGCTGAAAGTGCCCGAGACGCGCATTCGCGTCGTCGCCGACAATGTCGGCGGCGGCTTCGGCATGAAGGGCAATATCTTTCCCGAATACATCGTCGTGCCGGTGGCGGCGCAGCTGCTCGACCGTCCGGTCAAATGGGTGTGCGAGCGCTCCGAAGGCCTGCTCTCGGACGAGCATTCGCGCGACAACGTCGTCGATGCCGCGCTCGCTCTCGACAAGGACGGCAAGTTCCTCGGCTTGCGCGTCCAGACCTACGCCAATATCGGCGCTTATCACACCTCCGATCGCGCCGCCGGCCCGCCGACCGCCAATGTCGGCTGTCTCTCGGCGACGTACATGATCGGCGCGTTCCACGTCGAAGTGGCGTGCGTGATGACGCATACGCAGCTCACCGGTCATTACCGCGGCGCCGGGCGTCCCGAGAATGCTTACATGATCGAGACGATGATCGATCTCGCCGCGCGCCAGCTCGGCATGGACAAACTGGAACTTCGCCGCCGCAACACCGTGCCCGCCTCGGCGATGCCTTATAAGACGGGCCTCGTCTATACGATCGACAGCGGCGACTTCCCGAAGAACCTCGAGCAATGCATCCACATGGCCGATTACGAAGGCTTCAAGGCGCGGCGCGATGAGTCGAAGAGACGCGGCAAGCTGCGCGGCATCGGCGTCTCCAACACGATCGAGGCGACCGCGGCGGGCATGCTGGAACATGCCGAGATCCGCTTCGATCCGACCGGCACGCTCACCTTGCTGATGGGAACGCATGACCACGGCCAAGGCCATGGCACGACCTTCAAGCAGGTGCTGTTCGAGAAACTTGGCATCGACAGCGATCTCGTGAAATTCAAATACGGCGATACCGATACGGTGATGACGGGCACCGGCACTTTCGGCTCGCGCTCGGCGGCTTGCGGCGGCAGTGCCGTGGTGTTGGCCGCGAACAAGGTCGTCGAGCACGGCAAGAAGATCGCCGCGCATATGCTGGAAGCGGCCGAGGCCGACCTCGCTTTCGAGAAGGGCACATTCACCGTCAGCGGCACCGACAAATCGGTCAGCCTGATCGATGTCGCCAAGACCTCATTCCTGCCCGGCCGCCTGCCGCAAGGCATGGAATACGGGCTCTTCGAGACCGGCACCTATAGCGGCGGGCCGCCGACTTATCCCAATGGCTGTCATGTCTGCGAGGTGGAGGTCGATCCCGAGACCGGCGCGGTCGAGATCCTGCGCTACAACGCGGTCGACGAGGTCGGGCGGGCGATCAATCCGCTGCTCCTCGAAGGCCAGCTGCATGGCGGCATCGCGCAAGCGGTCGGCCAATGCCTGATGGAGGACATCAACTACGACCGCGACAGCGGCCAGCTGATGTCGGGCTCGTTCATGGATTACGGCATGCCGCGCGCCACCGACATGCCGTCTTTCGGCATGGAGACCAACGAAGTCCCGACCAAGACCAACCCGCTCGGCGTCAAAGGCGCCGGCGAGGCCGGCACGGTCGGCGCCTTGCCCGCGGTGATGAACGCGATCAACGACGCGGTGGCGCAAGCCGGCGTCGATTACGTGCAGATGCCCTGCACGCCGCTGCGCATCTGGGAAGCGATCCAGGCAGCGAAGACAAACCTGGCCGCCGAATAGAACGGGATGACGCCGCGCCCGTCGACTTAACGAGCGATCCCGGGCTCGACGGCCAGCCGCGGCGTGGGCGACGTGCCGAGGCCCGGGACCGGTTGCGTCATGCTAGCCCAGCTTGGCGAATTCCGGCGCGACGATCTTGCAGTTGTTGTGGAAGATGTCGAGCTTCTGATCCTCGTTGAGGAAGCTCATCTTGCCGATGATGGGGACGAGATCATCGCCGGGCCGGCCCGTCTCGGGCCGGATCGCGCCGCCGGAGCCGGGCGTTTCGGTGCCGAAGAGGGTGCGCTTCGGCGTGCGCTGTTTGATCGCCGCCTCGAGATAATCGAGGTCGAGCGCGCAGGTGTCGAAGAACAGATTTTTGCTCAAATCCTTCTGCGCCAAATGATGATCGCTCTTGATGAAGCGATCGAGCGCGCCGCCGCAATGGCAGACCACAACCTTGAGACCGGGGAAGCGCTTGAACACATCGCCGTGCGAAAGAAGCTGGGTCGCGAGATACTGCTCCCACACGAAGCCGATCTGGTAATTATGCGGAATGCTCTTGAGCCGCGGATCGGTGCAGTTGGTGCCGTGCACGATGATCGGCAGCTGATGCCGCTCGCAATAGGCGTAGACCGGGTCCCAATACTTGTCGTCCATGCCGGGTGAGGAGCGGTCGCCGGCGGGATCGGGGGTCAAATAGCAGCCGGTGAAGCCGAGCTCACGGTGGCAATATTCGAGCTCCGGCAGGCAATGGCTCAGATCGTCCGCCTGCGGATTCTGCGGCAGGCAGGCGGCGCCCGAGAACCGCGTCGGATGCGCCGCGCATTGCCGCGCGATCATATGATTGATGAATCGGCACCAGCTATCGAGGAGATGCTTTTGCATCCAGCCGAGCATGAGGAACGGGCGCGGGCCGATGAGCTGCGCATCGATGTTGTGGTCGTCCATCATCTCGATATGGCGGTTCATCGCATTGGCCCAGGCCTGCTCGCTCATGCCGAAGCGCGGGATATCCTTGCGCGGATCGTCTTTGAGCGGCGTGTTGCTGGCCAGCATCAGCGCGACCGCCGCGCCGCCATTCGTCGCCGGCGCAGAATAGTGGCCATGAATGTCGAGAACCTTGATGCCGTTATACATAATCGACCTCCCGGGTTCGGCTGGGATCGTGCTTAAGACAGAAGCGGCCAGCTCGTTCCGATACCGATACCGTGCCTTCCCGCCTTTGCCAATCCCCGGCTCCAGGGCCGACGGACCGCCGCGTTAAGCGATGGCCCGGCGCTCACGCCGCTTTCTTTTTCCGCCGCCGCGCGGCGAAGGACCGGGTGATGCGCTGGCGCATGCGCGCGTGCAGTCCCGGACGGCCTGCAACGCCCGGACGCCGCCGCATGGTGAGCCGCGCGCCCTCCTGGGTTCTGACCAGATGCAGCGTGCGATCATGGAAATTCTCGAGGCCGGGCCGGTGCCCGACCGAGATCAGCGTCGTCCAGCGCAGCTCTTCGCGGAAAATGCTCATCATCGCTTTCTGATTTTCATCGTCGAGCGCGGCCGTCGCCTCGTCCATGAAGATCCATTCCGGCTTGTGCAGCAAGGCACGAACGAAAGCGATGCGCTGCAGCTCGCCGCCGCTCAGCAAGCGATCCCAGCGCTCGTTCTCGTCCATGCGCTCGATCAGATGCGCGAGGCCACAGCGTTTCAGCGCCGCCGCCATCGCTTTGCGATTGAAGCGCCGCGGCGAAGCGGGATAGGCGATCGCTGCGCGCAGCGTGCCGAGCGGCAGATAAGGCTTCTGCGGCATGAACATGATCTTGCTGCGCTGAGGCAGATGGATCGCGCCGCTGCCCCATGGCCAGAGGCCCGAGGCGGCGCGCATCAGCGTGCTCTTGCCGCTGCCGGATTCGCCCATGATCAGCACCTTATCGCCGCGCTCGATCCGGGCGTTGGTTTCGGCGATGACGATGTTGCCGTCCGACAGCGTGATCTCGAGCCCATCGAACGAGATCGCTTCCTCGTTCTCTTTGGCTTCTTCCTCGATCAGCTCGATGACGGTGACGTCGCCGCTTTCAGTCGCCGATTCGATCGTGGTCTGCAGCATGTCCTCGAATTCAAGGAGCCGGCTCACGTGCGAGCGCCATTCGGCGATCAGCGGGAAATTGTCGACGAACCAGGTGAGGCTGGTCTGCACCTGGCCGAAAGCGGCGGTGATCTGCATCAGCCCGCCGAGCGAGATCTGATCGGTGAAATAGCGCGGGCTCGCGACCAAGGTCGGATAGATGATGCCAACCATCGCATAGCCGTTGGTCATCCACATCAGCCGACGCTTGGTGCGCATCAACACGAGTTGCGCGGACATCACGAGACCGAAGCTGCGGTTGAGTCCCTTTTGCTCGTCCGCCTCGCCGCCGATCAGTGCGATGCTCTCGCTGTTCTCGCGCAACCGCACCAGCGCGAAGCGGAAATCCGCTTCGGCGGCGTTGCTTTTGACGTTCGCCGGCACGATGGGACGCCCGACCCAATAGGTCAGCATCGAGCCGATCAGCGCATAGATCAACGCCGCCGCGACCATGTAGCCCGGAATGCTCAACGTGATGCCGAACAGCATGAAGGTCAGCACGCCCGAGAGCGACCAGAGAATACCGATGAACGACAGCAGCGTCAGAACCGCATTGACGATGCCGAGCGCGAACTCGACCGCCATCTCGGTCGCGCCGCGAATGTTCTCGGCGATCCGCTGGTCGGGATTCTCGACGCCCTCGCCGACGAAATTGAGCTGATAATGCCGTCCGCCTTCGAGCCAGCCATGGGTCAGCCGTGCCGTCAGCCAGCGCCGCCAGCGCAACTGCAGGAGTTGCTTCATATAAACCTGATAGACCGCGACCGCCATGCTGGTGCCGCCGAGTCCGGCGAAGAGCAGCATCTGGTGCAGGAAAGCGGTCCAATTGTGGTACTGGAGCGCGTCGAAGAAATCGCGGTTCCAGACATTGATGCGGACCTGGATCGCGATCTGCGCCAAGGTCAGCAGCAATACACCGCCGGCGAGAAGCCGCGCCTTCCAGCGATCATCCCCCTCGAGGAAAAAGGGTCCAGCCAGCCGCAGAAAGCGGCGCATAAAGCCCATTTCGGGCGAAGAATGTGCTGGGTTATCCGCCATGAACCTGAATCCGGTGTAAGAGCTTTGGTCCTATAACCCCCGAGGTAGGTCGAGCGTTCGATGGCCCCGCCTTGGTAGACTTGAAGAACCACGCTATGGATTCGCGCGCAGAAAGGGGAATGCGATGAGGCTCATTTCATATCGCAGCGGCAATCAGCCGGGTGTCGGCGTGATGGTCGATCACAGCCGCTTCATCTCGCTGCGCCGCTTGCTGCCCGATTTACCGCCGAGCCTCAAAGAGATCATCGAACAAGGCGGCGCGGTGAAGCGAATCGCCGAGGCGATCAAAGGCAATGAAGGCGATCTCAAGCTCGAACAGGTTCAGCTCGATCCCGTCATACCCGAGCCGCATGCGACCTGGGCACTTGCCTTGAACTTCCAGGGGCATATTCAAGAGACCGGCCTCACCACCTCACCCGATTATCCGCAGATCTTCATGCGCATGCCGATCAGCGTCGTCGGCCATAACGAGACGCTGTGGTGTCCCAATCCGGCGATCGCGAAGACCTTCGATTACGAGGGCGAGCTCGCCGTGGTGATCGGCACGCCGGGGCGGCATATTCCGATCGGGCGTGCGCTCAGCCATGTCGCCGGTTACGCCTGCTACAACGAAGGCTCGGTGCGCGAATTTCAAGGCCACAATCGCCAATTCGGCTTGGGCAAGAATTTCGAGCGCTCGGGCAGTTTCGGTCCCTGGCTGATGACGCCCGATGAATTCGGCGATCCCAAGACGCATCGCGTCATCACGCGCTTGAACGGCGTCGAGAAGCAGAACCAATCGCTCGAGCAAATGATGTTCTCGGTCGAGCAGGTGATCCATTACCTCTCGACCGGTTACACGTTGCAATGCGGCGACGTGATCGCGATGGGCACGCCGGGTGCGTTGAAGCCGCCACCGGGTTATGTGGCCGGCGCCAATGATTCGCCGCGCATCCCAGGCCGCACTCATATGAAGCCCGGCGATATCTGCGAGGTCGAACTCACCGGCTATGGCGTGTTGAGCAATCCGATCGTCGCCGATCCGACGCCGCTTGAGCCGTAGCGCAACGCGTAAACGCAGAAGGCGGCACCAAATGGTGCCGCCTTCGCTTTTCGCACGCGTTTGACGCGTTCGTTCTCGTCAGTCTTAGTTCTCGTTCGGCAACCGGACCTGGCTCCAGCCTTCGAGCGGAAAGCCGTGCGAGCCGACATAGGCGTCACCCTGGTCGTAGATGCCGGTGGTCGGCACGACGACGTTCGGGTTGATATTCGCCTTGTACGCTTGGAAGGACGATTGTTCCGTCGTCACAGCCTGCTGTCCCGGCTGGGCGGCGACTTGCTGGGAAGGCGTGATCACGTTCTGCGGCTCGGCCATCGCCAGGCCGGCCGGCAGAATGAAAGCGAGCGCCAGGGCGGCAAGGGATTTCTTCATGGATCGATCTCTCCTGAATAAAAATGTCGGACGACACGCGATCTGATGACCGCTTGTTCGCCCGACGAAAGAGAGATAGGCGCTTACTGTGCAGATGCAAAATCACATTCGCGCACGGCTTCTATGCGATAATCTAACCCCTAGTGACACAAGGGTTTAACGCAATAATTGTTTCATCTTCGGTCACGCTGCATCGCAAAATTTCGTGACAGAAATGTTAGCTTGCGGCGAGCTGCGACGTGCAATGGGGACAGCGTGTCGCGGCTTTCGGAATCGACGATTTGCAGTAGTCGCAATCTTTCGCCTCGGTCGGCGCAGGCGCGGGCGGTTTCGGCATGAAACGATTGACCTGCTTCACCAGCAGAAACACGGCGAAAGCGACAAGCAGAAAGTCGATGCAGTTGTTGATGAAAATCCCGTAATTGAGCGTCGGCGCGCCGGCGGTCTTCGCGTCCGCCAGCGAATTGTAGTGTGCGCCGCTGAGCGTCACGAAGAGGTTCGAGAAATCGACCTTGCCGAGCAACAAGCCGAGCGGAGGCATCAGAACATCGTTCACCAGCGAGGTAACGATCTTGCCGAAGGCGGCGCCGATGATCACGCCGATGGCGAGATCGATGACGTTGCCACGCATCGCAAAGTCGCGAAAATCCTTCAACATCGCCCTAACCCCTCTTGTTAAGTGCTGCCGACAGAATTTTGTGGTCTAAAGGCTCAATTCATTCAAGTGCTTATATTGCCGAGTGCCCCGCGCCTTATTGCAGTGCGGCAAGGAACGGTCTAAAGACGGCGCCGTTTTGCACACCGGGAGTGCCGCATGGCGCAAACCGCTGCCGCAGAGCACGGGCATGGTTCGGGCACCGAAACACGGCGCCAGAACCTGATCCTCGGTGCGCTCGGCGTCGTTTACGGCGATATCGGTACGTCGCCGCTCTATACCGTCAAACAATGCTTCGTCGCCTTGGGCGGAATCACCCCCGCGGCGATTTATGGCGTCCTGTCGCTCATCACCTGGGCGCTATTCGTTGTCGTGACGCTGAAATATGTCAGCGTCGTCATGCGCGCCGATAACCGCGGTGAAGGCGGCGTGCTGGCGCTGACGGCGCTGGCCCTGCGCACCGCCAAGCCCGGAACGAAGCTTTACTGGTGGATCCTCGCCGGCGGCCTGCTCGGCGCCTCGCTGTTCTACGGCGATGGCGTGATCACGCCGGCGATCTCGGTGCTGAGCGCGGTCGAAGGCCTGAAAGTCGCGACGCCGCTGTTCAATCCGTTCGTCATTCCGATCACCATGGCGATCCTGCTCGTGCTGTTCATGCTGCAAAGGCGCGGCACGGCGCTGGTCGGCGGGTTTTTTGGCCCGGTCATGGGCGTGTGGTTCCTGGTCATCGGCGCGCTGGGCGCCATCGAGATCGTGCAGCACCCCGATGTCCTCTTCGCCCTCAACCCCTATTACGGCCTGCGTCTCCTCTGGCGCGATCCGGTGCATGGCTTCGTGCTGCTGGGCGCGGTTGTGCTGGCGGTGACCGGCGCCGAAGCGCTCTATACCGATATGGGCCATTTCGGCCGTCGCCCGATCCGCATCGCCTGGCTGTCTTACGTGTTTCCGGCGTTGCTGCTGAATTATTTCGGCCAGGGCGCGCTGCTGCTGCATAGCGACGTCGCGTTCGACAATCCGTTTTTCCATCTCGTGCCGGACTGGGGCCTCTATCCGATGGTCGTGCTCGCCATGGTCGCGACCGTCATCGCCTCGCAAGCCGTGATCTCGGGCGCGTTCTCGATGACGCGCCAGGCGGTTCTCTTGGGCTATCTGCCGCGGTTCGAGATCAGGCATACGTCGGAGCATGAGATCGGCCAGATCTATGTGCCGAAGGTCAATCTGTTCCTGTTCATCGCCGTCGAGGCGCTCGTCCTCGGCTTCCACAGCTCGGACAATCTCGGCTCGGCCTATGGCATCGCCGTCACCGGCACGATGTCGCTCGATACGGTGCTGGCGTTGATCTACATGGTCGGCGTCGCGGGTTGGAACAAAGGGGCGGCAGTCTGCGTCTTCGGCTTCTTCCTCACCGTCGATCTCGCGCTGTTCTCGGCGAACGTCGTCAAAATCCACGAAGGCGGCTGGTTCCCGGTTGCGGTCGCGACGATCCTCTTCACCATCATGGTCACGTGGCTGCGCGGCCGCGAGACGCTGCTGGCCGAGCGCTGGCGCGAGGCGCTACCGCTCGAGACCTTCCTCGCGACCTTAAAGCCCGACCGGCCGCCGCGCGTCCCGGGAACGGCGGTGTTCATGGTGCCGAACGATCGCGTCGTGCCGACCGCGCTCTTGCACAATCTGAAGCACAACAAGATCCTGCACGAGCGCGTCGTGTTGATGAAGGCCGAGACCAAGGACATTCCGCATGTCCCGGACGATCAGCGCATCGAAGTGCGCCATCTCGATCACAATTTCCACACCGTCTCGGTCAATTACGGCTTCATGGACGAGCCCAACATCCCGCGCGCGCTGGCACAGCTGCGGCTGATGAATTTCCGCTTCAACCTGCTGGAGACGTCGTTCTTCGTCGGCCGCGAGAAAGTAGTGATCGGCAAATTCGGCGGCTCGTTCTGGACCTGGCGCAAGCGGCTCTTCATCTTCATGCACCGCACGATGCTGAGCGCCACCGAATATCTGCGCATTCCGAGCAACCGCGTGGTCGAGCTCGGCGGCCAGATCGAAATCTAGATCGGAAATCGAATAACTAGGCGACGTTCGCCGTCTTGATATCGCGCCAGGACGGCGCCTTGGTCTGGATATTGAGGATCTCGCGCTTGCCGACGCTGTGATGCGCCAGCATGTCGAGCTGGCGGATCTGCGGCGGATACACTTCTTCCGACACGTAGGCGGTGCCGACCATGACGATGCCGGCATCCTCGCCGCCGGTCGTCAGCGGCAGCAACAGATGATGCGCATCGAGCTGGCCTTTGGTTCCCCAGCGGAAGGTGCTATCGGCGAAGATCGGCGCCTGCTCCGCATAGCTCAGCCGGACCATACGGGCGAGGAAATCGAGATAGTCGCTCTTCGGCAGATCGGCGAGCCACTTCCCCGTCGGATCGAAGCCGAGGCGCTTCACCAAGAGCGTGCCGACG
>DASZLU010000126.1:0-23141 GCA_035552195.1 Allostellaceae bacterium | reverse complement strand
CCTCAAAGATGTCGTCGTAGTCCACCCTGCCCCAGACGTATACTTGGGTTGTGCCGTTCAGGGCTGCTGTGGCAACAGATGGCGGAAGCACAATCGGATCACTCCACTCGTTCGCTTGTGGAGCAAGAAACATTTTCCTGGGTGCACGATCTGTCTTGTACTCGAAATCTGCTGACAACGGCCCAAAAGTCGCGGTCCAGCCGACAATGACACGCATGTTTCGCGTCGGCGTAGTGCCGTTGTTCTTCCAGCGAAGGTTGATGATGAACTCCGTGAATGTAGGAGGTCTCGTGATCATCCGGCCTGACGCCCCACTTAGACTTCCTGGTTGGAAAATCCAGCGGTGGTCGAAGTCCTCAAGAAACACAAACGCGCGCTCCGTCGTGATCAATGCTTCACGCGTTAGTCGCGCTTGGGTTCTCGTCACCCAGGCAAGCACGACAGTGAAGGTCGCTACGACGGTTGTTGACGCGGCAGTGATCAGGCCGTTGTGAGCGTCAGCCCACGAGATCGGGTCCGCGCCGATGCCGAGCGCAAAAACGGTTGAGGCCAAGGCCGCTCCGAGCAGACAGCCGAGCCCTATACAAACGTTCGGATTGTTCACGGCAGCCCTAATCAATACGCGAGACCTCGTAGCCTAGCCGCGTAACCAGAGCGGGTAGACCACCACTCCCTACGCAGTGGAGAGCACCAACGCAGACAAGCGTCGGAAACTTGTCAAGGATCATGCTTTGAATGCGTGGCATCCAGGCTTTGTTTCGCTGTGAAATTAACGCATCGAACATCATCGGCGCATTCGTTAAACGGTGATCCAATATCTCTTCTAGAGGTTTCTCTAATCCGTGCCGCAACGCAGACGCCATAGTTCTAACCTGTGCCATAGACGTTTCAGTGTCTTCAGCGACAAAAGACAGGAAACGGAGTTGCTCGACTGCCGGTGCTGCCGCAAATGCTTGAAGTGCCGCGTCCGGAGTTTCCAAGTAAGCGACTTGAAGGTGGTCGCTCGTCGCGCGCTTCAATAGTTGCTCATCGACGCCATTTGCGGCCGTGAAGTCTTGCCTGCCCGCAAGGGTCATCATGAGCGTCAGAGCAGCAAGCCAGGGCTGAAACCGCTCCAGTTCCTTCCATGCTACTCCCACCTCTTGCGCCTTCTGACGTGATGCTTTGAGCAATGAGGGTGTCAGCAACTGGCCGAGCGTATTCGTGGCAGGAAGACAGTACCGCGCGATATCTGGCTGTGTTGCGAAAACTGCTTCAAACGCAACTCGCTTCACCGCTGCGTACGCTTGTTCGCCGCGAACGGAGAACGCCAATGGCGGCGGGTCCATAACGTGGATAGACGCCATGATGTATGTGTCAGCATTCCCGACGCGCCAGATCACCCGGGGTCTCCTTTAGTACATTATTCGCCGATTGACGCCGTGGAACGCAATTAATAGCGGTGGCACCGCCTCTGTACCAGTTCAGGGTCGAGGATTTGAAAGACGATCACATGCTGCTTCTGCAATGCGCGTGCGGGCGCCGAGGTGCATTAGTAAGCGAGAGCTTCTGAGAAGCCAGCGCATCCATGGCTACGACCCCACCGCTGCGAAGTGACGTTTTGCCACCTAATGCATTCGATGTTTATCGCTCGTCTGCTTTCGCGGCCGTTCGGGCCTACGTAACAAATCAGCGGGGTCCATCGAGAGCGCTCGTGCCAGTCTGCCGATAATTTTCAGGCTGACGAAAAAGGTGCCTCGCTCGATCTGACTAAGGTAGCTACGACTCACGCCCGCCTCGTAAGCAAGATCGTCCTGCGACATGCCCTTTGCATTCCTAGCCCGACGCAAATTGGCGGCAAATACATCCCGCAAGTCCATACGGGCGAGAGTCGCCGTTACCTCGAAATATGCACCTCGATATACTAATCAAAATGGGATATTAGTTGTGAATAGACTTAAGGAGTGCCGATGAAACGGAGCAATGCATTTCGGGCAACGAAGGCAACCATGAAGACGCTCGTCGTAGCTTCTGTTTTTGTCGTCGGAGTTCAAACGTTTGCGGTCGCAGATACTACTAAAGATGACGCTCTTCGCGCGGCGCTCAATGTCAGAGCGGCGGCAGAGAATGGCATCAATTACCGCGATTTCGGTAGGCTAGTGATCGCGACGGAAGTGGCACTTGAGCTATATATCGCCAATCACCCTGACGAGCGGGGCCCCGCTATATGGTCCCGTTTGATCATTGCAAATCTTAAGGCAACATTGGCCGTGTGGCGACTTCGTTACGAAGATTGCGACAATCATGGTATCGATTACGAGACTGAGATCGCTTGTAATTACATTATTGTGAATACGCGCGGGCAAAGTCTAAAACACGATGTTTTCTGGCTCCAAAAAATGGCTGAGCGCGCATCGCGGCTTTATGAGCGGCTCGATCAGTTTGAGAGGCCCGCGTCTCCAAACCAGGACGGTACCTTTGGGCAAATGGTCAAGAAAGCCGCGCACGATGATCCTAGTTTCGGGAGCGAGTTCAAATGGCCCGGGCACAAGCCGATGCGGGTCCTAGTAATCACCAACGTGATATCGATGATGCTCACAGACAACACAGAGGTGACGGGTCTGTTTATCGGTGCGCTCAATCACAGTTCGCGGGAACCGGCTAAGTGAGAAAGCAAACGCTTTAGCCCATGTCTCAGCGCGATAATATCACTGCCACCCAAACCGTGGGGGCCGTACCCCCGAAGCACTCTTGCCGTTCACGAATAGAATTGCGTGGAGCCCATCATTGACCAGAATTTCCACTGCAAACGTTTGCAGCGGGACAGACATGGCAACATGGGTCGCTTACTACAGGGTCTCAGCTCCAAAACAGGGCCGTAGCGGGCTCGGTCTAGAAGCTCAACGAACTGCCGTCCGCGATTATCTCCGGCACGGCGACAACGGTCTAATCGGCGAATATATCGAAGTCGAGAGCGGGAAGCGGGCTATCAACAGGCCCCAACTCGCGGCCGCGCTGGCGCAATGCAAAGCTCGCGGGGCAACCCTCATAATAGCGAAACTCGACCGTCTGGCCCGGAACGTTGCCTTCATAGCCAACCTAATGGAAAGCACGGTCGAGTTCGTCGCGGCAGACAATCCCAGCGCTAACAGGCTCATGCTTCATGTGGCGGCGGCTTTCGCGGAACATGAAGCACACGAAATCAGCGCTCGCACCAAGGCTGCGCTCAGCGCCGCTAAAGCGCGCGGGGTGAAACTTGGGGTCTACGGGGCCACCCTAGCCGCCAAGAAGCGGATTGAAGCCAACGAGAATGCCAAGAACTACACGCAGATTATTCGGGATATACGAGCTTCCGGTATCGTCACGGTCCGGGGGATTACCAGTGAGCTAAACAAGCGGGGTATATCCTCGGTGTCAGGAAGGCGATGGCATGTCCCGACTGTCCATCGCCTGCTCCGGCGCTTGTCAGCGGCCGCAGAGACTCTGGGTGCCCTAAATTCTGGAAATCCGGAAGCGATCTCTGCCGCTAGGTAATGCAGCGCTCCTATAGGCGAAACCCCAACTGGATTTTCGGAGCTAACTTCCTGATGCGACTCGTCAATGCAGCGTTCGGAGCGTAAATACCAAACAACGGTAAATCCATAACTAGTCCAACGAGAGCATTTCCCGCAAAAACCGAGGCTGATAGTTAGACCCCCTGCCCTCGCTAATGTTCTGAAAAAATTTTGATTTATTTGTACGCGGAAGACTGCAGTAACTTCGCGTATCAAGTAGTTTGAAAGTAATTGACATAAGGATCCTGTAGCGAGAACCTAATCATCTCGCAAAAGAGGATCGCCTCAACATGAAAATACGAATGCCGCCGCAGCTAAAGCGAGCCCGTGAAGAAACTTTGAACCCGCGTTCGACGGCGAACTCACATCCATCGGCTCAGCGCGGCGACATGGACCGACATTTGACTCAACGCGAAGTCGCCGCTCTGCTCGGCGTTCAAGAGCGCACCCTTCAAGCGTGGCGTTACCGCGGGAAAGGACCGCCCGCACTCGTAATCTCGGGCAAGCTCGTGCGGTATCCGCAATCATGGCTCACAGACTGGCTTTCCTCGCGAGCACGCCGCGGAGGCCAGCTTCTACGGACAGTTTAATTATCGGCGGCAATCGAAACCCCGTCGGAACAGCCCGTTCGGAACGCGAGAAGCCGCCGCCGAGCGATCGAAGGCTTTGGCACCTATTTCGGTTCGCTCTGCAACAGGACACGAATTGCCTCGATTGCCGGCCGCAGCGTTTCTTTCACATAGAAATCGCCGTAATCGCTCGCAGCGCGCCCGTCGTGGTGGCCGGTGATAGCGTCGGTAGTATCCTGGCGAATATCCCGCGCGCGATGCTCCGACTCGATGCGATGGCGCCACGAATGGCTGGGGCTCACTCGCTTGTCAGTGATCCCCAATTCTTTCCGAACCCACGCGCCGATCTTCTTCGACGCGCTGCCGCCACGGGAGCCGAACATGTCCGGTTGGCATTCTGGGAACAGAGGTGAAGACTCGGGTAACGACCGTACGTAATCGAGAAAACCTTCGTCGATCACTGCGGAGTGTATTGGGACACGCCGCACACTGCCGATGCCCTTAACATCGCGACCTCGCGCCTCAGGTTCGATATGCAGGACAGGTATCCCGTCGATGTATTCGACGTTCGACGCGAAGGCCCCTGCGACTTCCTCGATCCGAGCACCGCTATACGCGCATAGCCATGGACACCACCGCATGAAAGGTTTGGCTTGCTTGCGGGCAGCAATGAGGACCGTGCGAGCTTCGTCATCCGTGTATCCACGTTTCTTTGCGCCTTGTTTTTTCTTCGCCGTGTAATGAACCGGCTCAGGTTCTATCGTGATGCGCTTCGCCCGATAGGCCCATTTTAACAGCGTCTGCGTCACAGTGAGGTAGTTCTTGAGCGTGACGGAATTGAGCCCATCATTCGCGACCAAAGTGATTAGGTGATCTCGCCACTTCTCGCGATCTTCAAGGCTAACCTTGCCCGCGTCATCGTGTCCGATGAAGGCGATCAGCTTGTCTACAATCTTGCCCCATGCATATGGCGTTTTGTGTGGCTTGCCATCGCGCGTTGGTTTCTTGTCCGTTGCCGCCGCCCAATCCTTGATCAGCGTCTCCCATTTGTACAACTTAAGGCCTTTGATAGGTGCGGCGGCCGCTTGGTGGGGCCCAGCGCGAAGAGCGACGGACAAATCGTTTCCATCATCAAACAGCCGATCGAAATGCGGCTCGGTAGGATTATTCGAGAACCTTTCCCGCTGTCGTAGGACGGCTTCCAATTCGGCGCGGAGGAGAAGGCGCAGTCCTTTCCAATATTCCAAGCTCGTGGTGTCCGCGCTTAGGCTCCGTTTCCGCAATCGCTCGCTCAAGTCATCCTGCAGCGATGGCAACGTTGCGGGATTTAAGCCCTGACGGAGCGCGATCTCGTCATCTCGTAGGTTGTGGAGCACTTCGTCGTAATCAGCGGGGGGCAAGTCGAAGAAGCCGTGCAGGTTGCGCTCGTCGGCTTCGCGGTGAGCTTCCTTCGCGATGCTTTCAAAATCTAAGGCGGTCGCCGCGCGAGTGGTCTGCGGCACTTTCACGTGCCGGTGGGTGTCGAACAAAGCGTCTAGCTCGACCGAAAGCTTACGCACTTCGCGGACGGCGATCCTATAATCTCCGGTGTGAAGCGATTTTTTGATCTCGCGCTTTCCAACGCGATCTCGGACGTCTTCGGGGACCTTCGCACGGAAGTGATAGATACCCCTGCGAAGCTGAAGGCGGGGATGTCGAGCCACGGTTTCCATCCGACTAGTGTACCACGTTTGTGGACCTAGTTGAAAGAAACTCGCTTATAGATCAGGCACTTGCTTTTATATCAAGTACCTACGGCCAGTTGGCGGAGAGGGTGGGATTCGAACCCACGGTACCCGCGAGGAGTACAACGGCTTTCGAGACCGCCCCGATCGACCACTCTGGCACCTCTCCGCCACGGACATTAGCGCACGGTCTGCGCGGGCTCAACTCGGGGCGCACGTTTTGCACCGATTTATTCCGAATTTCGTTTGAGTCAGAGGGTCTTACCGGATCGAGGGGCAGCCCGGCGAATGCCCTGCGAGGCCAGCCGGCCGCTCGCCGAAGGCGTTCCCTTAGCGCGCGGCCGCCCTTTTTTCCTGATTCGCCCCCGGTTGCCGTCATCCAGCAAGGATGCTAAGTCTTTGACCTAGCAATATCTTGTCACCCCAGGGGTTGACAGGGGGCGGGTCCTGGCTATAGTGCGGCGGCTCCGGGCGGACTAGCCGGCCGGAGGACATTCAGCAAAGAAACAGCCATGTATGCAGTGATCCGCACCGGCGGTAAGCAATATCGGGTTGCCAAGGACGAGGTCGTTTTCGTCGAGAAGCTCAACGCCGAGGAAGGCGCGAGCGTGACCCTGGACGACGTCTTGATGATCGGCGAAGGCGCCGATGCCAAGACCGGTAAGCCGACCCTCGCCGGCGCCAAAGTGACCGCGACCGTGCTCGAGCAAAAGCTCGACGACAAGGTCCTCGTCTTCAAGAAAAAGCGCCGGCACAACTACCGCCGCAAGAACGGCCATCGCCAGGCGCTGACCGTGCTGCGCATCACCGACATCACCGGCTGAGCGCCGATTTAGGAATAGGGAGCAAGCTCCATGGCCCATAAGAAAGCAGGCGGCTCTTCGCGCAACGGGCGCGATTCCAAGGGCCGGCGCCTCGGGGTGAAGAAGTTCGGCGGCCAGATCGTGCTCGCCGGCAACATCCTCGTGCGGCAACGCGGCACCACGTATCACCCGGGTGATAATGTCGGCCTCGGCCGCGATCACACCCTCTTCGCCCTCGCTGACGGCCAAGTCGGTTTCCGCACCTCGAGCCAGGGACGCACCTTCGTGTCGGTGAACCCGCTTCCGGTGGAAGCCGCCGGCTGACGCCGTTCCTCGCAAAATGAACGAAGAGGGGGAATGGCCACATTCCCCCTTTTTTGTTTGAGCTACCCTAGCCCCCTCGCAGCACCATGAAATTTCTCGATCAAGCCAAGATCTATGTGAAGAGCGGCGATGGCGGCGCGGGCGTCGTCGCGTTCCGGCGCGAGAAATACATCGACCATGGCGGACCGTGGGGCGGCGACGGCGGCCGCGGCGGCGATATCGTCATCGAGGCGGTGCCTAACCTCAACACGCTGATCGATTATCGCTATCAGCAGCATTTCCGGGCCGAGATCGGCCATCACGGCATGGGCGCCGATCGCACCGGCGCCGCCGGCAAGAACATCGTTCTGAAAGTGCCGGTCGGCACGCAGATCCTCGATGAGGATAACGAGACCATCCTCCTCGATCTGAAGAAGCCGGGCGAGCGTCACGTGCTGCTCAACGGCGGCGACGGCGGTTTCGGCAACGCGCATTTCAAAAGCTCGACCAATCGCGCGCCCCGCAAAGCGACTCAAGGTTGGCCGGGCGAAGAGCGCTGGATCTGGCTGCGGTTGAAGCTGATCGCCGATGTCGGTCTCCTCGGCCTGCCCAATGCCGGCAAATCGACCTTCCTCTCGCGCGTCACGCGTGCGAAGCCGAAGATTGCGGATTACCCCTTCACCACCTTGAAGCCGCAGCTCGGCGTCGTTTCTTCGCACGGCGAGGAATTCGTCGTCGCCGATCTGCCGGGGCTCATCGAAGGCGCGAGCGACGGCGCGGGCTTGGGGCATCGCTTCCTCGGTCACGTCGAACGTTGCGCCGTGATGCTGCATCTGATCGATGCGACGGAAGAGGACATCCTCGGCAATTGGCGCACCATTCGCGGCGAGCTCGACGCCTATGGCCACGAGCTGACGGAAAAGCCCGAGATCCTCGTGCTCAACAAAGCCGACGCCGTGCCCGCGGAAGAGCTGGCCAAGAAACGGGCCAAACTAAAACGCGCGGCCAAGTGCCCGATCTATGTCATGTCCGGCGCGACCGGTCAGGGCGTGGATGAAGTGCTGACCGCGTTGCTGCAGACCGTGCAAGCGGCACGCGCCGAGGAAGCCGAAAAGGAACAACAGGCCGCGAGCGAGCCTGTCCTCGCCCCATGAGGGAATGGGCACCATGAGCGAGTCGCTCGCCACTGCCAAGCGCCTCATCATCAAGATCGGCTCGGCCTTGCTTGTCGACGATGCCAGCGGCGATGTGCGGCGTACCTGGCTCGATGCGCTGGTCGAAGATGTCGTGCGCTGCCGCACGCGCGGCCAGGAAGTCATCATCGTTTCGTCCGGCGCGGTTGCGGTCGGACGACGCCATCTCGGCCTTACCGGCCGCAATCTGAAGCTTGAAGAGAAACAGGCCGCCGCCGCTTCCGGTCAGATTCGCTTGGCGCATGCCTATCAGGAAGCGCTGGGCAAACACGGCGTCGCCGTCGCGCAAATCCTGCTGACGCCCGACGACACGGAAGAGCGCCGCCGCCATCTTAATGCCCGCGCGACGATCGAAGAACTCTTGGCGCTGGGCGCGGTGCCGATCATCAATGAGAACGACACCGTCGCGACGCAGGAGATCCGCTTCGGCGACAATGACCGGCTCGGCGCGCGCGTCGCGCAGATGATCAGTGCCGACACGCTTGTGCTCTTGTCCGATATCGACGGGCTCTACACGGCCGATCCGCGGCGCGATCCGCTCGCCCGCCATATCGGCGAGTTGCGGGAAATCACGCCCGAGATCGAGGCGATGGCCGGCGAAGCCGCCAGCAGCTACAGCAATGGCGGCATGGTCACCAAGCTCATGGCGGCGCGCATCTGCATCGGCGCGGGCTGCCGCATGGTGATCGCCAAAGGCCAGGGCCTTTTCCCGTTGCAAGCCATCGAAGACGGCGCGACGACCACCTGGTTCCTGCCGCAGGGCGAGCCACGCACCGCGCGCAAGCGCTGGATCGCCTCGAGCCTCAATCCGATGGGTATACTGACCGTCGACGCCGGCGCCGCCGCTGCCTTGAGGCGCGGCACAAGCTTGCTCCCTGCCGGTATCACCGCCATCGACGGCAATTTCGATCGCGGCGACGCGGTGGTGGTGAAGAACGGCGACGGCCGCGAGATCGCGCGCGGTCTCAGCGCCTATTCGGCCGCGGATGCCCGCGCCATTGCCGGCCATAAAAGCGGTGAAATCGAGGCGATCCTCGGCTACCGTGGCCGGGACGAAATGATCCATCGCGATGATCTGGTGGTGACATGAGCGCCGACGGTCAAACCAATCCCGGCATCGAAACCGAGATGAAGGTGCTCGGCGCCGCTGCGCGCCAAGCCGCCGCGACGCTGGCCCATGCCGATGCCGCCCAGAAGACCAAGGCGCTGCATGAAGCGGCGCAAGCGATCCGCGATCGGGCGAAGACGATCCTCGCGGCCAACGCGCAAGACATGGCTTCGGCGAAAGACCTGTCGCCGGCGATGCGCGACCGCCTGATGCTCGACGAGAAGCGCGTTGCCGCGATGGCCAAGGGCCTCGACGATGTCGCCGCCCTGCCCGATCCAATTGGCAGCGAGTTGGCGCGCTGGACACGGCCCAACGGGCTCGACATCGCGCGGGTGCGCGTTCCGCTCGGCGTGATCGGCATCATCTATGAATCGCGCCCGAACGTGACCGCGGATGCCGGCGGGCTCTGCCTGCGCTCCGGCAACGCGGCGATTTTGCGCGGCGGGTCGGAAAGTTTCCATTCCTCGCGCGCCATCGCGACGGCGCTGCAGGCCGGTATCGCCGCCGCGGGCTTGCCTGCCGCCGCCGTGCAGTTGGTGCCGACGATCGATCGCGCCGCGGTTGGCATGATGCTGACGATGACCGAATTCATCGACATCATCGTGCCGCGCGGAGGCAAATCGCTGATCGAGCGCGTGCAGCGCGAGAGCCGCATTCCGGTGATCGCGCATCTCGACGGCAATTGCCACATCTACGTTGATCGCGACGCCGATCTCGACAAGGCGCTGAGCATCGTCATCAACGGGAAGCTGCGCCGCACCGGGGTTTGCGGCGCCACCGAGACGTTGCTGGTCGATCGCGCGATTGCAGACAGGGCGCTGCCGCCCATCCTCGCCGCGCTGCATCAAGGCGGCTGTGAGATTCGCGGCGACGAGACCGTGCGCAAGCTCGATCCGCAAGCCAAGGCCGTGAGCGAGCAGGATTGGTTCACCGAATATCTCGACGCCATCCTCGCCGTGGGCGTGGTCGACGATCTTTTGGCCGCGATCGCGCATATCAATCACTACGGCTCGCATCACACCGATGCGATCATCACCGAGAACAACGCGACAGCCGAGCGCTTTCTCGATGAGGTCGACAGCGCGATCGTGCTGCGCAACGCCTCGACGCAATTCGCCGATGGCGGCGAATTCGGCATGGGCGCCGAGATTGGCATCTCGACCAACCGCCTGCCGCCACGCGGTCCCGTCGGCGCCGAGCAGCTGACGAGCTTCAAATACGTCGTGCGCGGCAACGGCCAGACGCGCCCCTAAGGTGCATTCTTGAAAAAGGTGTGCCCCTGAACGTTCCCGGCCTCGGTCATCTGCCGAAGCGGCGCATCGGCCTGCTCGGCGGCTCGTTCAATCCCGCGCATGAAGGCCATCTGCATGTCAGCCGCGAGGCGCTGAAACGCCTCGGCCTCGACGAGATTTGGTGGCTGGTCGCGCCGCAGAACCCGCTGAAGCCCATCCTTGGCATGAGCAAGCTCAGCGAACGGATCGCCGGCGCCAAGGCCGCGGCGAAGCAGGACAAGCGTATCCGGGTCCTCGATCTCGAGACGCGACTCGGCACGCATTTCACCGCCGATACACTCGCCGCGCTGCAACGGCGTTGGCCGCGAATCGCGTTCGTCTGGCTGATGGGCGCCGACAACCTGTCGCAAATCCGCTATTGGAAGGACTGGCAGGGGATTTTCGCGCGCGTTCCCATTGCGGTTTTTGCACGCCCTACCTACTGTCAAAAAGCTTTGGCTGAGCTGGCGGCGCAGCGTTTTTCCCGAGCGCGCGTTATCCGGGAAACGCAGCGCTTCAGCGAAATCGAGCCGCCGGCGTGGATGTTCCTGCCGGTCAAACTCGATTTTCATTCGGCCACCGCGATCCGCGCCCCCAAGGGCGTTGCTTAGAAGAGGTATCACCCATCCCACGCGCTAAAATCTCAGCCCCGGCAAAAGCCCCCGCTTCGGCACGAGCGCCGCGTAAGGCGGCCAAGCCGAAACAGTCGCCGGCGCAAAAGCTTCTCACCCTCGCCGAGAAGCTGCTCGACGATGGCAAGGCGGAAGACATCGCCACCATCGATCTGCAAGGCAAGTCCGACATCGCCGATTTCATGCTCATCGCCACAGGCCGCTCGCAGCGGCAGGTGATGGCGCTTGCCCAACGCCTGACCGAGGGGCTGAAAGAAGCGGGCTGTAAAAAGGTCTCCGTCGAAGGTCTGCGCCATGGCGAATGGGTGCTGGTCGATGCCGGCGATGTCGTGGTGCATCTCTTCCGCCCCGAAACGCGCACCTACTACAACCTCGAGAAGATGTGGGGCGAGGCGCTGTCCGAAGCCGCCGGCCAGTAAGCGCCCCGATAGCCCCAAGGACGAGCGCGCATGATGCGCCTCACCATCATCGCGGTCGGACGACACAAGGCCGGACCGCTCAAAGCGCTGCAGGAATTCTATGCCGAGCGCATTCGCTGGCCGCTGACGATCCGCGAGGTCGAAGAACGCCGCAAACTGCCGCCTGCCGAGCTCAAAGCGCGCGAAGGCGAATTGATCCTCGCCGCGCTACCGAAAGACGCCGAGCTGATCGCACTCGATGGTCGCGGTAAGACCTTGTCGAGCGCCGATCTCGCCAGCCGTCTCGCCCAGTGGCGCGATGCCGATGCGAACCTCGCCTTCGTTATCGGCGGCGCCGACGGGCTGGCCGATGCCGTGCTCGGCCCGGCGAAGCTGACCCTCTCGCTGGGCACCATGACGTGGCCGCATCTTCTGGTCCGCGGCATGCTGCTCGAGCAGCTCTATCGTGCCCAGCAGATTCTCGCCGGCCATCCCTATCATCGGGAATAGAGCATCGCGAATAGTTGCGGGACGGGAACGATGCTCGCGCCAGATTGTTGCTGAACTGGGAACTTCTTTGTGCGGAGTAATCATGGCCACGAAACCTTCGATCTCTCATATCCGCCGCGGCGCCAGCGCGCTGACGACCGAAGCCGGCAAGCTGATCCGCGATCGCGCGCTCAACGCCGCACATCAGGCGCTGGTGGTGGCGTTGCAGACCGTGCAAGCCGCCGACCGCAAGCTGCGCGGCACGGGCATCACCCACCGCAAATCGGCACGGACGGCCCGGGCAAGCACCAAGCGCAAGACGACGCGGGCCATCGGCAAGGCCAGCCGCGCTGTGACGACGACGCGCAGGGCCAAGTCGACGGCACGGCGCTCTCGCCGAGTCGCCCGCTAAGGCTCGGCGTATCCCTTTCGGAACGCGCGCGAAGCTGCGTCTTCGCGCGCGTTTCTTTATGCAGCGCATTGCTTTATAAGGCAGGCTTATGTCCGACCGTCATGTTCCGCGCCCTGTCGTCCTTTGCATCCTCGATGGCTGGGGCGAGCGCGCCGACAAGGCCGATAACGCCATTCTCGACGCCGACACGCCGCACTGGCACGAATTCCTCAAGACCTGCCCGCACGCCCGGTTGCAGGCGAGCGAGCACTATGTCGGCCTGCCCGACGGACAGATGGGCAATTCCGAAGTCGGGCATATGAATCTCGGCGCCGGCCGGGTCGTGACGCAGGATCTGCCGCGCATCGATAAAGCCGTTGCCGACGGCTCGATCGCCAAGGTCGAGGCATTGCAGCAATTCATCGCGAAGGTGAAGAAGGCGAACGGCGCGGCGCACCTTATAGGGCTGGTTTCGCCCGGCGGCGTCCACTCGCATCAGGACCACATCGTCGCTTTGGCCAAGGCGTTGTCCGCCGGCGGCCTGCCGGTCGCGATTCATGCCTTCCTCGACGGGCGCGACACGCCGCCGAAAAGCGCCGAGGGCTATGTCGCAAAGCTGATGAGCGATCTCGGCGATACCAAGAACTGGCACATTGCCACAGTCAGCGGCCGCTATTACGCGATGGATCGCGACAAGCGCTGGGACCGCGTCGGCAAGGCCTATGAAGCGCTGGTCGACGCCAAAGGCGAACGCGCCGCTGATCCCAAAAGGGCGATCACCCAGTCCTACGCCGCCGGCAAGACGGACGAATTCGTGTTGCCGACGAGCATCGGCGATTACGCCGGGATGAAAGACGGCGACGGCGTGATCTGCGCCAATTTCCGCGCCGACCGCGTGCGCGAAATCCTGACGGCGCTGGTCGATCCCGACTTCAAAGACTTCGAGCGTGCGCGCGTCGTCAAATTCTCGGCTGCTGCGGGCATGGCGGAATATTCCGAGACGCTCAGCCATCTGCTGCTGACGCTCTTCCCGCCGCAGGATCTGAGCGACACCTTCGGCGAAGTCGTGTCGCATGCCGGCTTGAAGCAGCTGCGCATTGCCGAGACCGAGAAATATGCGCATGTGACGTTCTTCTTCAACGGCGGGCGCGAAGAGGAATTTCCCGGCGAGAGCCGTATCCTCGTCCCCTCGCCCAAAGTCGCGACCTACGATCTGCAGCCGGAAATGTCGGCGCCGGAAGTCACCGACAAGCTCGTCGCGGCGATCGATAGCGGCAAATTCGATGTCGTCGTGGTGAACTACGCCAATACCGACATGGTCGGGCATAGCGGCAATCTCAAAGCCGCGATCAAAGCGGTGGAGACCGTCGATCAATGCCTCGGTTGTCTCGCCGACGCGGTGAAGCGTGCCGGCGGCACGATGCTCATCACCGCCGATCACGGCAACGCCGAAATGATGCGCGACCCCAAGACCGGCGAGCCGCATACCGCGCACACCACCAATCCGGTACCGTTGATTCTGGTCAATCCGCCGGCCGACGTTACGGGAATCAGCAGCGGGCAACTCAGCGATATCGCGCCGACGTTGCTGCGCCTGCTCGACATTCCGCAGCCCAAGTCGATGACCGGCCATGCGCTGGTAAAACTGCGCGAGCGTGCCCCGGCCTGATCGCTTTCCCACGCTGCTGTCGCCGCTGATTGTTGCGGCTATCGCCGTTTTTGGCGTGTTGGATGTTGGTCTCGCCCGCGCCGACGACACGCCACAATCGCAACTCGAATCGGTGCAGAAGCAGCTCGAGCAGAGCAAGCAGCAGCAGCAAACCCTGGCCCAACAATCGGCGGCGCTCGCTCGCGAGATCGAGCAGTTGCGCGCGCAACAGGTAGCCGCTGCGCAATCGGTGCAAGCGCATGAATCGGCACTGAGCCGCCTCGAAGCGCAGCGCACGAAGCTCACCCTCGACATCAAGGCGAAAGGCGCCGAATTGGACAAGCGCCGCGGCGAGCAGCAAGCCGTCCTCGCGGCGTTGCTTCATCTGGCGCGCAACCCGCCGATCGGGCTGGCGCTGGCGGACGGCACGCCGATCGATCTCTTACGCGGCGGCATCCTGATGGGCGCGGCGGTGCCGCCGCTGGTCGACCGCGCCCAGCGTCTCGGCGCCGAACTCCGGACCATGAACGATCTGCAGGACCAGTTGCGCAATGCCGAGGCACAGCATCGGATCGAGACCGACGTGCTTGGCAAAGAGCAGACACAGCTCGCCGCGCTGGCCAGCCAGAAATCGGTCCTGCAGCGCCAGGCCGCGCAAGGCGCGGCGGCGAGCGCGCAAGAGGTGCAACGCCTCGCCTCACAGGCAAGCGATCTCAAAGATTTGATCGAGCGCGCCGAAGCCGCCGAACGGGCGCGCGAGGAACGCGAAGCGCGCGCAGCGGCGGCCCGCCATAAGCGCGAAGCCGAAGCGGCGCGCCTCGCCGCCGCCGCGGCGGCGGTCCCGCCGCCGGCGGACCATGCCGGCAGAAGCAACCCGGCCGAGCAGCCGGCCGCCGCTGCGGCGCCCGCCCTCTCCGACCCGGCACGGCCGCCCAAAATCCGCCCCTTCGCGCAAGCCCAGGGGAAGATGGTCGTCCCCGCCGCCGGCGAGATGGTGGCTGGTTTTGGCGATTCTTCGTCCAAAGGCGTGACCTTTGCGACCCGGCCCGGCGCCGAAGTCGTCGCGCCGTTCGACGGCCGCGTCGTCTTTGCCGGCGCCTTTCGCGGCTATGGCCAAATCTTGATCATCGGACATGGCGATGGCTATCATTCGCTGGTGGCTGGACTCGACCGAATCGACAGCAGCGTCGGCCAATGGTTGGTCGCCGGCGAGCCGATAGGCCGTATGTCTGCCAATGAGGCGGAGCCGCGCCTTTATCTCGAGCTGCGCCACAATGGCCAGCCGATCAATCCGTTGCCATGGCTGGCGACCCGCGATGCAAAGGTAAAAGGATGATGCGTTTTCCCATGGCAGCGGCCTCGGTCGCGATGTTGGCCTTTCTGCTTGTGCCAACACCGGCATTGCATGCCGCCGACCAACCGGCCTCGAAGCCGGAGACCAGCTCCGAAACCTATCGCCAGCTCGACCTTTTCGGCCAAGTGTTCGAGCGCGTGCGCGCCGACTACGTCGACGGCGTCTCGGACCAGCAGCTCATCGAAGCCGCGATCAGCGGCATGCTGTCGTCGCTCGATCCGCATTCGAGCTACATGAACGCGAAGAACTTCCAGGATCTGCAGGTCGAGGTGCAGGGTCAGTTCGGCGGTCTGGGTCTCGAAGTCACGATGGAGAACGGCCTGGTGAAAGTCGTCTCGCCGATCGACGACACGCCGGCGGCGCAAGCCGGGTTGAAGCCCAACGACCTGATCATCGCGATCGATGGCGAGCCGGTGCAGGGCATGGCGCTCAACGATGCCGTCAACAAGATGCGCGGCCCGGTCAACAGCTCGATCAAGCTGAACATCAAGCGCGGCGACGCCGCCCCTTTCGATGTGACGCTGAAACGCGCGGTCGTGAAGATCCAGTCGGTCAAATCGCAGCCCCAGGGCGACGATATCGGCTACATCCGCATCTCGAGCTTCAACGAGCAGACCGATAGCGGCGTTCAGGGCGCGATCAAATCGCTGCAGGCGAAGGACGGATCGAAGCTCGCCGGCATCGTGCTCGATCTGCGCAACAATCCCGGCGGCTTGCTCGAGCAGGCGATCGCCGTGGTCAACGATTTCGTCGACAAAGGCGAGATCGTGTCGACCCGCGGCCGCCGTCCCGAAGACGCGCAGCGCTATGATGCGAAGCCACCCGGCGATCTGACCCATGGGTTGCCGATGGTCGTGCTGATCAACGGCGGCTCGGCATCGGCGTCGGAGATCGTCGCCGGCGCGCTGCAGGATCATCATCGCGCGATCCTTCTCGGCACACGCTCCTTCGGCAAAGGCTCGGTCCAGACGATCATACAATTGCCGGGCCATGGCGCGATGCGATTGACCACGGCGCGCTACTACACGCCCTCGGGCCGCTCGATCCAGGCGCAGGGCATAGAACCGGATATCGTCGTCGAGGCAGCGACGATCAAGAAGATCAGTGAGGGCCAGATACAGCACGAAGCCGATCTGCGCGGCGCGCTGAAGAACACCGATCCCCGCGCCAAACCGGCAACATCCGGCCCGAATCAACCGGCTCCCGCCAATCAGAATCAGCCGAATGGCAGCCCATCATCGAATCAGGGAGCACCGAATCAGGGGTCGCAGAATCAGGTCGCGCCGCCCGCCGACCAGAGCGGCAATGTCGATGCGTCGGTGATCGGAACGACCGAGGATTATCAGCTCGCGCGCGCCATGGATATGCTGCGCGGGTTGGCGCTGTTCGGCCGCCGCCCCACCGCGACACCGTGAGCATGATGGTGCGCGCTTGCGGCTGAGCGGCCCCACGCTCCTCGCCCCGTTGCGCTCGCTGGCGGGTGTGCGGAACCAGAGTCGCACGCGGCTGCTCTGGCTCGGCGGCGCGATCGCGCTCATCGTCATCGGGCTGGCTCTCGCCCTCTTCAGCCCGTCGCCGCCGACGGCGCAATCGGTGAGCAGCGCCATCGATGTCCAGCTGCCGCCGCCAAGCGGCGGCTCTGGCGCCAGCACCGGCCCAAGCAGCGGCGCGATCGGTGAAGGCCGCAGCGCCACGCTGCTGACACCGGCGCCCGTACCGGGCATGATTGAGGATACACCGAACGGCCCGCTCCCGATCATCGGTAAGGATAGTCGCGAACCCTGGCAGGTCTATGCACGGCCGTTCGATTCAAACGATGTCCGGCCGCGCGTCGCGCTCATCGTCACCGGCATCGGCCTCGACCAGTCACTGAGCCAGGCGGCGCTCGACCGCTTGCCCGGCACGATCACTTTCGGCTTCGATCCTTATGCCAATAATGTCAAAGACAGCGTCGCCAACGCGCGCAACCTGGGGCATGAGGCACTGCTCGGCCTGCCGCTCGAACCGCTCGACTATCCGCGCCAGGATCCCGGCCCGCTGACCTTGCTGACCTCGCTCGATGCGAACCAGAACGGCGACCGGCTGGCGAAGCTGATGGGCAAAGCCACCGGCTATGTCGGCTTTGTCGCGATCATGGGCTCGCGTTTCGAAGGCGAGAACACCAGCCTGATGCCGATCCTCACGGCACTGAAGGGCCGCGGTCTGATGTTCGCCGATGACAAAACGCCAGACCAGAGCGTCGTCGGCCCGCTCGCGATGCAGATGAAGCTACCCTGGGCCGCCGGCAATATCGTCATCGACAACGAGAGCGATCCCACCGCGATCGATCAGGCGCTCGCGGGGTTGGAAGCGAGCGCCAAGCGCAGCGGCGCGGCGCTCGGCATCGCGGCGCTATCGCCGGCGCTGCTCGATCGCGCCGCGGCATGGGTTGCAACGCTCGAAGGCAAGGGCATCGCTATCGCCCCGGCCAGCGCCATCGCCAATCACCAACCCGCCGCCAAAGCCGCCGCCAATTGATCGCCGGTCATGTGACGTCATGAGCAGCAGCGACGCATCCTCCAAACCCTATCGCCGCGGCGTCGGCATTATCCTGATGGCGCGCGACAAGCGCATCTTCGTCGGCCGCCGCATCGACACGCCCGGCGCCTGGCAAATGCCGCAAGGCGGCATCGACAAGGGCGAGGAACCACGCGAGGCGGCGATCCGCGAGCTGCACGAAGAGGTCGGCACCAGCAAGGCTGAGATCATCGCCGAGACCAAGGGGTGGCTCGTCTACGAGCTCCCGGGCGATCTCCACCTTCAAGCTTGGGGCGGACGCTATCGCGGCCAGGAGCAGAAATGGTTTGCGATGCGCTTCCTCGGCAAGGATACGGACATCCGCCTCGACGCACACGAGCCCGAGTTCGACGCCTGGAAATGGGCAACGCGCGAGGAAGTGTTGCGCGACATCGTCGACTTCAAACGGCCGCTTTACGAAGCGGCGTTCGACGAGTTCGCCGCGATCTTCGATAAGGCTTAAGCCGCTTCGCGCATCAGGCGCGCAACGCGTTTTTGCATTCCCCACCAGGCGAGGCCGGTCGCGACGCGGTTGACGCGGCCGTTGGGCGTCAGGCCCGCGGCTTTCAGCACCATGGCGATGCCACGCTCGATATGGTGGCGGCGATAGACCGCATACGCGCGGCGAGCGTAGGCGCGAATGGCGCGCTTGCGGTCGTACGTACCGTTCGGGTCATTGGCGGCGTGATAGGCGAAGGCGAGCTCGTCGTCCTCGCTCTCGCGGATGCGGCCGAGCGCGATCTTGATCCGGCCCCAGGTGCCGAGGCCTTCGCGCTCGAGATAGCGGCGCAGATGGGTGAGGAAGAGTTTGTAATGCCGCAGCTCGTCGGCGGCGATGCGTTGGCAAACGGCCTTCAGCACCGGCTCGTCCGTCGCTTCGGCGAGCGCCGTGTAATAAGAGCTGGTGCCGGTCTCGACGATGCAGCGCGCGACAAGCTCGCCGGCGCGCGAGCCGCGCACCGAGGCGGTGGCGTCGCGATCGACGCGGTAGCCGGCGGTGAACCGCGCGCAGGCATCGGCGTGATCGAAGTTCGGATCGGCGAGATGCGCGTAGCGGCCGAGGGCGAGACCGTGCTGGATCTCTTCCTGACCCCAGCGCTGCGCCGCGTCTTGGAAGGCCGCGTCCTCGGCGAAGACGCCGCAGAGATAGCGCGCGTAATCGGCGCCGTTCTGCTCGACGAGGCTGGCGGCTTTGACGATGCGCAGCAACTCGGGATCGAGCTTTTGCGGCTCGAAGCGCTCCCACGGGATATCGTCGAGCGTCCAATGTGCCATGAGTGGATTATAGCCGATTTGCGGGGCCGACTCAGTCTCTAAGACGGCAATGCCCGGGGTCCCTAAGACGACAATGCCCGGCACGAGGCCGGGCATGACGTCGATTCGATTGCTGGCTGAGGCGCTTAGTGAACCGCGCCGATGGCGGCGAGCTTAGCCGCGGCGACGCTGAGTTGGCGCTCGGCGTGGCGGAGCTTGGTCTGGGCCTCTTCGCGCTCGGTGCCGGAGAGACGCGCGGCTTGGTCGCGCAGGCCGCCGAGCGTCGACTCGAGCGTACGCGCGTCGGCTTCGATCGCGCCGCGATCGAGCGAGGAGACGGGTACGGCGTCGTCGGCGAGGACGGTGCAGCGCTCCGGCGTCACTTCGGCGAAGCCGCCGGAGACGAAGATGCGCTCGGTGACGGTGCGGTCCTCGTAGACGTCGATGACGCCGGGGCGGATCGTCGAGATGAACAGCGCGTGGCCGGGCAGGACACCGAAATTGCCTTCGGTGCCCGGCACGATGACCATGCCGACCATCTCGGAGAGCAGCAGCTTCTCCGGCGAGACGAGCTCGAATTGCAGCTTGTCGGCCATCGGCGATTAGGCTGCTTCGGCCGCGAGCTTGCGGGCCTTCTCGACCGCGTCCTCGATCGTACCGACCATGTAGAAGGCGCTCTCGGGCAGCTCGTCATAGTCGCCGGCGACGATGCCCTTGAAGGCCTTGATCGTGTCTTCGAGCTTCACGAACACGCCGGGCGTGCCGGTGAAGACTTCGGCGACGTGGAACGGCTGCGACATGAAGCGCTGGATCTTACGCGCGCGGGCGACGGTGAGCTTGTCTTCTTCCGACAACTCGTCCATGCCCAGAATGGCGATGATGTCCTGCAGCGACTTGTAGGTCTGCAGCACGCGCTGCACGTCGCGCGCGACCTTGTAGTGCTCGTCGCCGACGACGCGCGGATCGAGCATGCGCGAGGTCGAATCGAGCGGATCGACGGCCGGGTAAATGCCAAGCTCGGCGATCTGACGCGACAACACGGTGGTCGCGTCCAGATGCGCGAACGAGGTCGCCGGCGCCGGGTCGGTCAGATCGTCGGCGGGCACATAAATCGCCTGCACCGAAGTGATCGAGCCCTTCTTGGTCGTGGTGATGCGCTCTTGCAGCGCGCCCATGTCGGTCGCGAGGGTCGGCTGATAACCGACGGCCGACGGGATACGGCCGAGGAGCGCCGACACTTCCGAGCCCGCTTGGGTGAAGCGGAAGATGTTGTCGACGAAGAACAGCACGTCCTGGCCTTCCTCGTCGCGGAAGTATTCCGCGAGGGTCAGGCCGGTGAGCGCGACGCGCGCACGCGCGCCCGGCGGCTCGTTCATCTGGCCATAAACCAGCGCGGCCTTGGAGCCGGGGCCATCGGGGATGATGACCTTCGATTCCATCATTTCGTGGTAGAGGTCGTTGCCTTCGCGGGTACGCTCGCCGACACCGGCGAAGACCGAGTAGCCGCCATGCGCCTTGGCGATGTTATTGATCAATTCCATGATGATGACGGTCTTGCCGACGCCGGCGCCGCCGAACAGGCCGATCTTGCCGCCGCGCGCATAAGGCGCGAGCAGATCGACGACCTTGATGCCGGTGACGAGAATTTCCGCCTCGGTCGATTGATCGACGAAGTCCGGCGCCGACCGATGGATCGGCAAGGTCATCTTGGTGTTGACCGGACCGCGCTCGTCGACCGGCTCGCCGACGACGTTGATGATGCGGCCCAGGGTCTCGGGGCCAACCGGCACGCGGATCGGCGCGCCCGTGTCGGTCGCCTCGGCGCCGCGGACGAGACCATCGGTCGTGTCCATGGCGATGGTGCGAACCGTGTTCTCGCCCAGATGCTGCGCCACTTCGAGCACGAGGGCTTTGCCTTCGTGCTGGATGTGCAGCGCGTTGAGGATCGGCGGCAATTCGCCGTCGAACTTCACGTCGACGACGGCGCCGATGACCTGAGAAATCGTGCCGATGTTATTCTTCGCCATGGTCGTTCCTTCGACTTTCGCCTCAGAGCGCTTCCGCGCCCGAGATAATTTCGATCAATTCCTTGGTGATGGCCGCTTGCCGCGAGCGGTTGTACGTCGTGTTGAGCCGGTTGATCATGTCGCCGGCATTGCGCGTCGCATTGTCCATCGCGGTCATCCGCGCGCCTTGCTCCGACGCCGCGTTTTCGAGCAGCGCGGTGAATATCTGGATCGCGAGATTGCGCGGCAGAAGATCGGCGAGGATTTCCGCTTCCTCGGGCTCGAACTCGTAGATGCCTTGCGTTGCCGCGTTGGTCGGCGCTTCCTTCGTCTCCGGCGGCGTGAACGGGATCAGCGCCTGCCGGGTGACGATCTGCGTCATCGCAGACTTGAAGCGATTGTAGATGATCGTGCAGTTATCGAACTCGCCGCCGGCGAAGCGCGCCAGCAACGCATCGGCGACGTCGCGCGCGTTCTCGAAGGTCAGCCGCGGCCGGCCGATCTCGGTGACGCTGTCGACGATCAACCGCGCATGATCGCGGCGCAACGAATCGCGACCTTTGCGGCCGATGGTGACGATCTTCACCGTCTTGCCGGCACCGGTCAGCTCGCGAACCATGCGCCGCGCATCGCGCAGGATGGTCGCGTTGAAGCCGCCGGCGAGGCCGCGATCCGAGGTCGCGACCACGATCAGATGCGTCTGGTCCTTGCCGGTTCCCGCCAGCAACGGCGGGGCATTGGTCATGCCGCGCAGATTGCCCGCAAGCGAGCCGAGCATGCGCTCCATGCGCTCGGCGTAGGGGCGCGCCGCCTCGGCCTGTTCTTGCGCACGGCGCAGACGAGACGCCGCAACCATTTTCATGGCCGAGGTGATCTTCTGAGTCGAACGCACGCTGCGAATACGCAGCCGCAATTCCTTGAGAGTCGCCATCGCGCGGGCTCGCCCTGATCCTTAGGCGAAGGTCTTGGCGAAACTGTCGAGATAAGCGACGAGCGCTTTCTCGTTATCCGCCGTCACCTCGCGCTTGTCGCGGATCGATGCCAGGATCTCGGGCTTCTTCGCCTTGAGATCGCTGAGCAGCGCTGCCTCGTAGCGGTTGACCGCGCCGGTCTCGAGCTTGTCGAGATAGCCGCGGGTACCAGCGAAGATCGACACGACCTGCTCTTCGACCGCCATCGGCGAGAATTGCGGCTGCTTCAAGAGCTCGGTCAGGCGCGCGCCGCGCGCCAGGAGGCGCTGGGTCGCCGGATCGAGATCCGACGCGAATTGCGCGAAGGCCGCCATTTCTCTGTATTGGGCCAGTTCAAGCTTGATCTTGCCGGCGACTTGCTTCATCGCCTTGATCTGCGCCGCGGAACCGACGCGGCTGACCGACAGGCCGACGTTAATCGCGGGACGAATACCGCGATAGAACAATTCGGTTTCGAGGAAGATCTGGCCGTCGGTGATCGAGATCACATTGGTCGGGATGTAGGCCGAGACGTCACCGGCCTGGGTTTCGATGATCGGCAGCGCCGTCAGCGAGCCCGCACCGAGCGAGTCGTTCAGCTTCGCCGCGCGCTCGAGCAAGCGGGAGTGGAGATAGAACACGTCGCCGGGATAGGCTTCGCGGCCCGGCGGGCGGCGCAGCAACAGCGACATCTGGCGATAAGCGACCGCCTGCTTCGAGAGATCGTCATAGACGATCACGGCATGCATGCCGTTGTCGCGGAAGAATTCGCCCATCGCGCAGCCGGTATAAGGCGCAAGGAATTGCAGCGGCGCCGGCTCGGACGCGGTCGCGGCGACGACGATCGAATAATCGAGCGCGCCGTTGTCCTGCAGCGTCTTGACGATCTGCGCCACGGTGGAGCGCTTCTGACCGACCGCGACATAGACGCAGTACAGCTTCTTCGACTCATCGCCGCC
>DASZLU010000125.1:0-14152 GCA_035552195.1 Allostellaceae bacterium | reverse complement strand
AGCAAGGGAGGGCGCTGCACAGGCGAGGGCGGCTCGCCCTCGCCTACGGTCGATCCGCTTTAGGCTGCGCGGCGGTTGTCGTTCTGCGCCAGACCCGCTGCCTGGGCCCGTGCCGCCTCATGGACGTCGCGCGAGAACAGGTAGGGGATGTCCGCCCGGGTGATGCCGATATCGGCGAGCGAGCGATCGTCGAGTGCGCTGAGCTCGTCATAGGCCGCCTGGCGACGGCGCCAGCCGCCATATGCACCCTGAAGATGCTGCAGGCCGGAAAGAATAAGGTTGAGCATTTCCAACTCCTTAAAAAACATGGTCGGGTCTCTGTGCTGCGTTGCACAATAGGTAAGCCTTCCTGCCAAATCATTAAAGACGCAAGATTCGAACCCAGCCATACGCCCACCGCATATCCGCCGGTTGCCTGGGCTTTTTGAGGCCGATTGACTGCCGTATGAGCCGATTGGCGCCCCATATGAGGACGGGTGGCGGCGTTATCGGCGGTGGGATTGGGTTGTCGGGTGGTTTCGCGCTAGGTTTGAGGCGCTGAGGAGAGGTCGGGACATGGATGACGGGCGCCCGGTAAGCCGGGAAGGGACGGCGGAGCGACTCGTGCGGCTGCGGGCCGAACTGGCGCGGCGCGGCGTCGACGGGTTCCTGGTGCCCCGAACCGACGAGTATCAAGGCGAATACGTCCCCGATTCGGCGCAGCGCCTGGCTTGGCTGACCGGCTTTACCGGCTCGGCAGGGCTGGCCGTCGTTCTGAAGGGCGAGGCAGCGGTCTTCGTCGACGGCCGTTACACGCTCCAGGTCGTGGCCGAAATCGATGGGCGGCTCTTCGAGCACCGCCATATCAGCGACCAGCCGGCCGGACCCTGGATTGAGGCGAACCTGAAACCCGGCGAGTCGTTGGGATACGACCCGCGTCTGCACACGCTTGGCGAGGTCGCGCGTTATCGCGCTGCCGCCGAGAAAGCCGGCGGCAAATTGGTGCCGCTCGAGACCAACGCCATCGATGCAGTGTGGAAAGACCGCCCGGCGCCCCCGACCGCGCCTGTCGTGCCGCACGACATTCGCTTTGCCGGCGAGAGCGCGGCGGCGAAACGTGCGCGCATTGCGGCGAGTCTTATTGCGCAGGATGTCGACGCCGCCGTGCTGACAGCGCCGGATTCGATCGCCTGGCTGCTTAACATCCGCGGCGGGGACGTGCCGCATACGCCGCTGCCGCTCAGCTTTGCCGTGCTCCATCGCGATGAATCGGTTGATCTCTTCATCGATCGGCGCAAGCTGACACCGGAATTGCCGGCGCATCTCGGCAATGCGGTCCGCATTGCCAATCCCGACGGTTTCGGCGCGTTCCTGGAAAATCTCGCGGCCGACAAGAAACGCGTCCTCGCCGATCCGGCGCTTTCGGCGGCTTGGGTGTTCGACCGCCTCGGCGATGCGACGGTCCGCGCGGCGGATCCGTGCCAGTTGCCGAAAGCCTGCAAGAACGCAGTCGAGCTCGACGGCACGCGCGAAGCCCACCGCCGCGACGGTGCGGCACTCAGCTCTTTCCTCGCTTGGCTGGCGCGCGAGGCGGGCGGGGGCAAGCTGCGCGAGATCGATGTCTCCGACCGGCTCGAAGAATTCCGCCGTCCCGGCGCGAATTTTCGCGATCTGAGTTTCCCGACGATCTCGGGCGCCGGGCCCAACGGCGCGATCGTCCATTATCACGCGAGCAAGGCGACCGAGCGCGTGCTCGAGCCGGGCAGCTTCTATCTCGTCGATTCCGGCGCGCAATATCTCGACGGCACGACCGACGTCACACGCACCGTCGCCATCGGTAAGCCGAGCACCGAGATGAAGGACCGCTTCACACGGGTGCTCAAAGGGCACGTCGCGCTCGCAACCTGCGCGTTTCCGAAAGGTACCAGCGGCTCGCAGCTCGATGCGCTGGCGCGCGCATCGCTCTGGCAGGCAGGGCTCGATTACGATCACGGCACCGGTCACGGCGTCGGCTCGTATCTCGGCGTCCACGAAGGTCCGCACCGCATCTCGAAATTGCCGAACAGCCAAGCGCTCATGCCGGGCATGATCGTCTCGAACGAGCCGGGCTATTACAAAACTGGAGCCTACGGCATCCGCATCGAGAATCTCGTCGTCGTCGAAAAGCGCGACGGACTTGGCGAGGCCGGGCGCGAGATCTACGGCTTCGAGACCATCACCTTGGCGCCGATCGATCGCGAAGCGATCGAGCCGTCGCTGCTGACGCCGCAGGAAATCGCATGGCTCGACCAGTATCATGCGCGTGTGCGCGAGACGCTGACGCCGCTGGTCGATGCGACGACGGCATCGTGGCTGGCGCGGGTAACCTGTCCTTTATTGCAGGGGTAAATCGATGAGCGAGAAACGCCGGCTGCGTCTTGCGGCCTTTATGCGGCCGGTCAGCCTGCACACCGCGGCTTGGCGCTATCCGGGGGCCTATCCGGACGCGAATTTCAACTTCGGCCATATTGCGCGCTTCGCCCAGACCTTGGAGCGCGGCTGTGTCGATGCCTTCTTTATGGCCGATCATCTCGCCGTCCTCAACCAGCCGATGGATGCGCTGATCCGCGGCCAGACGACGACGTCCTTCGAGCCGATGACCTTGCTGCCGGCGCTGGCCATGAAGACCAAACATCTGGGACTCATCGCCACCGGCTCCACGACCTATGACGAGCCCTATCATGTCGCGCGCCGATTTGCCTCGCTCGATTATCTCAGCGAGGGCCGTGCCGGCTGGAACATCGTCACGACCTCCAATCCCGACGCGTCGAAGAATTTTGGCCGCGACGATCATATGGAGCATGACGAGCGCTATGACCGCGCGCGCGAATTCTTCGATGTCGTGACCGGGCTGTGGGATAGCTGGGCCGACGACGCGTTCATCCGTGATGTCGACCGCGGCGTGTTCTTCGATCCCAAAAAGCTCCACGTCCTCGACCATCACGGCAAATATTTCAACGTACGCGGGCCGCTGAACATCGCGCGGCCGGTGCAGGGCTGGCCAGCGATCGTCCAGGCGGGTGCGTCGGATGCGGGGCGTCAGCTTTGCGCTGAGGTTGCCGATGCGGTCTTCACGGCGCTTCCGAATATCAACGCCGGCCGCGAATTCTGCGCTGATGTGAAAGGCCGCGCGGTGAAAGCCGGCCGCGATCCCGAGCATGTGAAGATTCTGCCTGGCGTGATGCTCTATGTCGGCGATTCACTCGACGAAGCCGAAGCCAAGCGCAAGAAGCTCGACAGCCTCGTCTATTACGAAAGCGCCATCGCCTCGCTCTCGATCGCGCTCGGCACGGACGCGTCGAAATTCGATCCCGACGGGCCGCTGCCCGAGATTCCGGAATCGAATGCCAGCAAGAGCGGGCGCGAGCGTGCCGTCGAGCGCGCCAAGAAAGAAAATCTCACCGTGCGCCAGCTGGCGCAACGTATGGGCGGCCATGGCGGGCTCGCTTTCCTCGGCACGCCCAAAATGATCGCCGATCATATGGAGGAATGGCTCGAAGCGCGCGCCAGCGACGGCTTCACGCTGCAATTCCCCTATCTGCCGGAAGGGCTCGACGATGTGGTCGAGCGCGTGATTCCCGAGTTGCAGCGCCGCGGCATCTTCCGCCGCGCCTATGAAGGCGCGACCTTGCGCGAGAATCTCGGCGTGCCGCGGCCGGAGAACCGGTTCTTTAAATAGCTTCCATCAGCACGCGCTTCACGGGGCGCGGTATGAAGCTGTTCGCATCGGCCAGCGCCCAGTTGCCGGCCATGATGCCTTCCGCGCTGCCGTTGGCGAGAGCGCCGGGTTCGAGCTGCGGATAGATATCGGCAAAGCTGCTGACTTCGGCGTGCGACACACGGCGCAGGATGTGATGCGGCGTGATCTCGTTGGGGTGCTCGAGACCGGCGGCGCCGATGAGCTCGGCGAGCGCAGCGAGGGTGTTGTCGTGGAAGCGGCGCACGCGCTCGGCCTTGTCGGGCACGATCAACGCCTTCTGGCGCAGCGGGTTCTGCGTTGCGACGCCGCTCGGGCATTTATCGGTGTGGCAGGATTGCGATTGGATGCAGCCGAGCGCAAACATGAAGCCGCGCGCGGCGTTGCACCAATCGGCACCCAGCGCTAGGGAACGCGCGATGTCGAAGCCCGTAATTATGCGACCGGCGGCACCGATGCGGATGTGATCGCGCAGACCGGCGCCGATCAGGCAGTTATGCGCAAAGCTCAGGCCTTCGCGTAAGGGAGTGCCGACATGGTCGGTGAATTCCAAAGGTGCCGCGCCGGTGCCGCCTTCCTTGCCGTCGATGACGACGTAATCGGCGCGGATGCCGGTCTCGAGCATCGCTTTGCAGATCGCCATGAATTCCCACGGATGACCGATGCACAGCTTGATGCCGACCGGCTTGCCGCCCGACAGCTCGCGCAATTTGGCGATGAAATGCATCATCTCGATCGGCGTCGAGAAAGCGGAATGGCGAGCTGGCGACACGCAATCGACGCCTTGCGGCACGCCGCGCGCCGCCGCGATCTCGGCCGAGACTTTGGGACCGGGCAGAACGCCACCATGGCCGGGCTTTGCGCCTTGCGACAGCTTGATCTCAATCATCTTGATCTGGGGTGAGGATGCGGTTTCGGCGAAGCGCTCAGGTGAGAAGCCGCCATCGGCATTGCGGCAACCGAAATAGCCGCTGGCGACCTCCCAAATGATGTCGCCGCCGAATTCGCGGTGATAGCGGCTGAAGCCGCCTTCGCCGGTGTCGTGTGCGAAATTGCCGAGCTTGGCGCCTTTGTTCAGTGCGCGTATCGCGTTGGCACTCAGCGAGCCGAAGCTCATCGCCGAGATGTTGTAGATCGAGGCGGAATAGGGCCGGCCGCATTGTGGGCTGCCGATGGTGACGCGGAAATCGCTGCCGACCGGCGGAACCGGCGCTAGCGAGTGATTGATCCACTCGAAATCATCGCCATAAACGTCTTGCTGCGTGCCGAACGGCCGCTTGTCGAGTTGGCTCTTGGCGCGCTGATAGACGACCGCACGCTTTGAACGGTTAAATGGCCTGCCGTCGAGATCGCTTTCGAGAAAATACTGCCGAATCTCGGGCCGGATCTTCTCGAGCATGAAGCGGATGTTGGCGAGGATCGGATAGTTCCGCCGCAAACTGTGCTTGGTCTGCACCATGTCCCAGATGCCGATGGCGGCAAGTGCCAGGGCCAGGAAGAATGAGATGAGAAACATCGGCGACCACGCGACCAGCACGGCCGACGCGACCGCACATAAAATCGCGACGATAAGAGCGAAATAGCGTTCCATGTCCGTCCCCCGCGGCAACTCCGGCGGGCGGAGTTTGATACAATTCTATGTCAATTATCTGAATTTCCGCGACGCGATTGTGCGGGGAGGGCTCGCTGGTACCCTAAAGACCTCACATCCTTGAGAAATGTTCGATTTCCTGGTGATCTAGGGTGACCAGCAGGGGAACCGCCATGACCGTCGACGTTAACGATGTGGTAACGAACACCACCGGCCAGCAGCAATTTTACCGTTTTCACTTCCGTCATCTGCATCTCGCCTCCGTCTTCGGCGACGATTGGTTCGCTCTTAAAGCGGAGGCTTTCGCGCGGTTTTTCGGGACGCCGGTCTTCCTGATCGGGCAAACCATTTTCGTCTGCATCTGGATGGCGGCGAATGCCGCCGGTTTTACCCATTTCGACGTCTACCCGTTCATCCTGCTCAATCTCGCGTTCAGCCTGCAGGCGGCTTACGCTGCGCCGCTGATCCTCTTGGCCCAGACGCGCCAGGCCGATCGCGACAAGATGCAATCGCTGGCCGATGCCGAGCATCGCGAGGCGCTGCATCATGAGAGCGAGCAACGCAGCGTGCTCGTCGCCGAGCAAACCGCGGCGTTGGTCGAGATGCTGAAGCAGAACACCGATCTGACGGAGAAAATCCGCGCGCTCACCGAACGCATCGAAGCGTTGACGCTCGAAGTGCACCGGAACGTGTGCTCCGGCCGTGCCGGCGGATAGGCGTCAGTCGAAATCGGTATCCGAGCCGACGCCGGCGAGGGCGCGAAGCCGCTCTTCGTCGCGCCCGAACTCCGCCGCGGTCTGCTCATGCACGACATGCCCATCGTCGAGCACATAGACGCGATCCGCGATCTCGATCGCGGCGCGGACATTCTGCTCGACGAGCAGCACCGCGATGCCTTCCTTGCGCATCGAGGCGACGACCTCGAAGACCTGGCGAACGATCAACGGCGCGAGGCCTTGCGACGGCTCGTCGAGCACGAGCAGCTTGGGATTGAGAAGCAGCGCCCGGCCGATCGCCAGCATCTCCTGCTCGCCACCGGAAAGCTGTCCGCCCTTATTCGAGCGGCGCTCGGCGAGGCGCGGGAAAAGCTGGAAGATGCGCTCGATAGTCCACGGGCCAGGCCGCTCCAGCGGCACCTCGAGATTCTCGGCAACCGTCAGATTGGGGAAGATGCGGCGGCCCTCCGGCACATAGCCGACGCCGAGCCCGGCAATGCGGAAAGGAGGCCAGTCGGTGGTCGCATGATCGAAGATGCGGATCGTGCCGCTGCGCGCCGGGGTCAGCCCCATGACGCTGCGCAAAGTCGTGGTCTTGCCGGCGCCGTTGCGGCCCAGCAGCGCGACGATCTCGCCCTCGCACACCTCGAAAGCGACATCGTGCAGGATATGGCTTTTGGCGTAGTAGGTGTGGAGGCCGGAAACGGCGAGCGTCGTCATTGCGCGCCTCCGAGATAAGCGGCCTGGACGCGCTCGTTGCCGGCGATCGCCTCGGGTGTGCCGTCGGCGAGCACGGCACCTTCCGCAAGCACCGTGATGCGGTCGGCGAGATGGAAGATCACACGCATGTCGTGCTCGATCAGCACAATCGTCAGCCGCTCGTTTTTGTGCAGCCTGCTGATGAGGCGAACAACGTCGCGGGTTTCCTGCTCGCCCATGCCGGCGGTCGGCTCGTCGAGCAGCAATAGCCGCGGCTTGAGCGCCAGCGCCATCATGATCTCGGTGGCCCGCTGATCGCCATGCGAAAGCTCACCGACCAGACGGTGTCCCTTGCCGATGAGCCCACCGGCCCCCAGCAACTCCACCACGCGATTGGCGACAAGCTGGCGCGTCGCGTGCGACGCCCAAGGGCTCATGCGCAGGCCGGCGGCGCTTTCGACCGCGATGCGCAAATTCTGATTGACCGTCAGTTCGGGAAAAATCTCGGTTACCTGAAAGGTACGCGTGATGCCGAGCGATACGCGCTGATGGGCAGGAAGGTCGGTGATGTCCTGACTGTCGAAGAAAATCGAGCCGCGGGAGGGCGGGAAGAGCCCGCTGATGAGATTGAAGAACGTCGTCTTGCCGGCGCCATTGGGACCGATCACCGCGCGCAGCTCGCCGGGCTCGACCGCGAAAGAGACATTGTTGATCGCAACCAGGCTGCCGAAGGCCCGTGTGACACCGCGCGCTTCGAGGAGGCTCACGATTCTTGCCTCCGCTTAAGGATGCCGAGCACCCCGCGCGGGAAGAACACGACGGCCAACACGAAGAAGGCGCCGAGGATCGACATCCAATAGTCGGTGTGGCTCGATATTTTGTCCTGCAAGACCACGAAGACTGCGGCGCCGATCAGCGGTCCCCAGAAAGAGCGCATGCCGCCGAGCACCGCCATGATCACGAAGTCGCCGGATTGCTGCCAGTGGAAAGCGCGCGGATCGACGAAATTGTCGAGATAGGCATAGAGCACGCCGGCTAGGCTGGCGAAGAAGCCGGAGATCACGAACGACATCCAGATATGCCGATTGACCGGGATGCCGAGGAACCAGGCGCGCCGCTCGTTCTCGCGGATCGCGAGCAGGCTATGGCCGAAGGGCGAGCGTAGCAGCATCGCCAGAGCCGCCGCGCTGCCGGCCAGGCACACCAGGCAAAGGTAATAGAAGGCGATGTCGTCATGGAGGATGTCGAAGCTGGTAAAGCCGAAATCCAAAGGCACGCGCTTCCAGCCGGTAAGACCGTCATCACCGCCGGTCACCGACGCCCAGCGGAAGGCGATGAAATAGAACACCTGTCCGAAGGCGATCGTGACCATCGCGAAATACACGCCGCGCAGCCGCACGATCATCGCGCCGATGATCATGGCGCCGATCGTGCCGGCGAGCACGCCGACAAGGAAGCCGAGCCCGGAGCTGGGATAGAGATATTTGATCGCCATGCCGGCGCCGTAAGCGCCGAGGCCGAAAAAGGCCGCATGACCGAAAGACAGCACGCCGGTGAAGCCCAAGAGGAAATTCACCGCCATCGCAGCGAGCGCGAGAACGAGCACGCGCGTGCCAAGCCCGGTATAGCCGCCGACATAAGGCATCCAAAAAGGCGCGGTGCACAGCAGCAGCCAGAGGACGATCGGGCCGGCGCGGTCCTGAAGCGCTTTCACTGCACGCGCCCCGCATCGCCGAAAAGCCCGTTCGGGCGCACCATCAGCACCAGCGCCATCATCACATAGATGACGGCTTCCTGAGCGGCTGGGAAAAACACCGCGGTGAGGCCCGCGGCGACACCGATGAGGATACCGCCGGCCAAGGTGCCGGGCAGGCTGCCGAGGCCGCCGACGATGATCGCGACGAAGCTCGGCATAATGAGCTGATCGCCGATCGTCGGCGAGAGGCCGAGCAACCCGGCGGCGAGCACACCGGCAAGCCCGGCGAGATAGATGCCGAGGCCGAAATTGAGGTTGCGCAGGACGCGCACATTGACGCCGAGCACCGAGACCGTGTCGAGATCGAGCGTGCCGGCACGGATGCGGATGCCGAGCCGCGTATAGCCGAGGATCAGGAACAGCGCGGCCACGGCGAGCGCGACGATCACGACCATGAACACGCGATAGCCGGTGAGGAAGAAGAGGCTCATCGACAGCGGAGAGCCGAGCCAGCCGGGGATCTGATAAGGCACGCTCGATGCGCCCCAGGTGTAGCGCAAGCCGTCCTGGAAGATGAAAGCGAGGCCGAAGGTGAGGAGCAGGCTATAGAGCGGATCGCGGCCGTAAAGCCGCCGGATCAACACGCGCTCGACGATGATGCCCAAAGCCGCCGTGAGGAACGGCGCGATGACGAGGCCGCCCCAAAAGCCGAGATAAGGAGCCATGCTGTACGCGAGATAGGCGCCGAGAGCAAGGAAGCCGCCATGCGCGAAATTGATGACGCCGCTGAGGTTGAGAATCAGGGACAGTCCTAACGCCATCAAGGCGTAGAACGCGCCGACAATCAGCCCGTTCAGCACATTGAACAGGATCACTTGGGTCATGGATGTGCTGAACCTCCTCAGGAAGAGCCGCGCGCCGATGATCGAGCGGCGCGCGGTCTACGACAGCGATCAGGTCGGATAAGCGAGCTTACAACCGGTTTCGCTCGCGGGCGGCATGAAGCTCGGACCCTGGACGACCTGATCGACGACGAACAGGTCTTCGGGGTCCTTTTCACCTTTGGCTTGCGCATGGCCGACAAACACAGCCGGGACGAGCTGGTGGTCTTCCGGGCGATAGAACGGCTCACCCGGCTGGCACGCGACTTCCGGCGGCAGCTTCAGGCCTTCGAGCGCGTGGCAGACCTTCACTGGTTCGATCGATTTCGCGTTGTTCGCCGCCAGTGCAAGGCTGTGGATCGCGGTGAAGCCGAACCATGTGCGCGCCGTCGGCACTTTGCCGGTCGATTTGCGGATAGCGGCGACGAAATCGGCGACGCCTGCCACGTTGCTGGGCTGGTTCCAATACCATTCGAAGAGCCAGGTGCCGACACGCGCTTCCGGCGGCAGGCCTTCGAGCACTTCGAGCTCTTGCTGCATGCCGGCGAGATGAAGCTGTTTGTCCAGGCCGAATTGTACCGCCTGCTTCAGCGAGTTGATGCCGTCATCGCCGGCGGCAAGATCGACCAGCACGTCGGGATTGGCGCCTTTTGCCTTGATCAACGTAGCCGAATAATCGGTGGTGCCGAGCGGGAAGAAATCGGTGCCGATAATTTCGCCGCCCGCCGCTTTCGCGCCTTTGGTCAAACCATCGGCCAGTGCGTGGCCGAAAGCGTAATCCTGGGCGATGATGTAAATCTTCTTGCCGATGCCGACCAATGGCTTTGCCATCGCGTTGCCCTGCATCGCGCCGGTGTTGCAGACGCGGAACGTGGTCCAGACGCAATTGGCGCCCGTCACCGCGTCGGCATGGCCGCCGGGGACGATGTGCGGGGTCTTCAGCTCGGCGGCGACTTGCGCCATCGCGATGGCTTGCGAGGAATTGACGTTGCCGACGATGAAGGTGACGTTGTCGCTCTGGATGAGCTTGCGTGCCTTCTGTACCGCGACGTCGGTCTTGTCCGAGGTCGAATCCTCGATCACCAGCTCGATCTTGCGTCCGAGGATGCCGCCCTTCGCATTGATCTGCTCGGCCGCGAGCGCCATGCCGGTATTCTCGTTCTTGCCGAGCGCGGTGTAGACGCCGGTGAGTGGATTATCGACGCCGATTTTGATCGGCTGCTCGCCCTGGGCTTTGACGATGTAGGGCGCCGCGATTTGCAACGCGCCGACGGCGACGCCTGTCTTGAGGAGCGTGCGTCGGTTAATGGTAATCTTTTGAAACTGGGGCATAAAAGACCTCCCTTTAGTTTTATTGTGTCTCTTTGATTACCGTGGAAACGAAAACCCTGCAAGCAAGACAGCTTCACGCTCCCGCGATTGCCTTATGAGTGGGCAAAGCCTATCCCTGACGCGCGAGTTTCAGCCACTCCTCTTCGGTCAGGGTTTTGACCCCCAACTCGGCAGCTTTACGTGCTTTCGAGCCGGCATCGGCACCGACGACGAGGTAATCGGTCTTGGCCGAGACCGAGCCGCTGACATGCGCGCCGAGCGCCTCCGCGCGTGCCTTGGCTTCCGAGCGCGACATTTCCGTCAGCGTGCCCGTGAAGACGATGGTCTTGCCGCTGAAGGGCGAATCGCCGGCGGGCACGGCGACGGCGTGATCCTCGACCGTCAGCTCCTTCGCCAACTCGTCGAGGATTTTGCGGTTATGCTTTTCCGCGAAGAAGCCCACGATATCCGCTGCCATATCCTCGCCAATGCCGTGAACGTCGTTGAGTTCGCGCCAAGCGTCGCCTTCGGGATCGGCGGCTTCCTCCATCGCTGCGCGCCATCGTAGAAGGCTGCGATAGTGCCGCGCGAGGAGCTTCGCGGTCGCCTCGCCGACCTGCGGAATACCGAGCGCATTGATGAACCGGTCGAGCGCGATGTCGCGGCGCGCATCGATGGCGGCGATCAATTTCTTCGCACTGGTGTCGCCCCAGCCTTCGCGCGCGGCGATCTTCTTTTCATCGAGGCGGAAGATATCGGCCGGGCCTTTGATCAGATCGTCGTTCCAGAAATCGACGATATGCTTTTCGCCGAGGCCTTCGATGTCGAAGGCATTGCGGGAAACAAAATGCTTCAAGCGCTCGACCGCTTGGGCTGGGCAGATCAGCCCGCCACTGCAGCGCCACGCCGCCTCGCCCTCTTCGCGCACCGCCTTACTGCTGCATTCGGGACAAGTGTGCGGGAATTTGTAGGGCTTCGAATCCTTCGGGCGCCGCGCTTCGACGATGCCGACGACCTGCGGGATGACATCACCGGCGCGCTGAATGATGACCGTGTCGCCTTCGCGGATGTCCTTGCGCTTTATCTCGTCCTCGTTGTGCAAGGTGGCGCGGCTGACGACGACGCCGCCGACCGTGATCGGCTCGAGCTCCGCGACCGGCGTCAGCGTGCCGCGCCGCCCGACCTGAATGTTGATCTTCTTGAGCACGGTCTGAGCCTGCTGCGCCGGGAATTTATGCGCGATGGCCCAGCGCGGCGCGCGTGACACGAAGCCCAGCCGCTCCTCGAGGTCGAGGTCGTTCACCTTGTAAACGACACCGTCGATATCGTAGGGCAGGGAAGCGCGCTTCTCGCCGATGCTGCGATGAAACGCGAGAAGCTGATCGACGCTGTGGCAGAGCTTCGACAGCGGATTGACGGTGAAGCCCCAGGCCGCGAAGTGTTTCAGCGCGTCGGCATGGGTTTTGGCGAATGCCTCGCTCTGCTCGCCCCAAGCATAGGCAAAGAAAGCCAGAGGCCGTTTCGCGGTGATCGTTGAATCGAGCTGGCGCAGGCTGCCGGCGGCGGCGTTGCGCGGATTGGCGAAAACCGGCTCGCCTTCCCTCTCGCGCTCGGCGTTCAGAGCGAAGAAGCCCTGGCGATCCATGTAGATTTCGCCGCGGACCTCGATCACATCGGGCCAGTCGCGGCCTTTGAGGTGCTTGGGCACATTGCCCAGTGTCTTCACATTGGCGGTGACATCCTCCCCGGTGATGCCGTCGCCGCGCGTCGCTGCAAGGACCAGCGCGCCTTTCTCATAGCGGATCGAGCAAGAGAGGCCGTCGATCTTCGGCTCCGCCATCACCGCGATCTTGTCTTCCTCGACGCGGGCGATGTCCTGAGGCGCGCGGAAAAAATTGCGTACGCCTTTGAAGAAGTCGCGGACGTCCTCATCGCTGAACGCATTGTCGAGCGACAGCATCGCATGCGGGTGACGCACCTTGGCGAAGCCGGTCGCCGGCGCGGCCCCGACCCGTTTGGACGGGCTGTCGGTGCGGATGATATCGGGGAAACGCGCCTCGATCGCCTTATTGCGCGAACGCAGCGCGTCATAGTCGGCGTCGGATATCTCCGGCGCGTCCTTCTGATGATAGAGCTCGTCGTGATGCGCGATTTCGGCGGCGAGTGCTTTGAGCTCGGCCTTCGCTTCGGCCAGGCTCAATTCCTCGACCGGTTTCGCCGTCTCTTTTTTGGCCTTGGAGCGGGCGGGGCTCATGCGCCGGTTCCCGCCAAGAGGCTCTTCGCGGCGGCGCGCGCTTCGGCAGTGATCGCGGTGCCGGACAGCATGCGCGCAATCTCTTCCTGGCGATCGGCGTCGCTCAAGACCTCGACGTTGGTCGCGCTTGCTTTCTTGCCGTCGCTGCGCGCGACGCGCCAATGATGTGCCGCGCGGGCGGCAACCTGCGGCGAATGCGTCACCACCAAAACCTGTCTTTCCTCGGCCAAACGCGCCAGCCGCTCGCCGACCGCGGCGGCGGTTGCACCGCCAACACCGCTGTCGACTTCGTCGAAGACCAGGGTCGCGACCGGCGATGTCTTGGCCAGAACGACTTTCAGCGCCAGCATGAACCGCGCCAGCTCGCCGCCCGAAGCGATTTTATTGAGAGGTCCGGGTGACGCCCCGGCGATAGTCGCAACCTCGAAAGCGACACGCTCGCGGCCATGCTCGTTCCATTCGCTTTCACCCAGCGTCGTCAGCACGGTGACGAAGCGCGCTTTCTCGAGCTTCAGCGGCGGCAATTCCTTCATTACCGCGGTATCGAGCTTCTTCGCCGCGGCGGCGCGTGCTTTGGTGACGGCATCGGCGGCGGCGAGATAAGCCTGCCGCGCCTCGGCCTCACGGCGGGTGAGCGTCGCGATCGCCGTGCCGCCATCGTCGAGCGCATCGAGCTTCGCCGTGAAATCGGCTTGCAGCTTCGGCAGGTTCTCGACCGTGACATTGTGCTTGCGGGCGAGGGCGCGCAGCGCGAAGAGCCGCTCTTCGATCTCTTCGAGGCTCGATGGGCCCTGGAAAGCACGGGTCGCGGCTTCAAGCTCGGCGATCGCCTCGCGTGTTTCGACGATGGCACGCTCCAGCGCCGCGGCAGCGGCTTCGAGCCGGCCGGCGGCTTTGCCTTTGGCGCGCTCGAGCGCACGCGCCGCACCGGAGAGCGCGTGTTCCGCGCCGCTTTCGCCGGCGAGACCCGACAAAGCGGCTTCGAGATTTTCCAGCACGCGCTCGCGATTGACGAGCAGCGCGCGTTCCTCGGCGAGTTGCGCCTCTTCGCCTTCGCGGGGCTCGATCGCGGAAATCTCGGCCATGGCATGACGCAGAAAATCTTCATCGGCGCGCGCCTTGGCGAAGCCTGCCTCGGCAGCCTCGCGCTCGCGCGACAGCTTGCGCCACGCCGCCCAGGAAATCGCGAGTTGCTCGCGCTGAGGCCGGGCGACGCCGAACGCGTCGAGCGTGTCACGATGCGTCGCCGGGTCGAGCAAGCCGGTTTGAGCGAATTGACCTTCGATCTC
>DASZLU010000124.1:0-14701 GCA_035552195.1 Allostellaceae bacterium | reverse complement strand
ATCGGCGTCGTGCGCTCGATGGGCGGCGCGCCGCTTTATGTCGCGCAGGATATGGGCTTCTACAAAGACGAAGGGCTCGATTCCGAGCTCGTGTGGTTCGATGCGGCGCAGCCGGTCGCGGTCGCCGCGGCCTCGGGCGATGTCGATTTCGGCTCGACCGGCATGACCGCGGCGTTCCTCAACTTAGCGGCCCAAGGCACGCTGAAGATCATCGGCGCCGGCACCTGGGAGCATAAGGACTTTCAGAGCATCGGCTTCATGGTCTCGAATCAGGCGTATGCCGCCGGCGTCCATTCGATCAAGGATCTCGCCGGGCATTCGGTCGGTCTGACGCAAGTCGGCACGCCGCTGCACTTCAACATCGCGATGGCGCTCGACAAAAGCGGCGTTGACCTCAAGAGCGTGCGTATCGTGCCGCTGCAATCCAATCCCAACGTCGCCTCGGCGATCAAAGGCGGCCAGATCGATGCCGCGGTGCAGACCTCGGCCAATATCTATCCCCTGATCGAGCGCGGCGACGCCAAGCTGCTCGGCTGGGCCAGCGACTTCCTCCAAGGCCAGAGCGAGGCGACGTTCGCCAACACGAAATTCGCCAACGAGCATCCCGAGACGGTGAAGAAATTCATGGCGGCTTTCCGCAAGGCGGAAGCAACCTGGGATGACGGCTTCGTCGACAAGGACGGCAAGCGCGCCGACCTGCCGTCGGGCAAGAAGATGATGGAGATCGCCTCGAAGAATCTCGGCGCGCCGCCCGACGTGCTGGCGAAAGGCATTCCCTATTACGATCCGCAATCGCGCGTCGCCCTCGCCGACGTGCAGCGCTCGATCGATTGGTATTACGCGCAGGGCATGATCAAGGAGAAGCTCGACGCGGCAAGCCTGGTCGATAAACGCTTCGCGATCCTGGCGCCGGCATCGGCGCCGCGGTGATGCAGCGGCGTTACGCGCGCGTCCTTCGGCGTGCCGCGCTGATCCTCGCTGCGACGCTGGCCGCAGCGGGAGCGGCGCGCGCCGCCGATCACGTCAAAGTCTGCACTGTGCGGACCTTTGGCGGCGGCCCGACTTTCATCGCCAAGGACAAAGGCTTCTTCGCCGCGCAAGGTCTCGACGCCGAGGTCGTGATGTTCGATTCGGCGCAGCCGATCGCCGTCGCGGTCACGTCGGGCGATTGCGATTTCGGCGCCGGCGGCATGACCGCCGCCTTCGTCACGTTCGCGGCCCAAGGCACGCTGAAGATCATCGGCGCCGGCACGTGGGAGCATCCCGGCTTTCAAAGCATCGGCATCCTGGCCTCGAACCAGGCTTACGCCGCCGGTCTCAAAAGCTTTGCCGAGATGGGCGGTCACACCGTCGCGGTCACCCAGCTCGGCACGCCGCTGCAATTCTATTTCCTGCAGGTCGCGGCAAAATATCACGTGCCGGAAAGCGTGCTGCGCTTTCTGCCGCTGCAGGCGAACGGCACCGTCGCCTCGGCGCTGGCCGGCGGCCAGACCGATCTCGCCGTGCAGACGGCGGCGCCAATCTCCGCCATCACCGGGAAAGGCGACGGCAAGCTGCTCGGCTGGACCGCCGATGAATTGCCCCCGCGCCAGGGCGAGGCGGTCTTCACCGCCACCAAGACGACCAACGACCGGCCGGCGATCGTCAAAGCCTATATGGCGGGTTTGCGCGCCGGCGAAGCCTATTTCCACGACGCCCTGGTCGGGCCCGACGACCAGCTGCGCCAGGGCCCGAACGCGTCCGAGATCATCGCCATCACCGCAAAATACCTGCACCAGCCCGAGGACGTGATCCGCCGCGGCCTGCCCTATTTCGACCCGCAATCGCGGGTGGCGCCCGACGATATCGACGCGCTGATCGATTGGTATGTGCAGCAGCATATGTTGAAAACCCCGGTCAAAGCCCGGGACGTGATCGATATGCGCTATGCCATCACCATGCCGAAGAAATAGGCAGGCAGCCGCACCCCGACTGCGGGTGCCCCCCCGGCGGCCCGGTTGCTTGGTGAACATGCCGTAATGCCGGCCCAAAGCCCGCCAAGCTATTGGACCGCTAGCCCGTCCCCGTTTATGGTGGGCGCCCGGCCATTAACAAGAGACCGCGTCCGATCCGGACGCGGCATCGCGAGAAGGGAGGCCCGGTGGACGCGAAAACGCCGCGTGCGGCGTTGCGCATAGGAAACTGTGCGTCGCATCGTAGCCGCCAATCCCCATCCGCGACTGAGTGAAAGGACTGTATAGAGACGCCGCCATGGATGTGATCGTCGACGTCAAACGCCATTCTTATGATCAACTGCTCGTGCTCGAGGACATCAAGATGCATGTCCGCGAGGGCGAGATCGTCGCCGTCATCGGCCCATCCGGCTGCGGCAAATCGACGTTGCTGAGCATCGTCGGCGGCATTCTCAAAGCCAGCGACGGCAGCGTTTATCTCGAAGGCCAGCCGCCGCGCGACTGCCTCAACCCGCTGACCTTCATCTTCCAGGATTTTGCGCTGCTGCCGTGGCGCAGCGTCGCCAACAATGTCGGCCTGCCGCTCGAGCATCACAATCTCGACGCGAAGACGATGAAGGAGCGTGTGAACGACGCGCTCGCCCGCACCGGCCTCCTCGATTTCGCTGACGCCCTGCCGAAGCAGCTTTCTGGCGGCATGCGCCAGCGCGTCGGCATCGCCCGCGCGCTTGTCGTGAAGCCCGCCGTCCTGTTGATGGACGAGCCGCTTTCGGCGCTCGACGCCCAAACCCGCGACCTTTTGATGGAAGACTTCCTCGACCTGCTGCTGCGCGAGCGGACGGCGGGTATCTACATCACGCACAATTTCCAGGAAGCCCTGCGACTCGCCCATCGCGTCGTGGTATTATCGCGCCGGCCGGGACGTATCAAAGAAGTACTCGAAGTCCCAATTCCCCAGCGCGAGCGCACCGATAAGGCCGCGATCGCGCCCTTGGCTGAGTTGGGCAATCGTTTATGGTCTCTGATCCGCGACGAGGCCTCGGTGGCCGATCGAGAGGTGATCCATGAGTGAACTGACGGCAAACGGTCCTGTAACGGCAAGCGCCGCGAGCGTCTCCGGGCGGCGCGAGGTCCAATTCCGCGGCGGCGGCTTCCTCGATGTGCCGAAGCCGCTTTATTCGTGGATTTCCTTCGCCGGCATTCTCATCGTCTGGCAGGCGGCGATCTCGCTCGGCTGGATCGACCCGGTCTTCCTGCCATCGCCGATCGCGATCGTCGATGCCTTGTGGCAGCTCACCATCAGCGGCGACCTCTGGCGCCATCTCTCGATTTCGCTGGTCCGCATCGGCTCCGGCTGGGTCATCGGCTCGGCCCTCGGCGTCGTGCTCGGCATCCTGATGGGCCTCACCTCGTCCGGCCGCGCCATCGGCATGCCGCTGGTTTCCGCCATCTATCCGGTGCCGAAGATCGCTTTGCTGCCGCTGCTCATCCTGTGGCTCGGCATTGGCGAAACCCCGAAGATCGTTACCATCGCTTCAGGTGTTTTCTTCCCGACCGTGATCGCGACCCTGGCCGGCGTCGACGGCGCGCCGCGCAACCTCATCCGCATGGGGCAGAGCTTCAACATGCCGATGCGGTCGATCATCTGGAAGATCATCCTGCCTTCGGCGCTGCCCGGCATCCTCGCCGGCTTCCGCATCTCGGTGTCGATCGCACTGATCCTCGTCGTGTCGGCCGAAATGATCGGTGCGCAATACGGCATCGGCGCCTTCCTGCTCACCGCCGGCAATTTGATGCAGTCCGACGATCTGATGGCGGGTGTTATCATCCTGTCGATCCTCGGTCTCTTCATCGGCGCAGCGCTCAGCTCGCTCGAGCGCATCTTCCTGCGCTGGCGTTAACCGGGCGACTTCGATTAGATTCCGGCCGGCAATGGCCGGAATCGTCTTTTCTTTCATCTCACCCTTCTTTCTAGCGATGCCGCGCGTCGCGGAGCTGTTGCTGCGATGAGCGGTTTGCCGCGCTTGCTCCTGGGCTCGGCTTTTTTGTCATCGCCTTTTTTCTTCATTCTCTTCGTGCTGGTGGTGACCCAGGCGCTCGATGCGACCTCGGCCTGGCTCGCGGCTGTGCTCGGCTATGCCGGCGTCGTGCTGCTGTTCCGGCCGATGATCACGGGCCTGCAGGCGATTCAGGCCGCGATCGATCAGATGAGCGCCGACGAGACGGCAATGCCCGAAGTCGAGACGCTGAGCCCGACGGCGCGCGAATTATGGCTGACGCTGGCTCGCTGGGCACGCGGCACACGGGCGAATTCGCAGCAGCGGGCCTCGGAACTCGCCGCCGCGCGCACGGTCGAGACGGCACTGCCCGAGCCAATGCTGTTGCTCGGCGCCGACCGGCGCATCGTCCGCGCCAACGATGCGGCGGTGCAATTGCTCGGCGACCGGCTGGTCGATCGCGATCTCGCCGGCGCGCTGCGCCATCCCGCGGTGCTGACCGCGACCGACGCGGTGCTGCGCGGCGAAGGGCTGCGCGTCGTCGAGTTCGAGATCGCGAGCCCGATCGAGCGCCATCTCGCCGCGCGGCTCGCACCGTTGTCGCCGCCGACGGCGGAAGGCGCGGCCGCGGTGCTGGTGCTGCACGACCTTACGGATCTGAAGCGCAGCGAACGGCTGCGTGCCGATTTCGTCGCCAATGCCAGCCATGAACTGCGCACACCGCTCGCCTCGCTGATCGGGTTCATCGAAACGCTGCGCGGCCCGGCGCGCGACGACACCGTGGCGCGCGAGCGTTTCCTCGCCATCATGGCCGAGCAGGCCGGGCGCATGGCGCGGCTGGTCGACGATCTGTTGTCGCTGTCGCGCATCGAAATGAATGAGCATCGGGCGCCGACCAATCCCGTCGATATCGGCAACGTGCTGCATGCCGTCGCCGATACGCTGGAGCAGCGCGCCGCGGCGCGGCAGATGCGTTTCGAATTCAAGCTGCCGGCCGATCTCGCGCCGGTGCTGGGCGATGCCGACGAACTGACCCAGGTGTTCCAGAACCTTTTCGACAATGCGATCAAATACGGCGCCGCCGGCACGGCCATCGAGGTTTCAGGCTTCGTCTCGGGGCGGCTCTTGCCGTCGGGCCGGCCGGGACCGCGCACCGCCGCGGTCGCCATCGCCATCCGCGATCATGGGCCCGGCATCCCCCGCGATTTCCTGCCGCGCCTGACCGAGCGCTTCTACCGCGTCGATCCGGCGCGCTCACGTGAGCTGGGCGGGACCGGCCTCGGCCTTGCCATCGTCAAACACATCGTCAGCCATCACCGCGGGGCGCTGGACATCGATAGCGAACTCGGCCAAGGATCGGTCTTCACCGTCCATCTGCCGGTCGCAACGGGGACGGGCTGAAAAAGCGGCTTTCTCCGAACGACGGAAACCGATCACTGTCGCCAGACCGTATCGAGACGGCAACCGATTTGTCATAAAAACGCAACGGAGGCCGGGTACTTCTTGCCTAAAATGGCGTTACACAGCCTGGCGCAGGAAGAGTGGGGCATCTTATGCCGAATCAAAGGGCCGGGCTGGATTACTAGCCATGGTTGATACTGCATTACAATCGTCTAGCTCTGGTACCCGTCCGGGACGTCTTGCCGACGTCATCTTCCGCGGCACCACGCGGCTTTTCGCCTTTGGCGTTCTTGTTCTTCTCAGCGCTGTCATGATGGCGCTGCTGGTCGGCGGCATGCCGGCCTTCAACGCCTTCGGCATCGCGTTCGTGTGGTCCGATGTCTGGAACCCGGTCAAGCAGCTGTTCGGCGGCGCGCCCGCGATCTATGGGACGCTGATCACGTCGGCCATCGCCATGGTGATCGGCGTACCGCTGGCTCTCGGCGTGGCCATGTTCCTGACCGAGCTTTGCCCGCCGCTGCTGCGCCGGCCCATCGGCATCCTGGTCGAACTGCTCGCCGCGATCCCCAGCATCATCTACGGTATTTGGGGCCTCTTCGTGCTGGCGCCGTTCCTGCAGCTGACGGTTCAGCCGTTGCTCAAGAACATCTTCGGCAACATCCCGATCATTGAATTTCTGTTTCGCGGCCCGCCCCTCGGCATCGGCGTCCTTACCGCGGGATTCATCCTTGCGGTCATGGTGCTGCCTTTCATCGCCGCGGTGACGCGCGATGTGTTCACGACCGTGCCGGCGATCCTGCGCGAAAGCGCATACGGTATCGGCTGTACCACGGCCGAAGTCGTGCGCGATATCGTGCTGCCCTATACGCGCGTCGGCGTGGTCGGCGGCGTGATGCTCGGCCTCGGCCGCGCGCTCGGCGAGACCATGGCGGTGACCTTCGTCATCGGCAACTCGCATCGCATTTCCTCGTCCTTGCTCGCGCCGGGCACGACGATCTCGGCGACGCTCGCCAATGAGTTCAGCGAAGCGGTGGGCCCCCTTTACGTCCCGTCCCTGACCCTTCTGGGCTTCATCCTCTTCATCATCACCTTTATCGTGCTCGCCGCCGCGAAGGTGATGTTGTTGCGCATGGATCGGATGAGCGCCAAATGACCCTCTACACCCGCCGTCGCGCGACCAACCTCGGCGTCCTGACGCTGTCGCTCTTCGCGACCGGGCTCGGCCTGCTCTTTCTGTTCCTGATTCTCGGGGCGCTGCTCTATCACGGCGTCGCCGCGCTCTCCTTGAACACCTTCGTTCAAGCGACGCCGGCGCCGGGCAATCCCGGCGGTCTCAGCAACGCGATCTATGGCAGCATCGTCATGACCGCGGTGGCGACCATGGTCGGCACGCCGGTCGGCGTCCTCACCGGCACCTACCTTGCCGAATACGGCCGCGGCACCTGGCTCGCGCCCGTCGTGCGCTTCGTCAACGATATCCTTTTGAGCGCGCCCTCGATCGTGATCGGCGTGTTCGTCTATACGCTGGTCGTTGTGCCGATGGGCCATTTCTCGGCCTGGGCCGGTTCGATCGCGCTTGCGATCCTGGTCGTGCCAGTGGTCGTGCGCACCACCGAGGATATGCTCAACCTCGTACCGTCGAGCCTGCGCGAAGCCGCTTTTGCGCTCGGCACGCCGGGCTGGAAGGTCGTCGTGATGGTGACCTACCGCGCGGCGCTGCAGGGCATGATGACGGGCGTGATGCTCGCCGTGGCCCGTATCGCCGGCGAGACGGCACCTCTGCTTTTCACGGCACTCAACAATCAGTTCTCGAGTGCCAATATGAATGGGCCGATGGCCAACCTCCCGGTCGTTATTTTTCAATTCGCCATGAGTCCCTACGCCGATTGGCAGCGTCTCGCCTGGGGCGGCGCGCTGCTGATCACCTTTGCCATTCTCATCCTCAACATCGGCGCGCGGTTCCTGGCAAACTGGAGTGGAGGCTCAACCAGCCGATGACAATCGATGTGAGTCCCGTGGAAACCCCAACAGAAAATCCCGCTCGCGCCCTCGGCACCACGCCGATGGTTTCGGTCAACCACACTGCCGAACACGGCGTGCCGCAGACCAAGGTGCAGATCAAGGATCTGCGCTTCTACTACAAGAATTTCGAAGCGCTCAAGGGCATCAACCTTGAGCTCTACGATCGCCGCGTCACTGCTTTCATCGGCCCGTCGGGCTGCGGAAAGTCGACGCTGCTGCGCATCCTCAACCGCATCTACGACCTCTATCCCGGCCAGCGCGTCACCGGCCAGGTGCTGGTCGACGGCAAGGACATCCTCGATCCGCGCCAGGACCTCAATCTGCTGCGCGCGCGCGTCGGCATGGTGTTCCAGAAGCCGACGCCGTTCCCGATGTCGATCTACGACAACATCGCGTTCGGCATCCGGCTCTACGAGAAGCTGTCGGCGCAAGCGCTCGACAATCGCGTCGAGCAGGCGCTGCGCCGCGCCGCGCTCTGGGACGAGGTGAAAGACAAGCTGAAGCAAAGCGGCCTTTCGCTTTCGGGCGGCCAGCAGCAACGCCTCTGCATCGCCCGCGCCGTCGCGGTGAAGCCCGAGATCCTCCTGCTCGACGAGCCGTGCTCGGCGCTCGATCCGCTGTCGACGCAGCGTGTCGAAGAGCTGATCGCCGAGCTGAAATCCGACTACACGATCGCCATCGTCACGCACAACATGCAACAAGCGGCGCGCAGCTCGGACTACACCGCGTTCATGTACCTTGGCCAGCTCATCGAATTCGACGAGACCGAGGCCATCTTCACGCATCCGAAAGAACGCCAGACGGAAGACTACATCACCGGCCGCTTCGGCTGAGTACCAAGTCTGAGAGTAGGCGCGTTTCGGGAAGCGAAGGAGCGAGGAGCAAATGGTCGCCGAACACATCATCAAGAGCTACGACCAGGAACTGCAGCGTCTCGACAATTCGATTGCCGAGATGGGCGGTATGGCGGAAAGCCAGCTCGCGGCCGCGATCGAGGCCGTGTCGAAGCGCGACGGCGATCTCGCCGCCAGCGTCATCGAGGCGGACAGCAAGGTCGACGAGCTGGAACACGAGGCCGAAGCGCAAGTCGTGCGCCTGTTGGCGCTGCGCCAGCCGATGGCCCGCGACCTGCGCCAGATCGTTGCCGCACTCAAGACCTCGACCGATCTCGAGCGGATTTGCGATTACGCCGCGAACGTCGCCAAGCGCTCCCTGGTGCTGAACCAAACGGCGCCGGTGAAGCCCGTCTATGCGCTGCCGCGCATGGGCGCGGTCTGTCTCGCGATGATCAAGGACATGCTCGACGCCTACATCGAGCGCGATGCCGACAAGGCCTTCCAGGTCTGGCTGCGCGATGAAGAGCTCGACGAGATGTATACGAGCCTTTTCCGCGAGCTCCTCACCTACATGATCGAGGATGCGCGCAACATTACCGCCTGTACCCATCTGCTGTTCATGGCGAAGAATCTCGAGCGCATCGGCGATCACACGACCAACATCGCCGAAACGCTCTACTTCCTCGTCCATGGCAAGCCGTTGGCGCAGATCCGTCCGAAACGCGATCGCACCGTCGAGGCATCCGCCTTGGGTGACGACGCCCAATAGGAGACCCTGCCCGATGCAACCCCGCGTTCTCGTGGTTGAAGACGAAGCCGCGCTGTTGACGCTCCTCCGCTACAATCTCGAGAAAGAGGGCTTCGCTGTCGCCGAAGCGCGCGATGGCGAAGAGGCGCTGCTTCATTTGAAAGAAGAAACCCCCGACGCGGTCTTGCTCGACTGGATGCTTCCCCGCGTTTCGGGCCTCGAGCTCTGCCGCCAGATCCGCCGCAGTTCGGCCTGGCGCGAAGTGCCGATCATCATGCTGACGGCACGTGGCGAAGAGACCGATCGCGTGCGCGGCCTCGACAGCGGGGCCGACGATTACGTGGTGAAGCCCTTCAGCACCAGCGAGTTGGTGGCGCGGCTGCGCGCCGTGATCCGCCGCGCCCGCCCGGCGACCAATGCCGAGGTGTTGCGCTTCGGCGATCTCGCTCTCGATCTCTCGGCGCATCGCGTGAGCCGCGCCGGCCAGCCGATCCATCTCGGGCCGACCGAATTCCGGCTGTTGCGCTTCTTCCTCGAGCGGCCGGGCCGCGTCTTCTCGCGCGAGCAATTGCTCGACGCCGTGTGGGGCCGCGATGCCGAGGTCGAGTTGCGCACCGTCGACGTGCACATCCGCCGGTTGCGGAAGGCACTCAACGAAGGCGGTCACAAGGATCTGGTCCGCACCGTGCGTGCCGCCGGCTACGCTCTCGATCAAGGCGTCAACGCCGCCTGAGGCCGCGCCGGGCGCGGCGAATTCACGGCTCCGTTATTTCTCCGCCCTGTTTTGCCTGAGGCCGATCCGCTAGCTTCGCTCGCAGCATCGGAAAGTGGAGAAGTGCTTTGGCGGTTGCCGGCACGCGTATCAGAGTGCTGGTCGGCGAAGTCATGGTCGAAGCCTTTCGTGGCGTGTTCGGCCAGTTGAGCCTGTTGCTCGACGTCGCGTGGTTGCCGCTCCTGGTGCTGCTCGCCGCCGATATTCTTCCGGGCTATCTCCATTCCTACGCCAATATTCCCTGGCCGGTTTGGCGCGGCGACCAGCTTGGCCTCAACCTCGAGAACGCGATCGAGGCGGTGGCCGGCCTCCTCTGCCTGACCGCCTTCGCCGTGCGCTGGTATCAGATCGCGCTCTTCAGCGCGGCGCATCCCGCGCGCCCCGGACTTTTCCTCGGCGCCTGGCTGCGTTTCGTCCTCTATACGGTGCTGCTTTATCTCATCGCCGCGCTGCTGATTCTCGCGATGTTGCTTGTCGACCACGACGGCGTGCCGGATTACGTCGCATTGCTGACCGGGGCCGCGATGATGGCGGCGTGGCTCGCGCCGGTGCGCTGCATGCTGCTCTTCCCCGCCGCGGCCGCCGGCAAGCCGCTTTCGATCGTCGCGGCGTGGCGCAGCCTCGGCGGCAATACCTGGCGTCTGTTCGTCGCCGTGATGCTGGTGACGATTCCGGTGGTGTTCGTCACCGCGATGGTCGTCAGCGCCTTCTTCGCCGGCTTCCATATCGAGGCCTATGGCGACAAGGTGCCGCCGCTCGGCTTCTTCCTGCTGCGCTCGGTGCTAAGCACCTGCGGCAATGTCCTGGTGGTCGCGCTTTGTGCCTCGGCGATCGCCGGCTTCTATCGCCGGCTCGACGACGCGGCGGTCTAAGCCCGGCTCAGCCCTGCGTGCCGGGCGCCGAGTAAGGCGCCGCGGGCGATGGCTGGTCACCCCCGCCGAAAATCCGATCCAGCAGATTGCGCAACCCCGAAACAGGCGCTTGCAGCGGCGCCGGCACGCCCGGCACCGGCGCGGGATTGCCGCCGTAGCTGACCAGCGCGGGGCCGCTCTCACCCGGCAGCGGCTTGATCGGCATGCCGCGCGTCGCGACGGTCATGAAATCGTGCCAGGCATGCGCCGGCAGGGTGCCGCCGGTGACTTTCTTCATCGGTGAATCATCGTCGTTGCCGAACCACACGCCGCAAACCAGGTCGGCGGTGTAGCCGACGAAAAGCGCGTCGCGCGAATCTTGCGTCGTGCCGGTCTTGCCGGCGACCGGCCGGTCGAGCTTCGCCGCCTTGCCGGTACCATAGGCGACAACACCCGAGAGGAGCTGGTTCATGATCGCGACATTGCCGGGATCGATGACGCGGCCCGGGCCGGAGCCGTCGCGGCGATAGATGACGCCGCCATGCGCATCGCGAATCTCGACGATGCCGTAAGGCCAGGCGCCGGTGCCGCCCGAGGCGAAGGGCGCGTAAGCCGCCGTCAGCTCGATCAGCGATACTTCGCTGGTGCCGAGGGCGATGCTCGCGTCATTGCCGAGATCGGCGGTGATTCCGAGTCTGCGCGCGGTCGAGATCACGTTGTTGACGCCGACGCGTTGCACGACCTGCGCCGCGACGCTGTTGAGGGATTCGGCGACTGCTTCCGAGACCGTCACGTCGCCGCGATATTTGTTTTCGAAGTTATGCGGCTCCCATTTGCCGATCCGGATCGGCTGATCGATGAAATGGTCGCCCGGGCGCAGGCCGTGCTCGACCGCCGTCAGATAGACGATCGGCTTGAACGACGAGCCCGGCTGGCGCAGCGCCTGGGTGGCGCGGTTGAACTGGCTGTCGGCGTAATCGTCGCCGCCGACCATGGCGCGGATCGCGCCGTCGGGCGTCATCGCCACCAGCGCGCCCTGGCCGACTTCGTCTTTTTCGCCATTGACGTCGAGCGTCTCCGAAATCGCCTTCTCGCCCACTAGCTGCATCTTCGAGTCGAGCGTTGTGGTAACGACGAGATCGCGGTCCTGGGTGCCGCTGAAGCCATCGATCTGGTCGACGATCCAATCGGCAAAATAACGGCTGCCGCGGCTGAGGCTCGGGGTCTTGGCGAGCTGTGTCTTCTGCGCTGCGGCGGTCTGCGCTTGCGCCGTGGTGATAAAGCCGGCATCGGTCATATTGGCGAGCACCTGCTGGGCGCGCTGCGCGGCGCGCTCCTTGTCGTTCGCCGGCGAGAAGCGCGACGGCGCGCGCAAAAGGCCGGCAATCACCGCTGCCTCGTAGAGCGAAACATCGCGCGCCGATTTGTTGAAATAGCGATGCGCCGCGGCATCGACCCCATAGGTGCCGGCGCCAAGATAGACGCGGTTGAGATAGATCTCGAGAATCTGCTGCTTGGAGAATTTATGCTCCAGCCAGATCGCGAGCAGCGCCTCTTGGATCTTGCGCGTGAAGGTGCGATTGGGTGTCAGGAACAGATTCTTCGCCAGCTGCTGCGTGATCGTGCTGCCACCCTGAACGACATGGCGGGCGCGTAGATTGACGAAGGCGGCGCGCATCAAGCCGATCGGATCGATACCGAAATGGCTGTAGAAGCGGCGGTCTTCGGTCGCGATCACCGCCGCCGGCAGGTATTTCGGCATTTCCTTGAGGTGGAGCGGTTCGCCGAAGAGATCGCCGTAGGTCGCGATCATGGTACCGTCATTGGCCAGGAGGGTGATGCTGGGCTTACGCTGAGCGGTGTTGAGATCGCCGGTATCGGGCAGGGTGAGGGCAAAGAAGCCGATCACGCCCATGCCGGCGATGACGCACCAGAGCGCCGCCAGCAGCGCATAGCGCGCGACGCGACCACGACGCGACGGCCGCGACCCGGCCCTACCGCCGCCGCCTTTGCCGCTGCCGCCATTGCCATTGGCGGGCCGCTTGGCAACACCGCCGCGCGCATTCCCGCGCGTATCGCGATCGCTGGTCGACCGACGCGTCATGAACCGGAAACCCTGCTATCGGAGATGCCGCAGCGCGCCTCTCGCCCGGCCTTATAGAATGGTTCTAGCATGTTATGCATCGGCCGCACGATCCGCGGATCGTCGCAGCCGCCCCCGCGTTGGTGCCTTGTGTCCCGTATTTCTGGCTCTGTGGTAGTCTTTGCCGTCCGAACGTGGCGAAACAATGACCGCAACAACCTAAGCGAGCAGGCTTGCTGACAGCCGCGTCAATCTTCATCGCGACTTACCTGATCGTCGCTGTCGGCCAGATACCGTTTCTGCGGCTGGATCGCGCCGGGGCCGCCTTGCTGGGCGCGGCGCTGATGGTGGCGAGCGGCACCCTATCCCTGGACGAGGCCTACAAGGCAATCGATTTCGGCACGATCACCCTGCTGCTCGGCATGATGCTAATCGTCGCGCATCTGCGTCTGTCCGGCTTTTTCACCCTGGTGACCGCCGCCATCGCGCGCCGGGCGCGTGGCCCCCTGTTCTTGCTCGGCGCCATCATTGTCGTGACCGGTCTGCTCTCGGCTTTCCTCGTCAACGACGCGGTATGCCTGATGCTGACGCCGCTGGTGGTGGAGACAGCGAAACGACTCGGCCGCCGACCGCTGCCCTATCTCCTCGCTCTCGCCATGGCCTCGAATATCGGCAGCGTTGCGACCATCACCGGCAATCCGCAGAACATGATGATCGGCAGCTTTTCCCACCTGCCCTACGTCGCCTTCGCCGCGGCCCTGGTGCCGGTCGCGGTCATCGGACTGGTCGTGCTGTTCGCCGCTATCGCCGCGTTCCATCCGCACGATTTCTTTCGGGCGAACGACCCGGGGAGCGCCGCGCTGCGGCCGCGCATCCACCCGGCGCTGCTAGCCAGTGCCCTCGCCGCCACCGCCCTGGCGATCGCCGGCTTCTTTGCGGGAATCTCGCCGGCGAAAGTCGCGATCGTGCTCGGCGCGCTGTTGTTGCTGACGCCAATCAAGCCGCAGCGCGTCTATCGCGAGGTCGACTGGTCGCTGTTGCTGCTTTTCGTCGGCTTGTTCATCGTGCTGGCCGGCGCAGAGAAAGCGCTGCTGACGCCGGAGATGCGCGAGGCGGTTTCGCATGTCGGACTGGGCCGCGTGCCGGTGCTGACAGTGATTGCCGCGGTGCTATCGAATCTCGTCAGCAACGTGCCGGCGGTGCTGGTGCTCGCGCCCTTCCTTCACACTGTCGCCGATCCCGATCGTGCCTGGCTGACGCTCGCCATGGCGTCGACCTTAGCGGGAAATTTCACGATCCTCGGCTCGGTCGCCAATCTTATCGTCGTCGAACAAGCGCGTCGTCAGAACGTGACCGTCGGGTTTTGGGACTATTTCCGCATCGGCGTACCGCTGACCTTGGCGACGCTGGCGCTCGGCGCCTGGTGGCTGAGCCGATAAAAAAGCCGCGCCGTTGCCGGCGCGGCTCGTAAAGGCGGCAGGCTTCGATCAGGCCGCGATCTGTTCGAGCGGCCGCGTCGACGTATTGGCGGCGACGGCCTTCTGCAGCTTCTCGACGGCGCGCACTTCGATCTGGCGGATGCGCTCGCGCGACACCGCGTATTTATGCGAGAGCTCTTCGAGCGTCGCGGGCTCGTCTTTCAGGCGCCGTTCGACCACGATCTCGCGCTCGCGCGGATTGAGTTTCTTCAGCGCGGCGCCGAGCAGGCTGCGGCGGCGCTGGCCTTCCTCGATATCGCCGACGACGGTTTCCTGCGACGGCCGTTCATCCGGCAATAGCTCGAGCCATTCGCTGTCGGCATCGCCGCCGAGCATCGCGTTGAGCGAGTTGTCGACGCCGCCGAGGCGACGGTTCATCTCGACCACTTCGCTTTCCGGCACGTCGAGGTCCTTGGCAATCGCCGCCACGGCCTCGGGCGACAGATCGCCTTGCTCGAACTGCTCCAGCTTCGCCTTGAGGCGGCGCAGGTTGAAGAACAACTTCTTCTGCGCCGCGGTCGTGCCGATCTTCACCAGCGACCACGAGTGGAGGATGTATTC
>DASZLU010000123.1:0-139148 GCA_035552195.1 Allostellaceae bacterium | reverse complement strand
CTATCTCTTGAGCAAAGGCCGCACCAGCGAGGCCGAAGCGACGGTCGCCTATATCGAGACGGCGGCGCGCGGTGAGAACCCCGCGCCCATCGCCGTGCCGAGCCATAGCAACGAAGCGGCGCCGTCCTCCGACGTGACGGTGCTGCAACTGCTCGCGCCCGGACGGCGGCGGCGTACCATCTTGCTGTGGATCGTCTCGTTCTGCTTCCTTTGGTCGTCGAACGGCATTCTTTTCATGCTGCCGACGATCCTGACGCAGCGCGGCCTGCCGCTGAGCGACGCGATTCTTCTCCAACTCGTGCAGGCGGGTGCGGCGATCTTTGGCTATTCCGCGTGCTCGTTTCTGATCGACCGCTACGGCCGCCGTCCAGTGTTGTTTCTCTATTACTTTGTCGGCGCCGGCTTCCATCTTTGGTTCGCGATGGCCAGCGGGTTGTGGATGTTTGCCGCAATCGCCTGCGTCGGCTGGGTCAATCCCGGCGTCTATGGTCCGACGACGATCTATGCCGGCGAGCTTTATCCCACTGAGATGCGCGCGACAGCCGTCGGCTGGGTGTTCGGCATCGGCCGCATCGGCTCGTTCCTTGCGCCGACCATCGTCGGTCTCATGCTAGCTTATGGGCTCGGCGCCTATGTGCTGCATACTTTCGCGCTGACCTATCTCATCGCGGCGCTGGCGCTGGTGGCGATCGGCATCGAGACCAAAGGCCGGACGCTCGAGGAAATCGTCGAGACGGAAGACAGCGCCGCCGTTGGCGCCGCTTCATCGAGCGCGGCGCTGCCGTAACGCGCGGCGCGTTGTCAGGCGGTCAGCTCAGCTTCTGCATTTCCGCCGTCGGCGTGATGTCGAAGGCGTTGGCGCTGCAGCACACCATCGAGAATTGGCCGACGCTGGCGATGAGGCCGACGAGGTCGTCTGTGCCGAAGAGTTTCTCGGCTTCTTGATAGGTTGCCTCGCTGAGGCCTTTGTTGGTGAGCAGCTCTTTCGGCAGCTTGTGCGCCATCGCTTCGCGCGGATTGCTGAGATCGGGCGTCTTGCCGGCGTTGATCGCGTCGATGACCGATTGGTCGATGCCGTTGGCGACGGCGTTGCGGGTTTGCGCACCCCAGGGATATTTCGCGCCCCAGAAGCGGCACACCGTGATAACCGCGATCAGCCGCTCGCGGGGGCTGAGCTTGAACGAGCCGAAGGCCTTGCCCATGTTCTGCGAGGCCGTGAACAGCGTCGGATTGCGGATATAGGCGTAGTAGGGGCCGCCGACCGGCTGGTTTGCTGCCTTGGCCTCGTCATAGACGCGGCCTTGCTCCGCATTCATCTCTTCGCGCTTCAAAATGGCGATACGCGTCATCGAGCCCTCCCGTGTGATCGCTTCATTGCGGCCGAGTGTAGCGGATCGCCGGCGTTCTGTAGAATCCCCTTGCGCCGCGCCGATGCTCTGCCAAGCTTGAACTCAGATGCCGCACGCCGATTTCATTCATCTCCGCACGCACTCCGCCTATTCGCTGTCGCAGGGCGCGATCAAAGTCAAAGTGCTGGTCGAATTGGCGAAGAAAAACGCCATGCCGGCGGTCGCGATCACCGATGTCGGCAATCTCTTCGGCGCACTCGAATTCTCGATGGCGGCATCCGACTCGGGGGTGCAGCCGATCATCGGTTGCGAGCTCGGACTGCGGCGCGGGGATGTGGATAACGTTCGACTCGCCGCGCGTATGGGGCCGGCCCTGCCGCCCGATGTGATCGTCCTGCTGGTGCAGAACGAGACCGGCTATCGCAATCTCCTGAAGCTGGTCAGCAAGGCGTTCCTCGAGACCAATGGCGGCGAGCAGCCGCAGGTCGATTTCGCCGCGCTCGAAGGCCATAGCAAGGGGTTGCTGGCGCTGACGGGTGGCGCGACCGGCCCGGTCGGTCGCTTGCTCGCCGACGGACAGAAGCCAGCGGCCAAGGAGATGCTGGCGAAGCTTGCAACGCTGTTTCCCGGCCGCCTTTATATCGAGCTGATGCGCCACGGCATGGCGGAGGAAGAGCGTATCGAGAACGATCTCATCGATCTCGCTTACGCGCACGACCTGCCGCTGGTCGCGACCAACAACGCGTTCTTCCCCGATCCGAGCTACGAGCAGGCGCATGACGTGCTGCTTTGCATCGATCAGGGCACCACGCTCGCCGATCCCAACCGCCGCCGCCTGACCGGCCAGCATTATTTCAAATCGCCGGCCGAGATGCGGCTGCTCTTCGCCGATCTGCCCGAGGCGTGCGACAACACGCTGGTGATCGCCAGGCGCTGCGCCTACATGGCCGAGCAGCGCAAGCCGATCCTGCCGCCTTTCCCGACCGACACCGGCCGCAAGGAAGAGGAGGAGGTGCGCCTGATGGCGCTCGCCGGCCTCGAGGCGCGGCTCAAAGAACACGTTTGGCGCGACGGCATGAGCGAGGCCGAGCGCGATGCGATCGCCAAACCTTATCGCGAGCGCTTCGAGTTCGAGCTCGGCGTCATCATCAAGATGGGCTTCGCCGGCTACTTCCTCATCGTCGCCGAATTCATCCAATGGTCGAAGGCGCACGGCATCTCGGTCGGGCCGGGCCGCGGCTCAGGTGCTGGGTCGGTGGTCGCCTGGGCGCTCACCATCACCGATCTCGACCCGCTGCGCTTCGGCTTGCTGTTCGAGCGTTTCCTCAATCCCGAACGCGTGTCGATGCCCGACTTCGACATCGATTTCTGCCAGGAGCGGCGCGACGAGGTCATCCGTCACGTCCAGCAAAAATACGGCCACGATCGCGTCGCGCAGATCATCACCTTCGGAAAGCTGCAGGCGCGCGCCGTGTTGCGCGATGTCGGGCGCGTGCTCGGCATGCCCTATGGCCAGGTCGACAAGCTCTGCAAGCTGGTGCCGAACAATCCTGCCGCGCCGGTCACGCTGAAAGAGGCGATCGACGGCGAGCCGGCGCTGCAGCAAATGCGCGACGAGGATGATGCGGTCGCGCGCCTCATCGCGATCGCGCTGAAGCTCGAAGGGCTTTATCGCCACGCCTCGACCCATGCCGCCGGTGTGGTGATCGGCGACCGCACGCTCGACGAGCTCATCCCGCTCTATCGCGATCCGCGCTCCGATATGCCGGTGACGCAGTTCAGCATGAAATACGCCGAGCTTGCCGGGCTGGTGAAATTCGACTTCCTTGGCCTCAAGACGCTCGACGTGCTGCAAAAAGCGGTTGAGATGGTCGCCGCGCGCGGCATTCCGCTCGATCTTGCCAAGCTCCCGCTGGACGATGCCAAGAGCTATTCGCTCATGGCCAAGGGCGATACGGTCGGCATCTTCCAGCTTGAAGGTACGGGCATGCGCGACATGCTCAAGAAGCTGGGCCCCGACCGGTTCGAGGACATCATCGCCGTCGTCGCGCTCTATCGTCCGGGCCCGATGGAGAACATCCCGCGCTATATCGAGGTGAAGCACGACCGTGAGAAGCCGGATTATCTCCATCCCAAGCTGAAGCCGATCCTCGAAGAGACCCAAGGCATCATCATTTACCAGGAACAGGTGATGGAGATCGCCAAGGTGCTGTCGGGCTATTCGCTCGGCGGCGCCGATCTGCTGCGCCGCGCCATGGGTAAGAAGATCAAGGCCGAGATGGACGCGCAGCGTAAGTTGTTCGTCGACGGCGCGGTCGAACGCGGCACCAATCAGGATCTCGCCGATCACATCTTCGACCTGGTCGCGAAATTTGCCGGTTACGGTTTCAACAAATCGCACGCCGCCGCCTACGCGCTGGTTGCTTATCAGACCGCGTATCTCAAGGCCAATTACCCTGTTGAATTCATCGCCGCGTCGATGACCCTCGATATGGGCAACACCGACAAGCTCAACGTCTTCCGCCAGGAATGCGCGCGGCTTGGCATCAAGGTGCTGTCGCCGGATATCAACCGTTCGGACGTCGAATTTTCGGTCGAACAGACCAAAGACGGCTCGGCGATCCGCTATGCGCTGGCGGCGGTGAAAGGCGTCGGCGCCGCAGCGATGAGCGAGGTTCTCGCCGAGCGCAAAGCGAATGGGCCGTTCAAGGATCTGTTCGATTTCGCGCGCCGGCTCGATGTGAAGAGTTTCAACCGGCGGCAATTCGAAAGCTTGATCCGCGCCGGCGCCTTCGATTGCCTCAATCCCAACCGGGCGCAGACTTTTGCCGCGATCGATCTGCTGCTGCGTCATGCCAGCGTCGCGGCCGAAGAGCGGTCGAGTTCGCAGGTCAGTCTCTTCGGCGACGCGGCAGCCACGGCAGGGCAGCGCATGGCGCTGCCGCAGGCGCAGGATTGGTCGGCGCTCGATCGGCTGCAGCAGGAATTCTCGGCGCTCGGCTTCTATCTCTCAAGCCATCCGCTCGACGCCTATGGCAAAAGCCTGGCGCGCGTCGGCGTGGTGCGGTACGCCGAGCTTGATAACCGGCTCGCCGTCGGTGGTTCGACGCGGTTCAAACTTGCCGGCATTGTCATCAGCAAGAAAGAGCGGACCTCCGGCGAGGGGCGGCGGTTTGCCTTCGTCCAGATGTCGGACGCGAGCGGTGCTTTCGAGGTAACGCTGTTCTCGGAAGTGCTCGCCCAGGCGCGCGAGCTGTTGGATAGCGGCAAGCCACTGCTTGTCACCGCCGATATCCGGACCGATGTCGATCCACCGCGTCTCACGGCACAGCGGATCGAGCCGCTCGACAAGATCGTCGCTAACGCCGCGGCCGGGCTCAAAGTCGTGCTCGGCGAGGCGGCGGCGCTGGCGGCGTTTAAGAACGTGCTGCAGAGCGAAGCAGGCGGGCGCGGGCATGTGAACGTTGTCGTGCCGCTGCCGACTCGCGAGGTTGAGATCGCGCTTCCCGGCGGATTCCGCATCGGTCCGCGTGTGCTTTCGGCCGTCCAGCGCTTGCCGGGTGTGCTGTCGGTGCAAGAGATTTAGGACATTGCGTTCGCCGTCTTTACACCCCGGCTTAACAAGTAAAAGATTCCACCGCTCTTCTTCGTTTTCAGAAAGATTTATTAACAGAATGGCTAAAATTATTGGCTTCTATCGACTTATGGTCACGGTTAACGACCGATTATTATTGCGTCACAAAAGAGCCGCTTCTATATTCACCCTTAATCCGCGCTAACCTTAAAGATAAGCAACGCGGAGAGAAGAACGCGCCGTTCGTGTTTCGCTTGTCAGGGGGCTGAGGACCAATGGCTGGACGTAGTAGTGGAGTTCAAAGCCGTCCGGGATGGACGCTGGAACCCGATCTCGATCCGATCGACGATCAACTCCGCCGCCGCCGCTGGCGCATCCTGCGTGTTGCGCTGCCTTACGGTCACGGGCTCGATCCGTTGCCGGCATGGGTGAAAACGCCGGAGCAATTCATCGGTTGGTTGATCGGCCGGCTGACGCCGCAAGCGCTCAAGCACTATTTCGAGGATCTCGAGGAGATCGCGAAGCAGACCTGCGATCTCGAATTGCTGCGGCTCGCGCGCAAATACCTCGCGCCGCGTTAAGGTAACCATCTCGATCCATTGCGCATTGTCGGAAGTCTTTCCAACGAATATGCTGCCGCGAAGCTAAGCGATTGATTCGACGAGGGTGGCCCACCCCTTGCTCATCCTATGGGCATGAAGGGGATGTGCATCGCGCAAGTGATGCGGTCCAAAGTTCAGGGAAGATTCTCGAAGCTATCGGCCTCGGACGATCCGGCGATCAAGCGGGACGTACCGAGGCCGTTCCATTTCTTGCGTCTCTCGAGCAATCGCGTCATCGTGATGTGCGCGTCCTGCGGCTCTTGTCGCGCGCGCGGATTTTTTTAGAATAGTCGCTCGTTATCGTTTTTGCCCGGCGTCTGATGTGCCGGTTAAGGAGGCCGAGTCTCGTGACGCCGCAGATTTACCGCACCGGCAAGTTCGCGGTCGGACAGATTGTCCGCCACCGCCTCTATTCGTTCCGGGGCGTGATTTTCGACGTCGATCCGGTCTTCAACAACACCGACGAATGGTACAACTCCATTCCCGCCGAGCGGCGGCCGTCGAAGGACCAGCCGTTCTATCATCTGCTCGCGCAAAACGCGCAGGGCGGGCCGTACGAGGCTTATGTCTCGGAACAGAACCTCGTGCCGGATTCCGAGAACGGCCCGATTACGCACCCGACGATCGACACGATCTTCGAGAAATTCGCCGGCGATCGCTACGTGATCCGGGCGAGCCGCCGCCAATAACGCGGCGCTGCGGGGCTGTTCATTTCCACGTGAAGATCGACGAGACGGCGTAGTTCCAGACCGAGCCGACGACGATGCCGGCGATGCCGGCAACCCACCAAACTTGCTGCTCCTGGAACAGGTAAGACGCGATGCCGATATTCGCGGCCGTGCCGAAACTGCAGATCACATAGAACGACACAAGCCCGCGCAGCATGCGCCAGCCTTTGAGACGGCGATCGGCGTAGGTGAAGAGGTTGTTGAGGATGAAGTTCACCGTCATGGCGACGATCGCGGCGGTGGTTTGCGCCGCGACGAAGCTCAAGCCGAAGAGCTTCAGTCCGGTGGCGAGCACGCCCATATGCACGAAGACGCCGAGCCCGCCGATGAGCGCGAACAGCAGGAAGCGCACCGGTACGACATGGCCGACGAGCTTGTCGGCGAGCAGCATCGCGAATTCCCAAGCGACAAGGGTATCGAGCTTGCTCTCGCCGGCGACACGCTGACGGAACTGGAACGGGATTTCCTTGATGCGCACCGGCGTCTCCGCCGTCGCCAGGATATCGAGCAGTATCTTGAATCCTTGGGTCGAGAGGCCGCGCATCACCTGCTCGAACACCGTCCGGCGCATCATGAAGAAGCCGCTCATCGGGTCGGCGATGTCGGCCTTGGTGACGAGGCGCGCGAGCCGCGTCGCGAGCGAGCTGGCGCGCTGGCGACCGGCATCCCAATCGCCGACGCCGCCGCCCGGGACATAGCGGCTGCCAACGACCATGTCGCAGCTTTCGCCGCGCAGCGCGTCCAGCATCTGGGGCAGGATCGCCTCGTCATGCTGCAGATCGGCGTCCATCACCGCGACATAAGGCGCGGAGGAAGCGAGGATGCCTTCGATGCAGGCACCGGCGAGGCCGCGGCGGCCGATGCGCTGGATACAGCGGACGCGGGTATCGCGCCGCGCCGCCGCGCGCACGGCTTCCGCCGTGCCGTCGGGCGAATCATCGTCGACATAGATGACTTCCCACGCGATGCCGGCGAGGACCGTGTTGAGACGGTCGAGCAGCGGGACGACATTATCGCGCTCGTTGAAAGCCGGCACGACGATCGTCAGTTCAGGCACGTCCACGAAAACCTCATTCGCATCGCGATGGCGGCGGATCGTGCCCGCCGCCACTGCGCTTGTCTACCCGAGAGTTATCCTGATATTCCGCTACGATAACGTTGACAAGCGGCAGCGCTTGGCGATCATGCGCGCAAGAAAATAGGGAGGTGGTTCGAGATGCGGCGCTTATTTCTCGGCACGATGATCGCGGCGACATTGACGGCCTCGGTCGCGCAGGCCGATCCCGTCGTCATCAAAGCCGCCTGGGCCGCCGTGCCGGGACAGATGTTCCCCATCCTCATGCAGATGAAGGACCAGCTCGTCCATTACGGCAAGTCCTACACCGTCGAGGCAATCCGCGCGCCGGGCAGCGGCCCGCAGACCACGGCGCTCGCCACCGGAGACATCTCGCTCGCCTATTTCGCGCCGGCGGCTTTCGCACTCGCCATCCAGAACGCGCATATGAGCGATCTGCGCCTCATCGGCGTCGCGACCCGCGACGGTTATGAAGATTATTTCACGCGGCCTTTTGCCGTCCTCAAAGACAGCCCGATCGCGAAAGTCGAGGATTTGAAAGGCAAGGTCATCGGCGACAACAGCATCGGCGGTGCGATGGATATCGGCATGCGCGCGATGCTGAAGCGCCACGGTCTCGAGGATAAGCGCGATTACACGGTGGTCGAGATCGAATTCCCGAACATGATGTCGGCGATCACCGCCAAGCGCGTCGATATGGGGTTTTTGACCACGCCGTTCTCGGTCGAGCCGATGAAATCGGGCCAGGTGCATGCGCTTTTCACCGAGAAGGACGCGATGGAGGGCCCGTCCGAACTCACCATCATCGCCGGCCGCGTGCCCTATATCAAAGCCAACCGCGCCGCGCTGGTCGATTATTTCGAGGACACCAACCGCGCGATGCGCTGGATACTCGATCTGAAGAACCGCGAGGGCGCGATCAAGCTCGTTGCCGATTTCACCAAGCAGCCGGAAGCGATCTGGTCGAGCTGGATATTTACCAAAGGCGACGATTACCACGCGCCGGATTCGCGACCCGACGTCGCGGCGATGCAGAAAAATCTCGATATCGCGCAGCAGCTCGGCGTCCTGAAACAGGCCATCGACGTGAAAGCCTATGCCGATCTGTCGCTCGTCGACGAGGCGGCTGCGCGGCTGAAATGAAAACCCGCTGCGGTTGACAACCAATGCCGCGCATGCCTTTGATGCAGCGACAGTATCAGCAAGAACTCAGCTGACAATAATTTTAGGCCCGCACAGAATTCAGGCCCCGAGCGAACTGGGTCGAAGATTTAGGCCGTAGAGATTTGGGCAGGGAGGCTTTCGATGAGCGTATGGCGCGGCGTTGCGTTGGTGCTGGTCGCGTCGGGTGTGTCGGCCGGACTGGCTTTACCCAGCTATGCCGATGAACCGCTCAAGCTGCGCGTCGGCTGGGCTGTCGTTCCGGCACAGCTTACCTCGGTGCTCTGGGCCAAGCCCGAGCTATTGAAGCATTACGGCAAATCCTACACCGTCGAAGCGATCCATTTTCGCGGCAGCACGCCGCAAATCACGGGCCTCGCCGCCGGCGAACTCGATCTTGCGGCGCTCGCTTTTTCCTCTTTCGCGCTGGCGATCCAGAATGCGCATATGCAGGACATCCGCGCGGTCTCGGACCTCTACCAGGACGGGGTCAACGGCTATTATTCGAACCAGATGATGGTTCGGACCGACGGCCCGATCACAAAAGTCGAGGATCTCAAGGGCAAGATCGTCGCCACCAACGCGATCGGCGGTGCCCTCGATATCGCGGCTCAGGTCTATATGAGCCAGCACGGGCTGCAGCCGAAGCGTGACTATCAGGTCATCGAGATCGAATTCCCCAACATGGTGTCGGCGCTGCAGCAAAAGAAAGTCGACATGATCGAGATCGGCACGCCCTATTCGGTCGTTGCCCAAAAGGACGGCAGCGCCAGGAGCCTGTTCGATGTCGAAAAAGCGATGGGGCCGACCGAGCTGACGCTGTGGGCAGCGCGGGCGCCGTTCATTGCCGCGCATCGCGCCGTGCTGGTCGATTTCTTCGAGGATGTGCAGTCCATGCTGCATTGGTATCTCGACCCCGCAAACCGGGCCGAGGGGATCAAGATCGTTTCCCAATTCACCAAGCAGCCGGAATCCGATTTTAGCGATTGGCTGTTCACGAAAAACGACTACTATCGAGACCCCGACGCGCGGCCAAACCTGACTGCGCTACAGAACAACATCAAAACCCAAAAGGAAGTGGGCCTGCTCAACATCGACGTCGATGTCGCCAAATACGCGGACATGTCGCTGGTCGACGAAGCCGCGAAACGGCGTCGTCCATGAGAGTCCTGGGATGAGGGACGGGCAGGAAATTTCGAGGCACGAGGGAATGGCAGGGAGCGGTATCGTCTTCGGCGCAGTGAGCCACACCTATCGCCCGATGCGCGGGCGGCCGGTGCTTGCGCTCGACGGTGTGTCGCTGGAAGTGAAGGAGCGCGAATTCGTCGCGCTGCTCGGCCCCTCCGGCTGCGGCAAGAGCACGCTGCTCTATCTTCTCGGCGGCTTCCTGCCGATCGAAAGCGGCAGCATCTCGGTCGGCGGCAAGCCGGTCACGCAGCCAGGTCCCGATCGGGGTATCGTCTTTCAGAACTATTCGCTCTTCCCGTGGAAGACCGTGAAGCAGAACGTGCTCTACGGTCTCGAGAAGCAGCGCATGCCCAAGGCCGAGCGCGAGAAGCGCGCGCAAGAGCTGATCGAGCTCGTGCATCTGAAGGGTTTCGAGGATTCCTACCCTTCGCAGCTTTCGGGTGGCATGAAACAGCGCGTCGCGATCGCCCGCACCTTGGCGATCGATCCCCAAACGCTGCTCATGGACGAGCCCTTCGGCGCGCTCGATGCGCAGACGCGCACCTTGATGCATGAAGAGTTGCTGGCGATCATGCAGCGCTCGCCCAAGACGGTCGTCTTCGTCACGCATGACGTGCGCGAGGCGGTCTATCTCGCCGATCGTGTGGCGGTGATGACGGCGCGTCCGGGCCGCATCAAGGAAATCGTCGATACGCGGCCGACATCGGGCGAGCGTGCCGACTATCTGCAAACCGCCGAATTCACCGCGAAAGTCGAGTACCTCTGGAACCTGGTGCGCGACGAAGCGATCCGCGCGCAAGAAGTCCACGAATGACCCGCGACAATATCTTCATCCGGTATCTGCCGCTCCTCTTGTTGGCGATACTGTGGGAGATCGCGCCGCGGGTGCATATCGTCGATCCGAGCGAGTTGCCGCCGCTGAGCGCGGTCGCCGTCGCCTGGTGGTCGCTGCTGGTCGGCGGCGATCTCTGGAGCAACGGCGTATCGTCCTTCATCAACTGGTCGTTCGGCCTCGGCTCCAGCATCATCGTCGGTATCGCGCTCGGCGTGATGATGGCGTGGTCGACGACGATCGACGATATCGCCAGCCCGCTGGTCAAAGCGCTTTATCCGATGCCGAAATCGGCGCTCATCCCGGTGATGATCCTGTGGCTCGGACTCGGCGCCGGCTCGAAGATCGCCTCGATCGCGCTGAGCTGCCTGCTGCCGGTGATCATCAGCGCCTATAACGGCGCGCGCGGCGTCGATCAGACGCTGATCTGGTCAGCACGGGCGTGCGGCGCAAGCAATCGCAATGTGCTGTGGGAGGTGATCCTGCCCGGCGCGCTGCCCGATATTCTCGCCGGCATCCGCAACGCGGTCGCGATCTCCTTCATCGTGCTGGTGGCCTCGGAATTGCTGGTCGGGCAAAAGGGCCTCGGGTATCTCATTTCCTTCCTCGGCGAAGGCGGCGTCTATGACGCGATGTTCGCCGTGGTGATCACGGTCTCGGCCTTGGGCTTCTTTGCCGACCGGGCCTACCTCTATTTTATGCGCCGGACGTTGGTATGGAGAGAGTAGAAAACAAAAGCCTTTTCAGCCCCGCCGTGAAGCGGGCGCTGTTGCGCTCGTCCTCGGTGGTGCTGCTCGCTGTCGCCTGGGAGTGGGGCGCGCGGATGCATTTCGTCTCCGATTTCCTGCTGCCGTCGTTGTCCTCGGTGCTGGAGCGGCTGTGGGACGACACGATCTCGGGCGACGTGCCGCATGCGCTCCTCCTCACCATGCTGCGTACTTTCGCCGGTTTCGCCATGGCGGCGGTGCTCGGGATCATCATCGGCGTGACCATTGCACGGTTGCGCTCGGTACGCTGGTTCTTCGATCCGATCGTATCGGTCGGCAATCCGCTGCCGAAGATCGCATTCCTGCCTATCTTCATCTTGTGGTTCGGAGTCTTCGATTGGTCGAAGATCGCGATGGTCGCGTTCTCGTCGGTCTTCCCCGTCGTGGTCGCGACCTGGGCGGCGACCGAGAACGTCGACAAATATCTCGTGTGGTCGGCGGAGAGCCTCGGCGTCGATCGCCGCGCACTGCTCTGGCAGATCATCCTGCCGTCGGCCATGCCGGGCGTGTTCACCGGCTTGCAGATTGCGCTGCCGATCTCGCTGATCGTGGTCATCATTTGCGAGATGACGATGGGCGGCGAGGGGCTGGGCGGTTCGATGATGACATCAATGCGCTTTGCCGATTCACCCGGCGTTTTCTCGGGCATTGTTGCCATCGCCATTGTCGGCTCGGTGCTGGTGAAGCTGATGGAAATCGTGCGCCGCCGGCTGCTCGTCTGGCACGCCGAGACGGCGCACTAACGATTTCCGGTTCGGATTGAATTGGAGCCGTCGGCATGCCGCGCTCGGGCACGACCCTGATTGAGCAGATCCTGGCCAGCCATCCCGATGTGCAGGGCGCCGGCGAGCTAAAAACGCTGAACGAAGTCGCCGACGAGGTGCGTTCCGCCGACGGCAGCGTCGTCTCGTTCCCGGAATTCGTCCCATCGCTCGATGCCAAGGCGTTACGCCAGATCGCGTCGCGTTATCTCGATGGCGTGAAGAAGTACGCGATCTCCGGCGCTAAGCGCATCACGGACAAGATGCCGTCAAATTACTATTTCACGGGCCTCATCCATATGGCGATGCCGAACGCCATGATCGTTCATAGTGTCCGCGATCCGGTCGATACCTGCATCTCCTGCTTCTCGAAACTCTTTACCGCGGAGCAGAACCACACCTACGATGTTGCCGAGTTCGGCCGCTATCACCGCCGTTATGGCCGGTTGATGGAGCGTTGGCATCGCGCGCTGCCGAACAGACGCATCCTCGATATGCGCTACGAAGACGTGGTCGACGATCTCGAGACGCAAGCGCGGCGCATCATCACTCATTGCGGCTTGCCGTGGAGCGAGGCGTGTCTCTCCTTCCACGAGACCGACAGGCCGGTGCGCACGGCGAGCGCGACGCAAGTGCGCCGGCCGATCTATCGCACGGCGATCGGCTGCTGGCGTGTCTATGAGGAATTCCTCGATCCGCTGCTGACGGCGCTGGGGCCGGTCGCGTCGTGACGGCGATCTCGATGCCCGCGGCCGCTCCCCGCATGTCTCCGCTGCGCATTCTCGCGGCCAGCATGGTCGGCACGGCGGTTGAGTATTACGATTTCTACATCTACGCGACGGCCGCGTCCCTGGTCCTCGGCCCGCTCTTCTTTCCCGCGAGCTCGCCGTCGGCACAGTTGATGGCGGCTTATGCCAGCTTCGGCCTCGCATTTGTCGCTCGCCCCGTGGGTGCCGCCGTGTTCGGCCATTTCGGCGATCGCATCGGCCGCAAATCGACGTTGGTGGCTTCGCTCCTAATCATGGGCAGCTCGACCGTCATCATTGGCTTGCTGCCGACCTATGACAGCGTTGGTTGGCTCGCGCCACTGTTGCTCTGCATCTTGCGCTTCGGTCAGGGCTTCGGACTCGGGGGCGAGTGGGGCGGGGCGGTATTGCTCGCGGTCGAGAACGCACCGCGGGGCTGGCACGCGCGTTACGGCATGGCACCGCAATTGGGTGCGCCCGTAGGCTTTATCTTGGCCAACGGCCTGTTCCTGCTGCTCGGCCTCTGGCTTTCGCCCGAACAGTTCCAGGCCTGGGGTTGGCGTCTGCCGTTCGTCTTGAGCTTTGTCTTGGTGGCGCTCGGCCTTTGGATCCGGCTGAAGCTGAGCGAGACACCGGCTTTCGCCGCAGCGATGAAGGAAGCACCGCCGGCGCGCGTACCTTTCGCCGAGTTGATCCGTAAGTATCCGCGCGAGACGGTCGGAGGCACGTTCGCGGTCGTTGCGTGTTTCGCGATCTTCTATCTCTCGACGGCCTTCGCCCTCGGCTACGGTACGTCGACGCTCCACTATGCCCGCACCACTTTCCTCGAGATTCAATTAGGCGCGATCGTCTTCATGGCGGTCGGCATCGTTGCTTCCGGTTCCCTCGCCGACCGCTACGACCCGCGCCGCGTCTTGATGGGCGGCTGCATCGGCACTGTCTTACTTGGCTTCCTGTTGGCGCCAATGCTGGATAGCGCGTCGCTGGCGATCGTATTCCTGTTTCTCGCGCTCGCGCTGCTGATGATGGGCTTTGTCTATGGCCCACTCGGCGCGTTTCTCCCGGCGCTGTTTCCCGCGCGAGTGCGCTACACCGGCGCCACGGTCGCTTTCAACATCGGCGGCATTTTCGGCGGCGCGCTCGCGCCCATCCTTGCGCAGGCACTGGCCGAGCGCGGCGGTCTCAGTTACGTCGGTCTCTATCTCGGCGCGGCCGCGGCCATCAGCTTCGTCGCGCTCTGGCCTTTCCGGCGCGGCCGCGTGCTCAGCGACGAAACGGCGTAAGGAACGATCAGCCGAGGATCGTGCCGGCTTCGATGCCGGCCTCGTTGCCCGCGATCTTCTTGCCGTCATCGATGCGGCAGCGCTGCACTTCGATCAGCCCGCCATGGGCGCAGACGGTGAAGCTGCCGCCCTCGACCTTCATGACCTGGCCGGGCCTGAAGCCTTTCACCGTGGCGAAGACGTGAACGGGGATCTTCTTCGATTCGAAGAGGTAGAGCTTCTTCTCGCCCCATTTGCACCACGCACCCGGCGCCGGATTGCAGCCGCGAATGAGGTCGTAGATCTTGTCGGCGTGATTGGCCCAGCTGATCTGGGATTCGGCGCTGCGGCACCAGCCTTCATAGGTCGCTATCGATTCATCCTGCACCACCTCGCGCGCCTTGCCGGCGACGACGGCGTCGGCAGCTTCGAGCAGCGCTTTGACGCCGGTCGGGAAGATGCGATCGAAATAGACGCTGCCAAGCGTGTCGTCGGGGCCGATATCTACTTCTTTCTGGAGGATGACAGCACCTTCATCGAGCCCGTCGGTCGGGCGGAAGATGGTGAGGCCGGTCTTGGTGCGGCCCTGGATGATTGCCCAGTTGATCGAGGACGGTCCGCGATGCAGCGGCAGCAATGACGGGTGGAATTGGATCATGCCGTGTTTCGGGATGGTCACGAAAGCTTGCGGTGCGAACTGCGTGACATAGGCCATCACGCCGAGCTCGACATCGAGCTCCTTGAGCGCGCTCAACGCTTCCGGCGAACCGAGGCTCTTGAGTTGAAGGCATTTGAGGCCCTTCGCCTGCGCCGCCTCGCGCAGCGGATCGGGTCGCGCCCCCGCCGGCTCGGGCGCGACGAAGACGCCAGCGACATCGTCGCCGTGCTCGAGAAACGCATCGAGCGCCGCTTTGCCGAAAGCTTGCTGGCCGACGATGGCAATACGCATGGATTTATCCCTTTGAACGAAGAGCCTCGAACCTCCGCATTCTAGAACCGATCGAGCAGTTCCGTCAGGTGCGCGATGGCCGGATGAGACTGATCTGAATGGGAAAGGCGGGGCAGGGCGATCACGGGAACGCGATCCGCAAAGCGCATAATCGTGGCGGCTGTCTCTTCGAGAGCGACAGTGCTTTGCGGCGTCTCGTTCACGACCAACGCCGCGACGGCGAGGCTGCGGCTGCGCAGCGCATCGAGTGCGGTCAGCGAGTGACTGATGGCGCCAAGATAGCTGCCGCAGACGACGATGGCGGGGATACGTAGCGCTTCGATCCAATCGAGGATGGTGTGCTCGTCGTCGAGCGGTACCATGACGCCGCCGACACCTTCAATGAGCAGCGTTCCGGTCATGGTGGCGATGAACTGCCGCGAATGCCCGAGGAGGCCAGCGAAATCGATGACGCGGTCTTCGCGGCGTGCCGCCATGTCGGGCGACAGCGGGGCATGAAATCGCCATGGTGCAATGAGGTCGAAGGCCGCCGGCGTCGGCATCTCGCCGAGCGCGGCGAGTAAAATGCCGGGGTCGCTTGCTGCGGCTTTCTCCGGGTCGAAACCGCTCGCGACCGGCTTCAGGGCCGCGACATGGCGGCCGCGGCGGCGCAGGTCACGGATCAGCGCCGCGGTGACGAAGGTCTTGCCGATCTCGGTGCCGCTGCCGGTGACGAAAAACGCGCTCATCGTCGGAAGCCATCGCGGATCAAACCCGCGAGCCGCTCGATCGCGTCATCCGGATGCCCGGCGCAGAACGTGACGCGCAGCCGCGCCGTGCCGTCGGGCACGGTCGGCGGCCGGATCGCGGTGACGAGGAAACCTTCGTCTTCGAGCGAGCGCGAGGCCTCGAGCGCCGTGCTGTCGTCACCGACAATCACGGGCACGATCGGACTTTGAGCCTCGGGCAGACCAGCGAGCGCCGTGAAATGGCGCGCTTTCGTCAGCGGCAATTCGGTCAGCTCAGGCTCGCGCGCGATCACGTCGAGCGCGGCGATCGCGGCGGCGACGCTCGCGGGCGGCAGCCCGGTCGAATAGATCAGCGACCGCGCGCGGCTTTTCATCAGCTCGATCACCGGCGCGGCGGCACAGAGATAACCGCCATAAGAGCCGAGCGCTTTGCTGAGCGTACCCATCTGCAACGGCACGGCGATCGGGGTGCTGTCGGCAAAGCTCGATCCGCGGCCATGCCCGAGCACGCCGAGCCCATGCGCGTCGTCGGTCATCAACCACGCATCCTGCGCTCCGGCGATTTGCGCCAGTTGCGGCAAGGGCGCCCGGTCGCCGTCCATCGAGAACACACCTTCGGTCACGATGAGCGCATGGCGGTAGGGGCCGCGTTTACCATCGAGGAGCGCGGCGACATGCGCCGCGTCATTGTGACGGAACGTCATGACCTCGGCGCCGCTCATCCGCGCGCCAGCCCAGATGCAGGCATGGGCCAGCGCATCGACCTGCACCAGATCTTCCGCGCCAACCAGCGCCGGGATGATGCCGATATTGGCGAGATAGCCCGAGCCGAAAACGCAGGCCGCTTCGGCGCCTTTGATGCGCGCCAGCCGCATTTCGAGCGCGCGATAAAGCGGATGGTTGCCGGTCACCAGCCGCGACGCGCCGGCGCCGGCGCCGTATTCACGGATCGCGGCGATGGCCGCCTCGCGCACCGCCGGATGCTGGCTGAGATTGAGGTAATCGTTGCAGGAAAAAGAGAGCAGGCGCCTGCCGTTGCGCTCAATCCAGACTCCCTCCATCCGCGCGCTGTCGCTCAGCGAACGGCGGCGGTTGAGGCTTTCGAGATCGCGGAGCTTGGCCGCGGCGAATTCGTCGAGCGAGGGCATGCTTGACCTCGAGGGGGTATAGCGGTACGCGACAGGCTGCTCAACGGATGGGGCGGTTATGCCTGATTCTCTCGCCGATGATGTACGGCATGATTGGACGCGCGACGAGATCGCGGCGTTGTTCGATCAGCCGCTGCCGGAGCTGATTTTCCGGGCGCAGCTTGCCCATCGCCGGCATTTCGATTCGCGTGAAATCCAGCTTTCGACCCTGCTGTCGATCAAGACCGGCGGCTGCCCGGAGGATTGCGCCTATTGCCCGCAAAGCGCGCATTACGAGGCCGGCGTCAAAGCCGAGAAACTGATGCGGCGCGAGGATGTCGTCGCCGCAGCGCAAGCGGCGAAGGCGGGCGGTGCGTCGCGCTTCTGCATGGGCGCGGCCTGGCGCGAGCCGAAAGAGCGCGATCTCGATAAAGTCTGTACCATGGTCGCCGATGTCAAAGCGCTCGGTCTCGAGACCTGCGCGACGCTCGGCATGCTGACCGGGGCGCAGGCCGCGCGTCTCACCGCCGCCGGCCTCGACTACTACAACCACAATCTCGATACCTCGCCCGAATTCTATGGCGAAATCATCACGACGCGCGATTATCAGGAGCGGCTCGATACGCTGGCGCGTGTGCGCGCGGCCGGCATGAAGATTTGCTGCGGCGGCATTGTCGGCATGGGCGAGAGCAGGAGCGATCGTGTCGGCATGGTCGCGGCGCTCGCGACTTTGCCGGTGCATCCCGAAAGCGTGCCGATCAATCTCTTGGTGCGCGTTGCCGGTACGCCGCTGGCCGAGACGCCGCCGCTCGATTCCATCGAATTCGTGCGCACGATCGCGGTCGCGCGCATCACCATGCCGGCTTCGATGGTGCGGCTCTCGGCGGGACGCGAAGCGATGAGCGACGAGTTGCAAGCGCTCTGCTTTCTCGCCGGCGCGAATTCGATCTTCTGTGGCGAGAAATTGCTGACGACCCCAAATCCCGGTCGCGACCGTGATCATGCGCTGATGGACCGGCTCGGCCTTGCGCCAAGCCGGAGCTGATGACCGCCGCCCAGCCCGATTGGCTTGGCTCGGGGCTCGGTCATCTGTGGCTGCCCTATACGCAGATGAAGACCGCGCCGCCGCCGCTGCCGGTCAAGCGCACGGAAGGCTGCCGCCTCTATCTCGATGATGGCCGCGTGCTGATCGACGGCATCGCGTCTTGGTGGACGGCGTGCCATGGCTACAATCATCCGCATATCGCCGCAGCCGTTTCGCATCAGCTCGCTGAGATGCCGCACGTCATGTTCGCGGGTCTCGTGCATGAGCCGGCAGCGCGGCTGGCGACACGTCTGGCGGCTTTGCTGCCGGACGATCTCGATCGCGTATTCTTTTCGGAATCGGGCTCGGTCGCCGTCGAGATCGCGCTGAAGATCGCACGGCAATATTGGCGCAATCGCGGCGAAGAACGGGGCAAATTCGTTGCCTTCCGCGACGGGTATCACGGCGATACCGCCGCTGCGATGGCGGTGAGCGATCCGGCGAGCGGCATGCATGGACGGGGCCGCGATCTGCTGCTCGATCAGCTCGTCGTCGATCTGCCGCGCGATGAAGCGAGCACGGCGCGGCTCGATGCATTGCTCGCGCGCGAGGCTGCGACCGTCGCCGCCATCGTGATCGAGCCGCTGGTTCAAGCGGCGGGCGGCATGATCTTTCACGATGCCGAGACCTTGCGCCGCGTGCGCGGAGTCGCCGATCGGTACGGAATTTTGCTGATCGCCGACGAGATATTCACAGGCTTTCACCGCACCGGCGCTCTCTTTGCCTGCGAAGCAGCCGGTGTTTTACCGGATATCGTCACGCTGTCGAAAGCACTGACCGGGGGCGTGCTGCCGCTCGCCGCGACGGTTGCGCGCCGCACTGTTTTCGAAGCATTCCTGTCGGATGATGCCGAGGCCGCGCTGATGCATGGTCCGACCTTCATGGCGAATGCGCTCGCTTGTTCTGCGGCGAATGCCTCGCTCGATCTTTTCGCGCGCGAGGATCATGCCGCCCGGGTTGCGGCGATCGAGGCGTCGCTGATGCGCGACCTGGCGCCGTGTCGTAAATTTGCCGGGGTGCGCGATGTGCGCGTCAAAGGCGCGATCGGCGCGATCGAGCTCGATCGCATCCATGATCACGCTGAGCTGCGGCGGCGCTTCCTCGATGAAGGCGTGTGGATTCGGCCGTTCGGCAACATCGTCTATCTGACGCCGGCTTTCACGATCGGCGCCGATGATCTGGCGAAACTTACCGGTGCGATCGGCCGCGTGCTCGGCGGTTAGTGCCGCGTCGGCGAGGGGCGGCGGCGCTGGTCTTCCTCGCCGCGAACAATGAGCGGGCTCGCCTGGTGATGGATCATCTTCCAGCGGCCGTTCTCGCGGATGAACATGTTCGTCGCGACCAGATGACCGGTATCGAGTTCTTCCTCGCATTGAACGATCGCGAGGTCGCCATAGAGGAAGGCGCGGTCGTCGTGGCACATCACGCGCGGGGAGTTGGGATTGGCGAGGATGGCGCGCCAGCTTTGCAGGACGGACTCGCGCCCGGTGACGGCAGTCCAGCCGGGATGGACGCACAGCACCGGCGCGCTCGTCGCCCAGAGCGCCTCCATGGTCTCGACGTTGCGCTCATTGAAAGCGCGATAAAAATCGAGATTGGCGGTAAGAACTGCATCGATGTCGGTCAGCGAATCTGCCGTTTCCGTCACTTCGGTCCCCAAACTCGTTTTGTGCTGTTTTGCGACAACCTGCCTCTTGCTTGCAGAGTCGAGACTAGGCTATCTTGCGAACGCTTCGCAATTGCACTAAATGTTAGTTGTACCCTCTGATTGATCCCAAGGCGAGTCAATGTTAGCCGTTGCCGTCATCGTCTTCCGAGAAGTGCTTGAGGCTGCGCTCGTTGTCGGCATCGTGCTGGCGGCAAGCCGTGGTGTGCCTCGGCGCGGGAAATGGGTTGCCGGGGGTATCGGTTGCGGCGTGCTGATCGCACTCACGGTCGCCGCCTTCACCGACGAGATCGCCAATGCCGTCGACGGCATCGGCCAGGAATTGTTCAACGCCGCCATCCTCTTCACCGCCGTGGTGATGCTCGGCTGGCACAATGTCTGGATGAGCCGCCACGCCAAGGAGCACGTCGTCGAAGCGACCCGCGTCGGCAACGAGGTGCTGGCCGGCGCGCGGCCGCTTTACGCGCTGGCAGTCGTCTGCGGCGCTGCCGTGGCGCGCGAAGGCTCGGAAATCGTGCTGTTCGTTTACGGCATCATCGCCGCGCAGGGGGGCAGCGCAATGAGCCTGCTGACCGGCGGCGTTGTCGGCCTGGTCGCCGGCATCGCGATCGGCGCCGCGCTTTATTTCGGCCTGCTCACGATTCCGATGCGCCATCTCTTCACCGTGACAAGTTGGCTGATTCTGCTGCTCGCGGCGGGCATGGCCTCGCAGGGCGCGGCGTTCCTGCTGCAAGCGGATATGCTGCCGCCGCTCGGCAATCTCTGGGATACCTCGGCCATTCTGTCGGAGAAGAGCCTCGTCGGTCAGGCCCTGCACGCGCTGATCGGCTATGTCGCGCGGCCGACCGGGATTCAACTGGTGTTCTATATCGGCACCGTGGTGCTGATCGGCATGTTGATGCGGCTCTTCGGCCGCCGTCCCAGCAGCGGCGGCAGCGCCGCACCCGCGGAATAGTGCTGCTTATTTCTTCTCGTTGATGGTGCTTTTTTCGGTTGTGGGCGCCGCCGCGAGGTGACGCGCGCGCCAACGCGACCAGAACTGGGCGGCAAGCGCGATCACGATCAGCGCGCCGATCACCAGCACCGTCTGGCCGGTCCAGCCGAAAGAGCGCAGATACTCGAAGAATCGCCGGCCGATCCAATAGGTCGCGCCGCCCCAGAAGCCGACCCAGAGCGCGGCGCCGATCGCGTTGTAAAGGAAGAAGCGCGGCCACGGCATCTCCAGCGTGCCGGCGACGATGCCGTTGAACTGGCGCAGGATCAGGAAGAAGCGCGCGAAGACGACGACAATGTCGCCATAGCGCCCGAAGAACGCCTCGACCTTTTTGAGCCGCTCGTCGGTGATGCCGACCCGGGCGCCGTAACGCGTCACCAGGCGGTGACCCCCTTTGGCGCCGATGAGATAACCGATACTGTCGCCAAGGACCGCGCCAGCCCAGGCGATCGGGAGGAGCCAATAGACGTTGAGGGCACCATGCGAGGCGAGGACCGCGCCGGCGATCAGCATCGTCTCGCCCGGCGTCGGCAGGCCGAAATCCTCGAAGAAGATGCCCAGGAAGACGGCGAGATAGCCGTAATCGACGACAAAATGGCGGACGTGCTCGACGAAGTTCAATCCCTGTCCTTTTTGGCCCTGTCCTTTTGGCCGTCCTTCACAGGAAGCGAACCTGGGTTTTGCTGTCTAAGGGCAAAGGAGGGTTGGGGCAACTTTTCTTCCCCCGGGCGGGCTTGACTCTCGGAGGTTTAATAGAACAAATAGAGAACATGGGAGAGGCCGCCCAAACCACCCGCCAGGCGCGGCTTGCCGATTTGCGCCGTTACCTCGCCGAGGCGGAAGGCTTCGGGCAGGAAACGGCCGTGCTGCCCTTTGGACTGCCGGCAATCGACGACGCTTTGCCCTGGCAGGGCCTGCCGCTGGCGTCTCTGCACGAAATCGAGAATGCCGGGGCTGCCGGAGAGGACGGCGCCGCTTCGCTGTTCCTGGCCGGCATCCTGGCGCGGCTGACGCCGCCGCGGCCGGTGCTGTGGTGCCTGCAGCGCGCCGATCTCCATGCGCCCGGCCTGGCGCTGGCCGGGCTCGACGCCAAGCGGCTGGTGCTGCTGCGGGCGCCGAACGAGCGCGACCTCCTTTGGGCGATGGAAGAGGGACTACGCAGCCGCGCCCTGGCCGCCGTGGTCGGCGAGGTCGATGCGCTGTCGATGTCCGCCAGCCGGCGGTTGCAGCTCGCGGCGGAAAGCACCGGCGTCGTTGGCTTCGTTTTGCATCGCACCGCCAGTGAGGCCGCAGCCTCGGCGGCGGTAACGCGCTGGCGCGTCGCTGCGTTGCCGAGCGCGTTGGTCGCGGGGGAGCCCGGGATTGGCCAGCCGCGCTGGCGGGTGGAATTGCTGCGCTGTCGCGGCGGTGTACCGAAGGCGTGGGATGTGGAGGCGTGTAATGCGGCGCGTCATGTCGCTGTTTCTGCCGCGCTGGCCGATCGACCGGCGCTTCAGCAAATCGGGACGAGGGGGCAGATCAGCGCGGCCGGATAGGCCTTTCGTCCTTGCGACGACGGCGAGCGGCCGCCGCGTTATCACGGCCGTGAGTCCGCTGGCGGCGGTGGAAGGCATCTTGCCGGGTATGGGCGTCGCCGATGCGCGCGCGCTCGATCCGGCGTTGCTGATCGAGGAAGCAGATTTCATCGCCGATGCCGCGGCGTTGACGAAACTCGCTACGTGGTGCGATCGCTTCAGCCCCTGGATCACGCCTTGCGGTACCGACGGCATCCTGCTCGACGTAACCGGCTGCGCGCATCTCTTCGGCGATGAAGCCGGGATGGCGAGTCAGGTTATCGCGCGGCTGGCGCGGCAAGGCATCGAAGCGCGCGTCGTTATTGCCGACACGGTTGGCGCGGCGTGGGGGCTGTCCCGTTTCGGTCGCGGTTCCACGATCACCGTGCCATGCGGCGGCACGCGGCTGGCGCTGGCCGATCTGCCGGTGGGGGCGCTGCGGCTCGAGCCCGAGATCGTCGCGTTGCTGGAGCGGCTGGGGTTGCAGCGCATCGGCGAGCTTTATTCGTTGCCGCGCGCCGCGCTCGCCGCGCGCTGCGGCGACAGTGTCGCGACGCGGCTCGATCAGGCGCTTGGCCACGCCGCAGAGCCGCTCTCGCCCGTGCCGCCGGCGTCGTTGCTTTGGTCGCGCCGTTCGTGTGCCGAGCCGATCGCGACGGCAGAAGCGATCGCCGTGGCGCTGCGCGAATTGCTGCAGCATCTGGTGCGGCGTCTCACCGAGGATGGGCTCGGCGCGCGCCAGCTCAGCCTGGCGGCTTATCGCATCGATGGCCGCATCGAGCGCATCGCGATCGGCACGGCATTCCCGTCGCGCGACACGCGCCATCTCTGGCGCTTATTCGGAGAGAAGCTGGAGAAAGTCGATCCCGGTCTCGGCATTGAGGATCTGGTGCTGACGGCCGAGAGCGTCGAGAAGCTGGCAGCGACGCAACTCGGTCTCGATGGCGAGGCGGCGCGCAGCGACAGCACCGATCTCGCCGCTTTGGTCGACCGTCTCGCCAATCGCCTCGGCATGCGGGCGCTGGCGCGGCCGATATTGCGCGAAAGCCATATCCCGGAACGGGCGGTGCGGTTCGTTGCGCCCTTGGAGGCCGGTCAGATGGCCGCTTGTTGGAATCCGGCGCAGCTGCGCCCGATCCGGCTCTTGCCGCGACCCGAGCCGATTGAGGCCATGGCGCCGTATCCCGACGATCCGCCACGGCTTTTCCGCTGGCGCCAACGCGCGCATCGCGTGCGCACGGCCGACGGGCCGGAGCGTATCGCCGCCGAATGGTGGCGTCAGTCGGGACCGTCAGCCCTTGAATCCTACGATTACAATCAAGCGCGCGACTATTATCGCGTCGAGGACGAGGAAGGTCAGCGCTTCTGGCTTTATCGCGCCGGGCTTTATCGCCCCGACATTCCCGTGCGCTGGTTCCTGCACGGCTTCTTCGGCTGAAATAGCAGCGCAAGCGAAATCGCTTTAATCTCTCGGCCATGGCCTGGGTCTTTGCCGCGCCGCCGCCCCTCCCCGACGCACTGCGCCAAGCGGTACGCGAAAGCTATCGCATCGACGAGAGCGAGGCGGTCGCGTGCATTCTTGCCGCCGCCGATCACGACGAAGCGACGACCGCGCGCATCGCCGCAACGGCGCGCCGCCTTGTGCTCGAAGCGCGGCGCCAGCGCCGTGGCAAAGGCGGCATCGACGCGTTCCTCAACGAATTCGCACTATCGAGCCGCGAAGGCATCGCGCTCATGTGCCTGGCCGAGGCCCTGCTGCGCATTCCCGATGCCGATACGGTCGATCGCCTGATCCGCGACAAGCTTGCGGGCGCTGATTGGGCGCGGCATCTCGGCCAGTCCTCCTCGCTCTTCGTCAATGCATCGACCTGGGCCCTGATGCTGACCGGTCGCCTGCTGCATGACGATCCGGCGGAGCAGGACCTCGGAGCGGTGCTGCGTCGCGTCGTCGCGCGCACCGGAGAGCCTGTGTTGCGCCAGGCGGTGACCGCGGCGATGCGCATCCTTGGCCATCAATTTGTGATGGGCCGCACCATCGACGAGGCGCTCGACCGCGCCGTGCCCGAGGAAACACGGGGCTTTCGCTATTCCTTCGATATGCTGGGCGAGGCGGCGCGTACCGCCGATGACGCGGCGCGCTATGCCGAGCGCTATCGCGCCGCGATCGTCGCCATCGGCGCGCGGGTGAAAGGCCGCGATCTGCACCACGCGCCCGGCATCTCGGTGAAGCTATCGGCGCTCCATCCGCGCTACGAGGAAGCGCAGCGCGATCGCGTGCGGCGCGAATTGCCGCCGATTCTCCTTGGCCTCGCGGAACAAGCGAAGCGCGCTGGCATCGGTTTGACTATCGATGCCGAGGAAGCCGATCGGCTCGATCTCTCGCTCGATCTGATCAAGGGCCTTGCAGCAGCGTCGGAACTTGCCGGATGGAATGGGCTCGGCCTCGCGATGCAGGCCTATCAGAAACGCGCCCTGCCACTGATCGATTGGCTCGCGGCGTTGGCGCGGCGGCACCATCGCCGATTGATGCTGCGTCTCGTCAAAGGCGCGTATTGGGATAGCGAGATCAAGCGCACGCAGGAGCGCGGCCTTGAGCAGTTTCCGGTCTATACCAGGAAGCTCGCGACCGATGTCTCCTATCTCGCGTGTGCCAAGCGCATCTGGGCGGCGCGCGATGCGTTCTTTCCGCAATTCGCGACGCATAACGCGCATACGGTGGCGTCGATCCTCGACCTTGCCGGCGCGGAACGCGATTTCGAATTCCAGCGCCTCCATGGCATGGGCGAGGCGCTTTACGACCAGATCGTTGGCCCAAATATCAATAAGGGCCCGCACCGGATTCCATGCCGCGTCTATGCGCCGGTCGGCGGCCATGAGGATCTGCTCGCCTACCTCGTGCGGCGGCTGCTCGAGAACGGCGCGAACACATCCTTCGTCAATCGTTTGGTCGATGAGCGCGCGCCGGTCGAGGCGCTGATCGCCGATCCGGTGGCGCGGCTCAAATCGCTCAAAGCGAAACCACACCCGCGCATCAACTTACCGCGCGATCTCTATCCCGACCGGCGCAATTCGCGCGGCATCGATCTCAGCGATCTGCCGCATCTCGTCGCGCTGGCGAAAACGCTCGCGATGGTCTCGGCCAAACCGGTGCTCGCTTTCCCGATCGTCGCCGGCGCGGAAGAAGCGGGCGCGTCGCGGCCGGTCACATCGCCCACTGATCGGCGTGTCGTCGTCGGCCATGTCAGCGAAGCGAATGAAGCACAGATTGAGCGCGCGCTTGGTGCTGCGGTGAAAGCCGCGCCTGGTTGGGACAACACGGTGGCCGAGGAACGTGCGCGACTGCTCGATCGCGCCGGTGATCTCCTGCAAGAACGCATGGGCGATTTCGTCGCCCTCATCGTCCGCGAAGGCGGACGCATCATTCCCGATGCCGTATCCGAAGTGCGGGAGGCGATCGATCATTGCCGCTACGACGCGGCGCGGCTGCGTGCCGAATTCACGGCGCCAGCCGAGATGGCAGGGCCGACCGGCGAGCGCAATCTGCTCGAATTGCATGGCCGCGGTGTCTTCGCCTGTATCTCGCCCTGGAATTTTCCGCTCGCGATCTTCCTCGGCCAGGTCGCCGGCGCGCTCGCCGCCGGCAATGCGGTGATCGCGAAACCGGCGGAACAGACGCCACTCATCGCCGCCGCTGCCGTGCGGCTACTGCACGAAGCCGGCGTCCCGGGCGATGTAGTACAACTTTTGCCGGGTGAAGGGCGTGTGGGTGCGAAGCTTGTCGCCGACCCGCGCATCGCCGGTGTCGCTTTCACCGGCTCGACCGACACGGCGCGCGCGATCAATCAGGCGCTGGCACAGCGACGTGGACCGATCGTGCCTCTAATTGCCGAGACCGGCGGCCAGAACGCACTGATTGCGGATTCCAGCGCGCTGCCCGAGCAGCTTGTCGCGGACGCGTTGATCTCGGCCTTCGATAGTGCGGGCCAGCGCTGCTCCTCGGCGCGCGTTCTTTTCGTGCAGGAGGATATTGCCGAGCGCGTGATCGCGATGCTGATCGGCGCGATGGACATGCTGATGATCGGCGATCCGGCGCTGCTCGCCACCGATATAGGCCCCCTGATCGATGACCCGGCGCGCGCCGCGCTCGAGGCGCATGTCGAGCGTATGCAGCGCGAGGCGAAGATCCTTCATACCCTCCGCCTACCGCAAGGCACCGAGCACGGCACCTTCTTTGCGCCGCGTCTCATCGAACTCGATCGGCTCGATCGCCTGACCGGCGAGGTATTCGGCCCGGTTTTGCACGTGATCCGCTGGCAGGGCGGGCACCTCGATCGCGTGATGGATCAGGTGATCGCGACCGGCTTCGGCCTGACGCTCGGTATCCACAGCCGTATCGACGAGACGGTGAGCGCGATCCATGCGCGGCTGCCGGTCGGCAATTGCTACGTCAACCGCAACATGATCGGCGCTGTTGTCGGCGTGCAGCCTTTCGGCGGCGAGAGGCTCTCCGGCACCGGGCCGAAGATCGGCGGGCCGCATTACCTCCACCGCTTCGCGACCGAGCGCACGCTTTCCGTCGACACGACCGCAGCCGGCGGCAATGCCAGCCTCATGTCGCTGAAGGATGACGAAGAGGCTTAAACGAATATTGCGATTGCGTTGAGGCGCTCGAAAACATAGATTTCAGGTCTATGTATTGGAGGGCTTGAGCTTTGCCATGCGCTTGACGCTGCATACCGATTATTCGCTCCGCGTTCTGATGTTCGCCGCTATCAAAGGCGAGACGCTCTCAACCATCGCCGAAATCGCCGAGCATTTCGATATTTCGCGCACGCATCTGATGAAGGTCGTCAACGCGCTCGGCCGGGCCGGCTATCTCGATACCATCCGCGGGAAGAATGGCGGTTTCCGCCTCGCCAAAAAGCCGAGCCAGATTAAGATCGGATCGGTGGTGCGCGATCTCGAAGAGGATCTCGCCGTCGTCGGCTGCATGCAGCAGAAGGATTATTGCCCGATCGAGGGCGCCTGTGTTCTGCGCGGCGCTTTGGGCGAGGCGACGATGGCGTTTCTCGCCGTGCTCGACCGCTATACGCTCGCCGATCTGGTGAAGCCGCGGAAGCCGCTCGCCAAATTGCTCGATCTCGACGCCTTCGTCCCCGCCTGAACCTGTGTCGCTTGGTCGCACGCCGTTCTATCGCGCCGCGCCGGTATAAAGATATATATTATATTCATCTTTAAGCTGCGTTGTGAGGAAGCCCATGAGCGCCGAAAAAATCAGCACGGAAAACGTCGCCACCACCACACGGATCGTCCCGCCCGGCATGCGCGTCGGCGTCACCGAGGAGATGATCCACGAGGTCGTCCATACCTTCTACGCGACGATCCGCACCGATCCGGCGCTCGGTCCGATCTTCAAGCGCGTCATCGGCGCCGATTGGGATCCACATCTCGCCAAGATGTGCGACTTTTGGTCGTCGGTGCTGTTGATGACTGGCCGCTTCGATGGCAATCCCATGGCGAAACATATCGCCGTCGGTGGCATCCGCCCGACGCATTTCGCGCGCTGGCTGCATCTCTTCCGTCAGACGGTCGAGAAGCTTTGCCCGCAGCCGGCGGCGGCGATGTTCGTCATGCGCTCGGAGATGATCGCGACGGCTCTGCAACGCGGCATCGCGGTGTTTGCGCCGCAAGTTTCCGACGCCAACGCGTCGTAAAGCGATGGCGATCCCGAAACTGCCGGACGACGCGGTGCTCTATCGCCAAACGGCGGTGTTCACCGAGGCGACCGTCCCGGGCGGGCTGCTCAACGATCATCGGACGAAGGACGGCACGTGGGGCATGATCCGCGTGCTCGAGGGCAAGCTCGCTTATCGCATCAAGGATTCGCGTCGGCCCGCGATAGAATTCGTGCTTACGCCGAAAATCATTCCTGCGGTAATCGAGCCGACGATCACGCATGAGATCGAGCCTTGCGGTTCGGTCCGGTTCTTAGTCGAATTTTATCGCCGTGGAGGCACGTCACCATGAGCTCGACGCAAGCATTTGTCCGTGCGCTGGCCTACCCCGCCAATCTCGTTTGCGACAATCTTCACATCAGCGACGAGAATGAGCGTTCGGTCGTCCGTATGCTGGTCAACGCGCTGATCTGGACGACGCTCGGCGTTGTCGTTGTGGTGCTGTGGTCGGCTTGAGCGGCTACGACGCGTAGCCGCGTTTCAGTAACATGCCCGCAGCGCGATCGAACTCATCCTGCGACGGCATCGCGAAATCGAGCGCGTTGGCATAACGGGTGATGATGTTGAACGTCGCACCGACCGCAGCCGCATCTTCCAGCATCTGCGCGCTGACGCCGGCGCTCAACGCCGTTTCTGCGTCCTCGGCGGTGAGGCCCATGGGCCGCAGCGTCATGATCTCGAGAAATTGCAGTGTCGCTTTAAGGCGAACCGGGATCGGCGCGGTGCGATAATCGGCCAGCACCTTATCGATCAGTGGTCGCTCGATCTCTTTTGCCGCCACCGCGCCGTGGGCGCTAACACAAAAGGGGCAGGAATTCCATTTCGCCACCAGTGCAGCCATCAATTCGCGCTCACCGATGCTCCAATCGCTCGGCCCGCGCATGGCGGCTTGCGTCCATTGGCCGATCGGCGCTGAAAACTCTTTGTGGTAGAAGGCGACGCGTGCCGCATCGGGCAATCTCATCCGCGACACGAACGAGATGAAGCCGATCAGCAGGCGTCGGCCGAAGCTATCGCCGCGGTCGATTTCCGGCAGTCGCATCCTTTGCCTCACTCAGTGCCTTGATCGCTTGCCGCCAGCGCAGGAGGGCTGCGCCGGCCGCCGATGCGGCGATGATCTCGAAAGCCGCTTTCTCGCTTCCCGCTGCCTGGAGCACGCTTGATATTTGTGCATCCGTAACGCGATATGCTGCTTCTCCGATGTCGCGCGCGAGCGCATCGTAGGGTTCGGCCATCGCTGGACCACCGGCGGCTCTTTCAGCCGCGGCTTGGCGTAATGCGCGATCGGATTCGCCCGGTCCATCAATCACGCGAGCACGCAAGGCCTGGGCGAGGGCCGTATGATCGGCATGCCTTTGTGCGCTCATGATCCGAGCTTATGTCGCGGCAAGCGCGGGCAGCAAGTCGCCCGCGGCGCTCAGCACCTCATCAATCTCGACCGCGGCGACGCACGGATAGGCCTCGCCGCGCTGATGCGGCTGGGTGCAATTCCAGAGGCAGCCGTAGCAGGGCATGCGGCGATAGACGACGCGCTCTTTCGCCGGCGCAGCTTCCGGTGGGAAGGGCATCCACCCGCCGAACTGACCGCCGCCGAGGATCGTCACCGTCGGCGCGCCGAGCCCGATCGCGAGATGGGCCGGGCCGGTCTCGCTGGTGATGACCAACGCCGCGTGACGCAGCAGATCGAGCAACGCGTCGAGCGTGGTCGCTCCTATGAGATCGACAAAGCCCTCGTTGCCGAGGCGGTTCTTGTAGGTGGCTTCCGCCGGGCCGCCGACAAAGACCACAGTAAGGCCGCGTTTCTTCAAGTCGGCGGCGACCGCGAGGAAATTCTCGAACGCCCAGCGCCGGCCCGGTTCGTTGGCGCCGAAGTTCATGATTGCATAGGGTTGCTTCACGGCCGGCAGCTTCTCGCGCCAAGATAGACGCGGTTGTTCGGGCGCGATGCGACGGCCGGCGAGCGCTGAGACGAAGGTGAAGTGCCGAGGGATCTCATGCGTCGGGTGCGGCCCGGTATCGATCACGCGCTGGCAGCGCGCGAGGTACCAGTCGAAAAGCGTCTTGGTCTTCGGGCTGAGATAAGGCTTCGCGACGATGCACGCCGGCGCGCCCGAGACATAGATGAGGCTGTCGGCGACCAGCGGTTTGCGCATGAAGCTGTCGAGCGTCGCGATCGCGAAATTCTGTCGCCGCAGCCACAGCGAGAACTTGAAGCGATAAAGTAAGTTACGGTCAAAGGCGTGCTCGTCGATGGCGTGGAATTTGATGCCGGGAAAGAATTTCGGCGCCAGCGCCGCCCAGCTTTGGCAGCCGAGGATGGTGATCTCGTTCGGCGCGACACCCAGCGCCTCGGCGTAATGCGCGAAAGCCGGGTGGAACAGCACCATGTCGCCGATGCCGTCGATGCGCACTACGAGTACGCCGCGCTTCTTGCCGAAGACGGGCCAATAGCGGGCGATAAGATCGAGCGGATAGAACAGGAACCAGCGCCGCGGCCGGCGTTTTGGTTTCTCAGGCGGTTGAGCGGCCATCGCAGAACGCTACACGCTGTCGTGATTTCGCGCCAGATCGCGCCATGGCAGCATCCGGCCTAGGCGTCCGAGCGCGCCATACCATATACTGGTGGTACTGCCGCGCGCTCGAGACGGGTATGCGCTATGTCCGATAAAGGGCCCGATAACGACGACAAGTCGCAGCTTCCGGCTTCGGCAAAGAGTGCCGAGGTGGATGCGTTCCTGCGCAAGGTCGCGGCCATGCCGTCGGCGCGGCCGGCCAGCGGGCGCGGCAAGCTGATCTTCGCGATGGATGCGACGGCGAGCCGCGAGCCGAGCTGGGATCACGCCTGCAAGCTTCAGGGCGAGATGTTCGAGGCCACGGCGGCACTCGGCGGACTCGATGTGCAGCTCGTCTTCTATCGCGGCTTCAACGAATGCAAGGCGAGCAAATGGCTCTCGACCGCGCCATCGCTCCATGGCGCGATGCGCGCAGTGTTCTGCATGGGCGGCGAGACGCAGATCGCGCGTGTGCTGCGCCACGCATCGAAAGCGGCGGAAACGCAGAAGATCGGTGCGTTGGTCTTCGTCGGCGATGCGATGGAAGAGAGTCTCGAAGAACTCTGCGCGCTTGCCGGCCAACTTGGCTTATGCGGCGTGCCGGTCTTCGTCTTCCACGAGGGCGGCGATGCGGTCGCCGAGCGCGCCTTCAAGGATATCGCGCGGCTGTCGCACGGCGCTTATTGCCGCTTCGACGCGAGCAGCGCCGGCGAGCTGCGCGCGCTTTTGGGCGCAGTCGCCGCCTACGCCGCGGGCGGGCATCGCGCCCTCGCGAATTACGGCAAGAGCACCGGGGGGTCGGCGCTCCTCCTGGCCAAGCAATTGGGAGCGGGAGCCTAGCAGCGATGCCTTATCTCATTCTTGGTATTGCTCTGCTCGGTTGCTTGCTGCTTGGAGCTCGGGCACTGGTGAACGCCGATCCAGCGAAGCTCGGGCGGGTCGTCGGTTGGTTTGCTGCCGGTCTCGGTGTGGCTGGTGCCGGCGCGGTGCTGATCAGTTTGATCGCCAGCGATCGCCTCGGGCCGGCGCTCGCGGTGGCAGGTGGCCTCGCGCCGTTGGTCATCCGCGGCCGCTCGCTCTGGCGGCGCCATCACAGCGGTGCCTCGACCGCCGGCGGTCAGGTGTCGGAGGCCGAGACCGATCTGCTGCGTATGAGGCTCGACCACGATACCGGCGCAATGAGCGGCCAGGTGCGCCGTGGTCCCTATGCCGGCCGGCGGGTTGAGGACCTCGACCAGACCGAGCTGATCGCGCTCTGGCGGCAATGTGTCGCGGAGGACGAGGCGGGGGCAAGGTTGTTGGAGAGCTATCTCGACCGGCTGCGGCCGGATTGGCGCCGCACCGCTTCCGGCGGGGCAGGCGCGGGCGCGGCAGGGGCTGGCGCCGACGATATCATGACGCGGGAACAGGCTTATGCCATCCTGGATCTTGAGCCGGGAGCCGGCGACGAGGCGATCAAGGACGCCCACCGCCGACTTATGATGAAGCTCCACCCCGACCATGGCGGCTCGACGTTCCTCGCCGCGCAGATTAACCGGGCGAAAGAATTCCTGCTCGGCGAATAGGCAGTAAACGCTTTGTTGTGAGAAGCTTAGCGCTTTGGCTATAGAACCCGGGAACAACCCCCCTTTATGCCGCGTTGTCGGGGCGTCTGAACCTTGAAGAGCATTCGCTGAAATGACCACGCGCGGACGCAAAGCCGTTTTCCCCGTCGCTGGCCTCGGTACCCGGTTTCTGCCGGCGACCAAAGCCATGCCGAAAGAGATGTTGACGGTCGTCGACCGGCCGCTGATCCAATATGCCGTCGACGAGGCCCGCGAGGCCGGAATCGAGGAGTTCATCTTCGTAACCGGGCGCGGCAAAGCCGCGCTCGAGGATCATTTCGACCACGCCTATGAACTCGAAGACACACTGAAGCTGCGGAATAAGGAAGCCGAGCTCAAGGGCTTGGCGTCCTGGCAGCCGGCCCCCGGCCAAGTTGCCTACACGCGCCAGCAGACCCCGCTCGGTCTTGGCCATGCCGTGCTCTGCGCTCGCCCTCTCGTCGGCGACGAGCCGTTTGCCGTTTTGCTGCCGGACGATCTGGTCCTGGCGCCGCAAAAGGGTTGCCTCAAACAGATGATAGAAACCTTCAACGAGCAACCGGCAAACATCGTCGCCATCGAGGAAGTGCCGCGCGAGCACACCAATCGCTACGGCGTGCTCGATGTCGCGAGCGATGACGGCAAGATGGTGAAGGTCAAAGGCGTCGTCGAGAAGCCGCAGCCCAAGGATGCGCCCTCGACCCTCACGATCATCGGCCGCTACGTGCTCGAGCCGCAGGTCTTCGACCATCTGACTCAGATCGGCCGCGGCGCCGGCGGTGAAATCCAGCTCACGGACGGCTTGGCGCGGCTCATCGCCGACAGGCGTCCGTTCTTCGGTCTGCGCTTCGACGGCAAGCGTTTCGATTGCGGCGACAAGATAGGCTTCTTCGAAGCCAATCTCGCTTTCGCGCTGGCGCGGCCCGATATGCGCGATTCGATCCAACGCATTCTCTCGAAATACCGCTAACCACCCGGGTGACCATGGCTGACACGATCGTCGGGCATCGCTTCGATGCGACCATTCTGCGCGAATACGACATTCGCGGCGTTGTAGGCGAGACGCTTCACGAGGCCGATGCGAATGCCATCGGCCGCGGCTTCGCCATGATACTGAAAGAGGCCGGCGGCAAATCGATCGCGGTCGGCCGCGACGGCCGCCTGTCGTCGCCGGCGCTTGAAAAAGCGCTGGTCGAGGGCCTGCGTGACTCCGGCATCGATGTCGTGCGTGTCGGCCTTGGCCCGACGCCGATGCTTTATTTCGCAGTCAACACGCTCGGCGTCGATGCCGGGATCATGGTGACCGGATCGCATAATCCGCCGACGCACAACGGCTTCAAGATGATGCTGGGCAAGAAACCGTTCTTCGGTGGCGATATCCTGCGCCTCGGCAAGATCGCGGCCGAGGGCAAGTTCCTGCAGGGCAGCGGCAAGGTCAGCGAGAAATACGTGCTCGACGATTACGTCGCGCGCTTGCTCAAGGATTACGACGGCACGCGCGATCTGCGTGTCGCTTGGGACGCCGGCAACGGCGCGACCGGCGAGGCGCTGCAAAAGCTGGTCAAGACGCTGCCTGGTAAGCATCTCCTGCTCAACGAGCAGATCGATGGCCGCTTTCCGGCGCATCATCCGGATCCGACCGAGTTGAAGAACCTGATTCAACTGCAAGACGCCGTGGCCAAGAACGGTTGCGATTTCGGCGTCGCTTTCGATGGGGACGGCGATCGCATCGGTCTAGTCGACGGCAAGGGTCGCGTCCTTTGGGGCGATCAGTTCATGGTGCTGATGGCGCGCGACGTCGTGCGCACCAAGCCCAAGGCGACGATCATCGCCGACGTGAAGGCGAGCCAGGTGCTGTTCGACGAGGTCGAGCGCATGGGCGGCACGCCGTTGATGTGGCGCACCGGCCATTCGCTGATCAAATCGAAGATGGCCGAGACCGGCGCGCCGCTCGCCGGCGAGATGAGCGGCCATATCTTCTTCGCCGATCGCTATTACGGCTACGACGACGCGCTTTATGCTGGGGTGCGCATCCTCGGCATACTTGCACGCGGCAAGGAGAGCCTCGCTGAGTTTCGCGACAGCCTGCCGACGGTCGTCAATACGCCGGAGCTGCGTTTCCCGTGCGGCGACGATCGTAAATTCCAAGTGGTCGAAGAGGTGCGGGCGCGGCTCGAGAAAGCCGGCGCCGCGGTCTCGGCGATCGATGGCGTGCGGGTAAAGACGCAAGAAGGCTGGTGGCTTTTGCGCGCGTCGAACACGCAGGATGTACTGGTCGCGCGCGCCGAAGCGCGCGACGCAGCCGGGCTCGAAGTCCTGAAGAAGCTACTGGTCGATCAGCTGCGCGACAGCGGGATCGCACCGCCGGTCTTCTGACCGGCGACCTGCATCGCCGGGCCGAGCACGGTGCAAGCTTGGTGCTGGCGGTGAAGCGCGTCGCACGCGGTCTTCGCCTCGTTGGCGTTCAGATCGATGATCCGTGCATTGTAGACCGCGCCGTGATGCGAGCGGGTCATGACAACGGCGACCGGCTTGCTATGCGTGGCCGGGGCATGCGCGCGAGCGGTCGTTGCCGCGCGCGAGGCGAGGGCACGAGCGCGGAACGCGCCGACCTGAATCGCATAATGGGAAGCGTTACGCGGCGACGTCGCCGCTTCGGCCTTGCTGATCGGGGACAGGCTGGCGAGACCGCCAACGGCACGATGCGCGATCATATGGAGCGTCATACGGGCTTGCGGCGCCTTCCTCGACTCGGTTGCCGCGACCAGCGTGTGCTTCGGCTGGTTCGATGCCATCAGGATGTCAGGCGAGGGACGGCCATCGAAAGCGGCGTTCAGCAGCGCCGCCATTTTCATGTCGCGGGAGTGAGCGGAAACGCCGCCCATCTCGACGCCGATGAGGCGGCGATTGTCGCGCACGGCCGAGGCGGCGAGGTTGAACCCCGAAGCGTTGATGAAGCCGGTTTTGATCCCATCCATGCCGGCAAAGGCGCTCATCAGGTGATTGTGATTGCCGTAGGTCACGCCGTGATAGGTGAATGACCGGGTGCTGAAATAGGCGTATTCGCGGGGGAAATCGAGGTAGAGATGGCGGGCGAGTTTCGACAAGTCGCGCGCTGTGGTCTTCTGCAGCGGGTTCGGCAAGCCGGAGGCGTTGTGGAAAGTGGTGTTTTCCATGCCCATCGACCGGGCGGTGTTGGTCATGCGCTCGGCGAAGGCGGTTTCGCTGCCGCCGAGGCCCTCGCTGAGGACGACTGCGGCATCGTTCGCCGACTGCGTGACCAGACCGAGGATCAGATCGTGGACCGCGACCATCTGCCCCGCGACCAGATTGAGCTTGGTCGGCTGCTGGGCGGCGGCGTGCGGGGAAACGGGAAAAGTCGTGTCGAGGGTGATGTCGTGATGCTCTAACGCCGTAAACGTCAGGTAGAGCGTCATCATTTTGGTCAAGGAAGCGGGGTAGTTCGGCGAATCGGCGTTGTATTCGCTGACGATTTGCCCGGTCTGGGCGTCGATCACAATCGACGAGTACTGCGCGGCTCGAACCGCGGTCGAAACCGCGATTACCGTCCCAAAACCGAGCAAAACCGCCGCGAACGTCACAAGGCCAGAGCGCAAAAATCCGCTTTTCACCATCAAACTCCCCGATTGCGCCGTCAAAGATATAGAATCAAGCGAAGATAGGTTACTAAATCATTGATGTAACGTAAAGAAAATCGACACCCGTCCTGCGACATTTTTTTACGCCAATCCGGGCTCGCGCGACTGATTCGTGCCGAGCGGATCAGACAGGTTTTGCTGCACTGCACAAAATCGCGCGTAAGGTGGATTTTAGTAAAGTCCTACCTACATTGCATTGCACGCCAACTACGTACGGAATCGGCTAATGGCCAAGCCCATGGCTACTCCATCCCCAGCCGTGGCGCTTTCGCCAGTACCCACTTGTGCCGAGCTCGTCGGGGCACTCGGGGCGGAAGTGGCGCAATATTCGCGCGAAACTTTCGAGAGCGCGGGCCAGACTGCGCGCGGTCTCATCAGCGCGCGCACGCTCGAAGACGTCGTGCGGTTGCAGACGGATTTCGCCCAACGCAGTGTTTCCGGTTTTCTTGAGCGTAGCACGAAGCTGTCGGAGCTTGGCTGCTCGCTGTTGGGCATGAGCCTTGTCGCTTGGCCAGCGCGAGCGAAGGTTTGATTGGCGCTTCGCCGCCGCTTTTTGTGACAGCTAAGAAAACAGCGGGCAAAACCCGGCGCGCAGTCGGGTCTTTAGCGCCTGTGGATGGTTTAGAAAGCACTTTGCCCTTCGGTGAAAGAGACCATATCATGGCTTGTCGGGTTTCTTTTTTGTCCACAGCACGGGATGTTCGACCGACCGGTTCGGCATGAGCGACATCGAGAAAAAAAACGGGACTGAAGGTCCCAACACAGGCGTTATCGTCAAACCGAAGGCCAAGACGAAGAAGCCTTCGATGTACAAAGTTTTGATGCTGAACGATGACTACACGCCGATGGAATTCGTCGTCCATATCCTCGAGAGGTTCTTCAACAAGAACCGCGAGGAAGCGACTCGTATCATGATGCATGTGCATCGCCGTGGTGTCGGCGTGTGCGGCGTCTATACATACGAAGTGGCGGAGACCAAAGTGACGCAGGTGATGGATTTCGCCCGCCAGCACCAACATCCGCTACAATGCACGTTGGAGAAAGACTAGCATTGGGAAAAGACTGGCGTTGGATCGAGTAAGCACCTGGAGAAGCCGAGCCTCTCAGCCACAGCAACAGGAATTCGACATCAATGTTGTCGCGTAATCTGGAAAAGACCCTGCATCGCGCTCTTGCTTACGCCAACGAGCGTCGGCACGAATACGCGACGCTCGAGCATCTGTTGCTGGCGTTGATCGAGGACCAGGACGCGATGGCCGTCCTCAGGGCCTGCTCGGTCGATCTCGAAAAGCTGCGCCGCGACGTCACCCATTATGTCGACAACGAGCTCGGCAATCTCGTCTCGAACCATGTCGAGGACGCGAAGCCGACGGCGTCGTTCCAGCGGGTGCTGCAGCGCGCCGCGATCCATGTCCAATCCTCGGGCCGCGAGGAAGTGACCGGCGCCAATGTGCTGGTCGCGATGTTTGCGGAGCGCGAATCGAACGCGGTCTATTTCCTGCAGGACCAGGAGATGACGCGCTTCGATGCGGTCAACTACATCTCGCACGGCATCGCCAAGGCGCCAGGCCGCTCCGAGACGCGGCGCGTGCAGGGTTCTGAGGAAGAAGAGCGCGGCAGCACTGAGGGTGGTGGCAAGGCCAAGCGCGGTCACGATGCGCTCGACGCCTATTGCGTCAACCTCAACAAGAAGGCTCGCAACGGCAAGATCGATCCGCTGATCGGCCGCGAGCACGAGGTCGATCGCACCATCCAGATCCTCTGCCGGCGTCAGAAGAATAATCCGCTTTATGTCGGCGATCCGGGCGTCGGCAAGACCGCGATCGCCGAAGGTCTCGCGCGCCGCATCGTGCAGCGCGAAGTGCCCGAGGTGTTGCAGAACGCGACGATCTACGCGCTCGATATGGGCGCGCTGCTCGCCGGTACGCGCTATCGCGGCGACTTCGAAGAGCGTCTCAAGGCTGTGCTCGCCGAGCTCGAGGCGACGCCGGGCTCGGTGTTGTTCATCGACGAGATCCATACCGTGATCGGCGCTGGCGCCACCTCCGGCGGCGCGATGGATGCGTCGAACTTGCTGAAGCCGGCGCTATCGAGCGGTACCATCCGCTGCATCGGCTCGACGACCTATAAGGAATACCGCAACTACTTCGAGAAAGACCGCGCCCTGGTCCGCCGTTTCCAGAAGATCGACGTCAATGAGCCATCGGTCGAGGATGCGGTGAAGATCCTGCGCGGCCTCAAGCCGTATTACGAACGTCATCACAAGGTGCGCTACACGTCGGAAGCGATCCGCACCGCGGTCGAGCTTTCGGCGCGCTACATCGGCGACCGCAAGCTGCCGGACAAGGCGATCGACGTGATCGATGAAGTCGGCGCGGCCCAGATGCTGCTGCCCGAGAACAAGCGCCGCAAGACCATCACCGCGAAAGAGGTCGAGGCGGTGGTCGCGACGATCGCGCGCATCCCGCCCAAGAGCGTGTCGCGCGACGACAAAGAAGTGCTCAAGAATCTCGATCGTGATCTCAAGACCATGGTCTTCGGTCAGGACAATGCGATCGAATCCCTGGTCGCGGCGATCAAGCTCGCCCGCGCCGGGCTGCGCGAGCAGGAGAAGCCGATCGGCTCCTACCTGTTCTCCGGCCCGACCGGCGTCGGTAAGACCGAAGTGGCGCGCCAGCTCGCGCGTACCCTCGGTATCGAGCTCACGCGCTTCGACATGTCGGAATATATGGAGCGGCACACCGTATCGCGCCTCATCGGTGCGCCCCCGGGCTATGTCGGCTTCGATCAGGGCGGCTTGCTCACCGACGCGATCGATCAGCATCCGCACCAAGTGCTGCTGTTGGACGAGATCGAGAAGGCGCATCCCGATCTCTACAACATCCTCTTGCAGGTGATGGATTACGGCAAGCTGACCGATCACAACGGCAAGACGGTCGACTTCCGCAACGTCATCCTCATCATGACGACGAATGCTGGCGCCGCCGATCTGGCGAAGCCGGCGATCGGTTTCGGGTCGGAAGTGCGCACCGGTGACGATCAGGAAGCGATCAATCGCATGTTCACGCCGGAATTCCGCAACCGGCTCGATGCGATCATCTCGTTCTCGCCGCTCTCGCCGCAGACGATCGGCCGTGTCGTCGACAAGTTCATCCTCCAACTCGAAGAGCAACTCGCCGACCGCAACGTCCAGATCGTCCTCGACACGGCGGCGCACGATTGGCTGGCGGTCAAAGGCTATGACAAGCTCTTCGGTGCACGCCCGCTGGGCCGCGTGATCCAAGAGAACGTGAAGAAGCCCCTCGCGGAAGAATTGCTCTTCGGCAAGCTAACCAAGGGCGGCACGGTCAAAGTCTCGGTCGACAAAGACAGCGGCAAGCTCAGCTTTGCCTTTGAGGAAGCGTCCCATCCGCCACGCCCGGCGACGCCAGACGAACCCGACGCGCCGAAAGAGCCTGAATACGTCGAGTAGGCTCGTCCAATCGAGTGATCAGCGAAAGGCCGCCTCCGGGCGGCCTTTTTTGCGTTTTGGAAAAGGTCGAACAGCTAGCGCATGAAGCGCTCGACCAGCGACGAGCCGCGATTGGTGCAGTCGAAAGCGTGCAGGCCAAGCTCGTCGGACAGCATGGCGAAAGCGGCGAGGCCACGCACCGAGTTGCCTTTGCGGTCGAGGCGCGGCGAGTAGGAGCCGATGCCGAGCTGGCGGTTGACGACGCCGATCACGCCGCCGCCGACGCCGCTCTTCGCCGGGATACCGACATCGCTCGCCCAGTTGCCGGAATAATCGTACATGCCGCAGCTGAACATCACGGTCTGGGTGTCGCGCACGGCCCGGAGATCGAAGATCTGATCGTCGTTTCGCGGATGCGTGCCGAGATTGGCGAGCGTCGCGCCCATCCAGGCGAGATCGATCGCGGTGACGTTGATCGAGCACTGGCGGAAATAGAGATCGACAATCGGCTCGACTGGCTCGGACAGGGCTCCGACGCTGAGCAGCAGATGCGCGATCGCGCGGTTGCGGTGGCCTGTGGCGGATTCGGAGCGATAGACCGATTCATCCAGCGCGAGGCGCCGGCCCGCCGCGCGCGAGAAGCGCTCGAGAATAAAATCGTACGCGTCTTTGCCGTGCACATCGTGGATGATGCCGGCGACGGTGATCGCGCCGGCATTGACCATCGGATTATACGGGCGGCGCGTATAGGGGTCGAACTCGATCGCATTGAACGCGTCGCCGCTCGGCTCGACGCCGACACGCTCCAGCACGGCCTCGCGGCCGACGAGCTCGATTGCCAGGCAATAGGTGAAAGCCTTCGATACGGATTGGATCGTAAAAGACGCGCTGCTATCGCCTGCAATGACGAGATGGCCATGCGCCGTTGCGATCGCGAGGCCGAAGCGGTCGGGGTCGACTTTGGCGAGCTCGGGAATGTAGTCGGCGAGCGCGCCGTCGCGGTTGTCGACGCTGCTGCGATAGATTTCTTCGAGGATGAGCTGTAGCTCGCTATCCGCCGAATCGGTGCTAGCGTTCATCCGTCCCCCTGATTCGGTCGAGATATTGCAAGCTCTGCGCCAAACGGCTGGAGCGGGGGCAATTTGTCATTTGCCGCGTTTTCTGCCTCAATAAGCGGCAGGCGCTGCATGCCATAGAGGCAGATGGGGAGGGTTCGAGCATGATCGAGATCTATTACTGGCTGACCGATAACGGCCGTAAAGCGCTGCAGGTCATCGAAGAGACCGGCCTGCCGCACAAGAAGATCGCCGTCGATCTGACGAAGAAGGCGCAGTTCGCGCCGGAATATCTCCAGCTCAGCCCCGGACACAAGATCCCGGCGCTGGTCGATGATGACGGGCCTGGCGGCATGCGCGTAACGCTCTGCGAATCCGGTGCGATGCTGAAATATCTCGGCGAGAAAGCCGGCGGCGCGCTCTATCCGTCATTGCCGGCCGCGCGCGTCAAGGTCGACCAATGGCTGTTCTACGGCAGCTCAACCTTCACGCCGCTGGCGCAGCAATACGGGCTCTTCACCCGCCGCTTCGATCAAGATGTGCCAGCGGCAAAGAAGCATTATGCCGAGGTGGTACGAGATTGCTTTAGCGTCTTCGACAAGCATCTCGCCAACAACGCTTATCTTGCCGGCGATACCTACACGGTCGCCGATATCGCCAACTATCCGGACACGCGCATCGCCGGCGCCGATCTCGGACTGGATCCGTACCCCAATCTAAGGCGCTGGCATGATGCGATCGGGGCTCGTCCCGCGGTGCAGCGCGCCTGGGCGATTAACAGCTAGCGAGGGAAAGGCTTTGGGCCGGCGCCGCGTCCGGGCGTAAGATCAGCGGCAAAATATACGAAGGACTTGAGGAGGTTTCGTTATGGAAGCTGTTCTCTCGCCGAATGGTCAAAGCCGTTTCGATGGCGGTGCGCCGCCGACCAAGCTCGTCGTCGCCACCGCGACCGGCATCAAAATCCTCGAGCGCGAGAAATTCGGCGCCCCCTGGGAACTCGCGGCGACCGCGCTCGAGCAGCATCACATCAGCACGATGACGATGCTGCCGGGCCGGCACGGCATGTTCGCCGGCACACATGGCGACGGCATCTTCTGGAGCCCCGATGGCCACAGCTGGTTGCCGCGTAACGAAGGGCTGCGCATCAAGGATATCTACACGCTTGCTGCCGTGATCGAAAACGGCGTGCTCGTCATCCATGCCGGCACCGAGCCGGCATCGCTGTTCCGTAGCACCGATCTCGGCAAGAGCTGGGTCGAGCGGCCGGGCATCAGCGAGCAGAAGAACAAGGATTGGACCTTCCCCGGCCCGCCGCATATCGCGCACACCAAGATGCTGGCGTTCGATCCGCGCGATCCGCAGCACATTTATGCCGCGATCGAGCAGGGCGCGCTGCTCGAGACGCGCGATGCCGGCGGAAGCTGGCGCGAGCTTGCCGATTATTCGCGGGTCGACGATCGCGCCTTCAAGGATTTGCACAATGTGCTGATCGTGTCGTCGCGGCCGGATCGTCTGTTCATGACCACGGGTTGCGGCTCTTACCGCAGCGAAGATGGCGGGCAGCATTGGGCGCGCATGACCGATGAAAGCTTTCGGCTCGCCTATCCCGATCACCTCGGTCTATCGCCGGACGAAAAGACGCTCTTCATGTCGGGTGCTGCCGGGCACCCGGGGCTCTGGCGTCAATCGCACAACGCCGGCACGGCCGTCTTCCGCAGCCGCGACGAGGGCAAGCATTGGGAGCATCTGACACGCGGCATTCCCGACACCGCACCCTGCAACATCGAAGCGATGAGCATCGCGGCGTGGCCGGGCGGCTATAGCCTGTTCCTCGGCGATACCGATGGCGCGGTCTATCTCAGCGAGAATGGCGGCAACAGCTTCACGCGGATCGCTGATGCGATCGGGCCTATTTCGAAGGGCAATCACTTCGTGCCGCTGCTGCGGGCTCATGCCGCCGAGTAGAGCTTGGCCGTAAGTTACAGAAATCGCTGAGTTTCCCCGGAACCGCCATCGCGCGACCGTATTTCAGTCGTAAAGCTTCGGCTTACAACCGAAATAGTTTAGTTCGCAGGTGCCCGAATGGCGGATCTCGATCTTTCAGGCCGCGCTCTCGCTGAACTCGATTTGGCGGATGACGTCAGGACGATCGAGCCGGGCAGTCCGCGCCCCTGGGAGTTCTGGGTCTCGGTCGTAGCTTCAGCGTCGGCGATTCTTGTCATTGGCGGAATGTTGCTCGCCCTGACCGCCGAGTTGCGCGCGGGCTGGGTCGTCGGGCACGAGCTGCCGATGGATAAAGCCGCGGCGATCCACAAACTGCTGTTCCGCCCTTGAGCGCTGCCGTGAGCTAAGCCGGCGAGAGCTCTTCCAGTACCTGCGCGCGCGTTTCGATAGCGAAGAAGATCGCGGTCACCGCACCGAGCAGCGCGAACAATCCGAACATCACGAACACGGCGTTGATGCCCCAATAGGGGAGGATCAAGCCGACCAGGTAGGTGCCGACCATCGAGGCGCCCCGCTGCCAGGCGCTGGCGACGCCGCCGCCTAAAGCGCGCAGATGCGTCGGATAGATTTCCGCCGTGTAGGTCGCGAGGCTGAGCAGCGCGAAGCCGAGGAAGAAGAAGCCCGACGTTGTCACGACCCAGGTGCCGAACGCGGTGAGTTGCGGCAGGAAAGCGAAGGTGAGAAGGAAGATCGCGCAGCCGCTGAGGCTCATGATGAGCATCGGCCGCCGGCCGACAGCTTCGATCATCCAAATCGTCAGTGCCGAGGCGCAGAGACCGATGGCGCTGGTGTAGAGCCCATATTGCAACGCCGTCTCGACCGGCAGGTGATAGACCGTGCGATAGAGCGACGGTGCCCAGGCGTTGAGGCCGTAGGAGACGAAATAAGCGCCGATCCAGATGAACCAGACCGAGATCGTGCGTTTCAGATAGATGCCTTTGAAAAGATCGGCGATGCGCGGCTTCACCTCTTTGACGACCGGCAGGCTCTCGGGCAGCGGCACTGGCTTTTTGCCTTCGCGCGCGGCGATCGCTTCGATCCGCGCGAGCGCGGCATCGGCCTCGGCGAAGCGCCCTTGGCTTGCGAGCCAGCGCGGCGATTCCGGCAGGATGGTACGCAGCGGCAGGGCAACCAAAGCGGGCAGTGCGCCGATGACGAACAGCCATTGCCAGCCCCAATGCGGCACGATCCAGACACCGGTGAGAGCGACGAAGAACAAGGCGATCGAAAACAGCACCTGGATCGAGACCGAGAAGCGGCCGCGATTCCGAGCCTTGGCGAATTCGTTGACGTAAGCCGCCATCAGCGGCACTTCGCCGCCAAGGCCGATACCTTGGAGGAAACGCAGGCCCAGGAGCGTCTGATAATTCGTCGCGAGGGCGCAGGCGAGCGAGGCGAGGGCGAAAAGCAGCAGCGTGAACAGCATCGAATTGCGCCGGCCCCAACGCTCGCCCGAGAGGCCGAAAGCCAGCGCGCCAACGAGCTGGCCGGCGAATCCGATGCTGATCATCGTGCCGGTTTGCTGCGGCGAGAGCTGCCACGCGCCGATCAGCGGCGGGAGCACATAAGCGATCGCGGCGGAATCGAAGGCATCGAAGAACCAAGCGGTGCAAATGATCAACCGCATGTTGCGGTGCCACGAGCAATAAGGCAGCCGCTCCAGCCGCGCCACGATGTGACGCATATCGCCGCGATCATTCGCTATTGCCGCATCGGCCATCGCCGTTTCTCCCTGTTTGTTTTATCGCGCCGCACGCTTTTGCGGCGGGTCTTGGTGTACTCTCGCCACGATATCGCAAGCGCTCGTGGTCGGCCAAAGAAATTGTCGCGGCTTGGCGGCTTCGGCTTTCTTATCTACGCTTGTGTCGTCTTTTGTATCGGGGAGGAATTACGGAATGGTCAGGCTCACTGCCGCTTGCGGCATCGCGCTCGCATCGGCGCTTTTCGCGACAGCGCTCGGCGCTGCGCCCGCAACGGCGGCTGATAAGGTCAAGGTCGCGGTGGTCTCGTCGCTGGGCAGCGCACCGATCTTCGTCGCCGATGCCAAAGGCTATTTCAAAGACGAAGGCCTCGATGTGGAACTCGTGCATTTTGATTCCGCGCAGCCGGTGGCGGTTGCGGTGGCGGCGGGCGACGTCGATTTCGGCTCGAGCGGGTTGACCGGCGCGTTCTTTACCTTCGCCAACAACGGCGTATTGAAACTAATCGGCGCCGGCACCTGGGAACGGCCCGGCTTTCAGGGGCTCGGCTTGATCGCTTCGAATGAGGCGTGGGATTCGGGCGTGAAGACGATTGCCGCGCTCAAAGGCCATTCGGTCGCGATCACCCAGGTTGGCACGGCCTTGCATTACGCGCTTTATCTCATGTTGAAGAAATACAATGTCGATATCAATGACGTGCGCGTGCTGCCGCTGCAATCCAATCCCAACGTCGGCTCGGCTATCACTGGCGGACAGGCGGACGGCGCGCTGCTGAGCTCGGGCAACGCGTTCGCGCTCATCAACAAGAAATCGGCGCATATTCTCGGTTGGCTCGGCGATGAGCTCGGCAACTCGCAAGGCGACGGCACCTATACATCGACGAAGGACGCCAACGACCGGCCGGAAGTGGTGAAGCACTTCCTCGCTGCCTTCCGCAAAGCCGAACGGACATGGGATGCGGCATTCCTCGATGCCAACGGCAAGCGCGCCGATCAGGCTTCCGCGCCGGATATGATCGCCATCGCCGCGAAAGGGCTCGGTGTTTCGGAAGACGTCGTGAAGCTCGGGTTGCCGTATTTTGATCCGCAAGCGCGCGTCTCGGTCGCCGACGTTCAGGGCGCACTCGATTGGTATTACGCGCAGGGCATGATGAAAACGCATGTCGATGCGCGGAAGATCGCCGATTTCCGGTATGCGATCGAAGCACCGCAATCGATGGGCGGTGGGCGCAGTGGTGGCGGAAAATGAGCGAGAAACTCGGGTTTATCGGTGTTGGTAATCTTGGCGGCGCGCTCGTCGAAGCGCTGCTAAAGGCCGGCCGCGACGTCGCGATCTTCGACACGGACGCCGAGGCGATGGCGGCGCTCAAAATCAAGGGTGCACAGCCGCTTGCGTCGGCGCGCGCAGTGGGTGACGAAGCGGCGATTGTCTTCGCCTGCCTGCCGACGCCCGAGGTCTGTGAGCAAGTCGCACTGGCGGAAGACGGCGTTGCCGCGGGCAAGGCGATCGAAATCTATGTCGAAACCTCAACGCTCGGCCTGGCGGCGATCGACGCGATCGCAGCTGGTCTTACCGCGCGCGATATCCAATTCCTCGACAATCCCATTGTCGGCGGGGGTGGCGGGGCCGGCGTCGCCAATGGCAAGGCGGCGACGATCACGGCGGGGCCGCGCTCGGCCTTCGCGCGTGTCGAGCCCATCCTCAAATCGCTGGCTCGCAAGGTCTTCTATGCCGGCGAAAAGCCGGGATTGGCGCAAGTGTGCAAATGCGTCAACGCCGCGCTCGCCATCACCGGCCTCACCATCGCTTGCGAAGCGATGGTGATGGGCGTCAAAGCCGGCGTCGATCCGAAACTGCTGCTCGACATCGTCAATGCCGGCAGCGGCCGCAATGTCACCACCGAAGAGCGTTTCGCGCGCACCGTGCTGACGCGCGAATTCGGCGGCAATGCCATGCGCATCATGTCGAAGGATATGAAGCTTTATGCCGAGACCGCGCATGCGCTCGGCCTGCCGTCTTTCGTCGGCTCCAATATTGCCGAAATCTGGAACGCCGCCTCGGCGCAAGATGTTCGGCATCTTGTCCAGTTCTTTGAATCCTTCGCCGACGTGGAAGTGAAGGGGTAAGTCAGTTCTGGACGCAGGGGCACATCAAACAACTAAAAACATCGGGGAGTTCGGGCATGCGTTTTTTGGTAGCGATCTTATGTATTTTCCTCTTTGGCGCGTCTCTCGCCCATGCCGACGATAAGCTGCGCGTTGGCAAAGCGGTCGCGGGGCCGTTCGATTTCGTGCCGCTCGACATCGGCATGGATAAAGGCTTCTTCAAGGCGCATGGCGTCGATGTCGAAGAGGTCGATTTCGACGGCAGCGCAAAGCTGCAACAAGGACTTGGTGCGAACGCGGTCGATGTCGGCCTCGGCTCGGGGCCTGAGCTCGCCTTCGTCGCCAAGGGCAACACCGACCTCGCTATCGCGGTCTTCGCCGGTCCGCCCAACAGTCAGGTGCTGGTCGTCAGCAAGAATAGCGGCGTGCACAGCGTTGCCGATCTCAAGGGTAAGAAGGTCGGACTCTCGACCGTCGGCTCGCTGACCGATTGGCTGTTGCGCCAGTTGTCGACGCAGCAGGGGTGGGGAGCGGATGGCATCCAAGGCGTTGCGCTCGGCTCGGAATCCGGCCGGACAGCGTCGCTGCGCGCGGGTAGCACCGATGGCATGGTGATCGATGTCGCGACGGCGACGAAATTCGCGAAAGAAAGCGGCGGCACGATCGTGGTGCATTTCGGCACTGTCGCCCCGGATTTCATCATTCACGCGATCTTCGCTACCAACGCGGCGATCGCCAACCAGCCCGATGTCTTGAAGCGTTTCCTGGCCGGCTGGTTCGAGACCATCAATTGGATGCGCGGCCATCGCGACGAGACCGTCGCGCTGGCGGCGAAGGCGATGCATCAGGACACGGACATCGTCGCCGCGAATTACGACCAGACGATGAACGACTTCTCGACCACTGGGCGCTTCGACGCGAAGGCACTGGCCGTGCTGGGGCAGTCCTTCGTCGACATGAAGACACTGCCGAGCGCGCCGGATATGGCGAAACTCTATACGGAGAAGCTGCTGCCGTAAGGCGCGACATTCAAAACATTGTCATGGCGAGCGGCGCGAAGCAATCCAGCGGTTGAAACAGACTGGATTGGTTCGTCATTTCGCTCTTCGCAATGACTGATTCAAATGGCGCGGGGCCTATTCCAGCGGCTTCACCGTCGCGCGGCCGTCATTGCCGATGAAGATCTCTTCCGAGCGCGCGATCGGCTTGCCGGCGACGCGGTCGGCGATCCAATCGGCTTGCAGGGTCTGCGGGTTCTCGCCGACAACGGTCGAGGGCGCGTTGTAAACCCCGTGCACGGCGCTCTGATAGATCACGAATTGGCGCGGCGTCTTCACCAGCGAGAGCAGCTCGCGGGTGTATTGCAGCGGCGAGAGCTGATCGTCCTCGCCCGCGATCACTTGGTACGGCACGACGATGTCCTTGGCGAGCGGGCGGAGATCGCATTTCTTCACCCATTCGTCGAATGCGTCTTCGTCCTCGAATCCCGCCATGTACATGAACCGCATTTTGAAAGACGGCGGTGCGTGGTTGAATATCGTGTCGTGGCCTGGTTCGTGACAGACGGCCGATTGCGACAGCGCGATGATGCGGTTGCCGAGCACCGACGCCGCTTGGGTGGAGAAGAATGTGCCCATGGATGAGCCGCGCAGCACGATCTTCGACTTGTCGATCGCCGGATGGTTGGAGACGAATTTGTAATTCGCTTCGGCCGCTTCCATGTGGGCCGTATGGGTGACGAGCACGCGGCGCGCGAAGCATTCGCCCTGGCCCGGCCCATCGACCGCGAAGATGGCGATGCCGCGCTCCAAGAGCTTGTCGCCATATATGGCGCAGGAATTCTCCTTCGTGCCGTCCATGCCGCCGACCGCGATGATGCAGGGAAATTTCTCGCCCGACGCCGGCTTGTGCGGCAGATGGAGATAGGCAGGGAGGAACTGTCCGTTGCCGAAAGGAATTTCGACGCGCTCGATCGGATGCGCGGCGTAGGTGATGTATTTCGTATAGCACTCATTCATCTTCTTCTCGAGATGCTCGAGCTCGTCGTTCATCTCGAAAATCGGCCAGCGCGCGATCGACCACAGCATCGCGGCAATCATGTAGCTCTCGCGCGCGGCGACGGCGCGGCCTTGCTCCTCGAAGGCGCGGGCCTTGGCCTCGCGGCGCTGCGCCTGGATCGCGTATTCGCGCGCGATGTCGTTGATCTTCTTGCAGCGCGCGGCCGTCATGCGGAATTCGCCCATGGCTTCGAGACCCGCGGGGCCGGCGGTGTAATTGATGCGCGCCTGATCGAATTCGACGCCCTGCTCGGCAACGGCCGTATCGAGTAGCCAGCGCTGCTCGCGCCAGCGGCGGACGCGGTTTTCGGCCTTCGCACTCATTGCCATGATCTTCCTCCCTCGGATGGACGACGTTTGCCCACCTCTACAACTCCCGCCCGGTGCCGAGCAAGCACGAGTCGCCTGGGCCAAATCGAACATTTACGCATTTGTGATCGGACGTTGCGCCCCGCCTGTGCTCTATAATTCCGGTGAGCCTCAAGCACCTTTTCACAACGGAACAACAGGGGGAACGTCATGACCGTCGCTAGCACCGAACCTCGTGCTTATATCCCGGCCCTGCGTCCGCTTTACGCCTCGCTCGCGCCCTATTCCTATTCTTTCATTCGCTTCGTTGTCGGCGCCGTCATCGTGCGCCACGGCTTTCCGAAAGTGTTCGCCGGCGGCGCGGCCGGTCTGTCGGGGTTTCTCGCCGGGAAGCTCCATCTGGAGCCAGCGCTGCTTTGGGCTTGGATCGTCGCGTGTGTCGAATGCGGCGGCGGCACGCTGCTCGCGATCGGACTCTTCACGCGGCTGGTCTCTGCCGCACTGGTCGTCGAATTCACGATCATCGTATTCGTCATCAAGTGGGCGAACGGTATCATTGCCTTCGCGCCGACGGCGATACAGCCGGGCTTCCCCGGTCTCTCGGCCGGCGGCTTCGAGTTCGAGATGTTGCTCGGCCTTTGTTGCCTCGCTTTCCTCTTCGGCGGCGGCGGCAAGGCTTCGATCGATCAGATGATCGGCAAGGAGTTCTGAGCGCATCGTCTCGCGCCGCTCAGGCGCGCGAGACGACCCCGCCCAGCACGCTGTGAATCTGCGCGACGGCCGCGGCGCCTTCGCCGACCGCGGCGGCGACGCGCTTGGTTGATCCAGCGCGCACATCGCCGATGGCGAAAACGCCTGGCAAGCTGGTTTCGAGCGGCAGGCGCATCGTGCCCTCCTTGCACGCGGCGCCGGTGACGATGAACCCCTTGTTGTCGATATCAACGCAGCCGCGCAGCCAGTCGCCATTGGGATCGGCGCCGATGAACAGGAACACATGGCGCAGCGCACGCTCGACGGTGTCGCCGCCGGCGCGATGGCGGAAGGTCGCACCGGTGAGGCCGGTTGTCGTGTCGCCGGCGAGCGCGACGATCTCGCAGCCGGTATGGAGCTCGACATTGGGCAGTGCGGTGATGCGATCGATGAGATAGCGCGACATCGACGCCTCTAAGCCCTTGCCGCGCACCACGAGGTGCAGCTTCCTCACATGCGGGGCGAGGTACACCGTCGCCTGGCCGGCAGAATTGCCGGCGCCGACCAAAGCGATCTCTTCGCCTTCGCAGAGTTTTGCTTCGATCGCCGAAGCCCAATAGGAGATACCGGCGCTTTCGAATTGCGCGAGGTTCGGCACGTCAAGCGGGCGATAGCGCGCGCCGGAAGCGATGACCACGGTGCGGGCCCGAAGCGTCTCACCATGCGCGAGATGCAGGAGCACCGGCGCACTTGGATCTTTCAGGCGGTCATCGCAATTGAGTTTTGCGACCTCGACGGGGATTGCCAGCTCGGCGCCGAATTTCAGCGCTTGGTTGAACGCGCGGGCGGTGAGGGCGAGACCGGAGATGCCGGTCGGGAAGCCGAGATAATTCTCGATCCGCGCCGACGCGCCGGCCTGGCCGCCGAAAGCACGTTGATCGAGCACGATCACCGACAGACCTTCCGATGCGCCGTAAACCGCCGTCGCCAATCCGGCGGGTCCCGCGCCGACGACAGCGACATCGTAGAGTCGCGCGGTGTCGATCTTCGGCGTGATGCCAAGAAACGCACCGGTCTCGGCATCGCTCGGGCGACGCAGCAAGCCGCCTTTCGGGCAGACGAGAAGCGGCAGCTCCTCGGGCCGCACGCCGAGCCGCTCGACGAGCGCGCGGCCTTTATCGTCATCGCTCGCATCGAGCACGGTAAAGGGGTAGGAGTTGCGGCGAAGGAAATTCTGCAGCCGCACAAGATCCGGCATGCCGGGCCGACCGACCAGCACCGCGCCCGACTCCCCGGCTTCAAGCAGCGCGACGCGGCGCAGGATGAACGCGCGCATCACGATCTCGCCGAGCTCGGCCGAGCCGATGAGCAATGCGCGCAGATGTGCGGGGTCGAAAGGCAGGGCAGTGCAGCCTGCGGCGCCGGCATGACCCTCGGCGAGCGAACCGCGACCGCTGAGCTGGCTGATCTCGCCTGAGAATTGGCCCGGCAGTTCGGTCATTACCGGCACGCTGCCGTTAAGACCGTCGCGCCGTGTGACATCGATGGAACCTTTCAGCACCAGCCAACTTGGACCGGCAGAGGCCTCGATCGTGAAGACCGACTCACCGGGCGCGAAATCTTGCGCCGGGCCGCTGGCGAAGCGGCTGGCCGTCGCGATCTGCGCCGTGTCGAGTACCGGGTACATCTGGTCGCGGCGGGTATCGATGATCGCCATGGTCGCCTCCAGCGCGGTTGTGAAGCGGTCGCGCCCGATCCAGAATGCCACGAACCGCGGTTCTTTCGAAAGGGAGGCACGCTTTGGCCGAACGCTGCAGCCATTTTGACCAAATCCACGACGTCGTGCCGCGTACGCCGCAAGGCTGCGAGGAGTGCCTGCAGACGCATGGCCGTTGGGTCCATCTTCGGATGTGCCTGGTTTGCGGTCATGTCGGTTGCTGTGATCAATCGCCAGGCAAGCACGCGACCAAGCATTTCCACGCCACCCAACATGCAATGATGAAGAGCTTCCAGCGCGGCGAGGATTGGGGCTGGTGCTACGTCGATGAACGATACTTCGACCCGGCGCCCCGGGCGGAGTGAGATCGACGGCTGCGTTCGACACGCATGCCCATATCATCGCGCCGGAAGCAGGGTTACGCCGCCGACCAGAGGTGTTGCGCCGCATAGGCGCGCCAAGGCCGCCACGGATCGGCGCGGCTCAAGAGTTCGGCGGCGGAGAAGCTGCGGCCTTCGTGTTTCGCGATGGCGCGCATCAAAGCGATATCGCTGGCGGGGAAAGCATCGGGTTCGCGTAATTGCCGCAGGGCGATGTAGTGCGCCGTCCATTCGCCGACACCGCGGATCGCGCAGAGCCGCTCGATCGCCTCTTCGAGATCGCCGGTCGCCTCGAAAAGTTGCGGTTGCGCGATCGCACTTTTCGCGACGGCGGAGAGCGTCGCGGCACGGCTGCGCGGCATGCCGAGCGTGGCGAGGTCGGCTTTCGCCAGGGCTTTCGCTTCGGGGAAAACATGGGTCAGAGCGCCTTCGGGATGCCGCAGGGGCTTGCCATATTTCGCGACAAGCTTGCCGGCGAGGCCGCGCGCTGCGACCACCGTGATCTGCTGGCCCAGCACGGCACGGATCGCCAATTCGAAACCATCCCAATTGCCGGGCACGCGCAAGCCCGGCCGCGCTTTGACGAGCGGCGACAGGACGGGGTCTTGCGCGAGATGCGCCGCAATGGCGACCGGATCGGCGCCGAGATCGAAAACGCGCCGCAACCGGGCGATGATTGCCGGCAGCGAGGCGAGTTTCGGAAAGCGCACGGTGGCGCGCAGCGCATTCGCTTCGGGCGCGTGCTCGACCGTCACGGTGCCTTGCGCGCCATCGAGCGCGATGGTGCGGCTGTAACGATCCTCGGTGACGATTTCAGCGCCGGTGATGGCGCGCTGGCGCAGAAATGCGAGCACCGTCGGCCAATCGTAAGGCGGGTGATAGCGCAGCAGCAGCGTGATCTCGCCGGCGGGTCCCGCCGGCACATCTTCCGCACTGGAGCGCCGCAAATCGCGCGGCGCGCGCCCGAACAGCGTCTGGAACGTCTCGTTGAAGCGGCGGATGCTGCCGAAGCCGGCCGCGAAAGCGATCTCCGCCATCGGCAGCTTTGTCTCGTGGATGAGTTGCTTGGCGAGCAACACGCGGCGGGTTTGCGCGACGGCGACGGGGGAGGCGCCAAGATGCTGCTGGAACAGCCGCCGCAGATGCCGCTCGCCGATACCGAGCCGCTCGGCGAAGGTCTCGAGCCCGGCCTCATCAAGGGCGCCGATTTCGATCAGCGCCAGGGCGCGCGACACGGTGTTGGAGGTGCCGCGCCACGCGCCGAGGTCAGGCGCGGTCTCCGGCCGGCAGCGCAGGCAGGGGCGGAAGCCGGCTTCCTGTGCCGCGGCGGCGGACGGAAAGAAGGTCACGTTCTTTTTTTGCGGCGTCCGCGCCGGACAGATCGGCCGGCAGTAGATGCCGGTGGTTTTCACGCCAGTGAAGAATCGGCCATCGAAACGCGGGTCGCGTTGCGCAACGGCGCGATAGCAGGCATCGTGATCGAGATCGGTAGGGTTGAATTCCATGCCCCTATAGGTGGGGCGAGGAGGGGTCCGAGTCTAGCGGTTTTCGGACATCGTCAAAACCAGGTTGTCGATGTCCGAAAACCGCCAGCCGCGGGGAGGTGGCGGGACCATATCTCGCTTCCAAAGAAGGAGCGGATAGCGATGACAAAACCGATTTTCTCTCTCGACCGCATGGATACGCCGATTGGCCTACTGTTGATCGCGACCGACGCGGATCAACGCCTGCGCGGCTTGGAATGGGAAGACCACCGGTCGCGCTTCGAGAAGCTGCTAACGCGTTATCACGGCGCCGAAGGTTTCGAACTGCGCGACACGACGAAACCGACGCGGGTGCGGCGCGCGTTGCAGGCTTATTTCGAGGGCGAGCTCGATGCCGTCGCCGCACTCGAGACTGCGAAAATCGGCACCGAGTTCCAGCGCCTGGTTTGGGCCGGGCTGCGCCGCATCCCGGCCGGGCAGACGCTGAGCTATGGCGGGCTCGCGGAGAAACTCGGCCGGCCGACGGCCTCTCGCGCGGTCGGACTTGCGAATGGCTCGAATCCGATCCCGATCGTCGTGCCGTGCCATCGCGTGATCGGCGCGAACGGGTCGCTAACCGGTTTCGGCAGCGGCTTGCCGCGCAAACGCTGGTTGCTCGATCATGAAGGCCGCTACGCCGGCACGCGTCCGGTGCTGCCCACGCTGTCGGTAGCTCAGCTTCCCCTCGTCTAGTGTTCGGGACCTGAGCTTCCCCTCTCTCGCCCCGGCTTGTATTTTCCTCCGCAGCAAAAACGGAGGGATATGATGGCCGACGCGCCAAGGCTCAGCTTGATGACGGGGAATTATCCGAACACGCAGCCGCTGAAGAGCGGCAAGGTGACGTCGTCGCTGGTCAATCTCGATTTCGTCGACGTGAAGGTCGCGAATCAGCACTTTAAGGCGGTGGTACGCGAGGCGAAATACGATGTCAGCGAGCTCGCCATCGTCACGTTCCTCCAGGCCAAGACCTATGGCAAGCCCTATGTGCTGATGCCGGCGGTCGCGGTGTCGCGCGGCCAATTGCAGACCATCGCCTATGACGGCGAGCGTGGGACGATGACGCCCAAGGACATCGCCGGCAAGAAAGTCGGCGTGCGCGCCTATACGCAGACGACTGGCGCCTGGGTGCGCGGCATCCTGCAGGAAGATTACGGCGTCGACGTCAACGGCATCACCTGGGTCACCACCGAGGATCCGCATCTCGCCGAATACCAGGATCCGCCGGGCATGGTCGTGCGCGTCGCCGACGACAAGAGCATTCCGAAGATGGTGATCGAAGGTGAGACCGTCGCCGCGATCGTCGGCGACACGATCCCCGACCCGCGGCTCAAATACCTCGTCGCCGATCACGAAGCCGCCAACAAGCGCTATGCCGACAAGAACGGCGGCGTGCCGATCAATCACATGTACGTCGTGCGGCAATCGATCTCGAAAGAGCAGCCGGATGTCGTGCGCGAGATTTTTCGCATGATGGTCGAAAGCGCCAAGCAAGGCGTGCAACCGGGGACAGAGATGGCGGCGGGCATCCGCTTCGGCATCGATGCATGCCGCCAATCGCTCGAACGCATCATCGATTATTCCTACAAGCAAAAGCTCATCCCGCGGCCATTCACCGTCGACGAGCTCTTCGACGACACGACACGCGATCTGAAGCCCTGATCGGAGCGAAGCCGGTATGACTCTGAAGCTTTATTACTCGATCGGCGCCTGCTCGCTCTCGCCACATATCGCGCTGCGCGAGGCGGGGCTCGATTTCACGCTTGAGAAGACCGATCTCAAGACCAAGCAGACGGCTTCGGGCGGCGATATCCGCAAAGACAACCCTAAGGGCTATGTCCCGACGCTGGTTCTCGACAACGGCGACGTTCTGACCGAAGGTCCGGCGATCGTGCAATGGATCGCCGATCAGAATCCAGGCTCGGGCCTCGCTCCGATCGCCGGTACGATGCCGCGCTACCATCTGATGGAATGGCTCAACTTCATCACTTCGGAGCTGCACAAAAGCTATACGCCGCTGTTCGATCCGAACGCCCCCGCTGAGTACAAGCAACTCGTCCACGCGGCACTGGCGGCGCGCTACACCTATGTGAATGAGAAGCTCGCCGGAAAACCCTATCTCATGGGCGAGCAATTCACTGTTGCCGACGGCTATCTCTTCACTGTCACCAATTGGGCGCGGATCGTGAAAGTCGATCTCACGCCCTATCCCAACGTCCTCGCGTTCCAGGAGCGCGTGCGCCACCGGCCGCACGTGATCGAGGCGATGAAGGCGGAAGGAATGATCAAATAGGGCCTATTTGCGTGCTTACGCCGAGCGTGGCATCATTCACCAGACCATCTGACGGGAGGGATGTTCCCATGACGAAATACATGCTGGTCAGCTTCAAGACCTGCCCCTGGGTTCAACGCGCGGCGATTGTGCTGCGCGAGAAGAAGATCGAGTACGAATTCCGCCATATCGATCCCGATAATCGGCCGGATTGGTTCCTCGCCATCTCGCCGCACAAGAAAGTGCCGGTGCTGCGCCTCGACGACAAGATCTCGCTCTTTGAGTCGAATGCGATCGCCGAATATCTCGACGAGACCATCCAACCGCGGCTTCATCCTGAGGACCCGATTCAGCGCGCGATCAACCGTGCCTGGACCGATTACGTCCCGACTTTCGCCGAGAGTGTGACCGGCGCCGGCTATGCGCCGACCGAAGAGGGCTACAACAAGGCGCTCGAGAAAGGGTTCGTGGCGTTCGAGCGGCTGGAGAAGGCGCTCGCGACGCAAGGCAGCGGCCCGTTCTTCAACGGCGAGAAATTCTCGCTCGTCGATGCGAGCTACGCGCCTTTCCTGCAACGCTACTATTATCTCGACCGCGTTCGCAAGGTCGGCGCGATCGAGAAATTCCCGCGCGTCCAGGCCTGGGCCAAGGCGCTGCTGGCGCGGCCGACGGTGCATTCCTTCCCCGAGGCGGAATTCGAGGGCATGTATCGCGAAGGGCTGAAGCGCCGGAAATCCTGGCTCTCGCAATTCGTCGACACCGCGAAAGCCGCGGCGGAATAACAGCAAGAAGGCCGCCGAAAAAGCGGCCTTCTTCATTCGGAGGAACGAGATGGCGATAGCGAAACTCAGGCACATCGCGCTCACCGTGCCCGACATCAAACGCGAAGCGGAATTCTTCGAGAGGGTGTTCGGCTTCACGAAGAACAGCGAAGGCCCGCGCTCGATCAGCCTCTCGGACGGCGTGATGAATGTGACGCTGTTGCCGTACTCGGCGGATCGCTATGCCGATAAGCAGCAGGGCACGGCCGTCGTCGGCGTCGACCATATCGGCTTCGTCATCGAAGATCCGACGGAATATGCGGCGATGGACGAGCGCATCAAAGCGAATGGTGGCGAGTTCCACGCCAAGGCGACCGCCGGTCAGGCGCTCGAGACCAAATACGCCGACCCGCACGGCATCATCTTCGATATTTCAGAGCCTGCGCATACCTGGTTGGGGATTAAGTACTAAGCGGCGCGTTGTCGCCTTCGTTCAGAACGGCCAGCCGAGCGAGATACGTCCGGCACCGCCGCTGTCACCGCTCGTGCCGCCTACGGCCGAGCCATGCGGCGTTTCGCAGCCAGTAAGCGACAGCAGCAATGCGAGCGCCAGCAAAGGTAAGCAGGTGAGTCGAGCAAGGCGCTGTGCGGCGGCGATCATGCGCGCAAGCTTAGCATAAGGGGATTGAAGAGGAGGGGAGAAGCGCGACCAGCGCGAGGAATTCTACCTGCGCGCGTGGCGACGTGAGACTCTAAAGGACCGAAAAATCTCTACGCGACGAAGATCGCAAGCCACGTGCCACATGGTGAATAGCGATATACCAAGGATTTCGGCATGCAAAAACGATTGCGCGGCAAAACTTGCCGTATCGATTTTTCCGAGCCCGGCAGAATTTTCAGCCCAGGATTTTGATCGGGGCGCTTAACGGGGCGCGGTCGGGCCTAGCGTCTTGCCCATTTGCAGCTCGTCGATGCGCAGCCCATCGAGGATGGCCGTTGCCTCGAGCATGCCTTCGACCGCGAACCCGGCTTTGCGATAAAGCGCGATTGCCGGTGTGTTGCGGGTAACGACGCGCAGCGACAGACGATGACAGCCGGCTTCGCGCGCCCAGCGCTCGAGCGCCATCATCAGGGCAAAGCCGACACCCTGGCTGCGATGGCTGGCGCGTACGCCGATGCCGATTTCGACGACACCACGCCGCGCCGGATGATCGCCGCGCATGCCGGTGATGAGCCCAACGAGTTGGTCGCGATCGCGTGCCACCAGTACGACTTCGTTGCCGCTGGCCGCGATCGCGGCAAGATGCACGGAGACCAGCTTCCGGCCGCTGATCGGGTCGACGGGCTGAATGAAAAGCTGATTGCGCTCCGCCGCGAGCGTGTTGATCAGCGCAATGAGCGCCGGCACATCGGCCTCGCCGGGGGCGGCGACCGTGATGGAGGAATAGCTCGTTGCGGGACGGAGGGCGGTAACGGACATCGGCAAATCCTAGCCGATTTATGGTTAGCGTGCGGTTAAAGCTCTGTCAGATAGGCGGCCAGGCCGGGCAGGGTCGATAGGATGAAAACGCAGCGAAACGCCAGGAAAACCGAGCCGTAGGCGGCTCGGGCGGCTTGCGGCGCCAGCATCAGGACGGCCGAGGCAAATGCGCCTTCGCCGATACCGAGCCCGCCTGGCGTAACCGGTAGGGAATTGGCGATCAGCGCGTAAAGCCCAGCGATGCTGTAATCGACAGCGGTGGGACTCGCAAAATTAGGTCCGGCGAAAGACATCGCCTCGGCGATTAGCACGATTGGCCCGACGGCACAGCCGACAATTACGACCGAAATCAGCAAGGCAAGCCCGATGCTGCGCCAGTCGCGTGCGTACTGCCGCAATGCCGCCCCGGTATCGTCGACGATCTGCGCCAGCCGTGCGCTGCGGCCGTGGAGCAGGCGTTGCAGGCCCTGCGCGATCACGTGGCCGTAGAAGAACAGCAGCACCAGCAACGCGATGAAGAGCGCCGAGAGCGCGAGCACCGAGAATTCGAGCGGGCCTTTATCGATCGGCCGCGTCAGCGTCGCGGCGAGTCCGAGCAGCACGAAAGCGACAAGGCCGATCAACCGGTCGATCAGAATCGACAGCATCGCCGCGGCGCGCTTGCCCGGCGCGGCGTTGTAGACATAGATGCCGCGCACGAGATCGCCGCCCGCGGCGCCCGGTAGGAAATTGGCGAAGAAGACACTGGTCGCCAGCACACGCGTCGTGCGCCATAGCCGCAGATCGACGCCCTGCGCCCGCAACAACACATTCCAACGCAGCGCTTCGAGCGGGATATTGGCGAGGGAGGCTGCAAGGGCGAGCGCCAGTACATCGGGGCGTGCGACAAGGATGTTCAACGCGCCGAGATCGATGACGCGCCAGTAATAGAGCAGCGCCAGCAGCATGAAGCCCGCACCGATGCGGATGAGAATGCCGGCGACGGCGCGCCGTGGCGACTCGGATTCGTCGTGACGCTTCGCCATCAATCTGTCATTGAGCCGCGTTATCAATGTCACAAGGATATGATGGTTTCGCGCATCTGCAACACTAGGTGTTGAGAGGACATTGAAGATCATCTCGTTGTCAACCGTGAAGCGATGGATCGGCTGTGTGCAACAGATCTGTCATCGTCATCCTCGCTGCGGACGGGTGCGGATGGTCACGTCGTGAAGCTTGTTCTCGTCACCGATGCGTGGCCGCCGCAGGTCAACGGCGTCGTGCGCACGCTGCAAGAGACAATCCGGTTGCTTGAGCGTTATGGCCATCGTGTCGAAGTCATCTCGCCCGACGGCTTCCGCTGCATGCCGTGCCCGACCTATCCCGAGATTCCGCTGGCACTCTTTCCCGGTCGCGAAGTCGCGCGTCGCTTGAGCGCGGCCGCGGCCGATGCGGTGCATATCGTCACAGAAGGTCCGCTCGGGTCGGCGGCGCGGCGTTTCTGCTTGCGCGAGGGCATTCCTTTCACCTCGGCCTATCACACGGCCTTTCCGGAATATATCGAAGAGCGTATCCACGGTACGCTCGGTCTCGGCTACGCCTTTCTGCGAAAATTCCATCGCCCGTCGGGCGCGGTCATGGTGCCGACCGACACGATGATCGAGCGGCTGACCAAGCGGCGTTTCGAGAATCTTGCTTACTGGTCGCGCGGCGTCGACGGCCAACTGTTCCGGCCGCGCACCAAAGCCTTCCTCGGCGACAAGCGGCCGATCTATCTCTATGCTGGGCGTGTCGCGCCCGAGAAGAACATCGATGCCTTCCTCAAACTGAAACTGCCCGGCACGAAATATGTCGTCGGCGCGGGGCCGAGCTTGAAGCGCCTCAAGGCGCACTATCCCGATGCGCGCTACACCGGCTATGTCGATGACGAGACGCTGGCATCGTTCTACGCCGCCGCCGATGTGTTCGTTTTCCCGAGCACGTCGGAGACCTTCGGTCTTGTTCTGCTCGAAGCGATGGCGAGCGGCCTGCCGGTCGCGGCCTATCCTGTCACCGGGCCGCTCGACGTAATCGGCGATAGCGGCGCGGGCGCGCTCAACGCCAATCTCGCCGACGCGGTCGAAGCGGCGATGAGCATCGATCCCGGCTTCTGCCGCGCCCATGCGCTCAAATTCTCCTGGGCCGACGCGACGGCCCAGTTTCTCGATCACGTCACCCGCGCCAACACGCACATCGTTGCAGCAGAGATGGAATTGTCCCGATGACCATGGCGCTTGCCGTGTTTTGCCTCTTCGCCTTGGTTCTGCATGTCCTCAGCATCGCTTTGGCGGCGCGACGCGTGCGGATGCGCCGGCGCGCGATGCCGGTGCCGGCCGAGGCCCCCGCGATCACCATTATCCGCCCGGTCTGTGGCATCGAGGCGTTTTCCCGCGAGACGCTCAGCTCGAACTTCGTTCTCGATTATCCCCATTACGAGATCCTGTTCTGTGTCGCACGCGAGGATGATCCGGTGAATGCGATCGTTCACCGCTTGATCGACGCGCATCCCGAGATCCCGGCGCGATTGCTGGTCGGCGACGACCGCGTCAGCCTTAACCCGAAGCTCAACAACACGGTGAAGGGGTGGGACGCGGCGCAGAACGAATGGATCATTATGGCGGACAGCAATGTGCTGATGCCGCGCGATTATATCCAGCGGCTATTGGGGCGTTGGCGTGCGACGACCGGCGTCGTCTGTTCGGTGCCGATCGCCTCGCGGCCGACGAATTTCTGGGCCGAACTCGAATGCGCCTTCCTCAACACCTATGAGGCGCGTTGGGAATACGCAGCCGATTCACTTGGCTTCGCGTTCGCGCAGGGCAAGAGCATGCTGATGCGCAAAAGCGTGATCGACCGAGGGGGCGGCATTCGCGCGCTCGGCGCCGAGATCGCCGAGGACGCGGCGCTGACCAAGCTGTTGAAGGCAGCAGGTCTCAAAGTCCATCTCGTCAACAACCCCTTCGAGCAGCCGCTGGGCAATCGTACCGCGGCCGAAGTCTGGTCGCGCCAGACGCGCTGGTCCCGGCTGCGGCGCATGACCTTCCCGCTGATGTTCGTGCCCGAGTTGTTGCCCGGCGCGTTCTTCCCATTCATCGCCGCGATGGCGTTTGCCGCCCATGCGAGGATCGGCGGCGTGGAGACAAGCGGACTTGCCGTCGCTTTTCTCGCGCTTTGGCTGGGCGCCGAAGCGGCACTCGCGCGCGCGGCGGGCTGGCATTGGTCGGTGCGCATGGCGCTGGCTTGCGTGTTGCGCGATATCCTCCTGCCGCTGCTGTGGGTCGATGCCTGGCTCGGCAGCGGCTTCACCTGGCGTGGCACGGAAATGCGGCCGCGCGAGGCAATCGAAACCTCGCGATAAAATAAAAGAGACCGCCGGGAATGCCGGCGGTCTCTCGTTTAGGTCTTGGCGGATGCCTTAGTGTGTGGACATGCGGTTCGCACCGCCCGGATTGGTCTGGGTGCTCGCCGGACCATTGCCACCCATGCCGGGGCTCGCGCTGCTGCCGCTGCTCCCGTTCATGCCCCCGCTATTCATGCTGGGGCTGCTGTTCGGGCTGCGGCCCATCCCGCCGCTGCTTGAGGAACTGCCGCTCGAACCACCGCTGTCCGAACTGTTTTGCAGATCGTTCAACGTCTGCTGATCGAGCTGCGCCGTCTGCTTCAAGCCGTTTTGCTTCTGGAATTGCGAGATCGCATGCTTGGTCGCCGGACCCATCTTGCCGTCGACCTGGCCTTTATAAAGGCCCTGGTCCTGCAGCGCTTCCTGAGCCTGGCGGACATTGTCCGATGACGCGCTGCCGCCCGTACGCGAGGGGCTGCTGCCTGTACTTGTGCCGCTGGCCATCGGCCCGCCATTCGCGCCGGCGCCGTTCTCGTTGTTCATGCTCGATCCCGACGTGCCGGTGCTGTTCGAGCTACCGAGGCCCGATCCGCTGCTCGTACTCGGGCTGGAATAGGCCGGGCTGCCGGAATTGGTGCCCATCGACCCGGCTCCCGCGCTCGAGCCCGCGCCGCTTTGTGCGAAAGCGGTACCGGCCAAGCCAAGCGCCAGTACGGATGTCGTCATCAAGAGACGTTTCATCGACATTAAACCTCCTTTGGCGCCGTACGATCGGCGCGTACCTCACGCCAACGCCGGGCCATGCGATCCGTTCCGTTCGAGTCGTGACAAGCGCGGCATCTGGTCCTAGGTTTCGACACCATGATCGGGGATGACCAAAATCCAGGTACGCCGGCTGCCGCGCCGGAGCCACAGATGCCAGCCGCGCCTGAGCCTGGAGCGGCGGTAAGCGACAACGCTGGCGCGAGCGAAGCAGCGCCCACACAGACATCGCAAGTTGGCGAGGAGCAGAGCGGCGGCGCCTCGCACACGCTGCATCTCGCCGGTGATCCACAGCAGCAACGCCGTCGCCGGCGTCGCCGTCGCCGTCCGGGACCGAAGCCGGAAGGCGCAGCGGCTGACGCTGCGGCGTCAGGCGAAGCGGCCCCCGCAACCGGCGAAGCGGCAGCGAGCGAAGGAACCGCGAGCGAAGGCGAGAAACCGGCGACACCGCTGCGCCGTGTGCGTGTCGAAGCAATCGCCGCGGGCGGTGAGTTCAGCCTGGCGGCGTTACCGGTGAGCGATCGTCCGCGCCGCCGCCGGCGTCGTCGCCGCGGCGCGCGGCCTGAAGGCGGGGCGCCCCATGGTGAGGGCGTCGCGGCGCAAGCGGGCGAGGGCGGTGAGCAGCAGCAACGCCGCGAGCGTGGCCCGCGCCGGCGTGGACCGCGCCGCGAGGGCGATCGCCCATCGGGTGAAGGCCGCGATCAGCGGCGCGAGGGCCAAGGCGGCGAAGGACGCGGTGAAAACCGGCGCGACGGTCAACGCCGCGACGCCCAGAGACGCAATGGCCAAGAACGCAGCGAGCGTCGCGACGGCCAACCTCGTGAAGGCCAATCTCGCGAAGGCCAGTTTCGCGAAGGAGGAGCACGCAACGGCGAACGGCGCGATCGCGATCGGGGACCGCGGCATGGCAAGGGCGGCAAGCCCTTCGGCAAAGGCGGCGCACGCGGCGATCGGCGCGATAGGCCCGCGCCGAAGCTCTATTCCTTCGAATCGGTGGTCGATCGAGGCTTCGAAGAAGTCAGCGTGCCGCCACCGGCGGAAGGCGAAGCGCCGGCCGAAGGCGGCACGCGGCGGGTCGATTGGTCGATCGTCAAGCGCACGGTTGCCGATCAGAAGGCGGCGAAGACCGTGTCGGCACAATACGTCCTGAAGCGCGATGGCGCGGAGACGGAATTCCCTAACCTCGGTGCGGCGCGGGCGGCGGTCAACAAAACCATCGTTCACCCGGAAAAGCTGACCAAGGCGAAGGCGGATTACGGCTCGACGAAGAAGTAACTTCGCTTCCAGGTTCCTTATCCAACGTTATGCCCGGCGCAAGTCCGGCCATGACGATTGAAAAATAGGGACCGTCAGCCGACGAAGCTCAGATCCTCGATATAGCCGTTGCGCAGCGTGCGGCGATGCGTGCGCGAGATGAGCTGCGAGCACGTGGTGGATTCGCAGAGCAGCCTCTGGAGCTGCGGATAGTTTTCGAATTTGATGCTCCTGATCAGCTCTTCCTCGACGCCTTCGACATCGAGCTTTACGATCACCGGCAGCGCATCGGGCGCCGGCTTGGCGAGCACATCGCCAAAACCGCTGCTCGCAACTTTCTGCGGAATCGTTGCAATGTCGTTCGCCTGGAGCGAGCTGTGCTTGCCGGTCTCGGCGCGATAGAGAACGATCTCGCCGCTGGTCGTGGCAACGGCTTGATTGATGATCGTCGCGCGGTCGCCGAAAGCAGCGAGGTTGCGCTTGAGCCACGGCAAATTGGTTTCGTCCGGCTCGAAGCACGTGACGCGGTTCTTCGGATTGAGGCTGAGGAAGTAGGCGCTCGCGAAACCGACATTGGCGCCGATATCGAAGAAGAAGAACGCGCGGTTGGAAGCGGTCGCGTAATCGTCGCGGCAGAATACCCCGAACAGCGTCTTGAGACTCTCGAAATTGCGCAAGGCGAGGGTAATCGTGCCCGTCGGCGTGCGCACGGAAAGCGTCTCGGGCGCCTGATGGCGCGCGAGCGCCAGGAAGAAGCTCACCGGATTGGTGATGATCCACCAGGCCCGCAACAAGCCGCGCCAGTTGTAACGGCTGCGCAGCAGCGCGCCGGTGCGATCATAGGTGTAAGGGCTGAGAAGAGGCATGGCGCATATTGCGGTGCCATCTCGCCCGCGGCAAGGCGATGCGGCGCTATTGCGCCGGCTCGCTGATCTGCTCGCGCCGCGCCCTTTCTTCCAGGGACGCGCCGATGGTAAGGAGTAGTTTCTCCCAATCGGCGACGAAGCTCGGATCGTCGGCGGTGTGTCCGGTCGCCATGCGGGTGATTTGCGGCAGCATGCGCGGATAGCTCACCAGCGCAAACGCCATCAGGCGAAGCTGCGCCGGATCGAGCCCGGCCGGCAGCAGGCCTTCGGCCTGACGCTCGCGCGCTTCGCGGATCTGCGCCTCCATCACCTTCATGCGTTCGGCTTCGTGCGGGACAGGGCCGGCGCCATAGACCAGCGCCTCGCGCATCAGATAGCGCATCCAGGCGGTGTCGACTGCGCTGGCGTCGAAATGATAAGCGAGGAATTCGCCCGGCGGACGGGGCGCCTCCCGCGTGCGCTGCAAGCGTCGGTCGGCGACGCGCGCCGTCATTTCGCTCACCAGACTGTCGCCCATGCGGCCGCCGGTCATCAGGAACATCGAATAGGCAAAGCCCGCGCTCCAACCGGGCAAGCGCTCGACCAGCGCATTGCTTTCCTCGAACGGCATGCGCGGCAAGCGGCGCACGAGATAGGCGGCGACCAGCATCAGCAGCGCGCTGATCGGCAAGGTGATCGCGAAGGTGTTGGCATAAGCCGCGCCCGGCTTGCCCTCGCCGAGGATGACGAAGAACAACAGGCTGATCACGGCGATGCCGAGCACGTTGCCGATCTGCAACGTCGTCGTGACGATGCCGGCACCGGAGCCCGCTTCGCTGGGTTTCAGACCGGCGATTACCGTGCCGACGAGGGGGCTCATGCCGAAGCCCATGCCAAGACCGCCGATCAACAGCGAGGGGGCCAGCTCATAGCCATAAAGACGCGCGCCGGCGGCATGCGCGGTCGCGGCCGTCGCGGCGAAGCCGAAAGCGGCAATGATGTAGCCGACCGTCAGTACATGGCGACCGAGCAGCGGAATGAAGCGCGGCGCCGTCAGCGAGGTGATGAAGAAGCCGATCGCCGACGGCGTATAGACGACCGCCGAGCGCAGCGGCGAAAAGCCGAGCCCAACCTGAAGATAGAGCGCCATGGTGAAGAGGTAGCCGGCATAGGACGCCATGAACAACGCCGCGATCGGCACGCCGAACGAGAAGCTGCGGCATTGGAACAGCTCTAATCGCACGAGTGGCCGGCCGCCGCGTTTGCTGAAGCGTTTCTCGTAGAGGATGAAAGCGCCGAAGAGCGGGAAAGCCGCGATGAACGAGATGATGCTCCAGAGGGGCCACCCCAGTTCGCGGCCTTCGAGCAGCGGCACGACAAGCATCAGCAATGCCGGTGTGATGAGGGCGACCCCGCCCCAATCGAGGCCGATTGCTTCGCGCTTTTCTTCCTTGGGCAGGACGAACATCGCAGCGACGATCGTGGCCGCGCCGAGCGGTACGTTGACCAGGAAGATCGGGCGCCATTCGAGGCCCCAGAGATTGAGCGCCAACAATGTGCCGCCGAGTATCTGTCCGGCAATCGCAGCGATTCCGATTACCGAGCCGAAGATAGCGAGCGCCTTGGCGCGGTCTTCGCCGGCGAAAGTAACTTGGATGATGGCGAGAACCTGCGGGTACATCAGCGCGCCGCCGATGCCTTGGACCGCGCGTGCCGCGATCAGGATCTCACTCGTTGGCGCCAGACCGCAGCCGGCCGAAGCAACGGCGAAGATCAACAGCCCGAGATTGAACAGATGCTTGCGGCCGAAATTATCGCCGAGCCGGCCGCCCGTGACGAGGAGGCAGGCATAAGTGAGGGTATAGGCCGAGATGACGAATTCGATCTCGCCGAAGCTCGCGTTCAGATCGGCGCGGATCGACGGGATCGCGACATTGACGATCGCTACGTCGAGGATGGTCATGAAGGTGCCCATCAGCACGACACAGAGCACCAACCATCGTCGGGTCGCCGTCATCACGCGCCTCGCTTTCGCTTGCTTCTAAAATGGCGCGGCCAGTACAGGCGAAGGCACCGCTCGACGCAAGGGTCCTAGCCGAACGGGCAGGGCGAAGCAGGTATGTGGCGAAAAGGGGAGCTGGCGGTTGGTCAAACCGCCATGCGCAGCTTCCACTCGATGGCTTCGAAAGCGCCTATGTCGGCGACGAAGCATTGGCCGCCGGCATCGACGAAAATGTGACAGGCGAAATTGTACCAAACGCCGTCGAGAATCAGTACGCCGGCATAGGTGCCGAATTCGCCGCCGTCATCCTCGCGTTCGATCCGCTGCTCACGCAGGACGATTCGCGAGCTAGCGCCGAGCCGCTGGTCGAGCCGGCCCATGAGGCAGCCATCGCAGAGCACGTCTTCGAGACCGAGATCGAATCGCGCCTGAAGGAAATCGTCGACCCGTTTGGCGTCGCAAACCGGTCCATCGGAAACCGGCGTATCAGAAACGGGGGCGGGAACGGTTTGGCTCGGAATCATCACTTTTCCCTCATCGGACCAGGGGAAAAGCAACAATAGCGGGGATAGAACAAAAAAGGAACAATATTCTTAGCCACGGTGACGTTTGGAAAAAAACGGAATGCGGCTGGCGGGGGGTGGGCTATGCGGGGCGAATGAAATTTCTTTATTGCAGATGCCGTTGCCTCGGGCGTCCTATGAATCATTGGTGTGCGCTTGGGTATCGCTTGGGAGAATAGGATGCGTGTCGTTCGGTGCGGGACTGCGGCGGTTGCTCTGGTTGCTTTGGCGGGATGCGCCGTAGCGCCGCCGGCCGGCCCTTCGGTGATGGTGATGCCCGGGCAGGGCAAGAGCTTCGAGGCTTTCCAGGCAGACGATGCCGCCTGCCGCCAATTCGCCTCGCAGCAGACCGGCATCGCGCCGCAAGACGCTGCCAATCAGAGTCTGATCAGCAGCGCGGCGGTTGGCACGGTGCTCGGCGCGGCCGCGGGCGCCGCGATCGGTGCGGCGGCGGGCAATCCGGCGATGGGTGCCGCGATCGGCGCCGGTAGCGGCGCGGTGCTTGGCACCGGCGCGGGAGTTGGCGCCGCGCAGTACTCGGCGGGCTCGGTGCAGCGTCGTTACGATGTCGGCTACGTTCAGTGCATGTCGGCGAAGGGCGAGAGCACGCCGCAGATGCCGCCGGTGCAAGCGGTGGCCGCACCGGCGCCGGCTTATGCCGCTTATCCGGCCTATCCTGCCTACTATCCGTATTATCCCGCCTACTATCGTCCTGCTTTCGTCGGTGTCGGCTTCGGTTGGGGCCGGGGCTGGCGCGGTGGGTACGGCGGCTGGCATCACCGCTGATCGCACGAGGGCGCGGCGGTAGACATGCCGCGCTTTTTCCTCAAGGCTGGCGGCAAACAAGCCAGAGGAGGATGCGCGAATGGAGCCGGTATTTCGGGTTGGCGATCTTGAGGTCAAAGCCTTCAGCGACGGTATCCTGAAGACCTCGGTCGATCTCATTCTCAATATGGATCGCGCCCAGGCGACGCAGCTCACCGGCGCCGACGACAAAGGCGCACTCTACATCCCGGTCAACAATTTCGTGTTCCAGCGCGACGGCAAGACCATCATGATCGATGCCGGCGCCGGCAACACGATGCAGCCGACACTTGGCAAGCTGCCCGAGAATTTGCGCAAGGGCGGCATCGATCCAGCCTCGATCACGCATATCCTCTTAACGCACATCCATCCCGATCACGCCAACGGCCTCGTCGACGATGCCGGTGCGCCGCATTACCCGAATGCCGAGCTCGTCGTGCACGAGACCGAGGTCGATTTCTGGCTCGGCGCCGATAAAGCCGGCGCGAACGAACGCACGCGGCCGATGCACGATCGCGCGCGCATCGATCTGAAGCCTTACCTATCGCGCATCCGCCGCATGAAGGATGGCGGGGAGTTCGCGGGTTGCGGCGTGGTGCTGGCCGCGGGCCATTCGCCGGGCCACACGGTGTGGCGCATCGCGGCGGGCCGTGAGGCGTTTCTTTCCTGGGGCGATCTCGTTCATCTGTCGGCGATCCAGATCGCGCACCCCGACACCAAATTGTCCTACGATCTCGATGCCGACAAGGCGGTCGCGGCGAGGAAACGCGTGCTCGACATGGCGGCGAACGAGAAGCTGATGGTCGCCGGCGCGCACGTGAATGCGCCGGGCTTCGGCCATGTCGTGCGGAAAGACCTCAGCTACGAGTTCGCGCCCGCGATGTAACGCGTTAAGCGGCGTCGCCGAGGCCGATCGCGATCGTGTCGCCATCGACGTGCACCGGATAAGTCGCGAGCGGCGTCGTGCAGGGGGCGCCGGTCGGCTTGCCGCTGGCGATATCGAACGTGCCGCCATGCATCGGGCATTCGACGATCGCGCCATCGATATAGCCCTCGGTCAGCAACGCGTGGCCGTGCGTGCAATAGGCTTCGGTCGCGTGATACCTGCCGCCGAGATTGTAGATCGCGATGTGCTTGGCGCCAATGACGACTTCTTTCATCTCGCCATCGGCGATCTCCGACGCTTTTGCAGCCGGCTGGAAACGCAGCGTGCCTGTATCGGCGGCTTTGGTCGCGACCGCTTCGGCGACGCTTGCTGCGGTATCGCCGTTGCGCTGCGCGTCTTGCGCGGCGACCTCGCCCATGATCTTGCGCGAGGTCACGGCGATCGCGGTGCGGCGGCGATAATGGTCCCAGCCCCAATAGCCGGTGGGGAAGGGCTTGCTGACATGGCCGCAGCTTTTGCACGTGCGCGCGGCGTCGCTGGCGTTGTAAGCCTCGGCGGCGGCCGATGATTGCGAGATCGTCGGCAGGCCGATGATCTGCGGATCGGTAGGGCCGTCGAGCCGATCCGGGAATTCGTCGGCGCCGTAGTCGCGGCGCAACAGCTCCGCGCCGCATTTATCGCAATGGAAGATCATCGCTTCGTTCTGCGGCACGCCGACCGCCTGACGCTGCGTGATCACGCCCATGTAGAACATGCTCGAATGCTCGGCTTGATCGGGTTTCTGGCCGACCGGATGCGTGGTCGGGCCGACCGACACACCGCCGGGCACGCGGAAGGTGTTGCTCGAGCCGACGCAGAGATTGACCTCCTGTACGGTGTTGTAATGGACGAAATAGCCCATCTCGCCGCGCGCGCCCGGATCCTGTAGCGCGATGCAGGGGACGATGCAGCCCGGCGCGAAATAGGGGAACATCGGGCTCAATGCCGCGGTTGCGGTGCGCGCGTAGTCGTAGCAATTGACCTTCAGCGGCACGCGCTCGTCGCTCGGCGGCGCGATCGTGTTGGGCGCGACGCGTTGCAGCGCGTTCGGGTCTTGGCCGGCGGGCTTCTTATGCGCGTGCTCGGCCTCGAAGCTTTCGGCTTCCTTCACCTCGGCGCCGATCTTGTCCCATTGGAAGGGCGTGAGATCGATTGCGGGCAGGCCTTTGCGCAAGCTCGCATCGGCGTTGAAGGCGCGGCAGGCGCGCAGATAGGCTTCTTGGGGCAATTCCTTCGCGCAATCCCAGGTGACGCGCGCGACTTCTTCATCGCCCTTGTACCAGGCCACGGCTTCGAGCCCCGGCTGCGCCGCCTTGTAGCGCAGATGCACGGATTCCGTTTGCGGGACGAGACGATGCGGCGTGCCGCCCGGCACATAGACGAAATCGCCCAGCGCCATGTTGAAATAATTCGCAGGCGAATTGCGGAACTCGATGCGCGCGGTGCCCGACATCTGCGCGAGGATCGTGTCCTGTTCGCAGATCAGGAAGAAAGGCTGCGCAACGGTGTTGCGGCTTAAATGCAGCTGCGGATCGATGCCGAGCTCCAGCATCGGAAACTCGTCGTAATTGCCGCGATCGGCGGCTTCCTTGTAAGTCTCGAAACGATTCTTGCGCCGCATGCTCGCCTCCCTTCGCGATGGATGCGTGATCGACGTATCACGCCATATTGACAGGATGTTGTCAATATGGCGTGATAGGCTTCGAGATGTCTCAGGGCAGCAACTACCTGCCGCGCCGCTCGGCCAATGCCGGCGCGCATAGCGAAGCGGGAGCCGCTTTCACCCAGCTGGTGATCGAGGTGTTCCGCCTCAACGGCGCGATGGTCGCGGTGGGCGACGAGCTGACGCGCGATCTCGGCCTGACGACGGCGCGCTGGCAGGTACTGGGCGCCATCGGCAACGAGCCGAAGACCGTCGCCGCTGCCGCGCGCCTGATGGGGTTGACCCGCCAGAACGTGCAGCGCATCGCGGATTGGCTGGTCGAGAGCGGCATCGCCGAATTCGTCGACAATCCCAATCATCGCCGTGCCAAGCTCGTCGCGCTGACGAAGGAGGGCGCTGCGCTGCGCCAGCAGCTTGGCCGGCGCCAGGCGCGCTGGGCCAATGCGAGCGGCGCCTCGTTCACCGCCGACGAGCTGCGGGCGACGATGGATATACTGAAGCGCCTCAAGAGGGCGCTCGAAAAACATAGCCCCTAAAAACAACCAACGACCGGAGGAAAACCATGAGCGAAACCAAGATCGAGGCCGAGGATCCAGCCAATCGCCAGGCGAAGAAGCGCTCGATCGTGCCGCCACCGCGGATCCGGCGCTCGCTCAAGCTGCAATTCCAGGGCGATTGGGGCCGCGCCAATCTGCATCGCGCACTCGGCTTCCTCGGTTATGAGCTGAGCAATCTCGCCGGACCCCATACGCGCTACGCGATCTGGAATGGGCGCGGCGGCATGGACAACGTCCGGGCGGTGGGCCGCGGCGAAGTCGCCATGGCTTGCGCCGTGCCGGTGCCTTTCATGCGCATGGCGATGGAAGGGAAGGGCGCCTGTGCTGGCGAGACATTCCCGCATATGCGCATGCTCGGCTATGTGCCGCAGCACGATCGCATGATCGTGGCGCTGCGCAAGGATCTCGGCATCAACTCCTGGGCCGAGTGGCGCGAGAAGAAGCCGAAGCTACGCATCACCCTCGGCCCCAACGACAACATCTCGTTCATCGGCATCGCCGGCCATATGCTGCTCGAAGCGCATGGCCTGCCGCGCGCGGAATTAGAAAAGTACGGCTGCAGCTTCATCGAGCATGATGAGCCGCGCGGTTGCACGGTCGATGTGCTTGAGGGCAGGGCCGATGTCATCGTTCAAGAAGCCGTGATGACGAGCTATTGGCAGGAGATCGCCAATAAGCGCGATCTCGTCTTCCTGCCCATCGAACAGCGGGCGCGCGACAGCCTGAAGAGCGAATACGGCCTGCCGACGGCGACTTTGCCGAAGGGCTATTTGCGCGGTATGGATCGCGAGATGGAGTTCATGGATTTCTCGCATTTCGCGCTGATTACGACCACCGATCTGCCGGACGACGTGGCCTATGCCCTCGCCTGGTCGCTGGTCGAGCGCTATGAAACGCTGGAAATGCAGTATCGCCACATTCCGCCAGAGCGCAGCCCGGTATCCTATCCGATCGACCCCAAAGCGGTGTGCTTGACGCCGATCCCGCTCCATCCGGGCGCCGAGCGCTACTTCCGCGATGCCGGCCATCTGACGTAAGCGATGCCGCGCGCGATTCACCTCGTCGGCAGCGTGCCGCTCGCCACTAGCGAGGAGGTGTTTCGCGCGACCGCCGCGGCATTCGGCGATCGCATCAGGCGCATGCCCGACGGCGAGACCGGCGCGCGCGGCGATTGGGTGCAGTGGCTGACGCATATCCTGCGCGTCCATCCGCAATTCGAATTGCCGGGCGGTTCAATCGATTATTCGGCGGGACGCGACGTGCGCAATTATTATCGCCTCAAAGCCGGCATCGATCCCGCGACGGTGCGGTTCGGCGAGCTCGGCTATGCCGACGCGGCGCGCGAATCCTACGCGGTCTTCTCGAAGCTCGTTGGCCGAGGCGTGATCCCGGCGGCGACGCGCTTCCTCGTCGCGATGCCGACACCCCTCGCTTTTTTGCAAGTGCTCATCGCGCCCGACCAACGCGCCCGGCTTGAGAAAGCATACACGCAGAGCATCAAGGAAGAGGTCGCGGCGCTGGCGACAGTCGTGCCTGCGGAGAAACTCGCGATCCAATGGGACACGGTCTTCGAAATCCTTATCCTCGAGGGCGTGCGCAAAAGCGGGATCGACGATACACGCGCCGGGCTGATCGAGCGGCTGCGCTCGCTCAGCGCCGAGTTACCGGCGGAGGTCGAGCTCGGCTATCACTTCTGCTACGGCGACATGGGCCACAAGCATTCGCTCGAGCCGCCGCATATGGGCGTGATGGTCGATCTCGCCAACGATCTTGCACGGGCGCTGCCGCACCGCATCGATTTCGTCCATATGCCGGTGCCGCGCAGCCGCGACGACCACGCATATTTCGCGCCGTTGTCACGCCTCGCGCTCAATCCGCAGACCGAGTTGTATCTCGGCCTCGTGCATCTGACCGATGGCGTGGAAGGCACGCGCCGCCGCATCGCGACCGCGTCGCGCGTGCGGCCGGAATTCGGCATCGCCACCGAATGCGGCTTCGGCCGCCGCGCGCCGGAGACGGTGGGGCGCCTGCTCGACATTCACGCCAAGCTGGCCGAGGAATAACGCGGCCGTCGGAGCGCCCTCGGCATAACGGGAATGCGTCAAGGATATGGACCGGCAATGACTCAGGATCTGACCGCCGAACCCATGACCGCGAGACCCGAATGGCCACGCGGGCTGACCCGAGTTCCTTATTGGGTTTTCCAGGACGAAGCGATCTATCGCGCCGAACAGGAAAAAATTTTCCGCGGCGCGAATTGGCATTATCTCGGACTAACGGTGGAGCTGCCGAAGCCGGGCGACTTCAAGACGACCAAAGTCGGCGACGCGTCGGTGGTTGTCGCGCGCGGCGCAGATGACGCGGTCTACGCTTTCGAGAACCGATGCGCGCATCGCGGCGCGCTGATCTGCCTCGATAAGCACGGCCATCGGGAAAACGACTTCACCTGCGCCTATCACGGCTGGACCTACGACAAAAAAGGCAACCTCACGGGTATTGCTTTCAAGAATGGCGTCAAGGGCAAAGGCGGCATGCCGGAGTCATTCCGGATAGACGAGCATGGTCCGCGTAAGCTGCGCGTTGCCGTCCTGCATGGCCTGATCTTCGGCTCGTTTTCTGACGCGGTGCTGCCGCTCGATGATTATCTCGGCACCGAAATCTGTTCGCACATCAAGCGCGTTCTCGGCGGTCGCGTGCCGGTCGTGTTGGGGCGCTTCACGCAGGTTCTCCCCAATAACTGGAAGCTTTATATCGAGAACGTGAAGGACTCTTATCACGCCAGTATCCTCCATCTCTTCTTCACGACATTTGAATTGAACCGCTTATCGCAGAAGGGCGCGATTATCGTCGACGCGAGCGGTGGCCATCACGTCAGCTACTCGATGATCGACCGTCAGGACAATAAAGATTCGGAGTATTCTCGTCAGCGGCTGCGATCCGATAGCGAGTATCGTCTTGCCGACCCATCCCTGCTCGAAGGATTCGAGGAATATCGCGACGGCATTACGTTGCAGATCCTCTCGGTCTTTCCGACCTTCGTGCTGCAGCAGATTCAAAACGCGCTCGCCGTCCGGCAGATCGTGCCGTGCTCCCCATCGATGACCGATCTCAACTGGACCTATATCGGCTTTGCGGACGACACGCCCGCGCAGCGCTTGATACGCATGAAGCAATGCAATCTCGTGGGCCCGGCAGGATATATCTCGATGGAGGATGGCTGCATCGGCGGGTTCGTCCAGCGCGGGGTCGCGGCAGCGCCCGACAAAGAATCGGTTATCGAGATGGGCGGAAGCCGCGCCGAGAGCAGCGATAGCCGCGTGACGGAGGCTTCGGTCCGGGGTTTCTGGAAGGCCTATCGCGCATGCCTGAACCTCTGAGCGAGCAAACGATGGCGAGAGATCCGTTTCGGTTAATTGCGCAAGCGCAAGCCGATTATGTGCGGTGCATCGACGACGATCGCCTCGAAGCCTGGCCCGATTTCTTTTCCGAAAGCTGCGTCTATAAGATAACGACCGCAGAGAATGTGCGCGAAGGACTCGAAGCCGGGATCATCTTCGCCAATTCGCGCGACATGCTGCGGGACCGGGTGTCGGCCCTGCGCGAAGCGAATATCTACGAGCGCCAAGCCTATCGCCACATCCTGGGACAACCGTTCATCCTATCGGACGATGGCGCCGAGGTGCGGAGCGAGACATCTTTTCTTGTAATGCGCACGGTTCAGGATGGCGATTCGGTGATCTACGCGACCGGCCGTTATCTGGATATCTATGCGATCAGCGGCGACAGCGCCAAACTCAACGAGCGCATCGTCGTCTGCGATAGTTCGCGCATCAACACGCTTTTGGCCATTCCGCTATGAGTGCCATTGCGCTGGCGATCGGCGAGCCGAACGGTATCGGCCCCGAAATTGCCGTTAAAGCGGCGCTGCGGTTCGCGCAGGAGCGAGCGGAGCCGAGGATCGTGCTGCTGGGAGATGAGCCGGTTATACGCTTCTACGCCGAGCTGTGCGGTGCCGGCAGTCGATTGGTGCGCTTTGGCGCGATGACGGCGGCCGACGGGTTGTTATTCTTGCCGGTCGACGCGCTCGATGGTGCCTCTTTCCGGCCGGGAACGCCTAGCCCCGCGGGCGGGAGAGCGACGATCGCCTATATCGAGGCGGCGCTGAGCCTCGTTGATGCCGGTCGCGCTCGTGCGATTGTCGCGTGTCCGCATTCGGAGAAAAGTGTGAACGCAGCGGGGATACCGTTTTCAGGCTATCCAAGCCTGCTGGCCCGGTTGAAGGGCCTGCCGGAAGACGAGGTTTTTCTGATGCTCGTCGGCGGCGGCTTGCGCATCGTGCATGTGACTTTGCACGAGCGGTTACAAGATGCCTTGGCGCGCATCAATTCTCGCCTCATCGAAGCGGCGGTGCGCGCCGGCGCGGGCGCGCTGCGGCAGCTCGGTGTCGACAGTCCCAAAATCGGTATCTTCGGCATCAATCCCCACGCGGGGGAAAGCGGCTTGTTTGGCGATGACGATACGCGGATCGTCGAGCCGAGTGTCGCGGCCCTCCGGTCGGAAGGCTATGTTGTGGAAGGGCCGATCGGGGCGGACCTCATGGTCGGCAGAAGCGATCTCGATGCGTTCGTCGCCATGTATCACGATCAAGGCCATATTGCGGTCAAGCTGTTGGCCGGCCGCAATTCGGCCGCCATGTCCATCGGCTCGGGGCTGATTTTTTCGACGGTCGGCCATGGCTGCGCCTTCGATATCGCGGGTCGCAACATCGCCGATTGCGAACCGATTTTACGATCGTTGCGTTTGGTCACCGGGGAAACGCATCTCGGCGCGTAGCGTCGCCGGGTCGGGATGCCGAAGTGGCGGGCGGTTAGAGCGTGTATGGTAGACGCACGGATGGTGAGAGGAATCGGCAATGGACTTACGGACGCTTCGTGTCGATCAGAATGGCAGCTTGATCCGGCCATTGCCAGTCCTCGACGCTTTCGAGCGCCACGCGCACGGTCGGCTGAACGACGAGGAGTTGCGGGCGGTGCAGGATGATGCGATCCGCGCTGCCATCCGCCGGCAAGAGGCGATCGGTCTGCCCGTCATCTCGGACGGCGAGTTCCGGCGACGCAATTTCCAGGAGAGCTTTGGCAAGGCGGTGTCCGGTTACGACGTGCCCGCCCAAGTCGCAACCCTCACCGACTGGCGCGAGCCCAATCATCCGCTTCACCGCACCGAGCAGAATTTCGATGCGGCGGGACCGGCGATCACGACCCGCCGGCCGGTCACCGAGCGCCTGCGGTTCAAGCACAACGTCCTGCTCGAGGAATATCGCTTCGCCTCTTCCGTCGCGACGCGGCCGGTGAAGGTCGCCCTGATCGGCCCCGATCGCATTGCGCAGCGCTTCGCCTGGGAGAAATCGCAAACGATCTACAAGGATATCGACGAATTCGTCGCCGATGTGGTCGCGATCGAGCGCCAGATGATCAAAGAGCTGGTCGCCGCCGGCTGCCGCTACGTGCATATCGATGCGCCGGGCTTCACCGCCTATGTCGACCAAGTTTCGCGCGACCGGATGAAAGCGCGCGGCGAAGATCCGGAACGGAATCTCGCACGTGGCATCGCGGCCGAGAATGCGGTTATCGAAGGCTTCGAGGGCGTTACTTTCGGATTGCACATCTGCCGCGGCAATCCGCGTGGCGTCGATCCCGCCACGGGCAAGATCATGCCGCAATGGCACCGCGAGGGGCATTACGACAGCATCGCCGAACGCCTCTTCGGCAGTCTCAAGCATCACCGCCTGCTGCTCGAATACGACAGCGAGCGGGCGGGCGATTTCACGCCGCTGCGCTTCGTGCCCAAGGACAAAATCGCCGTGCTTGGTTTGGTGACGACGAAAAGCGCCGAGCTCGAATCGAAAGACGCGCTGAAACGGCGCATCGAGGATGCGACGCGCTATCTCCCGCTCGACCAGCTCGCGCTGAGCCCGCAATGCGGGTTCAACAGCGGCGGCGATCGCGGGCTCCAGCTCAGCGAGACCGAGCAGTGGCGCAAATTCGAGCGGATCCGCGAGACGGCCGACGAGGTTTGGGGCTAGATCCGGCAGAGCAGGGGGGCCATGCCATGACGGACACGATCAACGTGACGAGTGCCAATGGCGGCGGCCAGTGGTGGAAGTCGATCAAATGGGCGGCGAAGGCCTTCGAAAACAGCGGCTTCGACGTCAAGATTTCGCGTGCCGGTGGATGGAACGATCCACTCTATCGGGTCTCCAGCGGCGCGGCCGATGTCGCGGTGTCGCTGACCGTGGGCGCGGCGATGGCGGCAAAGGGGGCAGGTCCTTATGCGGACGGCAGGGCGTCGCATATTCGCGCGCTGGCGCGCCTCATCCGTCCCGATCAGCATTACTTCAACATGGTGCGCGCCGATCTCGGCGTGCGGAGTTTTGCCGAGCTCGCGCAGAAGAAGCCGGTGCTGCACGCGTCCGTGGAGTTGACCAGCTACGGGCCCGGCTATGTCACCGAGGCTTATCTCAGGCACTATGGCATCGAGCTGATGCGCGATATCGAGGCCTGGGGCGGCAGTCTCATCACGTCGCATCCCGATACGCTGCCGCGGATTCTCGACGGCACGTGCAATGCGATCCTGCGCACGGACACATCGGCGGGGCCGGCGGGGATCGCGACTCAGGTCGGTGATTGGGTGCTGCTGCCGCTCGATCGCGATATCGCCGAAAGATGCGAGCGCGAGTATTGCACCCCGATCACGACGATCGCGCCCGACTTCATGCGCGGTATCGAGGACAGCGCGCCATGCCTCACGGTCACCAATCCCGGCTTCGATCTCGTCGTGAGCGAGCACTTGCCCGACGATGTCGTCTACCGCCTCGCCAAAGCGCTCAACGAAACAAGCGAGCGGGCTTGGGCGGCGCAGGACGTGTTCTATAGCGTTCGCCACGCGCCCGAGACTCCGACGCCGCTCCATCCGGGCGCTGCGCGGTACTATCGGGAGCAGTAAAGTCCCCGGCGTTTCAAATAGCCCCCGGATCGCGCGGGCTGGCTGATAAGCAGGTTTTCCCGAAGTTCTGAAGTCTATCCGCGACGCCCGCCAAACCACGTGCCGCGTGCCGCGCGGCGGGGCTCGTTCCCCGAGCATCGGCGCATGGGGGGTATGCGTCATGTCCTCGGGGAGGTAGCCTCACCCCCTGTGTCTGGTTCTTGACAAACGCTACCGAGCGCCCACGTTCTGCTCCAACCAAATGAAAAACAGCGTCTGCCGCATGTCCCGTCGGCACACGTGCGCGAAAGGGACCGAATCATGAGGAGACGAAGCATGACACGAAACGCATTTGCATACGCCGTCATCATCGCTGGACTGCTCGTTCCCGCCGCGAGCTATGCGGCCAATTCCAATGCGCCCTATGACCAGGGTGGCACCAATCCGGCCCAGTCGAATTGCGACAGCAAGACGGGCTGCGCGAGTTACGCCACCGGCAACCGCACGCGTGCCACGCCCGTGCACAGCCGTTCGCACAGCAGCACGGCGGACGAGAACCGGGTCACCGCCCAGCTCAATCAACAGCAACTCGCCGGCGGAACCGGCTCGGCGCACTGACGGGATGCTACCAACCGAGCCGTTGTCTCGGTTGAAGGGTTCGGCCTAAGCGTCACGCAGCCGAGAGAACGGGCTGCGTGACGCGTTGCCGCGTGTGGCACTTGCTGGCGATGCCTTACTTTATTTCCGCCGGGGCGACTTCTTGCGGCCCGCACGCTCGCCTTCCTTGCGGGCCACAAACAGCTTGGCGGCCTGCTGCGCCGCGGCTCGGTTTAGGTAATTGCCGCATTCGAAGCGCTGGCCGTCGAACGTTACGGTCAGTTCGACTTTTTGCGGACCGACTTCGCGGATCTCGATCTTAGATTCCATTGGCGTGCGACGTCCGCTTTACGCCGCCACACTCGGAACGACGTGTTCCTTGAACAGACGGACACTGCGGTGAAGCTGCGGCAGGTGGTCGAGGTCAATAAGGAACCCGCAGATCATCACACCCACGCCGGCTTCCGCAAAAGCGCGCATCTTGCGTGTAACAGTGTCCGGACTGCCGGTGACCATATCATCGGGGTTGCGCGCAATCGCTCCGCTCGGGTTCTTGGCAAAGAAAGCCTCGGCCTCTGAGCGCGCCTGTTCGTCCGTCTCTGCCACGTGGACAGCCTTACCCACCGACGACCAATCCTTGGCGAGCTTGATCGTCTCGGCGTCGTGGCCGGAGGCGGCAAGTGCCGCATGATAGCCTTCCATCTGCTCGCGGGCGCCGGCGACGTCGCGGATCGCCGTGAACACCGGCCAGCCGCGTGCGGCGGCATCGGCAATCGATTCCTTGTTCAGGGTTCCGCGCGCGAGGATCGGGCGCCCTTTGCGGAAAGACGAGGGGTTGACCGCGACGTCGAGCCGCCCCTTGTCGGTGCCCGATACGAACTCGAGCGGTCCGCCGGTGCCGTCGTAGTTCCAGATGTCGAGGACCGTGCGCATCCCTTGATCGAACAGCGCGTTGCGACTGGGGATATCGCGACCGAACGCAACTAGGTCGGTCTCTTTAAATCCCGAGCCGAAAACGACGACGAGCCGACCCTTGTTCAACTGGTCGATCAGGTTGCATGACTCGACCAGCCGTACCGGGTGATGCAGCGCCGGGTTTACCGTGGCGAGAATAAGCGTCGCCTGCGTCAGCCGCGGTGCGAGAGCGCACGCGAACAAGAGCGAATTCTGATAGCCCTGATTCTCGTGGAGGTGATGCTCCGTCAGGGAGATCGCCCCGAACCCGCCACGATCCGCCTCAAGCGCGAGGTCAGTCAGGCATTGGATCAGCGCCGGCTCGTTCCGCTTGTCTTGGATGCGGGTGCTGAGGTGCATACAGAACTTCATGGTAAGCGCCGTCCGTCCTTTCTTCTTCGTCAAACTGAGGCCGGCCGCGACTGCCACTACCCGTAACGCCTCGTCGCCTAGGTATTATCGCGTCGAGGTTCTTTTGGCCAGGGACGGTGGGCAAAGGCGCTCTTAAATAAGATTCGGCAGGCCGATCGCCGTCCCGACTAGAATCGGATCGCATCATTCGGCTCGCTCGCCGGATCGCAGCGCGACATAGAATGGTTTTTTCAGAATTCCCGGCGGGGGCGGGGCAAGAGATAGGTTATTTTGTCGATCGGCCGTGGCCCGTTTTGATCGTTTTGATCATCACGCTTTGGCTGTCGGCGTGGATAGGCGCGCGCGTTGCGGTCGCGGCCGCCGGAAGCCGGCGCTTCCGTCTGCTATGACATTAATTCTCGGCGCGACCCTGACGCTTCTCAGCCTCATCATCGGCTTCACATTTTCGATGGCGATCCATCATTTCGATCAGCGCAAGAGCTACGAGAGCGCAGAAGCAAACACGATCCGCACGGTTTACCTGCGCGCCGACTTGTTGTCGCCTGCCGAAGCGGCGAATTTCCGCAGTGCCCGAACGACCCAACTACAAGCGGATATTTGGTCCGCGGTTCATGCTTTCGGGATGCTCCCGCTGCTCGTGCTCGCCATCAACGACGTATTCAATGCGCGAAGCAGCGCGGAGGCGTTCTGGGCCAACCGGATATCTCTCGAGGCGTGGACCTTGCTGGGCGCGATCGCCATTTGCGGCAATGTCCTGGTGGGGTACGGCGCGCGAACGTTCAGCGCGAGGACCATTCCGATTCTGATCCTGCCGCCCGTCTTCCTGATTTCCATTTCGCTCTATTTGATCGACGATATCGATAGTCCCCGCAGCGGCCTCATCTCGGTAGGACCGGAAAATCTCCGTCTGCTCTCGGCCGCCTTGACCGACGCCGTGACGCCCAGCCTCTCGAGCGATGTCGAGACGTCGATGTCGGCCGACATGTTCACGATGATGCGGTCGTGCTTCCTGCTGCAGCGCGTGATGGCGAATGAGCGCTCGATCCAAGGCGATAAGGATGCGCCGAAGCTGCTGACGGCGCGCGACGTGATCGCCATGGCGACGGTGCAGGGTGCGAAGGATTGCGGTCTCGACAAGAAGGTCGGGACCCTGACGCCAGGCAAAGAGGCGGACATCGTTATGCTCCGGGCCGATACGATCGACAGCTTCCCGCTCAACAACGCTTATGGCGCGATCATCACCGGCATGGACACGAGCAATGTCGACACCGTGATGGTCGCCGGCAAGATCGTGAAGCGGCACGGCAAGCTGGTTGGCGTCGACCTCGCGCGCATCCGCAAGCAAGCGACGCAAGCCCGCGACTACATCGTGTCCAAGATGAACTGGCCGCACTCGGTCCTCGACACGACCCAGGGCCGGTGAAGAATGCAACGCGTCGGTCGAATGGACGCCGGTAAAGGCTTCGTTCGACCGACGTTAAAGATCAGGCGCGGGGCGCCACCGAGAGACGACCGACGACCTTGTGCTTCTCGATGAGGCGCGCCACCAAGCCGGATGCCTTAGCTTCTTCGACAAAGTCGCTCAGGAACGCGGCACCCGCCGTGTTTTTCTTGGCGGTGCCGATGGCCTGCTGCACGGAGCTGAATTTTCCCTCGAGGATGCGCGCGCCCGGGAGCTTTTCCAGGTCGGCGAGGAGCCCGGGCCGCAAGCCGGCGAGCACGTCGAGCTTATCGCGCATGAAGCGCTCGGTGGCGGCGCCGATGCTGTCGGCCCGGACCATCTCGGCGTGCTTGATGTTGCGATCAAGCCAGAGGCCATAGGCGCTGCGGCCCGGCACCGCGATCCGTACGCCGGGCGCGTCGACATCGGCGATGGTCTGCAGGCGCGAACCGGCCGGCACCAGATACGTGGCTTCGATCTCGACATAGGCGGCGGTGAACGCGATCGTCTCGGCGCGCTGCGGCTCCGCGCCGATCAGCCCGATATCCCAAACGTTTTTGCCCGCCTGATCCGCGAGTTCGCCGGGCGAGGGGAAGGTCACGTACTTCACCGGCACGCCGAGCCGCGTCGCGAGCTCACGCGCCATATCGGGCGAGACACCCTCGGGGTCGCCCGAGGGACTCTTGCCTGTCACCAGCAGGAAGTTCGACAGGTTGACGCCCGCGCGCAGAACACCCGTCGGTGCGAGTTCGGCGATGATTTCCGGTGACATCGGCGATTCAAACTCCCTACAAAAGGAGCCAGCATCCTAGGGCGGATTGTTCCGCGCTCGCAATGCAGGAACGCTGGAAAGACTTGCGGCGGTTAGGTCGCCGTCGCCTGCGCCTGGCCCAGCAGCTTTGCTTCCTGGTTGCGGGCGACGAGCCACATAAGCACCGCGCCGAACACGGCGATGCCGGCCATGAAGTAGAGGCCCATCTCGAAGCTGCCGAATTTCTCGCGGAAGATGCCGAGTAGGAAGGTGGCGAGGAAGCCGCCGATCGAGCCGCCGCAAGAGAGGATGGCGATACCGACCGCCGCGGCGCTGCCGCGCAGGAACCCGGTGGCGAAGGACCAGAACGGACCGACCAGCGGATTGACGCCGCTGATGCCGACGATCAGCGCGACCAGCGAAAGGACCGGGCTGGCGGTCAAATAGGCGCTTGTGGCGCAGCCGGCCGCGCCGATGATCAGCCCGGCGATGACATAGGGCGAGCGTTTGCCGGTGCGGTCGGAATGCTGACCGACGTAGTACATGAGCACGACGCTGACCAGATAGGGGATCGCGGTGACGAGCCCGATCTGGAACGGGCTGAGATTTTGCAGATGGCGGATGATCTGCGGCAGCCACAGCACCATGCTGAGGAACTGAGCGCCAATGCAGATATAGGCGACGAACAGCACCCAAACGCGCCAATTCGCCAAGACTGTCCAGCCGCCGGAGACACTCATCGCGCCGACATTGCGCTGCTCTTGCGCCAAGGTGGTCACGAGCTCGTTCCGCTCGCGCTCGTCGAGCCACGACGCGCGGCTCGGATCGTCGGTTAGAATGCGGCGGACGAAGAAGCCAAGGATGATGGTCGGCGCGGCCTCGAGGATGAACATCCATTGCCACGGCTTGAGGCCGAGCCAGGCCGGCATTTCGAGGAGCGCGCCCGAGAGCGGCCCGCCGATGACGACGGCGGCGGCGGTCGCGGTGTAGAGCGTGCCGACGGCCCGGCCGCGCTCGCTCTGTGGGAACCACTGGCTGATATAGAGGGTCGCGCCCGGGATCATGCCAGCTTCGGCGACGGCGAGCAGGAAGCGCAACGTATAGAAAGACGTGGTGTCGCTGATCAGCGCCATCGCGGCGGCGATCAGGCCCCAGGTGACCATGATGCACGCGATCGTGCGCCCCGCGCCGAATTTATGGATGAGGAGGGTGGCCGGGATCTGGGCGCAGACATAGCCGATGAAGAAGATCGAGGCGCCGGTGCCGTAGACCGCAGGGGAGAAGCCGAGCTGGCTGTTCATCTGCAGCGCGGCGAAGCCGAGATTGGAGCGATCGATGTAATTGAGCATGACGATCAGCAAGAGCAGCGGGATGATCCGCCAGAACAGCTTGCTGACGACCGGGCGCGAGAGTGTGTCGCTGCCACCGGCCACGTCGCTTTGTGCCACCATCGCCCCGTCCTCCCGTTTTTCCGCGCTTTCCGGCGCATTTTCGGGCCGCCAATTTTACGCTCAGCGTAAAAGCCGCAGCTTATTGACTTGAGGCTGGCATGTTGACAACTTGGTGTCAATTCATTTCCGGCGCAGCTCTCTTGCGCTACGAAGGAGCGTTATGACCTCGCATAAAGTGCCCTGTCTCATTGTCGGTGGCGGTATCGGCGGCTTGACCGCCGCGTTGGCGCTCGCGCGCCGCGGCCGCGATGTGCACGTGCTGGAGAAGGCCGACGCCTTCACCGAGATCGGTGCCGGGTTGCAGCTCGCGCCCAACGCCTCGCGCGTGCTGACCGAGCTCGGTGTGATGGACGCGCTGATGGCGCATGCGGTGGCGCCGGCGCGTCTCCTCTGGATGGACGCGATCGCCGAAAAGCCGATCACCGCGATCGATCTCGGCGCGCCATTCCGCCAGCATTTCGGCTATCCCTATCTCGTGATGCATCGCGGCGATCTGCTGACCGTGCTGCTCGAAGCCTGCCGCGCCTCGGGCCGGGTGACGCTCGAGGCCTCGCGCGAAGTCGTCGCGGTTGAGGATCGCGGCACGACGGCGCTGGCGCGCTGCGCCGACGGCGACGCGTTCGAAACCGATATGCTGATCGGCGCGGACGGGCTGTGGTCGGGCATTCGCCAGATGCTGCATCCGGACCAGCCGTCGCGCGTGCCGTATGTCGCCTATCGTGGCACCATGCCGATGAAAGGCGTGTCGCCCCATGCCGGCGCCGACACGGTGGTGATGTGGGTTGGGCCGAACATGCATTTCGTCCAATATTCGATCCGCGCCGGCGACGAGTTCAATCAGGTCGCGGTGTTCAGGGCGCCAACCTATTCGACGAACGACAAGGAGTGGGGCACGCCCGAGCAGCTTGACGCGCATTTCGCGCAATGCTGCACCTATGTGCGCGAGAGCGCCAAGCTGATGTGGCGGCACATCCGTTGGCCGATGTACGACCGCGAGCCGATCAGCGACTGGGTGAAGGGGCGTATCGCATTGCTTGGCGATGCCGCGCATCCGATGTTCCAATACATCGCGCAGGGCGCCTGCCAGGCGATCGAAGACGGTTACTGCCTCGCGCGCGAAGTCACCGCGAAGGCAGATCCGGCGGAGGGTCTCGAGGCCTATCGCCAGGCGCGCTATCTGCGCACCGCGCGCGTCCAGCTCACCGCGCGCGCGATGGGCGCGTTCTTCCACCTCGATGGCGTCAACGCGCAACTCCGCAACGCGATGATCGCCTCGCGCAAGCCGACCGATTACGCACCGCTCGAGTGGCTGTACGGGCATAAGGCGTAGGGTGCTATTTGCCGGCGGTGACGTCCGCGATCAGCTTGCGATAGGTGGCGAGCAATTCGACGCCGCCAGGATGGGACCCGGTCCATTCGTCGATCACGGGGCTGATTGCCTTCGCCCATTCTTCCGTCTGCTTCGGCGGCAGTTGCACAATCGTGTGCTTTGCCGGATCCGCGGCGGCAGGGGCGCGCGAGGTCGTGGCGCGCGCCTCGAAGCCCTTGCCCAGCGCACGGCTCAGGGATTCGCCGGAATTGGCGATCATCGCCTCTTGCACGGAGGCAGGCAGCGCCGCGAATTTGTTGTGCGCCATGAAGACGATGAACATGCCGGTGCCGAGCGACGTCTCGATGTGATAGGAGGTGACGTCGGTGAGATGAAGCGGCCCCATGCTCATCCATGAGCTCAAAACGCCGTCGACGGTGTGGCGCTGCAGTGCCGTATATTGATCGCTCGGATCGATCACCATCGGTGTCGCGCCCAGCCGCGTCACCAGCTCACTCGACAGCTTGCCAACGACGCGCAGCCGCAAGCCGTTGAGATTGTCGAGCGACGCGGGGGCCTTCACGAGCTGTACGTCCTGTGGCGGAAAGAGACCGAAGCCGAGCGGCACGATGTCTTTATATTCCTGGTCGAACGCGCCGGTCTTGTAGAGACGCCAGAACGCCGCCGAGGCGTTCATCGAATCCTGCGTCACGAAGGGCAGACCCGCGACGTCGGTCAGGGGGAATTTTCCCCCGATTAGGCTGGGGATCAGGATGCCGATCTGAATGACGTCGCTTTGCACCCGGTCGTAGATATTGGTGGAGTTGGCGATGGCGAAGCCTTCGCGGACGTCGATATGGATGGCGTCCTTGGTCGCCTTGGCGATGCTATCGGCCCAGGGCTGGAAGACTTCGGCGGTGTCGACGCTGCCCGCCGGCTCGGTCGTCGCGAAGATCAGATTGGTCGGATCGGCGCAGGCGAACCGCGCCGCGCCGGTCAATAACGCTGCGAGGAGTGCAGCGGAAAACGCGAATTTCTTGACCACAATTTCCTCCCGAGTGTGACGCGCCCGGGCAGAGGCCGCGTGCGACGCTGTTCGAATTGTTCGATGGGCGGTGGATGTTTTGTAGATCGTAAACGCAAGGTATTCTGACGCAAGTTGTAACGGTCTAGGTATAGCGATCAAGCGCGGTGGAGGCACGAATGAATCCCGACAAGAAGATGCGGCTGGCAGCCTATTACAATCCGACGGGCCACCATGTCGCGTCGTGGCGCCACCCCCGTGCTCAGGCGGACGCCTCCTTCAACATCAAGCATTACGTCGAGATCGCACAGACGGCGGAGAAGGCAAAGTTCGATCTGCTGTTCCTGGCGGACGCGAATGCGACCCGCGAGGCGGCGGTCGAGGCGATATCGCGCTCCGTGCAGTTCGTCGCCCATTTCGAGCCGATGACGCTGCTGTCGGCGCTCGCGATGGTGACCTCGAAGATCGGCCTCGTCGGCACGGTGTCGACGAGTTGGAACGAGCCCTATCACATCGCGCGCAAATTCGCCTCGCTCGATCATATTTCCAACGGCCGCTCAGGCTGGAACATCGTCACCTCCGGGCAGAATGCGGAAGCCCAGAATTTCGGCAAGGACGCCGCGTACGGTCACCACGATCGCTACGTGCGCGCCCGCGAAGTGGTGAAACTGGTGCTCGGCTTGTGGGACAGCTGGGAAGACGATGCGTTCGTCATCGATACCGAATCGGGACTTTATTACGACCCGGCCAAGCGTCATGACCTCAATTGGTCGACCGAGTTGTACAAGGTGAAGGGCCCGCTGAACGTCCCGCGTCCGCCGCAGGGCTATCCGCTGCTGGTGCAGGCCGGCGGCTCCGACGATGGGCGCGAGACGGCGGCGATGTTCGCGGAAGCAATTTTCAGCCCGCATCTCAACATTCCCGAAGCCAAGGCCTATTACGACGACGTGAAGGGCCGCATGGGGAAATACGGCCGCGATAAGCAGCATTGCAAGATCCTGCCGGGGCTTTCGGTCATCTGCCGTCCGACCCGGGAAGAAGCGGATGCCGATTACGACTATCTCCAGTCGCTCATCCATCCGATCGTCGGCCGCGAGATGCTGAACACCATGCTCGGCCACAAAGTCGATCTGACCCAATACGACATGGACGGCCCGTTGCCCGACATGCCCGAGCACGATGGCGGGCATTACGCCAGCATCCTCTCGATGGCGAAGCGAGAGAACTTGACGATCCGGCAACTTGGCCAGCGCGTCGCCGGCGCGCGGGCGAAGAACGTCATCAAGGGCTCGCCCACATTCATCGCCGATTACATGCAGGAATGGTTCGAGGCCGAATGTTGCGACGGTTTCACGATCATGCCGGCTTATATCCCGGGCTCGCTCGACGATTTCTGCGCGATGGTTGTACCTGAGTTGCAGCGGCGCGGCCTGTTCCGGACCGAGTACGAGCACGACACGCTGCGCGGTCATCTCGGAGTTCCGCGCCCGGCAAATCAGCACATTGGCCGCAACCAGTTCTCGGGCGTTCCGGTCTCGGCATAGAAGCCTCTCGTCGCACGTTGCGCCCGGCCCGCGATCGCCGAATACTGCGCGCCTCAATCCTAGGGAGAGGAAGCGATGTCGTTCTATCGGGGCATGATTTGCGAAAACGTCACTATCAAGGGCGACAAGGGAACGCCGATCACGGCTTATGTGGCGAAGCCGTCGGGTCCGGGTCCGTTTCCGGGCGTCGTGCTGATCCATCATGCGCCGGGTTGGAGCGAGTACTACATCGACGAGACGCGCCGCTTCGCGCATGCCGGCTATCTCGCGATTTGCGCCAATCTCTACGAGCGCGAGGGTGGCCACGACGCCAACCCGGATGACGTCGGTGCCAAGGTGCGCGCCGAGGGCGGCATTGCGGATTCCCAGATGGTTGGCGATACGGCCGGCGCGGTGGCGTGGATTCGCGCCCAGCCCAATCACAATGGCAAGGTCGGCCTGATCGGCTCGTGCTCGGGCGGACGGCACGCTTTCATCTATGCCTGCCAGCGCAAGGATATCGATGCCTGCGTCGAGCAATGGGGCGGCAACGTGGTGATGGCCAAGGAAAGCCTCAACGCGAAAAAGCCGATCGCGCCCATCGACATGACGAAGGACCTGTCGTGCCCGCTGCTCGGCCTCTTCGGCAACGACGATCGTTCGCCGAGCCCCGATCAAGTGAACCAGCACGAAGCCGAGCTCAAGAAGCACGGCAAGAACTATGAATTCCACCGCTACGACGGCGCGGGACATGGCTTCTTCTATTGGAACCGGCCGGTGATGTATCGGATCGACCAAGCGATGGATGGCTGGACCAAGGTCTATGCCTTCTTCGGCAAATATCTCGCGAAGTAGGAGAGACGGCATGTGCACATCGATCATCGAGATCGCCCGCGCCGAAGGCATGGCGAAACGCGGCAACGAATGGTTCCCGCTCTCGCAAGCGGTGGTTGCCTATGACCACGCCCGCCATGCGCCGTTCGGCGACGTCATCACGCTCGACTTCGTCAACACGGAACTCGATCCCGGGGCGCGGGCGGGTGTCGAGCTGACGCTGGAGACCGCGAAAGAGCTGCGTGCGGCGCTCGACCGGGCGATTGCCGCGGCGGAGTACGAGGAAGCCGAAGTCCGCGGCAAGGGCGTCGTGCTCAGCCTCGTTCGGACAGCGTAACAGCGCAGCGCGCGGCGGTCGGCCTCAGATCAGCCTAGATCGGCCGCCCACGCGGATCGCGGTTGAGAAGCTACTCGGCTGCCGCCGGAACCCCGTTCTCGGCGGCGATCAGCCGCTCGATCATGCGGCGCATGGTCATGCGATTGGCGTCCAAGGCGATGTCGACGAGACCTATCTCGCCCAGCTCCGTCATGCGCGCCTGCTGCACCTCGACCATCTCCTTATCTTCGACGAAAGTCGGCGCGATCTCGCTATAGAGCTGCTCGGTCGCTTCCGGCTCGTTTTGGCGATAGCCATTCATGCAGGACCAGAAATAGAAGCACGAGGTTTCCGTCTCGGGCGTGAGGCCGTGGAACAGGCGGAATTGGAAGCCGCCGTCGCGCTTGCCTTCGTAGGCGCCGGTCCCGACATCGGCGGCGCCGGTCCATTGCAGGATGCTCGACGGCGCAACCCACTCGAATTCCTGCCAGCGATCGACGCGGCCTTTGAAGCCGGCCGCCTTCACATATGTCGGCGGCGGAACGGAGTTGCGCATCCAACGCGTGAATTTCAATCCGGTCGGCGTCCGCGTGGTCTTCATTTCGGCGTCGACGTGAACCGACGGATTGCCGCCCACTGTCTTCGCGTGCAGATAGCCGAGATGCGTCAGGTCCATGAGATTGTCGACCATCAGCATGTAATTGCCTTGGATCGGATAGCAGTCGTGCTTGTTCGGCCAATGAGCCTGGTCGTTGTGATAGGGGAAGTCGACGATCGTGCTCGCATCTGCGCGCGCGGCCTCGCCCATCCAGATCCAGACGAACATGTCTTTCTCGACCGTCGGATAGGTGCGCACCCGCGCGTCTTCGGGAATGCGGCTTTGCCCGGGGATTGCCACGCATTTGCCGCTGCCGTCGAAGGTGAGGCCGTGATAGCCGCATTGAATCCCGCTGGCGACGAGCTCGCCGCGCGAGAGCGGGGCGGCGCGGTGGCAGCAGCGATCCTCGAGCGCGACGGCCCGCCCGCCCGCATCGCGGAACAACACCACCGGATCATTGCAAATGCGCCGTGCAGCCGATTTGGACTGTCTTTACCGGGCCAGGCGCTCACTTCGGCAAATAAGCTTCGGTATAGAGCTTAGACATGTCAAGCGGGCCGGGGACCAGGTTCTGCTCCTCGAAGCTCCGTTTCAGGGTCGCCAGGGATTCCGCATCGAACCGGCAATCCTTTGTGAACATGCCGATAATCAGGTCGTATTCGCGCGCCATGACCTTCGGGTCGAAATTCGTGATGGCACTCTCGATCTTCACTGTCTCCGCCTTATGCGTCCGCATGTAGGCAATCGTCTCTATCCATCCGGCGAGGAAAGCGCGGATTGCGTCTGGGTTGCTCGCGATCAGCTTGTTTGAAGCGAAGAGCGCGCCCGAGGCGACGTTGCCCTCGTAGGAAGAGACCGAGGCGAGGTAGCGTCCTTCCTTCTTCTCCTGAAGATCGAGGAAGAGAGACGCGCTGCTGATTGCGGCGTCGACTTGATGCGCGCGAAGAGCCGCGAGGTTGGAGGCGGAGCTGCCGCCGATCGCCACCGTCTTCACGCGGTCTTTGCCCCACCCCTTCTTGTTCGCCAACTCATGCGCCGACCAGTCGCTGAATGATCCCGGGCTTGAGACGCCGATGGTCTTGCCCTTGAGGTCGTCCAGCTTCTTGACCGGCGAATCCCAGGGCAGTCCGATACCGATGAACGGGGCAGGGCCTGCCGCCTCGCACACGGCCATCATCGGCGCGCCTTTGGCCACGAAGGCTATTTCGGTGCCGGCGCCGTCGCCGATATCGATGCTGCCCGCTGTCAATGCCTGCGTCATTTTGCTACCGCCGGCGAGATCGATTATTTTCAGATCGAGCCCGTGTCGTTTAAAGATGCCGAGCTGATCGCCAACATCGACGGGGATGATCGCGTCCGAAGTGGGGTTGGCCTTGCCGACGGTGAGAGTCGTCGCGGCGAAGGCGGAAGCGGACGCAGCTAGGACCAGGATTGCGGCAACAGCGGCGAACCGGGCGCCACACCAAAATGACATCGCCATGCAAAGCGCCTCCCATTTTGTGTCCGCGCGCTCTTCCTTGGCGCGATCTTTTGCCGATATTCTATTTCCTTGGGCTTGCGGCGTAAAGGTGCCTCGAGTCTCCGCGGCGAACGCTAACGCGTGTCGGCTCGGGTTCCGAGGCGATTTATTTTCCGGCGCGAATGTTGGCGATCTCCGCCCGGTATGCGGCGAGGACCTTGGCGCCGTCGGGCGTGGCCGCGACCCAGGCATCGACCACCGGCTTCGCGCGCTCTTTCCAATGTGCCTCTTCTTCGGGCGATAGAGTCGTGATCGTTTGGTTCGCCGCCTTGACCATCCCGATACCTTGATCGTCCATCGCCTTGATGGCCTTCGCCCAGAGGAGCGAGAAGGGCATGCCGGCGTTCTTGTCGATCGCCGCGCGGGCTTTCTCCGGCAGCTGCTCGTAGGTCGATTTCTTCATCAAGGTGAAATTGCCCTCGCCGGTGAGCGAGGCCTGCAGATGATACTGCACCACCTCTTGCAGCTTGAAGGGCGGCATGCCGGGCCAGCCGATGCCGGCCGCGTTGACGACGCCGTGCTGGAGCGACGAATAGAAATCGTTCGGCGGCATGCTGATCGGCGCGCCGCCGAATTGCTCGATCACCTGCGCCATGGTCTTCGACATCACCGCCACTTTCATGCCCTTGATGTCGTCCAAGGTGGTGACGGGCTTTTTGGTGTGGACCGACATGTTGGCGTAAAGCCCGAGCTCGAGGACTTTGTAGTCATGGAATTCGGCATCGAGGATGCCGGATTGGTAGAGCCGCATGAGCGCGACGCCGGCCTCCTCCGAGTTGCTGGATTCGAACGGCAACATCGCGACGGACGTGCGCGGGAACAAGGCGGGGAAGAGGCCGACCAGCCCGGTGCCGATCTCGATGACCCCGTCCTTGAGCCGGTCGATGACGTTGTTGTTGTCGGCAAGGGTCGGGCCGACGAACAGCTTTACGTCGAGCGTGCCGTCGGAATCCTTCGTCACGGCATCCGCGAACGGTGTCTCCGCCATGGGGACATAAAGCGCTTGCGGGATGCCGGCATTGCCGAAGCGGAGCAGCTTAGGATCGGCGTGCGCCGTCAAAGGCATGGCGACGGCGAGCGCGGCGACGATGATGCTTTTAGCGATTTTTCTCATGATCTCCCCCGGGTAGGTACGTCGGCGCGCCGATCGATTTTGCGGAAAAGGCCTGCGCTAGTGCTGGTTGGCCGGACGCGAGGTGCATTTCGGCAGCCACGCGGCGACCTTTGGCCACGGCGTGAGGTCGTAATTGGCGCGCGGCATGTTCGCCAGCGTGCACGACACGTTGAGGTCGGCGACCGTGAACGCATTGCCCAAGATATATTCGCTCTTTGTGAGCGCGGTTTCGAGCACGCCGAGCGGCGCCTTCAACGCCTCGCGCCCGGCGGCCGCGATTTGTGGGTTGCGCTTGTCCTCGGGCAGGACGTTGGTGTGCTGCCAGACGAAATTGGCTTGCGGCTCGATCTCGGTCATCGCCCACATGGTCCACATGAAGAAGCGGCCCCAATCGTCGTCCGTTTTCGGTGCGAGCGGCCCGCCATGCTTGCGGATGAGGTATTCGTTGATCGCGAGTGACTCCCACAGCACGAGATCGCCGTCACGAATGGCGGGGATGTGTCCGTTGGGGTTGATCTTCAGGAAATCGGGCTTGCGCGTTTCGCCGGCCCGCTGGTCGACCGACACATGCTCGAATGGGATTCCCAGCTCCTTGGCCAGCCACAGGACACGGCTCGTACGCGATTGAGCCTTGCCATAAATCGTCAACGCCATTTGTTCCCTCCTGCAGCGCCGCTCGGCGGCGAAAGTATCTTTCGGCGCGCTATCCCCACGATTATAGGTCGCTCGTTGCGTGTTGCCACGGAGGCGGGCGCTTTCCAATCGGCGTCTCATCACTCGACCTCCCGAAAGAGGCGCGCCGAGCGGCGCCTCCGGACCAAGCGGCGCGACGACAAGGATGCTAAGGGTCTAGCGCCTCGGCCGCGACCGATGGCGCGGAAATGCTCGCCTCCAGCGTCGGTGCGAGCAAAGAACTGTAGCGGCGTAGGATCCAGAAGACCAATTCGAGGAGGCTGGTGATCGTATAGAGGCGGCGGTGATCGGCCGCGGTCAGATTTCGGTCGGCGGCGATCGCACCGCGGCGCAAGCTCTCGACCAAACTATTTCGATCGCCGGTCAAGCGTTGCATTAGCGCGATGTCGTCGGGATCGAGACTGCGCACGGCCTCCTCGGCGGTGAGCAGCAGCGCACCGAGCCCTTCGCGCAGACGGTAACCGAGTTCGCGCAAGACAGCCGAATCAAAAGGTTCGGCCAGGTGGGCGACGAGCTCCGCCATCGCCTCGTGAGCCGAGACCAGCAAGGTATTGCGAGCCTGACGGTCGGAGATCGCCTCGAGCACGCTGCGCTCCGCGCCGGTGTCGGCGAGGTCGCCGAGAAAGTCTCCGACGCTGCGACCCAACGCCTGCGCGACCGGCAGAATGGCGGCGCGTTTCAAGCCACGCATATCGGCGCCGAGATGATCGTCGAGACCGAAATAGAGGGGCAAGAGCGCGAAGATCCGCGCCTGCTCGCGATCGACCAGGGTGACCGCCGTTTCCGGATCATCGACCGCCTGATCGTACACATAGCGCGGCCGCATCAGACTTTCCTGCTGCTGGGGCGGCGAGAAGCGATCGAGGAACGGTTGGATGGCATTGCCGACAAGGATTTGGGCAGCAACCGTCGCAACCTGGCAGGCGATATAGACCAGCGCGACCTGTCTGCCGACGTCGGACGTCATTTGCTCGATCGCCGCGGCAAGCAAAGGGATATCGCCGTAGCGCTCGATCAAATAGAGGGGGAGCAGCGCGCCGATGGCGAGCAGCTTGATGATAACCTCAAAAAGCGCGATCTGCCGCGCGACGCCGCGAGTCCGCAGCGCGAGAAATCCCGTCCCGAGACCGGAACCGATGCTGGCGCCGTAAACCGTGAGCATCGCCTGATCGAAACTGAGGAGATTGGCGCTGATCAGGGCGATCGCGAGCACCGAGACCGTCGCCGGGGATTGCGAGACGAGGGCAAGCGCCACGCCGATCAGCAGCGCCGATCCTTGCCAGCCGGCGCTATCGACGAAGACCTCGTGCAGCAAGCTCACGTCATGAAATTGGTCGGAGCCGCCATGCATCAGCTCGATGCCGAGCATCAAGAGGCCGAGCGCAAGCAGCGCCGATACCAGCGGCCGCCAACGTGCCGAGCGATCGAGCTTCGCGTAGTAGCAGAGGCCGGCGATGCCGACGAGCGCGTAGACGACGATCTTGATATCTGCGGCGGCCAGCAACACCAGCGCGGCAGTGCCGATATTGGCCCAGGCAAGGATCGGCTTGGCGCGCTTGACCGACATGAGGTCGGCCGAAGCCAGACTCATCAAGATCACGATGATCGCGTTGGTGCTTTGGGTGAGCGCGCCGGAAATCGTTCCGATCAGCGCGCTCAGCATATAGTTACCGGTCGAGCGCGCGACCCAGCGCCGCAAAGTCCGCCCGGCAAGTTGGCTCATATTGGCACCGAGGTCCCTGACCCCGATAAAGAACAGCCCGAGCCCCGCGAGGATGGATATGGCCGCTTCGAGAATAGTCGCCTCCCGCCCGATCAGCCGGACACTGGCTTACCACCGCGAGCGTTGCTGATCGAGCTTTTTAAGCTTGAACGAGGATAGTCGAGCCGTATATCCGACGAACTCAGGCGACCCGAATATATCCCATCATGCCCGATTCTTGATGCTCGATGACATGGCAATGGAGCATCCAGTTGCCAGGATTGTCGGCGAGGAAGGCGAATTCGACGCGCTCTTGCGGCAACAACAACACCGTATCGGCAATGTGGACCGGACGGGCGAACTTGCTCGCGCTCAGCACGGTGAACGCAAAGCCGTGGAGATGGACCGGATGGGTGAATGGCGTGTTGTTGATGAACTCGAAGATGTAGCTGCGGTTGCGCTCGAGCGAAGCAAGCGGGGCGACGTTGACGCCGCCGTTCTTGGCCGCGTCGGTCACCTCGGGCCAGAGCCTCCCGTTGACGGTCCAGAAGGGTGCCTGGCTCAAGCATAGAGAGCCGACATCGACGCCGGCGAAACCCGCGGCCCCGGCGGCGACCGTCTCGCCGGTCGCGGCGTTGAGGGCCTTTTCGGCGTCCGTCACGTCGAGCGCAAAGGTCAGCCGTGTCGCGTTGTTGAGATCGGGTTCCGGAACGGTCGCCTGGCGCAACGGCGCCGGATCGAAAGCAGTTTTGCGCAGCGGCGTACCGGTGGCGATGAAGCGCGCCAGTTCGGCGCGCGGCTGCTCCGAGTTGTCGATGAGCCTCACGACGCCGCCTTCACGCGGCGTGCGAATGACGACATCGGCGCGCATCGCCGGGCCCATCGGCCAGGTCGAAAGTGCGAAAGGCGTGACGGCGTGACCGTCGATTGCGACGATCGCCGCGTCCGCGCCTTCGACGCTGATCTGCATGATGCGCGTTGCGTCGACATTGACCAAGCGCAGCCGGCAATCGCCCGACGCGGGAAGCGGAATGGCTGGATCGCTCGCGCCGTTGGCGCTGCGTAAGGGTCCGTAGGTTCCGGCGCGCCCTGCGCCGACGAGCGTGAAGAACGGATCGAACTGGATCGCCTCCGGTTCGACGAGCCAATCGCGCAGCACCACGAGCGTGTCGGAATCGTAAGGCTCGGTGGTGTCGCCGTCGACGATGAGAATACCGACCATGCCGCGCCCGAGCTGCTCGACGGTGTCGCAATGCGGATGGAAGAAATACGTGCCCGTATCGGGTGGTGTGTAGGCATAGCGGCATGTACTGCCGGGCGCGACCGGCGGCTGCGTAATGTAGGCGACGCCGTCTTGATCGTTCGGCAAGCGGATGCCGTGCCAATGAATGCTGGTGGATTCACCGGCGCGCGTCAGGTGGTTCTCAAGCGTCGCCTCGAGGCGATCGCCGAGATCGAGACGGACGACGGGTGGCCAAGCACCCTCGGCGAAGGTCCACATCGGCAGCTTGCGGTCGCCGAAGCACGGCAGCGACGTCAGCCGCTCTGCCGCTTGGAAGCCGACAGAAACGGTCTTGCCTGCGCCCATGCTGGGCGCCGGGCCGAGCGCGCGCGTCGGAGCGAAGCGGCGCGGCGACAAGGAATATGCGAGCACCCCGACGCCAGCGGCGACACCAGCGCCGATCAGAACGGCGCGACGCGTGTGCATCGTTTAATGCCGGACGCTTGCCATGTGACGCGAGGCGTCAAAAATGCGCCAACAGGCCCGTCTTCGGCACGGCCATACCCAGCGCCTTGGGCGTCGGGTTCGGCGGCACCGCGTTGTGCACCGGTGGAATCGTACGCAGATAGGCGATGACGTCATCGACATCCTGGCGCGTCATGTTCGTGAAATGCCCGTAGGGCATGATCGGCACGAGCTGCTTGCCGTTCTTGTCCTTGCCTCTGGTGATGGCGCGCCTGATCTCCGCGTCTGTCCAATTGCCGATACCGGTTTCTTTGTCGGGTGTGATGTTCATCGAGCGCACGACCACGCCCGGCTTGATCGGGAAGGGGAAGCCGCCCGCGCCGCGATGATGCTCGGGATCTGGGCCCGGCGGCGTGTGGCATTCCATGCAATGGGCAAGGCTGTTCACGATGTAGCCGCCATAGGCGAGCTTGTCGGTCCGTGGCGGCGCGCTCTGGACTTGGGGCGGAGGCGCCGCCTTGAGCGGAATCTTGTAGACCGACGGGGTGTTCTCGTGGCGGATCGGCTTCAACGTGTGCAGATAGGCGACCAGCGCTTTGGCATCGTCGTCCGCCATGGTGTTGAAGTTTTCGATCGGCATCGGCGGGCCGATGATGTCGCCTTCGCGTGTGATGCCTTGACGAATGGCGCGCATGATCTGCTCGTCGGTCCAGGTTCCGATCCCGGTATTCACGTCCGGCGTAATGTTGCGCGAATAGGCGGTGAAGACCGGGCTGTCGAACTCCTCACCGCCCGCGAAGGCGAGGTTCTTCCGGGGCGTGTAATGCTCGTCCTTGGATGTGTGGCAATCATCGCAGGCGACGATCGCCTTCACGAGATAGGCGCCACGCGCAACCAGCGCCTTTTGAGTCGGGGCCTGGGCCTGGGCCTGTGCGGCGACGATGCTGGTGAGAACGAGAAGCGAGACAATAAGAATGTACACGTTTCGCACGGCGGCTCCCCCGAACCCAATTGATGCGTCGATCGGTTTTACTCAGAGTTGCTGCCGGTTACAAGCCTAAGTAGAGGCCGTCTGCGAATTGCACGTTAAGCGCTCGGGTGGCGCTTACCTTGGAATCTCACGCCCGGGGGCAACAGGATTACTTGGCGACTGCCTCGGCGATTGGCCGCTCGCGCGGCACCGCGATACGGATAAAGCGCAGCACGCAGAGCGCGGCGACGCCGAACGGCAGGCAGCAGCATGTATAGACGACCGACACCGCGTGGCCGACGGCGACCGGATTGGTCGCATCGCCCAATCCCGACGCATTGGCAATCACGCCCGCGAAGGCGGCGCCGAACGCGGTGCCGAGCGAGCGCACCGAATTGAGGGCCGCCGCCGTGGTGCGCTGCTCGCCTTGCGGTGCACGATCGAGGGTGCGGGCGACGAGATGGACATTGTACATGCCGATGCCGAGGCCCAGACCCGCTGCGGCGACGGTCAGCAGCGCGAGCTGCGGCTGTGTCGCGACGAGGGTGATGGTGACCAGCGCGGTGAAGGCGAGGAGCGGACCGAAGCCGAGCGCCAGCCGCTCGCGCGCGCCGGACCAACCGGACACCGCGACCGTGCCGATGGTCCATGAGAACGAGATCACGATCGTCACGAAATTGACGAAGACCGGCGACACGCCGTGAACGACTTGCAGCAGCAATGGCAGGAACAGTGTCAGCGACGTCTGCGCCATGGCGTGCAAGGTCAGCGTCCAGAGGCAGAGCCCGATCGGCGCCTTGAACGACACCGCGTGCGAGGGGAAGAGTTTGTTGCCGGCTTCGCGGTCGAGGCGGAACGTCGCCGCGACCAACGCGACGGCGAGCACGAAACAGCTCGTCTCCCAGATGTAGTTATCGATTGTTCCGATGGCGGCGACGGCGCAGACGCCGGTCGCCAGCATGGTCAGGCGGAAGAACGGGAAGGGTGGGATCGCGCCGCGCTCGGCCTCGGTATCGAGCCGAGCCGGGATCTTGATCATCGCGATGATCGCGAAGGCGATCATGAACGGCGCCATCAGCCAGAATGAGCCGCGCCACCAATGCATCGCCGCGAAAAGCCCGCCGACCACCGGTCCGCCGAGATGACAGCAGGTGAACGTGCCCTGCGAGATCGCGAGGATGCGTGTCCTGAGGCGCGCGTCATAAAGACTGGCGATCAGCGCCGTGCCACCGCCCGAGACCAGGCCGCCGGCCCAGCCTTGGATGCCGCGCGCCGCGATCAGGCTCAGCATATCGGGTGCGAGGGCGCAGGCGAGCGTGCCGAGCGCCAACACGCTGGCGCCGAGCGTGTAGCCTTTGCGCGCGCCGAGGCGTGACCAGATCACACCGGTCGAGGAAGAGCCGACGATCGAGCCGATGGTGTAGAGCATCGCGGCCCAGGTGTAATAGGCCGCGCCGCCGATATCGTGAACCACGGTCGGCATGATGATGGCGATGACCAGCATCTGGGTCGCGTTCATCGCGATGCCGCCGATGATCAATACCGAATAAAGCCCGCGCCCGTCGCGGAAAAGCTCAGACCAATCGCCTTTTGCGGCTTCGCCTGTCCCTGCGCCCAAGCGTCTTTCCTCCAGGCGCGAACTCGCAGCGCGCCCCCCTTCGATTCTCGGGCAATTCTATCCTGACGCCGGACGAAGGCCAGAGAGCGATTTCGCGGTCTGGTTGTATTAGGGTATAGTGACGAAAACGCCGCTCGAACGGCTCAAATGACAACGGGAGGAACTTTATGCGCGTGATATCGCAGCGCTTGTCGGCTGGCCGGCTCATCAGTGTGGCGGCTTCGTTTTTGATGCTCGGCACATTTGGAGCCGCAAGGCCGGCCGCGGCAGCGGATTTCGTCATGAAATTCGGCACCGCGACCATGAACGAGACCCAGCACCAGTATTTGAAATTCTACAAAGAGGCGCTCGAGCAAGCCTCGAAGGGCCGCATCGAGGTGCAGGTCTACCCGAACAGCCAGCTCGGACCCATCCCGCGCGAAATCGAAGGCGTGCAGCTCGGCACGATCCAGGCCTATCTCGGGCCGGTCGATTTCTTCGTCGGCGTGGATCCGCGTTATGGGGTCTTCAGCTCGCCCATGCTCTTCCGCGACGAGGCGCAAGCGACCGCGACAATCCACGATCCCGAGCTGCGCAAGATGATGCTCGATTTCGTGACCTCGAAGAACATGGTCGGCATGGCGACGCTCAACAATGGCGCGTCCAACTATGCGGCGAAACACGCGATCCTGACGCTCGCGGATTTCAACGGTAAAAAGCTTCGCATCAACGGCACGGATCTCGAGCGCGCCAAGATGAGCAAGCTCGGCGCCACCGGCATCGCGATGCCGCTGTCCGAAGTGATGCCGGCGCTCGATCAAGGCACTATCGACGGGACGATCAGCGGCACCTCGGTTTTCGTGTCGTTCAAGATGGTCGATCTGGTGAAGACGATCACGGTCACCAACGACGCCATGATCGTGGCGATCGCCGTCGTCAGCAAGCCGTGGCTCGACACCCTGCCGCCCGACCTGCAAAAGCTGGTGATCGACACCGGCCGCGAGATCGAGCCGAAGGCGCAGGCCTGGCAGGTCGATTTCTCGAAGCAGCTCGAAAAGGACTGGACCGCGATGGGCGGCGTCGTCCATCGCTTCGGAACGGAAGACATCGCCAAAATGAAAGAGACGCTGAGCGCGGTGGCCGACGAGGTCACCAAGGGGCAACCGGCCGTCCACGACATGCTGGAGAAGGTTCGAAGCGTCGCCGCGAAATATTGAGCGCGGCACGACACCGGAAGTGATTCCGTGCAGACGATCCGTCGCGGCATCGATAGTCTTCTCGGGGCGGTTCGGATCGTCGCGGCGGTGCTGCTTGTCGCCAGCGTCGTTATCAATTTTGCCAACATCATCGGCCGCTATTTCTTTTCCGTGTCGCTGCAATGGGCCGAGGAGGTCATGCTCTTCCTGATGATCGCCTGCGTGTTTCTCGGCGCGGGGCTGGTCGGGTGGAGCGGCAAGCATATCCGGATGGACGTGATCGTCTCGCTGTTCCCGCCGCCGATCCGCCGGGCGCTCGAACTGTTCGCCGAAATCGTCACGATCGCAACCAGCCTGGCGGTGGCGATCTTCGCCTGGCCCGCGATCGCCATGCTGGCGCGCTTCGATCAGCGGAGCCAGGCGGCGAACATCCCGCTCGTCATTCCGCAGGCGATGCTGCCGCTGGGCCTCTCGCTGATGGCACTGTTGATTGCCCTACGATTATTGCTTCGGGTCAACGCGCGAGCCGATCGCCCCGGCGATGTCGCCGATTAGCCGCTGAAGGGATTGAGCGGCGCATGTCAGCCGAGACCTTCGTTTATTTCGTCCTCCCGGGGCTCCTTCTCGTCCTCGGCCTGCCGATCTTCGTCGTGCTCATCCTGACGTCGCTCGTGGCGGTGCTGTTCATCGCCCATGTGCCGACCCAGGCGTTCCAGACCTACATGTTTGGCAGCCTGGACAATTTCCCGCTGCTCGCCGTGCCGTTCTTCGTCCTCGCCGGCGAGATCATGGGGCAGGGCGGCATCGCACGCCGGGTCGTCGATTGGGTCGTCTCGATCATCGGCGGCGTGCGCGGCTCGCTTGCAGTGACGACGGTTGCGTCGTCCGAGCTCTTCGGCGCCATGGCCCACACCTCCGTCGGCACCGTCGTCGCGGTCGGGCGGCTGCTCTTTCCTTCGCTCACCAGCCACGGCTATGGCGAGCGGTTCTCGGTCAGCTTGATCACGTCCTCAGGCGCGGTCGCGGTCATCATCCCGCCGTCGATCTCGATGATTCTTTATGCGATGACCGCGCAGCAATCGGCGGTGCGGCTGTTCACCGCGGGTATCCTGCCGAGCATCCTCCTCGGCATTGTCGACGCGGCTTATGTGCTTGCCTACGCGCGCATCAAGATGGTGCCGCTCTCGGCACCGGCGCGCTGGAAGAATATCTGGCGGACCACGCGCGAGGCGAGCTGGGCGATCGGCACGGTCGTCGTGATCTTCGGCGGCATCTATGGCGGCGTGTTCACGCCGACGGAGGCTGCGGGCGTTGCAGTCGTCTATTCGCTGTTCGTCGCCATGTTCATTTACCGCGAAATCACCGTCGCCGATCTATGGCGCATCGTCGTCAATTCCGTGTTCCTGATCTCGCAGATCCTGATCATCGTCACCGCAGCCGGGATTTATTCCTGGCTGATGACCACGAGCGGCATTCCTCAGCACATGATCAGCACGATCGAGGCGATGCATATGCCGGCCTGGGAGACGCTGCTTCTCGTCAATGCCGGCTTGTTGGTCGCCGGCAGCTTTCTCGAGCCGCCGGCGGCGATCCTCATCCTGACGCCGCTGCTGCTGCCGGTGGTTCAGGCTGCGGGGATCAACGCGATCCATTTCGGCATCATCATGGCGGTCAATCTCAGCATCGGCCTCTATATGCCGCCCTTCGGACTCAACCTTTTCGCCTCGCGCGCGATTTTCGAGCTGCCGCTTGGGACGATTTATCGCGGCGTCATTCCGTTCGTGCTGGTGAATTTCGTAGCGCTGCTGATTATTACCTACGTGCCGGCGATCTCGATGGTGCTGGTGACGGGTTTGCACTGAGGGTTTGGTCGAGGGAATAGAAAATCATGCTGGAAACGCCGAAGCGGATCGGCATTCTGGGTCTGGGGGCGATGGGCCGGCCGATGGCGCGGCATCTTATCGCCAAGGGTTTCACGGTTGCCGGTTACGATGTTTCGGCAGAAGCCTGCGAGCGCGTCGCCGCGCTCGGCGCGAGCATCGCCGCGACACCGCGCGATCTCGCGGCGCAAAGCGACGCGGTGCTGATCGTTGTCGGCTTCGATGCGCAGGTCGAGCGCGCGGTGTTCGGCGCGGACGGTATTCGCGAAGCGGCGCGGCCCGGACTGATCGTGGGGATGGGCTCGACCGTCGCGCCGTCTTTCGCGAAGGATCTCGCGCGGCGGCTCGAAGGCACCGGTGTGGTGCTCATCGACATGGCCCTGACGCGCGGCGAGCCTTTTGCCGAAGCCGGCACGATGCTGGTTCTCGGCGGCGGCGACGAAGCGGCGTTCGCGGCGTGCCAGCCGGTGCTGCGCTCTTTTGCGTCCGACATCTTCCATCTCGGCCCGTTCGGTGCGGGGCAGGTGGGAAAGATGGTCAACAATCTCATCCTCTGGGCGTGCATGACCGCGAATGACGAAGGGCTGCGTCTCGGCGAGGCGCTCGGCATCGATGCCGAGAAGCTGCGCCACGCGCTCACCCATTCGAGCGCCGAGAATTTCTCGCTCAGCGCGCGCGCCGACGAGCGACCGACGCCCTGGGCCGAGAAGGACATGCGCATCGTTTTACAAGAGGCGGTCTCGACCGGCATCGACCTGCCGCTCTCGCGTTTGGTCAAAGAGCGCATCGCCGACTTCAAGCGGCGCAAGGGATATCCGACGCCCAGCGAAGATTGAGGCGAAGATGCCTGGAGCGCAAGCATAGGAACGGGACTCGGCATCGTCTTCGTCTGATCAGTCACCTTGACTGATTCTACATCGCGGCCGGCCCGGTCCTGGCCGCGATTTGATTCCCGGCCGTGACTGATTCCGGGTTCACTTACGTTTCTGTCGTAAGTCTGAAATTGTTGTTTATGCATCAACAGTCGCTGTTGATGCCCTGTTGTCTATGCAACAGCTTGGCCGCGATTCGAATTTTCCAACGCGCGGTTTTCCGCGCATTCTGCAGTTGGCACGCATCCTGCTGATGAGAGAGCGCGGCACGCTACGGCACGCCGCGGAGGAGCTCAACAGAAGGACAGGCGATGACCAACGGCATCACCAGCTCGATCGAATTCGACGTCGACGTTCTCGTCATCGGCGGCGGCCCCGCCGGGGCATGGGCCGCCTGCAGTGCGGCCGCCAACAAGGCACGCGTTGTCCTTGTTGATAAGGGTTATTGCGGCAGTTCCGGCGCGACGGCGGCGGCAGGGACAGGTGTGTGGTACATCCAGCCCGAGAAAGCGGCGCGCGAGAAAGCGATGGCGAGCCGCGACGCGCTCGGCGGTTTTCTTGCCAATCGTTCCTGGATGCGCCGCGTCCTCGATCGCACCTACGATTCCATCAATACGCTGGCGGAATGGGGCTATCCGTTCCCGGTCGACGATTTCGGCAACGAACGGCGCAACAATCTGAAGGGACCGGAATACATGCGGCTGATGCGCCGCCGCGTGAAGGAAAGCGGCGTCCGCATTCTCGATCACAGCCCGGCGCTCGAGTTGCTGGTCGATGAGCATGGTGCCGTCGCCGGCGCGCGCGGCGTCCGGCGGCAACAACACGAGAGTTGGACGGTGCGTGCCAAGGCGGTGGTGATCGCGACCGGCGGCTGCGCCTTTCTCAGCAAGGCGCTCGGCTGCAATCCGCTGACCGGCGATGGTTTGCTGCTTGGCGCCGAAGCGGGCGCGGAGCTCTCGGGCATGGAATTCTCAAATGCCTATGCGATCGCGCCCGAATTCTCGTCGGTGACGAAGACGCTGTTCTACAACTGGGCCACCTTCTTTTATGAAGACGGGAGCGTGATCGAAGGCGCGTCGGGGCATCACCGCTCGGTGATTGCGAAGACTCTGCTGAAGCAGCGTGTCTATGCAATCCTCGATCGCGCCGACGAGGGCGCGCAGACCGCGATGCGCGGGGCGCAGCCGAACTTCTTCCTGCCGTTCGATCGTGCGGGCCATGATCCGTTCAAACAACGCTTCCCCGTAACCTTGCGTCTTGAAGGCACTGTGCGCGGGACGGGCGGTCTGCGGATCGTCGACGATACCTGCGCGACCTCGGTTCCCGGTCTTTACGCGGCCGGCGATGCGGCGACGCGAGAGTTGATCTGCGGCGGCTTCACCGGCGGCGGCAGCCATAACGCCGCCTGGGCGATGTCGTCCGGCTTCTTTGCCGGTGCGGGCGCGGCGGATTACGCCCGTCAGAGCGGCATCGCGGCAGCACCGCGTCGGGTTCAGGGCGCTGCGAAAGTGGCGCTGCGGTCGAGCGGCGCTTATCGCTACGACCCGAGCAAGGTCGCAGCCGTCGTGAAGGCGGAAGTTCACCCGTACGACAAGAACTACTTCCGCACCGGCGACGTGCTGACGCAATCGCTCGTGCGTCTCGATAGGGCGTGGCGCGAGGTGCGTGAAGCCGATGCGTCGTTACCGGAAGAGCAGGTCCAGGCCCGCGAGGCCGCGGCGATGCTCGCGACCGCGCGCTGGATGTATCGCAGCGCCCTCGCGCGCAGCGAGACGCGCGGCATGCATAAGCGCGAGGATTTCCCCAGGCAAGACGTCAATCAGCGGCATTACCTGGCATGCGGCGGTCTCGACGAAGTGTGGGTCAGCTCGCGCCGCGCGGCGGGGCGTCAGACGAAAGAGGTGGCAGCATGATCGAGCTCGTCAGCGCTAGTCGCTGCACCGGCTGCAATATCTGCGTCGCCGCTTGTCCGACGAATGTCTTCGATGCCACGCCGGACGGTCCGCCCGTGATCGCGCGCCAGAGCTCGTGCCAGACCTGCTTCATGTGCGAACTCTATTGCCCGGTCGATGCGCTTTTCGTGGCGCATGATTCGGAGAATCCGGTCGCGGTCGACGAAAGCGTTCTCGAGGAAGGCGCCCTGCTCGGCAGCTATCGCCGCGCGATCGGTTGGACGCCGGAAACACGCGCGACCCGCAAGGTCGATTACTCATGCAAATTGACCACGCCGCACTAAGCGGCGTTGGAGGAGATATCCATGTCTGTGCGTGTTGTTGCACGCAGCGCCCTCATTGCGCTCGCGTTTTCCCTGGGTGCCGCCGCGGCGGCCGAGACTCCGCCGGCGGTCGTTCACTTCGGTGCCGTCGGCTCGGGCTACGGCCAACAGGTTGGCACTCAGCTCATCTCGATCGCGCATATCAAAGGCTTCGTGCAGGAAGCGGTCGGAGAAACAACGAAGCTCGATTGGAATTATTTCACCGGCACGGGGCCGGCGATCAACGAAGCGCTCGCCAACGGCCAGCTCGATTTTGCGCAATACGGCTCGCTACCGAGCATCATCGCGCGCGCCAACGGCTTGCCGACGAAAATCATTCTTTCGGGCGGCGGCACGAATATCTATGCCGCCGTGCGGACGGGATTGCCGATCCAAAGCATCAAGGACCTGAAGGGTTATAGTGTCACGCTTCAGAAAGCGACCATCTTGCATTGGTCGCTGCTCGAGGCGCTGAAGGCCAACGGCCTCAGCGAAAACGACGTCACAATCCTCGATCTGAAACAGGCGGATCAGATGGCCGCGCTCGCCGCCGGCAGCGCCGATGCGTCGTTCGGGACCGTGTCGCTATTGCAGCTGCGCGACCAGGGCCTGGTGCGCATCATCTACACCTCGCAGCACGACAATCCGCGCGCGACCGGGCCGAGCTCGTTCGTCGTGACCGAAGCCTTCGCCGTGAAATATCCCGAGACGACGCAGAAGATCGTGGGTGCTTTCGTCAAGGCGGCGCAATGGGTGTCGCAGCCTGAAAACCGCGAAGAGGCGCTGCAGATCTGGGCGAAGTCCGGCGTTCCGCTCGCCGCGCTGCGCGACGAGTATGCCGGCGAAACGCTGCATGACCGGCTGGATCCGCGGCTCGACGATTTCTTCCGCGGGCAATATCAGGACGGTATCGATTTCGCCAAGCGCGAGAAGCTCATCCGCAAGGACGTCGATCTCGCCCAATGGATCGACACGAAATACCAGGACGCGGCATTCGCCAGTCTGAACCTCACGCAATCTTGGCCGGCGCGGAGCAAAGATGGCACGGTCGCGTCCAATTAGCCTCGCCGCGGGAGCGGTACCGCGCCTGGCGCTGGTCTCGCTCGCACAGCCGCGAGCGGCCCGGCGGGATCGGCCGGGCAGGACGTTCGCCACGCTGGCGAATGCCGTGCTGCCGTGGCTCGTGCCGCTCGCTCTGTTGCTGCTGTGGCAGATCGCGACGAGCGCGGGATGGCTGGCGCCGCAGATCTTGCCGAGCCCCGTCACGGTCGCCGCAACCTTCGCCGATCTCGTCACCGGCGGCGACATCGTCGAAGGTCTCGCGATCAGCTTGCGGCGGATCACGGTCGGCTTCGCCATCGGCACGGCGATCGGGCTGCCGCTCGGCGTCGCGCTCGGGCGCGCGAAGCGGCTCGAGGATTATCTCGGGCCGAGCCTTCGGGCCATCGCACAGGTACCGTCGCTCGGCTGGCTGCCGTTCCTGATGCTGATCTTCGGCCTCGGCGAGACCCTCAACTACGTCATCATCGCCAAGGCGTGCTTCATCCCGATTGCGCTCAATACCTCGAACGGCATCCGCAATCTGTCGCCGCAGCATCTCGAGATGGCGCACGCCTTCCGCTTGCGCCGGAAGACGATGCTGTGGCGTGTCGTGGTGCCGGGCGCGCTGCCGAGTATCTTCAGCGGCGTCCGTCTCGCGCTCAGCCATGCCTGGATTGCGATGGTTATCGTCGAAATGCTCGCCGACACGGCGGGCATCGGTTACCTGATGAACTGGGGTCGTACGCTATTCCAGATCGACGTCGTGCTCGTCGGCATGATCTTGATCGGCGCGATCGGCTTCCTCATGGATCGCAGCTTGCGGCATGTCGAGCGCCGTTTGCAGCGCTGGCGGGCGGCATGAGCATCGATGCTTTGTTCTCGCCGGCGGTGCGGCGCGGTCTCGTGGCGCCGGCGCTCTTCATCGCGGCCTGGTTCGCGTTGAGCCACAGCGGGTGGGTGGACAGCCGCCTGCTGGTCGCACCCGAACGCGCGGTGGCCGTGGCCTTCGATGATCCGAACGGGCGCCTGCTGTGGCCGGCGCTGGCGGTTAGCATCGGCCGCATGCTCGCGGGCTTCGCCATCGGCGCTAGTCTCGGCATCGTCTTCGGCTTCGTGATGGGGCTGTCACCGGTTGGGGAACGGCTGTTCGGCCTGTCGTTCAACGCGGTGCGACAGATCACCCTCTTTGCCTGGATACCATTGCTGACCGCGTGGTTCGGCAATGGCGAAGCAGCGAAGCTCGTCTTCATCGCGCTCTCGGCGTTCTTCCCGATGGCGCTCAATACGCTGCAAGGCTTGCGCGATCTATCGCCCCAGTACCGCGAGCTTGCCGAGGTGCTGCGATTATCGCGCCGCACGCGGCTGCTGCGCGTGTTGCTGCCGGCCAGCCTGCCGGCGATCGCCGTCGGCATCGAATTGTCGTTGATCGGCGCGTGGATTGGTACGGTCGGCGCGGAATACGCAATGGGGTTCGGTCGCGGTCTCGGCATCTATCTCGCCGAAGGCCGCGAGCAGTTCCGCATGGATATCGTCATCGTCGGCGCGCTGACGCTCGCGATCATCGGCTACGCGCTCAATCGGATTTTTACGTTCGGCTTACGGCGCCTCATGTCGTGGCGCGGCATCCACCAATGACCAATGTGCTTGACCAGAAGGAGGAAGCAATGCGTTCCAATCTTTCGCTCGAGATCCGTGGCGTCAGCAAAAGCTATTGCGTGAATGGTTCAACCTTGCTGGCGCTCGACGATGTCTCTTTCACGGTTGAGCCGGGTGAGTTCGTCACCATTCTCGGCGCCTCCGGCTGCGGCAAGTCGACCTTGCTGCGGTTGATCATCGGCCTCGATGCCGACTATCGCGGCGATATCCTCCTCGAAGGCGAGCGCGTCGCCGGGCCGGGCGCGGATCGCAGCATCGTCTTTCAGGAGGCGCGCTTGCTGCCCTGGCTGACGATTGAGCAGAACGTCGCGCTCGGTCTCGACGCCAGCGGCACGCCGGCTGCCATGAGCAAGCGGATCGCGGCCGAGCAGCTCAAGCGCGTTCAGCTCGCCGGGTTTGAGCGCGCCTATCCGCATCAATTGTCGGGCGGCATGGCCCAGCGGGCCGCGATTGCGCGGGCGTTGGTTAGTCAGCCCAAGGTGTTGCTGCTGGACGAGCCGTTGGGCGCGCTCGATTCACAAACGCGCGCCTACATGCAGGAGCAGTTGCTCAGCCTGTGGCGGCGCGAGGGCATCACCATCGTGATGGTGACGCACGATATCGAAGAGGCGGTCTATCTCAGCGACAAGATCGTGGTGATGGAGCCAAGCCCCGGCCGCGTGCGCGGCATCCTGCCGATCGAGTGGGCGCATTCGCGCGACCGCGGCTCCGCGCGGTTCGCCCGGCTGAAAGAGCGTATCGTGCGCATGCTGATGAAGGATGCCGGCAGCGAGCCGGCGTTCGTGGATCCTTTCAGCGAGGATGTGGCCCGCTATCCGGCGCTGTTCGGCGGTTGAGCGTCCGGTTCCTCGGTGATCTTCTTGGCGCGGGCGGCAAGGATGCCGATCCGCGTCAGGTGAGACCGCAATACATTGCGACTGATGCCGAGGAGGCGCGCCGTCTGCACCTGATTGCCCTCGCAATGGTCGAGGGCGGTGCGGACAAGCTTCTCCGTCACGTGATCGTAGAGTGACGCGCTGTCCTGATCGAACAGGCGGCGGAACACGGTGACGAGGGCGTCAGCTTCCGGATCGGGCACCTCGCCGGTCCGCATGCCATGACGCGACAAGCTGAGATCGGCGGCAGCGATGGCGGCGCCTTGCGCAACGATCACGGCATGATGAATGACGTTCTCGAGTTCGCGGATATTGCCGGGCCAGAGATAGGCGAGGAGTTGACGCGAGGCCTCTTGCCCGATGCGCAACTCGGGCCGGTTCTGCTCCGCGGCATAGGAGGCGAGGAAATGCTCGGCCAACGGCAGGATATCGCCCGGGCGGTCGCGCAGTGGCTGCAGATCGATCCGCGCGACATTGAGGCGATAGAAGAGATCCTGGCGGAAACGGCCGAGCCGCACCGCCTGTTCGAGATCGATATTGGTTGCGGCAATGACGCGTACATCGATCGCGACCGGCTGGCGCGAACCGACGCGCACGATCTCGCGCTCTTGCAACACGCGCAGCAGCTTCACCTGCAGGGCAGGGGCGAGGTCGCCGATCTCGTCGAGGAAGATCGTGCCGCCGCTCGCGGCTTCGAACCAGCCGGCTTTGCTGGCGGTGGCGCCGGTGAAGGCGCCTTTCTCGTGGCCGAACAACTCGGCCTCGACCAGCGTCTCGACGAAGGTGCCGCAATTCACTGCGACGAACGGGCCGTCGCGCCGCGCGCTGCCCTGGTGGATGAAGCGTGCGACCAATTCTTTGCCGGTACCGGTCTCGCCGACGATGAGGATATTGGCGTTGCTCGGCGCCACGCGTTCCAGATGCTCTTGGAGGTCGCGCGAGGCAGGATCCTCGAACACCAGCGCGGACGCGCGGATTGTTGGGCGATGACGGTCTTCGGTCAGCGCCGCCATGGTCAGGATCGATTGACCCGGCGGACGGGGTGGAGGGGCCATAACCTTATTCACAAATTTTCAATGTCAATATTATACAAAATAACATGAGATTGAGGTATAATTTTGACGTGGGATCGCCCTGCGGCAGATGCAGGTCTAGCGCCGCGTTCTAGGCGTTTCGGGGTTCGCGCAGGCCGAGCCGCTTCAGCCGCGGCAGGACCTCGTCGCGGAAGAAGGGAAATTCGTCGAGGTAATTGACGAAGGAGAAGCACATGCCGCTGAATCCGGCGGCGCTGATCTGCGCCAGCGTATTGGCGACATCATCGGGATCGCCGACCATCGGGAAACCGCCATGCCCGGCGGCGAAGCGGATGCGGAACGCTTTGAAGAATTCCGCCGAATAAGATTGCGAGTGGATCTGGTTGATGCTGATCAGCCGGTCGACCGCGTCCCAATCTCCCATCTCTTCCGCGTAATAGCGGTGATATTCCTCGGCCTCGCGCCGTGTCTTGCGGCAGACGACATAGCCGTTGCCGTAAACGCCGATCTCGCGTCCATGCGCGCGCGCTGCCGCGATCGTCTCGTTCACCTCCTGCGCGCCCGCTTCGAGCGAGCGCAGCGGGCGGAACAGCACATCGCAGGATTTGGCGCTGAAGGCGCGGCCGGCGGGTGACGACCCGGCGTTCATCACCAGCGGCCGCGTGTCGCCGTGCGGCTTCGGGTTCGCTTGCACGTTTTTCAGCTCGAAGAACGCGCCGGTGAAATCGAAATCCGCGTCGTTCTCCCAGATCGCCTTGATCACCTCGAACCATTCGGCGCCGTAATCGTAGCGATTGTCATGCGCGCGCTGATCGACCCCGAACATGTCGAACTCGTCCTGATTCCAGCCGCAGACAATGTTGAGGCCGAAGCGGCCGCGACCGATGTGATCGGCGGTGACGAATTGCTTCGCTGCATAGACCGGATGAACCAGCGGCGCGTGCACGGTGCCGAAGATGTTGAGACGCTGCGTCTGGGCGAGGAGACCGCAAGCCCAGGTGACGGTCTCCCAGCTCGCGCCTTCGAAATTGGTCTCGCCGCCATAGCCGCGCCAGCGGCCGATCGGCAGCATGAGATCCATGCCGGCCGCGTCGGCGAGCTGCGCGAGCTTGAGATTGTCCTCCCAACTCGCCGACCAGCGTTCGGGCACTCGCGTCGCCGCCCGCCCGCCCGAGCAATTGCTGCCGAAGAGACCAAGCTTCAGCTTGTTGGGACTGAAGCTCCCGATGCGGCTGGGCAATGTACGGCGCACGACGTGGGCCTCCTTAATTCTTCGGCAAGTACGCTTCCGTGTATAGCTTCGACATATCGGGCGGGCTGTCGACCAGTTTCAGGTCGGTGAAGGATTCCTGGAGGTTCTTCAGCGTCTCGGCATCGAACTTGCCGTCCTGGCTATACATGCCGATGGTGAGATCATACTCCTTCGTCTGCACGGCCTCGGTGAAACCGGTCATGCCCATGCCGATCTTGATCGTCTCGGTTCTGTTCTTGTGCATGAAGTCGATGGTTTCGAACCAGCCGGCGAGAAAGCGCTTGATCGCGTCGGGATTGGATTGCACCAGCTTCGTCGCGGCGAATATCGTGCCGGCGCTGGTATTCCCCATGTAACTCGATACCGGCGCGAGGAGCTTGCCCTCATTCTTGTCCTCCATCTGGAAGGTCAGCGACGTCGGGATGATATCGGCATCGACGTTATGGGTACGGAACGCGGCGACGACGGTCGCAGGCTCGCTGCCGTTGGCGACGATCGTGATGTCTTTCTCGCCCCAGCCTTGCTTCTTCGCCAATTGCTGGGCGAGCCAGAAGGTGAACGAGCCGTTGCTCGACACGGCGATCTTGGTGCCCTTCAAATCGGCGAGAGATTTGGCTTTCGAATCGGCGGGTACGGCGACGCCGAGGAAGGTCGGGGGACCGACGACGTTGGCGATCGCGATCTCGGGCGAGCCTTTGGCGATCAGCGCCAGCTCGGGCCCGGCGCCGACGCCGATATCGATCGCGCCGGCCGCCGCCGCTTGATGCATCTTGCCGCCGCCGCTGAAATTCTGAACCTCAACGTCGAGCCCATGCTTGGCGAAGATGCCGCTCTTCACGCCGACATCGACCGGCAGCATCGGCGAAGAGGTGGGCGAGGCTTTACCGACGGTCAGCTTGTCGTTGGCCCGCGCGGCGCCGATGCTCATCAAAGCAACCGCCGCGAGCACCAAGCTACCGGCCATCAAACGCTTCATACTATCCTCCCAAAGGACCGGGCTTTTACGCGATGGCGTCACGATACAGGCGCGCCCTTGCCATGGCCAGCGCGCCACCGCGTTGCTAGCATCGGCGCAAATTCCGGGAGGCAGATATGACTGATTTCGTCGCGACCCATCGCATTACCCACGAGGCCAGCATGAAGATGCTCGCGGCCGGCATCGCCAAGGCCAATGAGATCGGCGTGAAGATCAGCCTCGCCGTGGTCGATGCCAGTGGTCAGCTCATCAGCTTTCTGATGATGGACGGCGCGCGCTTCTTCTCGGGCCGCACCACGATCAAGAAGGCGATCACCTCGGCCTCGCAGCGCCTGCCCACCGGCTACGCGCCGGAAGCGAACGTGCTCTCGATGCAAATCCGTATGGACGGCGACTTCACCAACGTGCCCGGCGGCTTTCCGATCATCGTCGACGGGCAGGTGATCGGCGGCGTGGCTGCGGGCGGCGCGAAGATCGAAGAAGACGTGATCGTCGCCAAGGCCGCGCTCGCGGGTGTTATCGCGAGCTGAGTATTTTCAGCCCGGAAAGGGCGCGCAATTCTCCCCGGTTCGCCGGTAACGCGGCGACGTCGGCTTCAACGACGCACGCCGCGTAACGGCATTCGGCGCCGCTGCTCTATTTGAAGAGCGGCAGGGCGTTGATGCAGGTCTCAATCACGCCCCAAGCCAGGGGAATACCGACGAACAGCCAGGCGAGGGTCAGCTTGAGCCCGTTGCCTGACGTGCCTTGTTGATCAGCCATGAGTGCTTCTCCTTCTCGCGCGCTCAGGCCGCGGCCTGGTGTGCGGCTTCATCGGCTGCCGTCATGTGATGCCGCTGGTCGACATCCTTGACGAAGAAATTGCAGACGAAGCCAATGATCAGCAGCACCGCCATCACGTACATGGTGACGTTGTAGGCTTGCGCCGCCGGCACGCCGTGATCGACATTCCATTGCCGGATGTAATTGACCAGCACCGGACCGAAGATGCCGGCCATCGACCATGCCGTGATGAGCATGCCGTGGATCGCGCCGACATACCGCGTGCCGAACATATCGCGGAGATAAGCCGGTACGGTCGAGAAGCCGCCGCCATACATGCTGAAGATGATGGCGTAGGCGCAAACGAACAGCACGAGACTGCCGCTCGAGCCCGTATACGGCACAAACGCGTAGAGCACGGCACCCAGGACGAAGAAGGTGAAATAGGTGTTCTTGCGTCCGACGTAGTCGGAGGTCGACGCCCAAAAGAAGCGGCCAGCCATGTTGAAGAGACTCATCAGGCCAACGAAACCGGCGGCCGTCGCGGCGGTGACGCGGCCCGCGAACATCTCCTGGCTCATCGCCGACGCTTGGCCGAGCACGCCGATGCCGGCGGTGACGTTGAGGCACAGCACCCACCAGATCAGCCAGAATTGCGGTGTCTTCAGCGCCTCGTAGACATAGACGTTCTTGGTAGTGACGAGCTTCTTCGGCTGCGCCGGTGCGACCCAACCTTCGGGCGCCCAGCCGGGTGCGGGTACGCGCACGATCCACGCACCGACCATCATGAAGAAGCAATAGATGATGCCGAGCGCGATGAAGGTTTCGGCGACGCCGATATGCGTCGGCGTCGTAAAGCGCCCCATGAGCCAAACCGAAAGCGGCGCGGCAATGAAAGCCGCGCCGCCGAAGCCCATGATCGCCATGCCGGTCGCCATGCCGGGCCGATCGGGGAACCATTTGATCAGGGTCGAGACCGGCGAGATGTAGCCGATGCCCAGGCCGATGCCGCCAATCACGCCGTAGCCGAGATAGACGATCCATATGTTATGGACGTAGATGCCGATCGCGGAAACGATGAAGCCACCGCCGAAGCAGAGAGCGGCGGTGAACATCGCCTTGCGCGGACCGCCTTCCTCGACCCAGCGACCGAGTACGGCCGCGGAGGCGCCGAGGAAGAAGATCGCCAGGCTGAAGATCCAACCGAGATCGGTCAGCTTCCAATCGGCGGGCGTCGATTGCGAGATGCCAAGGAGCTTGGTCATCGGCAGGTTGAACACGCTGAACGCGTAAGCTTCGCCGATGCAGAGATGGACGCACAGCGCCGCCGGCGGAATCAACCACCGGCTGTAACCCGATGGAGCGATGGTGCGATCCTTGCTCAAGAAAGACATGCGTTTCCCCCATAGTCCCGTTGTCGGGGCTTGTTGCCCCTTTGGATCCACGGACCGTTGGCGGGAGTTCCCGCGCCGGCCCTAATTGTTGTCTAAGGCCTATATTTCCAACAAGCCTACCCGTACGGCGGGCGAAAGCAAAGCTTAAGTAGCAAAGCTTAAGTCATGTGAACGCTACGAAAAGGCAGAAGCCGCTCGCGAGCAGGGCGAGGATGACGGTCAGCAACATCTCGGTCCGGCCGCTGCCGGCGACCACGAATTCCTGCCGATCGATGAGCCGCGCCGTGTGGGCGTAGCGGATGCCGGCGATAATGATCAGGCCGATGCCGACCAGGATCAGCGCCATGCCGTCATAGCGGCCAAGCGGCGCGGCCAGCCTTTCGATCAACAATTTTTGAGCTGCTGCGGCCGAGGCGGTGTTGGCGACCGCTTCGACCATCACATTGAATTTCTCGATGACAAAGCCGAAAGCGATGACAGCAAGGCCGGTGCGCGTCCAGGCGAGAAACGTCCGCTCATTGGCTGCGTGATCGGAGAAATTGCGTATCATTTTCCCTCAACGTCCTAAAGGCGCGACTCGTTTCCGCTATAGTCGCCGCGAGCGACCAAAAGGAAGGAAAACATGACCGACTATCCGAGCGACATCGACCCGGAATCGGGAAATCGCCTGCCGCTGCCCCGGCGCGCCGAGATGGATGCCGAGACACAGGCCTCGTACGACCGCATCGTCAAAGGCGGGAACGGCGCGATCCGCGGCTTGCGCGGTCCGAGCGGCATTCAGCTGCATTCGCCGACCTATTCGAAGATTTCGCGGCCCGTGAATTATTATCTGCGTTACGAGGCGGGCTTCAGCGGTCGCGTGCGCGAGGTTGCCATCCTCACCACGGCTCGCGAATGCGACAGCCAGTTCGAATGGGCGGCGCATGAGCCCGAAGCGTTGAAGGAAGGCATCGCGCCGGCGCTGATCGATGTAATCCGCAACCGCGCGCCGCTGAATGGCGTCGATCCCGCCGATGCGACGATCATCGCGCTCGGCCGCGAGATGTTCGGCGCGCGGAAGGTGAGCTCGGCAACCTATGCAGCGGCGCTCGAGCAATTCGGCCGCCGCGCGCTTGTCGATCTCGTCGCGTTGATGGCGAATTATGCGGGCACCGCCGCGATCCTCACCGCCTTCGACATGCAGCTCGATCCCGGAATGAAGCCTGGCCTGCCGTCGCGCTAACGCGCCGGGCTAAGAAAGCGCGACACACCGCGGACTTGTGCTAGTCTCCTCCCAGATCGTCACGACAACAAAAGACGATCGAATATGGGAGGTCAGGCTATGAAGCTTAGGACCATGATTCTCGCTTCGGCGAGTGTTGCTTTCGTTGCCGGCGCGTCGAGCGGTGCGAGCGCCGATCCATGGAAGGTGCGCGTTGGCTGGGTGACGACACCGACGCATGCGCAGCCGCTCATCGATGAACTGCACAATCGTCATCCCGATGTCTTCCCGAATTTCGGAAAGACCTACGATGTCGAGAGCACCCATTTCCAGGGCACCACGCCGCAAATCACCGCGCTGGCGACCAACGATCTCGATATCGCGGCCTTCGGTCCGGAAGCGGTCGCTCTTGCGGTCGACAACGCGCATCTCGATGTGCGGATCATCGCCGACGTGTTCCAGGACGGCGTGCCGGGCTATGGGACGATCACCTTCGTCGTGCGCAAGGACAGCCCGGTCCAGAAGATTGAGGATCTGCGCGGCAAGATCGTCGCGACCAACGCCATCGGCTCATTCGGCGATTCGGCGATGCGCATCAACCTGCGCGCGCACGGGCTCGAGGACAAGGACTTCGTCACCGTCGAGGCGAATTTCAACACCATGCCTGCGATGCTGGATGAGGGCAAAGTCGATCTCATCAACCTGCTGCCGCAATTCCGCTACCTGATGACCGAGCAGGGCAAGTACCGGCAGCTCTTCACCGCGGCGGACGGCGAGGGACGCATTCAGGCTGTGCTCTGGGCGATGCGCGCCGATGTGCTGGCGGCTCATCGCGCGGCGGTGGTCGATTTCCTCGCCGATCATATCCGTGCCGTGCGCTGGTTCCTCGATCCCGCGCATCACGATGAAGCGGTGGCGATCGCGGCCGCGGTAACCAAGGCGAAACCCGAGACGCTGGCTTACGTATTCACCAAGGAAGATTCTTATCGCTCGCCCGACGGCAAACCCGATATCGAGGGCACGCAGCACGCGCTCGACGTCGAGCTGAAATACAAGCTCATCAAGCAGACCGTGAAAGTATCGCCGAAATATGTCGATCTCGGTCCGGTCGAAGAAGCCGCCAAACGCGTCAAGGAAGGGTCGTAAGAATGGCATTGCCGGGTGAAGAGCCGATCCCGCCGACACGCATTGTTTCCATCCCGATGAGCGACGGCGTGAAAATCGCCGCCGCTCTCTTTCTTCCGCCTGGCAAGGAGCGTTTTCCGACGCTGCTCGCCGCGTCGCCCTATCGCTTCGACAACGACATGGCGCCGGCCATACCGCTCTTCCTCTGGCGCGAGACCGGGCCGATCGCCTGGTATCTCGAACAGGGCTACGCCTATATCCACATGGACGTGCGCGGCACCGGCCGCTCGGGCGGCGAGTATCGCTATCAATGCAAGCGCGAGCAGCGCGACCTTTACGAGGTCGTCGAATGGATCGCGGCGCAGCGCTGGTCGAACGGCAAGATCGGCGGTATCGGCCAGAGCTACTTCGCGCGCTCGCAGTGGTTCATGGCGACACAGAATCCGCCGCATCTCGCCTGCGTCGCGCCCTATGACGGGCATATCGATACCTATCGCGATAGTGCTTACACCGGCGGCATTCCCGGCAACTATCCGACGAGCTGGTGGGATCAGGTACGGACGGTCAACGGCTATCCGACCGCCGGCAAGCGTCGCCTCGTCGATTACGATTATCCCGGCCAGGTGCGACGGCACACGCTTTATGATGCGTTCTGGCGCGAGCGCGCTGCGGCCGAGAAGCTGGAGAAGATCAAAACGCCGGTCTTCTCGATCGGGGTCTGGAGCAAGGTCGATCTTCATCTCAACGGCAACATCGTCGGCTTCCAGCGCGCCGGCGGACCGAAGAAGCTGCTCGTCTTCGGTTCATCCGACGTGTATGCCGCGGTCGCCGATTATTCGAGTATCGCTTTCCACGAGAAATATCTGCTGCCGTTTTACGATTGCTATCTCAAAGGCCAACGCACCTCGTATCTCGACGAGCCGGATGTGCGCTACTTCGTGACCGGCGCAGATCGCTTCGACAGCGCGCCGAATTGGCCGCCGAAGAATTCGCGCTACGTGCCGTATTATCTTGGCGCCGGCCCAACGGGCAGCGTCGCCTCGCTCAATGACGGTGCGCTCTCAGCGAATGCGCCCGAAGGGCAAGGCAATTCAACGGTGTTCGATTATCCGAACGCGGGTTGGCGACAAGGCGTCGTCGGGCCGGGCAAGGATGGCCGGCCCGATCCGGTGCGGCGGGTACTGACCTACGTCACGGCGCCGCTCGAGCGCGCTCTCGATATCGCCGGGCCCATCGAGCTGATCCTGCATGTGGCCTCGAGCCGGAACGATATGGATTTCTTCGTGAAGCTGTCGGAGCAGATGCCGCAGAGCGAAGCGGATCGCGCGGCCGATCTTCAGCCGCGCTCGCGCATCGTCACCAAAGGCTGGCTGCGTGCCTCGATGCGGGCCGTCGACAAGAAACTGTCGAAGCCGCACGCGCCACATTACAGCCACACCAAGCAACAGATGCTGACGCCGAACCGCATCTACGAATTCACTATCGCGGTGATGCCGACAGCCTATCGCTTCAAGGCCGGCAGCCGCATCCGGCTGGAGCTGGCGAACGGCGATTCGACCGTAACCGAGGCGCATTTCGCGCACCCCTACACGCCGGACAAGGTGGGGCGCGACACGATCCATCACGACGCGCGCTATCCCTCGCGCCTGCTGCTGCCGGTGATGGACGGGAACTAGCAAAAAGGGCGCCAGCCGGCCGGTCATCTTCGTCGGCTCGGTTGAGCCTCTCTAGTCGCCCGCGACTTGCTGCGCGCTGGCGAGTGGCTTGCCGCGCGGCGGCAGCGAGGGCGAAAGCTGCTCCAGCAGCTTGCCGTTGGTCTCGATGGCGAAGAGCGCGGTGACGATGCCGCCGAGCAGCGCAAAGAGGCCGAAAGCCAGGAATACGGCTTTGAGCCCGGCCAGCGGCAGCGCGGCGCCGATGAAGGCCGGGCCGGCCATTGAGCCGATGCGGAGCCAGGCATTGCCGAAGCCGCCGCCGAGGGCGCGCAACTCGGTCGGATAGAGCTCAGCGGTATAGGTGCTGAGCGCCAGTGCCAGCATGCCGATGAAGAATTGCGACACCGCGATCAGCAGCATGGTGGTGAAGGCCGGCAGGTCCGGGCGGAAGGCGAGAAACAGCATCGGCAACGCGCCGCAGAACAATCCGATGAGGAACAGCTTGCGGCGGCCGATGACGTCGATCAGCAGAATGGTGACGAAAAGGCCCGGCGCGACGATCAGCGCGAGGATCGTGGTATAGGTGAGAGCCTGCTGCACCGAGAGCTGATAGACCGTGCGCCACAAGGTCGGCGCCCAAGTGAGCACGCCGAAGGTGACGATATAGGTGCAGAACCACATCGTCCAAACCGTTAGCGTACGCTTCAAATAGACGCCGCGGAACAAGCCGCTGATCTGCGTCTCGCCACTCGGATTATTAAGCAGTGTTGCAGCGGGCGTCGCCGCCTGCGCCGGCGGCAAGGGCTTGGCGCCGTTCTTCGAGATGATCGCCTCAATGCGGCTCAGCACACGGTCGGCTTCGTAGATGCGGTCATGATTGGCGAGCCAGCGCGGCGATTCCGGCAACAGCCCCATGAAAGGCAGCACGATGAGTGCCGGCGCCGCGCCGATGATGAACATCCATTGCCAGCCGAAATGCGGCACGATCCACGCGCCGAGGAATGCCGTGATCGGCAGGCCAAGGGCGAACATCGCTTGGTAGGAGACGGCGAAGCGGCCGCGTCGCTTGGCACTGGCGAGCTCGTTCACATAGGTCGCGAGGATCGGGATCTCCGCGCCAAGTCCGAGGCCCTGGACGAAACGCGCGATCGCCATCGAGGTCAGATCCCAGGTGAAGGCGCAGGCGAGGCTCATCACCGAAAACATCGCCAGCGCCGCGACGGCGCAAGGGACGCGGCCGATCTTCTCGGCAAGCCAGCCGAAGAACAGCGAGCCGATGAGCTGCCCGGCGAAGCCGATCGAGATCACGAAGCCGATCTGGCTCGGCGCCAGATGCCAGAGACCGACCAGTACCGGCAGCGTATAGGCGATCGCCATCGCATCGAAAGCATCGAAGAAGAAGCCGGTGCCGATGATCAGCCCGATCTTGGCGTGCCAGGACGAGAGCGGCAGACGTTCGATGCGCGCAACGATCTGCGCGGCGCTGACGGGGCCGGTGGCCATGGTTTTCTCCTATTGGGACGCGGCCTTTTAGGCGGTGGCCAGCATCGCCGCAATCTCGTCGGCGGTTTTTACTTCGGCAAAAACCCGCTGCATTGTCTTGAGCTCGGCCGCATGCGTGTCACGATGCACTTCGGCGACTGCGTCGCTGGCGAGGATCATGCGATAATTATGCTCGACCCCGCCGCGGACGGTAGTCGACACGCAGACGCAGGTTGTTACGCCGCAGACGACACAGGTCGTCACGCCAAGATTGCGCAGGATCGTGTCGAGCGGCGTGTTCGAGAAGCCGCCGAACCCTTTCTTAACCACGAGATGCTCGCCGTCCTGCGGCTTCAACTCGTCGATGATCTGCGCGCCCCAGGTGCCTTCGGTGATGAAGGTGCGGTTGCTGGAGAGCGAGCCGCGGGTTGCACGCCAATAGGGGAATTGCGCGTCGGAATAATCGGGCTTCAGCACATGCGCGATATAGACGACGGGGCGGCCGGCCTTGCGGAACGCGGCGGCGAGCTTCGCCGCCGGGCCAACAGTTCCCATGAGAAAGGGCATGTCGATCTGCGCCTCGGGGTTCTCGCGTGCGCGATGCGCGAACCCGCCCTCGGGATGAACGAAGTCGTTCTGCATATCGACGATGATCAGCCCCGAGGTCTTGATATCGGGGCCCTGTTGAACAATGACGGGCATCGCATTTCTCCTTCAGGTGCCGGCGATCTTAGCGCAGGCCGCGAACTGGCCGGCAAGCTTGCCGCGCTCGGCGAAAAGCTCGTCCGACGGCCGATTTGCGCGGCGGCAGGCGAGGGCGCGGTCGACGAGATCGAGATCGATGCCGGGCTGCGGCTGTGCATGGAGGAATGTGACCGCCTCGTCATTCGACGCCATGCGGCCGGTGTGCCAGCTATAGAGGAAGCGCGCGGTGTAGAGCAGGGCGCGGATATACGTACGGCGGGTCGGATCATCGAGCATCGTCATCGCGGTGACGCGGGCAATCTGGTCACGCCAGGAATCGAACGGCTGACCGCGGAGATAGGCGTGGACCTCCTCGAGGCTCGGGCGCGCTGGTACGACGCGCTCGCGTTCGAGCACCGGCTGCGCATGATCGAGGTAGTCGAGCCTGTCGAGCGGCGGGAAGCGGCCTTTGGTGAAGCCGCGATCGGTCCAGAACAGTGACAGCTTGGACGCGAGCTCGGGCGAGTATTTCCGCGCATATTGGCGCATCGCTTCGATCTCGATCGGCGTCACGCCGTCGGTCGAGATCAGCGCGACATCGACATCGCTGTAGCGTGCGCTGTAGCCGCCATGGGCCAGGCTGCCGATCAGGTAAAAGCCGAGAAAGCGCTCGCCGAGCTTGTCCTGCCAATAGATGGCGACGCCGCGTGCCAGGTCGCGCGCTTTCTCGGCCATCGCGACGTCGTCGTTCATGGGCCGTTTTCGATCTTCGCCAATTCGGCGCGATAAGCGGCCAAGACTTTTTCGCCATCGGGCGTATTGCGCACCCAGTTCTCGGTCAGGGGCTCGAGCTTTTTTTGCCACGCGGCGGTCTGCTCGGGCGTGAGGTCGACGATCGTGCGCTTATCGCCACGCGCGACGGTGTTTTCCCGGCCGGCTTTGCGCTCGCCGTCCCACCAGGCGCCGAACGCGCGGCTCTCCATCTCGCCGGAATGCGCGTCGATGGCCTTCTTCGCCACGGGCGATAAGACATCGTAGGTCGCCTTAGTCATGAACATCATCGCCGCGGACGTGCCGAGCCGCGCATCGACGTGATAATTCGTGACCTCGGCGAGATGGAACGGATCGAACGACGTCCAGGCCGCGATCGTGCCATCGGCCGTGCCGCGTTGGATCGCGGCGTACATTTCGCTCAAGGGGATCGAGAGCGGCGTGCCGCCGAGCAGCGAGGCGGAATCCGCGTTGACTTTCGACGACACGACCAGCTTGGCGCCCGCTAGCGTGTCGAGCGATTTGAGCGGATGCGACATATGGATGCCGGCTGGCGTCAGCGCGATCAGCATCAGCGGATGAAGATCTTCGTATTCGCCCGCGATCAGACCTTGCTTATAGAGCCGCCATATCGCCTGCGAGGCGTCGGCCGCGCTCTTCGCCATGAAAGGCAGGGTCGACACTTCCGAGCGCGGGAATTTGCCGCGCACCGTGCTGAGCAGACCCCAGGAGATCTGCACAACGTTGCCCGTCACGCGGTCGAAATAGTTCTCGAAATTGGCGATGGTGGTGCCGTCGCGGATCTCGATGCGTACCGCGCCCTTGCCGTCGGCGTTGATTGCCTCGGCCCAGGGATGCAGGTATTGGAGGTTGAGCCGCGTCGTCGGGATGTTGGTGGTGGCGAAGTTCAGCACCGTCTCGTCGGCGGCCGCCGGCCACGCGAACGCCGTTGAGGCAAACAACGACAGGGCAAGAGCGACACAGCGCATGCTCCGACGCATGCTCACTGGCCGGCCTCGATCTTCGCCACTTCGGCCTTGAACGCGGCCAGCACCTTAGCGCCATCGGGCGTGTTCTTCGCCCAATTCTCGTTGATTGGTTCGAGCTTCTTCTGCCAATCGGCGGTTTGCTCGGGCGTCAGCTCGACGATGGTACGCTTGTCGCCGCGGGCGATGGTGTTGTTCTTGCCGGCTTTGCGCTCGCCGTCCCACCAAGCGCCGAAAGCGCGGCTTTCCATTTCGCCGGAATGCTTGTCGAGTGCCTTCTGCGCCTCTGGCGACAACGAATCCCAGGTCGCCTTGGTCATGAACATCATTGCCGACGACGTGCCGAGCCGCGTATCGACGTGGTAGCTCGTCACTTCGGCCAGCTTGAAGGGATCGAACGAGGTCCAGGCGACCGCGGCGCCATCGGCCGTGCCGCGCTGGATCGCTTCATACATCTCGCTGAGCGGGATCGAGAGCGGCGCGCCGCCGAGTAGCGCGATCGCGTCGGCGTTGACCTTCGAGGCAATGACCAGCTTCGCGCCGCCGAGATTGTCGAGCGCCTTGAGCGGGTGCGACATGTGGATGCCCGACGGCGTCAGGGCGATGATCATCAGCGGATGCAGATCGGCGAATTCGTTGCCGAGCGTGCCCGCTTTATAGAGCCGCCACAAAGCCTGCGACGCATCGGCGGCGCTTTTGGCCATGAAGGGCAGGGTCGCAACGTCGGAGCGCGGGAATTTGCCGGCGACGGTGCTCAGCAGGCCCCAGGATATCTGCACGACGCCGGCTGTCACGCGATCGTAATAATTGGCCACGTTGACGATCGCGGTACCGTCGCGGACGTCCAATTGGACCGCGCCTTTACCATCCTGATTGATGGCCTCGGCCCACGGATGGAGGAATTGGACGTTGAGATGCGCAGTGGGTGTATTCGTCGTTGCAAAGATCAACGTGCGCTCTTCGGCGCATGTACTGCCGGCGGCTAGCACAACGGTCAGCAGCACGGACAACCGCAACAGCGATCGGATCATGGTTTTCCTCCCCCCCGGGCGCGCGATGATGGTGCGCGTCACGCCCTTCTAGCGCGCCATTCTAGCGGGCCGGGTGCCCGGAGCGCTATCTGCACCAGGCTCTAATCCGGAGGAGACGCTTTATTGTCTTGAGAGGCAGGTTGTATCGGGAAGCGATATAATCGCCGCCTCGATCAGGCTGGCGGTCTTTTCGCGGTTTTGGCTAAGGGCCTCGCTTCGCGCGTAGCGAAGCAGGCGATCGAGAGCGAGATAAGGTGCGAGCGGTTCTTGGTTGGTTTCTGCCGCTTCGACGGCATCGATATCGTCTTCCGTGCGCAAACTCATTATCTCCCCCAAAGCACCCGAGCCTTACCCCCGAGCACGGGCGCAAACAGCGCCAAACCTTATCCATCTGGGTCATTCAAATTCTATATCAGGTCATTCTATTCAGCAATAACGCACCACGCACCGCTTCGGTGCGAGTGATGCGATGCGCTCGCAAAACATGATGAACGGCGATAAACGCTCTCCCGTGGCGAGCCCATCGCAGAGTAGCAACCCGCAAGCATGGTAAAATACCGAGGGTTGCGGCGCGGCTATTCGGTTTCGCGCTTGAACGGTGAGAGGCCTTCTTCGAGCTCTTCCATCTCGTTCTCGATGGCGCGTCGCTCGCGGCGGCAAAAATCGGTGACGGCGCGCTCGAAGCCCGGATCGCGAATCCAATGTGCGCTGTAGATCGGCGAGGGAAGATAGCCGCGCTGAATCTTGTGCTGGCCTTGCGCGCCGGCCTCGACGCGCTTCAGCCCGCGTTCGATCGCGAAGTCGAGCGCGCGGTAATAACACACTTCGAAATGGAGGAAGGGGTGGTCGCCACTACATCCCCAGTTGCGGCCGAACAATGTGTCGCTGCCGAGGAGGTTGAGCGCGCCGCCAATCCAGCGTTCTCCCTTGCGCGCCATGATCAATACAACCTTATCCGCCATGCGCTGGTGTAGCAGCGTGAAGAATTCGCGCGTCAGGTAGGCAGAACCCCATTTGCGATCCGAGGTCGACATATAAAAGCGGAAGAACACATCCCAATGCGCCGGCTTCAACGCGTCGCCGGTCAGCGTCTCGATCTCGATCCCGCCGTCGAGCGAATCGCGGCGCTCGCGCCTGATCTGCTTGCGCTTGCGCGAATTGAGCGCCTCGAGGAAATCGTCGAAGCTCTTATAGCCGTTATTCTCCCAATGGAATTGCCGGCCGATACGCTGGACGAAGCCCGCCTCGCCGAGCTCTTTCCATTCGGCCTCGGGCATAAAATTGACATGCAGCGAGGAGACTTTGCGCGCCTTGGCGATCTCGACCATGGCCGCGATCAGCGTATTCCTGATGTCGGGATCGGCATTGGGATGGAGCAGCAGCCGCGGTCCGGTCGCTGGCGTGAACGGCACGGCCGCCAGCAGTTTCGGGTAGTAGCTTCCGCCGGCGCGCTCATACCCCGAGGCCCAGCCATGATCGAAGATGTATTCGCCGTAGGAATGGCCTTTGAGATACATCGGCACGGCGCCGAGGATGCGTTTCGTATCGTCCTCGATGATGACATGCTGCGGCAACCAGCCGGTCTCGCGTGTCGCCGAGCCTGATTCCTCAAGCGCCTGCAGGAAAGCGTGGCAGACGAAAGGATTGTCGGCGCCGGCGCAGGCATCCCAGGCAGCAGCCGGAACGGTGGAGAGGTCGTCGACGATCCGGACTGTCAGCCGCTCGCCGCCGTCGGCCATCTAGCGGACCTCGAGCACCACATCGACTTCAACCGCGGCGCCGCCCGGCAATGAGCCGACGCCGACCGCGGTGCGGGCATGGCGTCCGGAATCGCCGAATACGGCGACCATGAGGTCGGAGGCGCCGTTCACCACTTGCGGCTGGTCGACAAAATCGGCCATCGAATTGACGAAGCCACCGACTCGCACGACCCGGACGACGCGGTCGAGATCGCCGTCGAGGGCACGCTTGGCCTGGGCCAACAGATTGAGGCCGCAGAGCTTCGCCGCTTCCTTGCCTTGCTCGATCGAGATCTCGCCGCCGAGCTTGCCGGTAAAGCGGCGCTCGCCATTCCATTGGCAGATCTGGCCCGAGAGATAAAGGAGACTGCCGGTGCGCACGGCGGGCACGTAATTCGCCATCGGCGATGCCGGATTGGGCAATTCGAGCTTTAGCTCGGCAAGGCGCTGGTCGATCTTTCCCGGCATACGTTTCTCCCGTGCAAAACGAGTTGTGGCATCATAGAGAGATGCCGCGCAAAATGTCACCCGCCCCGCCTGATCACGAAGGTACCGGATTTTCGATGCTGACGCGTCTCGTTCCCTTGGCGTTTGTCGCGATTGTCCTGACGCTTCCGGCTCGCGCCGCGGCGCTGCTCGATGCACCGATCTCGTTCACCGCGACGCGCACGGTCACGATCGACGGCAGGCCCTATACCGGACCGATGTTCCACGAGCCCGGCCGCGAGCGCGACGAACAGAAGCTTGGCGCGATGGATATGACTTTCATCCTCGACGGCCAGTCCGAGCAGGGTTTCCTCGTTGCGCCGAGCATAAAGACCTATGTCACTTTTCCCTTTCCGCCGATGCTAATGGCGCTGGTCGACGCGCAGATGGAAAAGCAGCAACCGGTCGGCGAGGAGACCATCGATAAAACCCCGACCACGAAATACCGGGTCGACAAGACCACGTCGGACGGGACCCGCGGCGAGGGCTTCGTCTGGGTCAGCAAGCGCGGCGTGCTGATGCGGCTGGACGGGGTCGTGACCTCGCCCTCGGGCCACAAGACCAAGATCGCCATGAAACTCGCCGACGTGAGGGAAGGCCCGCAAAAGCCCGAGCTTTTCGCGCCGCCGGTCGGAATGAACGAGCTGCCGTTCCAGGCGTTGGCGCCGCTGCTCAACGGCATCATCGTCAAATAAAGGACCCGGGCCGCTGAAGCGGTCAAAAAAACCGGCCATCCGAGAACGGATAGCCGGTTAGTCAACTGCGCGTGGCCCCTCGCCAGAGGCGAGGGTCATTTGGCTTTAGGCGGGGCCCGGAAGCCGTATCCCCGGCGTAACGCCTTAAATCTTTGTCAGGATGCCGCGGCGGAGACGACCGCTTCCTGCGTGGCATGGCGGAGATTAAAGAGGGCGATGGCGATGACGCCGATCGCCGCCGGCAGGACATTGGCGAGGACCACGGTGATCGGGGCGAAAGCCGCGGCAACCAGTGCGCCACCGACTGCCGGGCCGATCACCGCGCCGATCCGCCCGACGCCGAGCGCCCAGCCGATGCCGGTGGCGCGGATCGCCGTCGGGTAGAACATCGCCGAGATGGTGTTGAGGGAGCCCTGGCCGCCATTGATGCAGCAGCCGGTCAGGAACATCGCCACGACCAGCACCGGCGTGTTGGTAAGCGAGAAGGCGGCGACGCAGATCGTGATCGCCGCCAGACCGTAAGCCGTGGCCAGCACTTTCGGCAGCGACCCGAGCTTGTCGGCGAGCCAACCCATGCCGAGACCGCCGACGCAGCCGCCGATCGCGTACCAGATCGTGACAGTGATCGCGACGGTCAGCGGCTGGCCGACCTGGCGCAGCAAGGTCGGCAGCCAGAAGACGAGATAGGTGAGGATGAAGAGATTGGCGACGAAGGCGATCCATAGCATCGCTGTCGGATAGGCGCGGCTGTCGGTGAACAGCGCCTTGACGGTGATGCCGGGAATTTGCGGCTCCAGCGTGAAGCGCGTGCCGGCCGCGAAATTCCGCTCGGGCACGATGCGCCGCATGATGTCGCCCGCGCGCTCCATCGACTGGCCCGAAAGCAACAGATAGCGCACCGATTCCGGCAGGTAAATCGCGACCACGACGATCGCGAGCAGCGGCACGATGCCACCGATATAGAAGGTCGATTGCCAGCCCCAGGTCGGAATGAGGATGTTGGCGAGAATGCCGCTGACGATCGAGCCGAAAGCGAAGAACGCAGCCGTGCTGTTGACCAATAGCGCGCGGCGCCGGCGCGGCGCGTATTCGAGGACGTAAGCCGTGACGTTCGGCAGCGTGCCGCCGAGGCCGAAGCCGGCGATGAAACGCAGCACGACGAGGCTCGTCACCGTGTGGCCCAAGGGCGTTGCGAGCGAGAACACGCCGAAGATCGCCATCGGCCAGATGATTGCCTGCTTGCGGCCGATCTTGTCGGCGAGCATGCCGAAGAACAGTGCGCCGAGCGTCAGGCCCAAGAGGCCCGAGCTGAAGATCGGCCCCAAGAGTGCGGGGCTGAACCCCAGATCCTTCGCCATCACCGGCGCGACATAAGCGATGCCTTGCGTGTCGTAGCCATCGAACATGGCGGTGAAGAGGCTGACCAGCAGCACCAGCCATTGCTGCCCGCTGATCTTCGCCTGATCGATAACCGAGGTGAAATTGTAGCTATCGGCGTCGTCCATTGCCCTGCGTTCCCTGCCCACAGTGTTGCACTCGTTTGTCGAGGCGGACGCTTTTGCGTCCTTCTTGTGGGACAGATGGTACGCCCGGTCGGCCTGGGCGAGCAAATTGTAAGTCCGCTATTATTTTCCTCGTCCCGGCGAAGGCCGGGACCCATTGTCGGACAGCACGATATGGCAGAATGGATGCCGGCCTTCGCCGGCAAAGGAGAAAAGGCTGCGATGTCTAAGATTGCGCATTGCCTTGGGCGGATGCTCGAGCGCGCATTGCAGGGGACCGCAAAAGAGAAACCTGAGAAGGCGAAACGCTGACATGCATCTAGATCGCGTAGAAGACCGCTGCCCAAATCTGGCCTGTCGAAACCCATTCTCGTTGAGTTATGAACCGCTGAGTATGGCTCGGTATGGCCGAACTTACGTATTGAAGTGCCAGAGTTGCGGCCACCTGTTTGCCGTCACCGGCGGTCCTGATGCGATCGTTTTTGGGGCAGAGCTTTTGGACTCGTGTCCATCGGATTGCGACGCGCGTGCAAAGACATTGAGCCAATACGGCTTGTGGGATAGGGACATCCCCTAGCCCAAGGCTTGCATCGCGAATGTCGCCAAAAAAAGAGGGGTGCGACCGAAGTCGCACCCCCAAATTTCTGCCTCGTTCACGGCTCTAGCTGGGAGGCTTTGAGCCGGAGCCGCGTTGCGTGTTAGCTACAGCCAGTCGTGCTGCCGCATGTATCGCATTTGAGGCAGGTCCCGTTACGCACCAGCGTGAAATTTCCACATTCGTGACAGCTATCGCCTTCGTAGCCGCGCGCCCGCGCCATGCGGATCTTCTCTGCGCGGCTGTCGATCATCGTTGAGCTCTTGAGCTCGGCCTTCAGCGTCGTGCTTACTGTTTGCGTCGCACGCGTCTCTTCGATTTCTTCGACGGCGACATCGAGCGCTGTGTTGCCGCGGCTTGCGGTTGCCGTCGCGGCGTTGGCCTGGCCGCCTTGCAGCACGGTCAGGCGGTTGCGGACATAGCCGGTCGACGCAACGCGCTGCACCACCGCCGCGAATTCCGGACGGCCGCCGCCCTCGGGCAAGTTCGACTCAGAGATGCCTCTGCCGACCGCGTCGGGCAGGACGTCCGCCGGCTGCACATGGGCGAGGTCGTTGCGGTCGAGATAGGAGATCGCGAGCTCGCGGAAAATGTAGTCGAGCAGCGAGGTCGCCATCTTGATCGCGTCGTTGCCCTCGACGATGCCCGAAGGCTCGAAGCGCGTGAAGGTATAGGCCTCGACGAATTCCTCGAGCGGCACACCGTATTGCAGGCCGATCGAGATCGCGATCGCGAAATTGTTCATCAGCGAGCGGAAGGCCGATCCCTCCTTGTGCATGTCGATGAATACTTCGGCGAGGCTGCCGTCCTCGTATTCGCCGGTGCGGAGATAGACCTTGTGGCCGCCGACGACCGCCTTTTGGGTGTAGCCCTTGCGGCGTTGCGGCAGGCGGCGGCGCTCGTGGCTCGCGACGATGCGCTCGATCACCCGCTCCACGATGCGCTCGGCGACGACCGGCACGCGCTCGACCGGGTTCTTCTCCATCAGTTCGGCAACGCCTTCCTCGGCGTCCTCGTCATCGTCGTCGATGAGTTGCGATTGCAACGGCTGCGAGAGCTTCGAGCCGTCGCGATAGAGCGCATTGGCTTTGAGGCCGAGCTTCCACGACAGCATATAGGCATCTTTGCAATCCTCGACCGTCGCCGCGTTCGGCATGTTGATCGTCTTGGAGATCGCACCTGAGATGAACGGTTGGGCCGCGGCCAGCATGCGAATGTGGCTCTCGACCGACAGGAAGCGCTTGCCGAGACGGCCGCAGGGATTGGCGCAATCGAAGACGGCGTAGTGCTGCGCCTTGAGGAAGGGCGCGCCTTCCAAGGTCATGGCGCCGCAGCAATAGGTATTGGCCGCGTCGGTCTCGGCCTTGGAGAAGCCGAGCGCCGCCAGCATGTCGAAGCCGGCATCGTTCATCTGCTCGTCGGAGAAGCCGAAGGCCGCCTTGCAGAATTCCTCGCCCAAGGTCCATTTGTTGAAGGCGAAGCGGATGTCGAACGCGTTGGCGAGCGCCTGCTCCAACGTCTCGAGCGCGCCGGGCGTGAAGCCCTTGGCCTTGAGCTGATCGTGGCTGAGCGCGGGCGAGCCCGCCAAGGTCGCATGCCCGACGGCGTAGCGCGTGATCGCCTCGATCTCGGCTTCATTGTAGCCGAGGGTGCGCAGCGCTTCGGGCACGGCGCGATTGATGATGCGGAAATAGCCGCCGCCCGCGAGCTTCTTGAATTTGACGATCGCGAAATCGGGCTCGATGCCGGTGGTGTCGCAATCCATGACGAGGCCGGTCGTGCCGGTCGGCGCGATCACGGTCGCCTGCGCGTTGCGATAGCCGTAGCGCTCGCCGAGGGCGAGAGCGACATCCCACGCGTGCTTGGCCGCATCGACCAGCGCCGGGATCGGGCAATTGCCGGCGTCGAGCGCGACGGGCAGGACCGAGAGCTTCTCATAGCCGGCGGTCTCGCTATGCGCCGCGCGGCGATGGTTGCGGATGACGCGCAGCATGTGGTCGCGGTTAGGCTCGTAGCCCGGGAAGGCGCCGAGCTCGCCGGCCATCTCGGCCGAGGTCGCATAGGCCTTGCCGCAGACGATCGAGGTGAGGGCGGCGCCGTAAGCACGGCCTTCGTCGCTGTCATAGGAAAGGCCCGACGTCATCAGCAGGCCGCCGAGATTGGCGATGCCGAGGCCGAGGGTGCGGTACTCGTAAGAGAGCTTGGCGATCTCGCGCGACGGGAACTGCGCCATCAGCACCGAGATTTCGAGGACGATGGTCCACAGCCGTACGGCATGCTCGAAGCCCGCGATGTCGTAGCCGTTATCTTGCGTGCGAAAAGCGAGCAGGTTGACCGCGGCGAGATTGCACGCCGTGTCGTCGAGGAACATGTATTCCGAGCACGGGTTCGACGCGTTGATGCGGCCCGAGGCCGGGCAGGTGTGCCAGTCGTTGATCGTCGTGTCGTATTGCAGGCCCGGATCGGCGCTTTCCCACGCCGCATGCGCGATCTTTTCCCAGAGCTCGCGCGCGGGCAGTGTCTTCGACACTTTGCCGTCGGTGCGGCGGGTCAAGTGCCATTCGGCATCCTTCTCGACGCGCTCGAGGAAGTCGTTGGTGACGCGGACCGAGTTGTTCGAGTTCTGGCCGGCGACGGTCAGATAGGCATCGCTGTCCCAATCGGTGTCGTAGGTGCGGAAGTCGATCTGGGTGTAGCCCTGCTGCGCAAACTGAATCACGCGCTGCACGTAATTCTCGGGCAGCTGCGCGCGGCGCGCGGCTTTGATCTCGAGCTTAAGGGCGAGGTTCTTCTTGGGATCGAACCGCCCTTCGGCCAGGGCTGCCGGCGCGTCGTGACAGGCCTTCATGATCAGATTGAGGTGCTTTTGCGCAAGCTTGGATCCGGCAACGAGTGCCGCGACCTTCTGCTCCTCGATCACCTTCCAATCGATAAACGCTTCGATATCGGGGTGATCGATATCGACCGTCACCATCTTGGCAGCGCGCCTGGTCGTGCCGCCGGATTTGATCGCGCCGGCAGCGCGATCGCCGATCTTGAGGAAGCTCATCAAGCCCGAGGACTTGCCGCCGCCCGAGAGCTTTTCATTCTCGCCGCGGAGCTTCGAGAAATTGGAGCCGGTGCCCGAGCCGTATTTGAAGATACGCGCTTCACGCACCCAGAGATTCATGATGCCGCCTTCGTTGACGAGATCGTCGGCGACGGACTGGATGAAGCAGGCGTGCGGCTGCGGCCGTTCATAGGCGCTGGTCGAGGCCTTGAGCTCGCCGGTCTTGAAGTCGACATATTGGTGGCCCTGCGCCGGGCCATCGATGCCGTAGGCCCAATGCAAACCGGTGTTGAACCATTGCGGCGAGTTGGGCGAGGCCATCTGCTTCACGAGCATGAAGCAGGTCTCGTCGTAAAACGATTTCGCGTCGGCTTCGCTATCGAAATAGCCGCCCTTCCAGCCCCAATAGGTCCAGGTGCCGGCGAGGCGATGGAAGACTTCCTTGACGCTCTTTTCCGAGCCGAAGCGCTGGCCGGCCGGCAGCTTGGCGAGGGCGGCCTCGTCGGGCACATGGCGCCAGAGCCAATCCGGCACGTCGTCCTCGACCACGGGCACGGATTTCGCCGGCACGCCCGCCTTGCGGAAGTACTTCTGGGCAAGGATGTCGCAAGCGACTTGGCTCCACTCCGCCGGGACTTCGCAATCGGGCAGATGGAAAACGCGCGAGCCGTCGGGGTTGCGGATCTCGCTGGTCGCTAGCCGGAACTCGACGCCCTTGTAGCGATCTTCGCCGGCGACAGTGAAGCGACGCTCGATACGCATGCTCTAACTCCCCCAAACTTGTATTTTCTTGCCTGCGCGGCCCTACTAAATGTAGGACGTTCGCGCACCGACAGGATCAAAATCCTGTGCCTCTTTGCCAACGCGCGCAACAAGATTTTGTGGATCGAAGGCGCGTTTTTACCAAATATTGGGGTTGACGCGATTTTCCGGTTTTCCCGGATTTGGACGCACCTAACTATAGGTAGAAAGCGGAAAGACTCAGAGGACTAAGGGGATAAGAGCCGCCGTCTGACTCGCGTACGCGTCGTAGTCGGGGAGCACGTGCCGCAGCCGCGCTTCCTCGTGGCGGGCTTTCAGCCACAGCGCGGCGAAGATCAAGCCAAAGCCGAGCAGCGCCTCCCAGCGGTCGAGGGCGATCGCGCTGCCCAGCAAGGCGAGGAGAAGACCGGAGTAAATCGGATGCCGGACATAACGATAAGGCCCGGTCCGAATCAGCGCGTGGTTTTCTTTGATTTCGACCCGGGCGCTCCAATTGCCGCCGAGATAAATCCGCGCCGCGATCGCGATCCACAGGCCCAGCGCGGTGATGACGACGCCGAGCCAGGCGCCGATCGGGCTCGGCGGCATAAAGGGCAGGCTCAGAATCGCCGGGCTCGCGCGCGGCACCGTCAGCACCACCGTGCCGAGCAGAGCGAGCGCGCTGTGCAGCCAGAGGCCGCTCACCGGCTCGCGCCATTGGGCCCGCTTCGCCCCACGCGCGGCGATCGCCCAATAGACGAGCCACCCTACCCACATCGCCAAGAGCAAAAGCCGCATCGGGATCCTCCGCCTGGGTTGGGTATCGCGTGGCGGCGTAACGACTCAAGTCGCGCGACTTTGCAGGTCGCCGCTTCACCCTAAGCCATCGGCGTTGTAGGCTGCGCCCGGTTTACAAGGAAGCGGGGACAGGAGTAAGGACGATGCGGATCTGCTGGTATAACGACAATCGGCTCGGGCTGGTCAAAGGCGACAAGGTCTATGACGTGTCGAAGGCGCTCGAGAAGCTGCCGAAGCCGACCTACCCGGCCGCGCGGAACGGCGACCCGCTGCTCGTCCACCTCGCCGCGCTGCGTCCGGATATCGAAGCCGCCGCGACCGGCAACGGCACGCCGATCAGCGAGGTGAAATTCCTTTCGCCGATCGCGTCGCCGACGAAAGTCATCGGCACGCCGACTAACTATGCAGACCACATCGCGGAAGCCGACAAGCAACGCGACGTGTTCACGATGAAGCGCCCGTCGGCGAATATCGACGACCAGGGCCTTTTCCTCAAAGCCAATAGCTGCCTCGTCGGCGCTGGCGAGGTGGTGAAGCTGCGCTTCCCGCAGCGCCGCACCGACCACGAGATGGAACTCGGCGTCATCATCGGCAAGCCGGCCTCGAACATCAAGCTCGAGGACGCACTTAACTACGTCGCCGGTTATTGTATCGCCCTCGATATGGTGGTGCGCGGCTCGCAGGATCGCTCGATGCGCAAATCGGTCGACACCTATGGCGTCGCCGGCCCGTGGATGGTCACGGCCGACGAGATCAAGGATCCGCAGAATCTCGAATTCTCGCTCGCCGTGAACGGCGAGATTAAGCAGAAGTCGAACACCAAGAACATGATCATGGATTTGAAGCGCCAGATTCAGTTCGGCTCGGAGTATTACACGCTCCTGCCGGGCGACATCATCATGACCGGCACCTGCTCGGGCGTGAGCCAGGTGAAGCCGGGCGACGTCATGCATTGCGAGATCGAGCAGATCGGTGCGATGGACGTACGCATTGGTTCGGCCGAGTAAAACATGACCATCGGCACGCGCATCATGACCATGCTCCGCGGCGAGCAGGTCGGCACCGATGCTTTCGGCAACCGCTACTACCGCGACAAGGGCAAGCGGAAGCTGGAACGCGGTGGCGGCCGCTTCAGCCGCGAGAAGCGCTGGGTGATCTACAAGGGCGAGCCGGAAGGCTCGCGCGTGCCGCCGGAATGGCATGCCTGGCTGCATCACACGGTGAACGAGATTCCGGCAGATGGCGGCAAGCCGATCTATGCCTGGCAGAAGCCGCATCTGCCGAATCTCACCGGCACGCCTGACGCCTATCGGCCGCCGGGCTCGCTGGTGCGCGGCGGCCACCGCGCGCCGTCGACCGGTGATTACGAGGCTTGGAAACCGGAATAGCGAAAATTCCAAGAACGCCAGACAACAGAGGTCCGAGGAGAGCTTTCGACAATGAGCCGCAATGCCGTTGAAACGGTGATGGGCGCTTTGGTGCTGGTGGTCGCCGCCTTGTTTCTATTCTTCGCCTATACGACCAGTCAGGTGTCGTCGGTGCGCGGCTACCAGGTGAATGCGAAGTTCAGCAACGCCGGCGGCCTGAAGAACGGCGGTGACGTTCGCATCAGCGGCATCAAGGTCGGCTCGATCACCAACGAGACGCTGGATCCCAAGAGCTTCCAGGCGATCGTGCAGATGAGCATCGATCCCTCGATCAAGCTTGCGACCGATACCGTGGCCCAGATCACTTCATCGGGCCTGCTCGGCGATAATTTCATTTCGATCGAGCCGGGCAACGAGGACGAGCTTATTCCGGCGGGCGGCACGATCACCCATACGCAAGCGCAGATGAGCCTCGAGAACCTCATCGGCCAGGTGATCTACAGCCAGGCACAGGGCGCCGGCGGCGCGAAGGCCCCGGGCGGCAGTGGCGCGGCGCCGGAACATCCCTAGATAGAGCGCATGAGCGAGAAGAAGCCCGATCTCCCAATCTGGCTCACCCCGGAGGGCGAGAAAGTTTCCTGTGTCGAAAAGATCAAAGTGCTGAACGAGAACCTCGCCGAGATCTATGAGATGGCGCAGGAAGCGCTCGAGGATGCGGTGCTGATGGGTTGCGACGAGCGCCAGTTCCGCCAGGTGATCGAGACGATCGCGCGCGATCTGACCAATCCGTACAAGAAAGACGCGAAGTGAGCGTGCGCAGCTTGGCGGGCGCGGCGGCGCTGGTCCTTGTGCCGATGGCGGCGCACGCCAACACCGTTGCCGTGCTGCAGGGGCTCGACAAGACTACGGCACGCGTCTCGAAATTCGAGGCACCGGTCGATCGGAGCGTGCGCTTCGGCACACTGGTGATCACAGTCAAGGCTTGCGAGAAGAAACCGCCCGAAGAAGAGCCGAACACCGCTGCGTTCCTCATCATCGACGAAGTGCGGCCGGGCGACGCCAACGGCGTTGAATCGAAGCGCGTGTTCTCGGGCTGGATGTTCGCATCGAGCCCAGCGATCTCGGCGCTCGAGGATCCGATCTACGATATCAACGTGCTCGACTGCAGGACCGACGAGACTTCGACGCCGGTCAAGCCACCCATCGGAAAATAAGCCTCGGTCTTGAGCGCCTCCGCGAGGAGGCGGCGATAGCGCGCGCGCGAAATCTCGATCGTGCCGAAGCGCAACAGATGATCGGTGACGAATTGCGTATCGAGCAGGCGATAGCCGCCGCGGATGAGTCGTGCCATCAGATGCGCCAGCGCGACTTTGCTGGCGTCGGTCACGCGGCTGAACATGCTCTCGCCGAAAAACGCGCCGCCGAGCGACACGCCGTAGAGCCCGCCGACGAGCGCACCGTCGCTATAGGCTTCGACGCTATGCGCATGGCCACTCTTATAGAGTGCGTTATAAACGGCCAGGATCTCGTCGTTGATCCAGGTCTGCGGCCGCTCCGCTGTCGACTCAGCGCAGCCGCGCATCACCCCGACGAAATCGTGATCGCAGGCGATGCTGAAGCGATCCGAGCGGACCGTGCGCGCGAGACGTTTCGGCAAATGGAATTTATCGAGCGGCAGGATACCGCGCCGCACCGGATCGACCCAATAAAGCTCGGGGTCGTCCGCCGATCCCGCCATCGGAAAAATTCCCGCGGCATAGGCGCGGAGGAGAAGGTCGGGGGTTAAGCCCGTCGCCATACGCCCTATTTCGTAACGGCGCGCGACAAACTCATCACGCGCGCCCGATCAAACGTTCGAGCCAGTGAATGTCGTAATCGCCGTTGATGAAACCTTCGGTGCCGACCAGCATCTGATGCATCGGGATGGTCGTATCAATGCCGGCGATGACGAATTCTTCCAGCGCGCGCTTCACACGCATCAGACACTCGTTGCGCGTCCGGCCATGGACGACGAGCTTGGCGATGAGGCTGTCGTAATTGGGCGGCACCGTATAGCCCTGATAGATCGCGCTATCGACTCGCACGCCGAGACCGCCGGGCGCGTGGTAGTTCGTGATCGTGCCGGGCGAGGGACGGAAGGTCTCGGGATGCTCGGCATTGATGCGGCACTCGATGGCGTGGCCCGAAAGCTCGATATCTTCCTGGCGATAGCCGAGGGTCATGCCGGCGGCGATGCGGATCTGCTCGCGCACGATGTCGACGCCGCTGATCTCTTCCGAGATCGGATGCTCAACCTGGAGCCGCGTGTTCATCTCGATGAAGAAGAACTCGCCGTCCTGATAGAGGAATTCGAGCGTGCCGGCGCTGCGATAGCCGAGGCCGCGCATCGCGTTGGTCGCGATGGCGGCAAGCTTCGCGCGTTCTTCGCCGTTGAGCGCCGGTGAGGGCGTCTCTTCCAGCACCTTCTGATGGCTGCGCTGCAATGAGCAATCGCGCTCGCCGAGATGGATGACGTTGCCCTGACCGTCGGCGAGGATCTGCATTTCGATATGCCGCGGCCGGTCGAAATAGCGCTCGAGAAAGACGGAGGAGTTGCCGAAGAAGGCCTGCGCCTCGGCCTGCGCCATCGGCACGAACTCGGCGAGCATCGCATCATCGCGCGCGATGCGCATGCCGCGTCCGCCGCCGCCGCCCGCGGCCTTGATCAGGACCGGGTAGCCGATCTGCGCCGCGACGCCCTTGGCGACCTCCATATCCTCGATCGATTCAGAGCCGGGAACGACCGGAATGCCGTGCTCTTTCGCGGCGCGCTTGGCCGAAACCTTGTTGCCCATGAGCAGGATGTGCTCGGGCGAGGGGCCGATGAAGGTATAGCCGTGCTCCTCGACCATCGACGCGAAATTCGCGTTCTCGGAGAGGAAGCCGACACCGGGATGGATCGCGTCGGCGCCGGTGATCGCAGCGGCGGAGAGGATCGCCGGAATATTGAGATAGCTGTCGCGGGCCGGCGGCGGGCCGATGCAGACGCTTTCATCGGCGAGCCGCACATGCATCGCGTTGTTGTCGGCGGTCGAATGCACCGCGACCGTACGGATGCCCATCTCGCGGCAGGCGCGGTGGATGCGGAGCGCGATCTCGCCGCGATTGGCGATGAGCACCTTTTCGAACATCGCCGGCGCGCTCTATTCGAGAACGGCGAGGATCTGGCCGAACTCGACCGGCGTCGAGTCCGTGACGAGAATTTGCGTAACGCGCCCGGCGCGCGGCGCCGGAATCTGATTCATCACCTTCATCGCTTCGATGATGAAGAGGGTCTGGCCCTCCCGCACGGTGTCGCCGATGGCGACGAACGGCGCAGCGCCCGGCTGCGGCCCGAGATATGCGGTGCCGACCATCGGCGATTTGACCGCGCCGGCGGGCTCGACGCCGACCGCCACCGCCGCCGGGTTCGGGGCTGCAGGCATCGCGACGGCAGGCGCGACCATCGCCACGGCCGCGCCTGCGCTATGGCGCGCGACGCGAATGCGCCGTTCGCCGATGGCGTATTCGATCTCGCTTAGCCCGGTTTCATCGAGCAGTCCCGCCAACGTGCGGACCAACTCGCTTTCGATCTTCCAATCGCCTTTACCCGCCATGAGACTTTGTCAGCCCAGCCGTGAAATCACAGGCGGGACTATAGACAATCCACCGGGTTTTAAAACCGCGCGCGGGCGGCTCGACTCGCCCTGCCGCGTGCGGTCACGTGTGCTCGGTCAGGCTGTCAGGAAAATGTTCTTCGAGCCAGTGGCCGGAATCCTCGGTCAAGCCGCGGCTGCGTGCTTCGTGGGCGTTCTTGATGACGACCAGCCGGTCGCGCGCGCCGAGCAGCGGCTCGAGGCCGGTGCGAATGATTGCGTGTGGTTCGAACAGGGAAAGCCGCGGCAACGTCGCCGAGTTCCGACGCGGCGGTGGGAACCGTGCTCTCCTCGGCACGGTTGTTTCTGAAAAGAGGAGAGAGTCATGAGCAATCGACCGCCGCCCGTTCCTTCCGCCGGCCGCAGCAAGAAAGATCCTGCACCGGAGCATCGGCATGCCGAGGCTGACTCGCAACACGGTCACGCTACGGTCGAAAACAAGAACGAGCAGGGCCAGCAAGGCAACATTCATCAGAACACGACCAACCAGGGCTACCAGCAGGATCGCTGACCATGTCGATGTCAACGAAATCGCGCTCGACCATCCGCCAAGGCGGCCCTGGCGCTTCGCACGAGAACGCCAAGGCGCCGCTCATCATCGAGAAGCCGCCAGCGGAGAACGCGCAGCGTCGCCGCAGCAAGGTGTCGGGCGGTGGCGGCGAGCGCGACCGTCACCACGGACACGCGCCCACGGCCAAAGCGGGCAGATAGCGACGGGAGATTTGTATCCGGCGCGGTCCTTCGCGCCGCTTACTTATCCTCGCCTTCGGCCTCAAGTACGTAAGCGATCGCATCGAGCGCGAGGATATAGCTTTGCGCGCCGAAGCCGCAGATAACCCCGCGCGCGACGCTGCTGATGTAGGAATGATGGCGATACGCTTCGCGCGCGAAAATGTTCGAGAGGTGCACTTCGATGATCGGGAGCTCGCAGGCGCGCAGCGCGTCGAGAATTGCAATGGAGGTATGCGTATAGGCGCCGGCATTGATGATGATGCCGTCGGCGCTTTCGCGAGCCTCCTGAATCCAATCGACGAGTTGGCCTTCGTGATTGGATTGGCGGAAGTCGAGGGCGAGATCGAGCCCCGATGCGCGATCGAGACAGGCTTCCTCGATATCGGCGAGCGTCTCCGAGCCATAGGTCTTCGGCTCGCGTACGCCGAGAAGATTCAAATTGGGTCCGTTGAGGACCAGGATCGCCGCACCCGCCACGCCCTTATCTCCGCGCTCCGGTTGGCGTGATTTATAGCAGCGGCTTTCCGAGTCGGGCAAACCTGAAGCGGGCCCGCCCGTGTCAATTGGCGGCCTATTCCGACAGTGTCGCGGCCGGCTGTGGGACGAGGGGCGCGTTACGCTTGCCGTCGCGGCCGAACCACGCGCCGAGTGCGATGGCCGCCGCGTTCATCGTGCCGAACACCGTCAGGGCGAGACCGAGCACCACGAACACGCCGGCGATGTTGCCCGGCATCAGGTGCAGCGCGAGCCAGCCGCCGCCAATGGCGACGACGAGGCGCAGCCCGGCGGCACGCAGCGGCCAGGTCAGTTTGCCCGCGCCTTGCGAGGCGAAATAGAGCGAGAGGCCGAGACCAAAGAAACCATAGAACGGGCCGACGATATGCAGGTAATGCGTACCGGTCGCGTTCATCAGCGGATCGCTGCTGAAGAGGCCGAGCCAAGCTTGCGGCCACAGCGCGGCGGCGATGCCGATGACTTCGGTCATAAGCGTCGCGATGGCAGCGCCGGTCCAAGTGACGCGCAATGCGCGCTCGCGCTGTCCGGCGCCGATGGCGGTCCCGACCATCGTGGCGAGCGGCGAACCCAAGCCAAAGACCAGCGGCACCAGCACATATTCAAGCCGCGCGCCGGTGCCGTAGCCTGCGACGGCCGCCGGACCGAAACTGCCGGCGAAGCCGGTCGCCGTGCCGATGATGATGTTGGTGGAGACGCTGATCAGCGACGACAGCGCGCCGACCCGCAGGATGTCGGCCATAGGCGCCCAGCGCAGACGCGCAGGCCGGAGTTTCGGCTGCAGCACACCGCGTCCCGACCAAAGATAGGTTACGAAGATCACGCTGCCGACTGCGTAGAAGCAGATCACCGCAATCGCGCCGCCGGCTATGCCGAGATGGGGCAGGGGGCCCCAGCCCGAGATCAGCGCCGGAGAGAGTGGCAACAGAATGATGGCGCCGCCGGCCGTGACGCTCGCCGGCAGGATCATGTTGCCGGCGCCGCGGATGATCGCGGCAAGCGAGTTGTAGAGCCAGAACAGGATCGCGCCGGTAAAGACGATGTTGGAATAAATCAGCGCCGCTGCGAGCGAGCCGCCGCTGCCGCCCATCAGGCGATAGAGAAACGGGCCGCCGGCCAGGGCCGCGACGGTGGTAACGATGCCGAGCAATAGAGCGAGGGCGACGGCGTGCCAGACGAGGCCGTTGGCTTCCTCGCGCTTACCGGCGCCGAGCGCCCGCGCAACGGCGGAAAGGATGCCCCCACCCATCGCGCCGGCCGACACCATCTGCACCAGCATGAGGACAGGGAAGACGAGGGAGATGCCGGCCAGCGCATCGGTGCCGAGCTTGGCGACGAAGTAAGTCTCGATCAGCCCGATGCAGGACTGGACGACCATGACGATCACATTGGGCAGAGCGAGGCGCAGCAGCGTCGGTCCGATCGGCGCCTCGAGCAGCGCGCGCGTTCTGCTATCCATGGCCATCACAAACTCTCGCTTTCGCTCCGATAGGTGCATATACTCCTATATACCGACGTGCCAACGCTTGTACAAGCGTGCATATGCACCTATCTTGGTATGAAAGCCATGCAGAAGACCGACACCGAGAGCGTTCAAATCTCCGATTTTCTGGGCTGCAACTGCCTGGCGATCCGCCAGGCGGCGCACCAGATCACCCAGCTTTACGACCGCCACATGGCGGCGACCGGGCTGACGACCAGCCAATATTCGATCCTCGCCAAGCTTTCGCGGCTCGGGCCGCTGTCGATCAACGCCCTGGCGGCGCAGATGCTCATGGACCGCACCAC
>DASZLU010000122.1:0-72154 GCA_035552195.1 Allostellaceae bacterium | reverse complement strand
TGGCGATCCGGGCTTTGTGCCCGCGCCGACACTAGGGGCGGTGAGGTGAACAGAGAGTTAAGAAGTCGGCAGATTTTGCCGACTGGGCGGCAAATCATGCCGCCCTGGCGTTAGCTCGGCCGATGCCCCCTTGCTACAAGGGGTGGCGTCCGGCCGCCGAAATCAGCGCTCGCTGCGATCGAGCGCGCGGTAGTCCTGCAGGCGGGTGACGCGCAGGCCGGGGAGGCCATGGCTGTCGACGAGACGCTGCCAGGAAAGGAATTCTTCGACCGAGAGCGTGTAACGTCCACACGCTTCTTCGAGGGTCAGGAGGCCGGCGCGGACGGCGGCGACGACTTCCGCCTTGCGGCGAATGACCCAACGCTTGGTCTCGGGCGGGGGGAGGCTGTCGAGGCTGACGCCCGATCCGATATCGAGAAGCCACTCCGTGCTCTCTTCACGAGATTGCGGCTGCGCGGCGCTCAATGGTGTGGTCGCTTTGGTCTGCATGACGCCGGAATGTACCCGTACCCCTTTTAAAAAAGCCCTAAGTTTTATGGTTAACGCTTTGATACATTTACCTAAAATCCCACTGACCGCGCCCTCGAAGGAGCGCGGCGGAATTGGGCTTAGATCAACGCGTTACTGCTTCGCCTGGATCAAGGTTTGGAGCATCTGATCGGCGGTGGTGATGATTTTCGAGTTCGCTTCGTAAGCACGCTGAGTGACGATCAGATTGCTGAACTCCGTCGCGATATCGACGGTCGAATCTTCCAGCGACGAGGGGGCGATCGCGCCCGCGGAACCGGTTCCGGCTTCGCGCAGCACCGCCGAGCCCGACGAGGTGGTCTCGGAGTAGGTGTTGCCACTCTGCGGTTGCAGCCCGTTCGGGTCCGAGAAAGTGCCGATCGGCAGGATGTAGATCGGGCGGGTCAGGCCGTTATCGTAATTCGCCGTGACGATGCCGGACTGATTGATCGTGACGCCGCTGAAATTGCCGAATTGCACGCCGTCCTGGTTGATCTGGCCGACGGTGAAGCTCGTGCCGATCTGGCTAAGGCCGCTCGAAGTGCCGTTGGCGCCGAGGTTGAAGTTGACGGGCTGCGGCGAGGTACCGCCGGTAATGGTCGGATCCCAGGCGATCGACAGCGCGCCCGCCGTGTTGAAGGTGGTGCCGGCGGTATTCAGCGTGCCGTCGGTGTTGAACTGAATCGTGTTGTCGCCGGCGGCGATCGTCGCGGTGCTGGTGCCGGCGCCCGTGAACGAGGCGGCGACGGTCCATTGATTGGCGGTGCCGGTCGGCGTGAAGGTCAGCGTCATGTTGTGCTGCACGCCGAGCGAGTCATAAACCGGAACGGTCATCGTTGGGTTTGTGCCGCCACCGCTTGCCGGGAGATTGGCGACCAAGCTGACATTCGAGGTCTGCTGCGCCGAGCCTGCATTGTTCGAAACATTGACCGTCTGCAACAGACTGGGGGTTGTGGTCGAAAGCACGTTGTAGTTGCCGGCTTGGACTTGCGCGGCCTCGGCAGCGGTCAGCGGCTGGCCCTGCAGATAGAGGCCTGCGGCATTGACGAGATTGCCATTCGCATCGACCGAGAAATTACCGGCACGTGTATAGGTGGTCGCGCCGTTGGAGCCTCCAGCCGCACTCGAATTGACGACGAAGAAGCCGCCGCCCGAGATCGCGAGATCGGTCGGTGAAGATTCGGCTTGCAGCACGCCCTGTTGCGAAACGTTGTACATCGCCGAGGATTCGACGCCGCCCGGCGAATAGAGCGAGGGCGAGCCGCTTGTCGTCACGAGTGTCCGAAAATCGGTGCTGGTGTCCTTGTAGCCGATCGTGTTCGAGTTGGAGATGTTGTCGGAAATGATGCCGAGCGCGTTGCTGTTGGCGGCCAATCCCGAAACGGCGGCGCCGAGTGCACCGAAAATGCTCATGAGTTATCTCCTGCGTCTTGAAAATCAGTTGGTTTGCGTGAGGGTAGGATTGACGGTGACGAGCTCGCTCAGCGGTACCGACATGTCGCCGATCGTAAAGTTGGCGCTGTTGTTCTGGACACCGACCGCCGAGACGGTACCGACAGAAGCGACGCTGGCGGTGATGGCGCTGCCGCTCGTGTCTTTCGCGCTGATCGAAAGCGTGTAATCGCCCGCCGGCACTTGGACGCCGGCGGTGGTTTGGCCGTTCCAGTTGAAGACATGGCTTCCCGCAGCCGTGGCACCGAGACTGGCGGCGTAAATCTGGCGGCCGCTGGCGTCGGTGATCGTGAGTTGGGTCGTCGCCGCGTTGCTCGGCAAGTTGTAGACGTAATTCGCCGTGCCGCCGCTCGCGAGCGAGGCCGTGGGGGAATTGTATTCGATCTGTTGGCCCACGAGGGGCAGGGCGGAGATGCTCTCGCCCGCGCTCTGCAACGAGATGAGCTGCTGCAGGTTGCTGTTGGTGTTGATCTGCTGCTCGACCTGACTGAACGAGACCAGCTGTTGAGTGAATTGGTTCGTGTCGAGCGGCGACAGCGGATCCTGGTTCTGCAGCTGGGTCGTGAGCAGCGTCAGGAAGGTGTTGAAATTCTGCGTCAGGCCGCTGGCTGCGTTCGTGGTCGAGCCCGACTGGCTCGCCGAGGACGAGATCGAGGAGGCTGTGGCCGAGCCGATCGGTGATGTCGTTGTCATGATACGCTTCCTTAGACCTCGATGTTCAACGCGCCGGAATGGCTGCGCTGCACGGGCGTCACGGTGTCGTTGCCGGTCAACGCGTCGCCGGCGTTGTTGCTTGCATAGGGGTTGCCGTTGCCGCCGCTATGGCTGCCGCTGCCGCCTTGCGATCCGCTTTGCGCGAAAGACTGCGCATTGCTGTTGAGATTGAAGCTGAGACTGCTGCTGTCGGCGTTGAGGCCGGCATCTTTCAGCGCTTGCTGCAGCGTGCCCGAATCCTGCTTCAGCATGTTGAGCGTGTCGGAGCGATCGGCCGTGATGACGGCGTTGATGCGGCCGTCCTGCCCGACATTCAGCTTCACGTCGATCGTGCCGAGGCTCGCCGGCTTGAGCTGAATGCGGATCTCGTTGTTGTCGGCGTTGAGCGCCTGCTTGAGATTGATCGCGACCTGCTCGCCGACCGGGACATAAGGGGCGGCGGTGTGGGTCGCGGCATCGACCTGGGCCGGCGCGTTTTGCGGCGTGCTCGGCTGGCTCAGCAGCGACGCGCTGGGCGTCGAGGGATCGTTGGTGGTCGCCGTCGTGGCGGCGTCGGCGGTCTGCGCCGAGGAGCCGTCGTCGTTCTTGTCGCCATTGCCCCCCACGCCGGTGACCGCCTGGTGGGTCGGCAGCAACGTCGTCGTCGGTGCGGTCGCGCCGGCCGTCGACGGGGCCAGGGCCGCGTTCGCCTCGGTCGATGCCTTGCCGCCGGCAGCGGGGGCGGCGTCGCCCGGCTTGCCGACAGTTTCGCCCAGAAGCGGATGCGCGTCGGCGGCATCGAGAAGATGCGCGGGAACGGTGGCCATCGCGGCGGTCGGCTGCGAGGCATAAATCGGCGCACCGGCCACGATGCGCGCATTGAGCGCGTCGGCGCCAAAGGCGCTGCTGTTGCCGTTGGCGGCGGCGCCGTTCTGATCGGTGGCGGCTGCCGCAGCGTCGGCTGCCGGGGTCGCGCCATTATTGGCGACGCCGTTCGCGCCGCTCGTGGCTTGGTTGCCGTCGGCGGGTTTGGCTTGCGATGCCTGTGTCGGCTGATTGGGCGCCTGCACGTAAGGGGTGGTGGTCGCGTCGTTGTTGTTGTTCTTCTTATTGCCGTTCGCCTGTTGCGGCGTCGTCTGCCCGCTCGCGCCGTTCTTCTGCGCGAAGTCGCTCAAAGAGGAATCCGTCAGCGACAAGACAGATTGAAAGCCGGCCGCGACATTCTGCGCTTGCTGCTGCCCTTGCTGTTGAGCCTGCTGCGCTTGCGACTTCGCTGTACTGGTCGCCGTCGACAAAACTTGTTGCGCGATCATGTGTTCGTCCAAATGGTCTCGCAGTCTTGTCAGCAAGTCGCGTGCCACGCCGTGCGCAATCGGCAAATGCCTGATACAGCGCGTTTTTTTATCCGAGGACGATTCACGTGCGATGTCCGAGCGGCAAACCGTGCCGAGAGCGGGCAGGCAAGTTTTGCCTCGCGGACGTCATGCACCGGCCGCGATGAGCGATGCGACCACTCGGCAAGTTTTGCCGCCGCGGCAAATTTTTCCCGGCAGAACTTGCCGACGAACGCGCGCAAGCGAAGCGAAGTTGTCCGCAATTTATCGGGCATTTTAAGCAAATATCAGTCGATTTGATCGATAACCGCCTCATCCGAAGTCCCGAGCGATGGTCGTCTCGGTGCGGACGAGTGGGTCGCGAAGCGGCCTTTCACAAATCTAGAAGGAAATAGGCATGTCTCAAATCGTCCTTGGTACTGCGACTCAGCAAAACTTGCTGGCGTTGCAGAATATCAATACCCAGTTGGGTACCACGCAGGGCCATCTGTCGACCGGTCTCGCCGTCGCTTCCGCGACCGACGACGCCGTGAAGTACTTTCAAGCGCAGTCCCTCAGCAACCGCGCCAACGACCTTTCCACGCGTAAGGACGCGATCGAGCAGGGCATTCAATCCCTCACGACCGCGACCAACGGCATTTCGAGCGTCATCTCGATTCTGCAGCAAATGGAAGGGCTTGTGAACGGAGCCGCAACCCAGACCGCTACCCAGCGTGCCTCGGCTGCGACGCAGTTCAACACCCTGGGCCAGCAGCTCACCACGCTGCTCAACGACGCCAGCTACCAGGGCCTCAACCTCGTCAATTCGACGACCACCAACCTGACCCTCCAATTCAGCATCACCTCGACCTCGACGCTGAAGATCGGCGGCCAGAATCTCATGTTCTCGAAGCTGGTAACCGGTGGTAAGGCACAGGGCAAAGGCTCGGTCGCCGCGACGAAGTTGATCACGCTGAAGTTCTCGGCGGTGAGCAACAAGATCTCGATGTTCACCAACGTTTACAACGCCCTGCAATCGGCGGTGTTCAAAGCTCAGGCTGCGGCCCAAAGCCTCGGCACCAACGTCAACTTCCTGCAGACGCGCATGTCGTTCACGCAGCAGTACATCACCACTCTCCAGGGCGGCGCGTCCGACCTGACCGTGGCCGATGTGAACCAGGAATCGACCAACCTGGTCACCTTGCAGACCCGCCAGCAGCTCGCGTTGCAATCGTTGTCGATTGCGACGTCGTCCGAACAGGCGGTTCTCAAGCTGTTCCACTAAACGACCATACGTACCTGATACGCGGGCGGTCCTCGGGCCGCCCGTTTTTCTTTATGCCGCCCAATTCCTTTTTGCCGATTGGGCTTTGGTGATGCCTCGCGTAAGCGAAAAAAATCCGAGTAACGTTCGCTTAAAGTTTTAAAAGGCATCAGTTTAGACAGTGTGGTAAACGGCGGTTAAGCGCCGACAACGGCACGATCCTTGCCAAAGAGACGGGCAGAGCTGCGAAGCGGCTCTACTCAAACTCTAGAAGGATTAGGCCACATGTCGAATATCGTCCTTGGGTCTGCCACGCAGCAAAACTTGCTGGCGTTGCAGAACATCAATAACCAACTCGGTATCACCCAGAACCACCTCTCGACCGGTCTCGCCGTCGCGTCCGCGACCGACGATGCGGTCAAGTACTTTCAGTCTCAGTCGCTGACCCAGCGCGCCAACGATCTCTCGACGCGCAAGAGCAACATCGAGCAGGGCATTCAGTCCCTGACCGCCGCGACCAACGGCATTTCGGGCGTCATCTCGATCCTTCAGCAGATGGAAGGTCTCGTGAACGGCGCCTCGACGCAGACCGCGTCGCAGCGCTCTTCGGCCGCGACCCAGTTCAACACCCTGGGCCAGCAGCTCACGACCCTGCTGAACGACTCGAGCTATCAGGGCCTCAACCTGATCAACTCGACCGCGTCGAACCTGACCCTGCAGTTCAGCATCACCTCGACCTCGACCCTCAAGATCGGCGGTCAGAACCTGATGTTCTCGAAGCTGGTCACCGGCGGCAAGGCCGTTGGCAAGGGCTCGGTCGCCGCGACCAAGTTGATCACGCTGAAGTTCTCGGCGGTGAGCAACAAGATATCGATGTTCACCAACGTCTATAACGCCCTCCAGTCGGCGGTGTTCAAGGCGCAAGCTGCGGCCCAGAGCCTCGGCACGAACGTCAACTTCCTGCAGACCCGTATGAGCTTTACGCAGGCTTACATGACCACCCTCACCACCGGTGCCAGTGATTTGACTGTGGCCGACGTCAACCAGGAATCGACCAACCTGGTCACGTTGCAGACCCGCCAGTCGCTCGCGTTGCAGTCGCTGTCGATCGCGACTTCGTCCGAGCAGGCTGTGTTGCGTCTGTTCCATTAATAGCACGCATATCGATACGGAACGGGCGGCTTCGGCCGCCCGTTTTGCATTAAGGCTTTGGTAAGCGTGATAGGGGTAGAACCAATCCCAGGTTCACTCCGAGAGCAGTAGAATGCCGCTCACCATCAATCTCAAGCCGCGCGAACGGCTCATCGTCAACGGCGTCGTGATCGAGAACTCCGGCCAACTGGCCAAGATTCTCATCCACAACAACGCCGCTCTTCTTCGCGAAAAAGACATCATCACCGAAGCACAGGCGTCCACGCCGGCACGCAGGATCTACTTCGCCATCCAGTGCGAATACCTGTTCCCCGGCAAGGACGACCTATTTTTACCGATCATTTACCGCTTTCTCACAGAGTTCGGCGAAGCAGCTCCAAGCACGGTTAACCTCGTGCAGGAAATCCGCGAGTTCGTCGAGGGTGGGGAGCACTATCGAGCCCTTAAATCAGCCAAACAGCTGATCGTGCGTGAACAGGAGATATTGAATGACGCTAGCGAAGGCATATCCAAGGACCCCTGAGCCGGGCAATCCCGCCCGCACGGAGGCTTGGGCCCTGCTCGAAGCCGCGCGTCAGCTTCATCAGACCAAGGACGGTCCGGCCGAGGATTTCCGCGCCGCGCTGCGCAAGAACTGGCGGCTGTGGACGATCTTCCAGGCGAGCCTCAGCGAAGCCGACTGCCAAGTGCCGTTGCCGATCCGCCGCAACCTTCTCGGGCTTTCGAATTTCGTCGATCGCGCGACCGCCGAACTTATCGTGACGCGCGACGACAAAAAGATCGACGCCCTCGTGAACATCAATCGTCAGATCAGCGAAGGTCTGCTCGAAGGGCAACGTGCCAGCGCACGCGCCAATCAGCAGCAATCTCCGGCCGCGCCTGCGCCGTCGGGCGATCGACAACTCGCGTCCTCCATTTAGGTCGGGCGCATCATGAATCTGGTGTTGCAACCGGACGGCGTGGCGTCGCCCGACGACCGGCTGCGCGCCATCGTCGACCATCTCAACCACGATGACGCGGCCAAAGCGCTCGAGTTGCTGACGCCGCTGGTTTCTGTCGCGCAGCCAAGCCTTGCCGCGCGTTTCGTCCTCGCCATGACCGCGTGGCACATCCAGCGCTTCGATTGGGCGCTGACCCTGCTCACTGAACTGCATAACGACGCGCCGGATAACGGCGGCGTCGCCGAGACGCTCGCCTCGCTGCAGGCTCAGCTCGGACAGCTCGAAGAGAGCCTTTTCACCGCCAAATTGGCCACCGCGCTGGGCAATGACCCTGCGTTTGCGACCCTGGTACCGACGGCGTTTCCCGGTTTTGATCGCGCCTTCCTGTCGATCATCGAACGGCCGCTGCTCGGCAAGGCGCGCGAGGCGATGCAGCAAGGCAAGCTGACGCAAGCGATCGAATTCGCCCGCCAGCATGTGGCGATCGATCCGGAGCACGGCGAGGGGCGAGTTTTCCACGCGGAGTGTTTGATGCGTGTCGGCATGGCCGGCGCTGCCGTCGAGACTTTGCGGCCGTTGGCCGATCGCATACCCGGCCCCGTCCCCGAAATCGCCAGCCTCTATGCACGCGCCTTGACGGCTGTCGGCGAGCGTAAAGAAGCGTCGTATTGGCACGAAAACGCGACGAACGCGGCACCGGGCAATACTGCCTTCGCGGCGGCGCGCATTGCCGATGCGCCGTTCCTCGGTGTCGACAATCGCGAGGTCGGTCGTTTGTCGCGCGAATGGCTCCGCCGTTTCGCACTGACGGCGAAATCGGCGCGTAAGCACAGCGCCGGCAAGAAGTTGGTGATCGGCTACCTCGTCTCTGCTTTCATCGATCCCAATGATGCGGTGGCGGTCGCCGCCGTCGCTCAAGCGCATGACCGCGACCGCGTCAGCGTGCTCGGCTTCGGCCGCGGCATTCAAACGGCCGAGCAAAATGCCCAGCTGACAGGCGCTTTCAGCAAATGGCGCGACATCAGCGCGCTCGACCCCGCGACCCTGGCGCGGACCTTGTCCGGCGACGGTGTTGACGTGTTGGTCGATGCCGGCGGCTTCGCGTCGTCGTCGCAACTTCAAGCGCTGACGCGTTTCGACAGCGGCTTGCGCGTTTCCTGGCTTGGCAATCCTTCGGCGACCCTGGCGCCGCTCTACGATGTGCGTCTGGCGGCAAGCGATTATCCGATCCTCGACGACGTCGCGAAATCCGCGGCGAAAGGCGAGGGGCCGGTTGCCTTCGGCGCCGATGTGACGCTGGCGCAGCTCGATGCGCGCACAGTGGCGCTATGGTCGGCGGTGCTCGCGCTGGTGCCCGAGGCGAAACTCGTGCTGCGCGGCCGGGACATGGAAAGTCCCGCCAATATCGCCCGTCTCGTCGCCGCTTTCGGCGAAAACCTCGCCGGCCGGATCGATTTGCGCCAGGCCGAACGGGTCAGTGAATTCTACGACGCCGTCGATATCGCACTGCTTCCGTATCATGCGGCGTCGCCGCGTGTCGCGGCCGAAGCGCTCGCGCGTAACGTTCCGGCGATCGCGATGTCGGGCGAAGCTTTCGGCTCGTTCATGGCCGGCCGCGGTCTGGCCAAGCGCTTCGTCGCCGTCGACGGCGCGCAATATTGCTCGCTCGCCATGTCGCTCGCGGCGTCGCCGCAGGCGCGGATCCTGCCGCCGCTCGAGCGCGGGGTGGCGAAGCTGGCGCACATGATCGAAGAACTCGGTCAATCCCTCAATCGTCGCGAGAACGCCGCATGATCAATTTCGCCGCATCGCGCGCGGCCTTTGCGAAGCGCTTTCCCAAAATCATCGAGACCCTCGACCGGCCTGGTGCCGTCTCGTCGTCGCTGATCGAGGAGAACGGCATCGTCGTCGACGCGATGGTCAATGATTCGCGGCTCTATAACGCCGATGCGCACAGTTTTGCCGCCGGCCAGGTCGACGCCTTCATGAAGCAGCCGCTACGTCTGTTCATGGAAGAGCCGAACAATGCCGGCCTTGTCAGCCCGGTTTGCGTCAAGCTGCATGACGCGCTCGGCGCATTCCTGATCGAGCGTGGTGTCGACGAGATCCGCCGTCAGGTCAGCGAGGATAGCCCGCATTACCTCGTCGTTTTCGGTCTCGGCCTCGGGCATCATATCGAACAACTGGCTCAGCAGACCAAGGCGCGCTGGCTCATCGTTGTCGAGCCGATCGCCGATTTCATCGCTCATTCCTTTCACACCGTCGATTGGCCGGCGCTATTCGCGCATTTCGAGAAGCGGGGCGGCGGCGTCCAGATCGTCACCGAGCTCGATCCCGGCAAGATGGTGTCCGGCGTCGTTCGCTACATGAACGACCAGGGCATCCCCTATGTCGACGGCAGCTACGTGTTCACGCATTACCCGCTCTGGGCCTTCGCCGAAGCGCGTAACCGGCTCTACGAAGCGGTCGAATTCGCCTTCATCAATCGCGGCTTCTATGAAGACGAATTGGTGATGATGACCAATGCGGTGACAAATTTCGCCGCGAAGCCGTTCTGGCTGATCGAAGGCCGGCCGCGGCTGCATCGGCCCGAGCTCGCGGTCATCGTAGGGGCGGGGCCCTCGCTCGACGAATGTCTGCCGCGGCTCAAAGAGATTCGCGATCGCGTGGTGCTGTTCTCCGCTGGCACCGCGCTGCGGCCGCTGCTGCGCAACGGCATCGTGCCGGACTTCCATTGCGAGCTCGAGAACGTGCCCGCGACGGTCGCCGCGCTCGGCGAGGCGACCAAATACGGCGATCTCTCGCAGATCACGCTGGTCGCTTCGGCGACGGTCGATCCGCGCATCCCGCCAATGTTCCGCGACGCGATCTACTTCTTCCGCGATTCCGTCAGCTCGACTCAGATCCTCGGCGACAAGCATATGCCGATCGCCGGCGCGACGCCGACTTGCGTCAACATGGCGCTGTCGATGGCAGCGTTCCTCGGCTTCACCGACATGGCGCTGTTCGGCGCCGATTGCGGCATCCGCCCAGGCAGCGACGATCACGCGAAGGACACGGTCTATCGCGATATCGGCACCTTCCAGAAGGAAGGCGACACCAACGAGCGCTATCCGGTCGAGGTCGAAGGGAATTTCGGCGGCGTGGCACGTACGAACTGGGTCTATGATTCGTGCCGGCTGATGCTGGCCGAAGTCATCCAGCTCCGCTGCCTCAACGCACTCAACGCCAGCGACGGCGCCTTCATCCCCGGCGCCGTGCCGCGGGTACCCGAGGCGATCGAGCCCGGCGCCGACGCGCTCGACCATGCCGGTGTGACCGCCGCGCTGAAGCGCGCCCTCGACCTGATCGAGCCGTCGGTCATTTTCACCGAGACGGATCTCGCCGCGGCAGGGAAGGACGCGGACCGCATGTTCCGCGCGCTCGACGATCTGCTCGCCAAATACGGCGACAGCGAGCCCGATTTCGCCTCGGTCTATCGTGCCATTCGCGCTTTCATGGACAAGGCCGGGACTCGCTACGGTCACACCGAATCGATCATCTCCGGCACGCTGACGGCGTTGCCGCGGATCGCGATGTTCTTCGGCTTCCGGGTCGACGACATGGCCGTTCGGAAGGAATTATTTTCCTTGTTTATCAAAGAATTCCGGGCGACGGTTCGGGAAATGAAAGATGGCACGGCGACGCTCTTCGCGCGCCTTGTCGCTGTCGCAGAACCAGCCCTCCAAGCCGCTCCCGTGAACCAACGGCGCATCGCCTAAGCGGCGCATACGCTATCTCCGAAATTGCATCGGGCGCCCGCGGGCGCCCGATTTGCTTTCCGCGCACGGCTGAGCCGGTCAGCCGCAGCCAATAGAAAAGGGGTTCGCGGCGCGCGCACGGCGTCCGATCGGATTTGCCCGACCGGCGTAATCGCTAGGCGAAAAGGGAGAGGATGGCCGGGTTGTTGCCGAGCTGAGTTTCGGCGGTCGAGGCGCTCTCGCCGATTGAATTCTCGAGCGCGCCGAAGACCGACGTGGTGGGCTGCGGCGGGTTGAGCGCCGAGCTTACCGCGGCGGCGAGCGAACTCGCATTGCCCATGGCGAGCTGGATCAAATGGAGCTGGTTCTGCATGTTGGTCTGTAGCGTCTGCTGCTGCTGCGCGACGATCGAAGCCGAATCCATCTGCTGCTGGAGTTGCACGCTCTGCAGCGCGCCGATCTGGCCGTTGAGGGCGGTGAGCTGGCTCGCGGCGACAGTCTGATTGCCGCCGTTGACCTTGAGGATGTTCTGCAGTGTGTTCTGAAGCGCGGTCACATCGGCGGTCGCCGCGGCTTGGCCGCCGGCCGTCGAAAGATCGTAGCTTGCGCTCGACTGTATGGTGATGCCGGCGTTTTTGAGCTGTGCGATGCCGTCGCTCTGGAAGATGGCATTCCACGCCGGCGGCGTCAGATCGGTGAAGTCGGTATTCAACGCGCTGAGCGCGTTGTCGAACCCCATGCTGTCGCCGTTGGTGATGGCCTGCGTCATCAGGTTGAGCTGGCTCGTCATGTCGGACACGAGATTGCCGTTCGTACCGAACGTCGTCTCGAGGCCGCTGATCGTCTTCTGTTGCGCCTGAAGTGCGTTGATGCGGTTCTGCGACGCGTCGATCGACACTTGGTCGACCGGCGGCGTAATCGCCGCGAGTTGGCGATTGAGCTGATTCTGCAGATCCTGCTCGATATCTTGGAGCTGCTCCTGCTGCGTCAGCTGCGCCGTCTGCTGCGAGATCTTCTGCAGGACGGACAACGCATTCGTGCCGGATGTGACGGTACTGGAAGTCATGACTGCTCCGGGGACAGGATGCACCCGGGAAGGTTGCCGGAGCGTTAATCAGTCCTCGATCGTCGCTACCGGCGGGCCTCCTTGACCCATGCCAATGGGGCTCGGGGTCGTCGCGAGGATCGCGAGGTTAACGCAGGGGTAATCACAATTGCGTCGGATCGATTCCGGCGATCTTATTCACGGGGCACGCCGCCGCGCCGCGCGAGTCCCGAAGCCGAGCAGCGAGGTGAGCGTTTCGGCGACGTAATCGACATCGTCTTCTTCCATGCCGACGAACAGCGGCAAGGACAGCGTACGGCGATAATAGGTTTCAGCGCCCGGCAGCGCGATGTCGCCGTAGCGCTCGCGATAATAGGGATGACGGTGCACCGGGATGTAATGCACCTGGGTGCGGATGCCGCGCTCTTCAAGGGCGCGCATGAGCTGGCCGCGGCTTGTGCCGGCGGCGTCGAAATCGATCAGTACGCTGTAGAGATGCCAGGCCGGGATACAATGCGCACTGCGCGTGATCGGCCGCAGCAGTGGCGCGAATTTGCCGAGGTTTGCGTCATAACGCGCGACCAGGCGGCGGCGGGTCGCGCCGAAATGTTCGAGCTTGGCGAGCTGGTTCTTCGCGAGGGCGCAATTGATGTCGCTCAGCCGGTAATTATGGCCGAGCGCGGTCATCTCGTAATACCAGGGATTGACCTGCGCATTCTCGATGCCCGCGTCCTTGTCCACGAACGACGCCGCGTCGCGGCTGACACCGTGATTGCGGAACATCGCGAGGCGCTTGGCGAAATCGGGCTGATTGGTAAGAGCCGCACCGCCTTCGCCGGCGGCGATGTTCTTGACCGGGTGGAACGAGAAAACCGTGATGTCGCTGTCGGCGCAGCCGCCGACCGCCGTCCAGTCATTGTCGTGGCGCCGATAGCGTGTGCCGAGCGCATGGCAGGAATCCTCGACGATGGCGAGGCCTTCGTACCGCGCGCAAGCGGCGATGGTTTCGAGATCGGCGCATTGCCCGGTGAGATCGACCGGAAAGATCGCCGTGGCGCGCTTGCCGGCGCGTTTCAACTGGTCGAGGGCGGCCTCGAATTGCGCGAGTTGCATCAGACCGCTCTCGGGATCGCAATCGGCGAAATGGACCTCCGCGCCGCTGAACCGCGCCGCGTTGGCGGTGGCGGCGAAAGTCATGGTCGGGACGATGACCGTGTGCTCGGAACCGATGCCGAGCGCCAGGCAGGCGAGATGGAGGGCGGAGGTGCCGTTGGTGCAGCTGACCGCGTGGCTTGCGCCGCATTGCGCGGCGAGCGCGGTTTCGAAATCGCGCACGGTCGGACCGGTGGTCAGCCAATCGCCGCGGAGCACCGCGGCGACCGCGGCGATGTCGTCTTCGTCGATGGCGTGCCGGCTATAGGGAAGGGGCCGGACGGCGGACATTGTCGGCGGCTTTCGCTTAGTGCGCTTCGGCGATCAGCGCCTTGAGCCGCGGCGTGTCGAGCCAATCGCTGTTGATGTCGCTGGCGAAGTGGAAGCCCTCGGACACCGGTGTCGCGCCGGTGACGTCGTAGCGGTCGCGCTGCCACCAGGCGAAGCTCGGCTCGATCACATAGCGGTCGGCGAGTTCCAGGGTCTGGCGTGAATCGTCTTCGGTGATCATCACTTCGTGCAGCTTCTCGCCGGGGCGGATGCCGACAACCTTGATCGGCAGGTTCGGCGCCATCGCTTTGGCCAGATCGGTGATCCGCATGGAAGGGATCTTCGGCACGAAAATCTCGCCGCCATACATCAGGCCGAGCGAGGTGATGACGAAATTGACGCCCTGCTGCAACGTGATCCAGAACCGGGTCATGCGCTTGTCGGTGACGGGCAGGTATTCGGCGCGTTCCTCGACCAGCTTTTGGAAAAACGGGATGACGCTGCCGCGCGAGCCGACGACGTTGCCGTAGCGCACGACGGCGAAGCGGGTGCCGTTCGGGCCGACGAGATTATTGCCGGCGATGAATATCTTGTCCGAGGCGAGCTTCGACGCGCCGTAGAGATTGATCGGATTCGCGGCCTTATCGGTCGAGAGGGCGATCACGCGCTGCACGTCGTTGCGCAAAGCGGCGCGCACGACGTTCTCGGCGCCGTTAACGTTGGTGCGGATGCATTCGAAGGGATTGTACTCGGCGGCCGGGACCTGTTTCAGCGCCGCGGCATGGACGATGAAATCGACCCCGCGCGTCGCCAGCTCGAGTCGGTCGGCATCGCGCACATCGCCGATGAAGAAGCGCATGCGATCGAGGCCCAGCGAGACGAGGCTCTGCTGCATCTCGTATTGCTTATATTCGTCGCGCGAGAAAACGATGATGCGGCGCGCCCGGCTGTTGCGCAGCAGCGTGTCGACCAGGCGGCGGCCGAACGAGCCGGTACCGCCCGTGATGAGAATGGATTTGTCGTCGAACTGCCGCATGGAGGCGCCGACATGCTCGGCCAGGGCTTGGACTCGGGCGCCTTTGCGGGCGGTCGACTTGGGTGCCGGAGCAGACGGCGACAGCGCTTCGGGAGCGCGCAAACGGGCGGCGGTTTTGGTGCTTTGGGCCATGGGGTTTCCGGCAGACTTTCGCAAGATCGTTGGTTAATGCGGGGCAATACTGGCCGAAACGTGGTTAACAGAGCGTTGACTCGCGCGCCGGTTATGCGGTCACGGCCGATTTATCCCGCTATTTCATGTAGTTGGCGAGGCTCAGCGACTGCAGGATGTTGATCGTCTGATAGGACGCCTGGAGCTGGGTTTGCAGCGTATTGAGCTGCGTGATGGCCGTCGCGGTGTCGACCTGCTCGATCCCGTTGAGCGAGGTTTGGGCGAGCGACAGCGCGTTCTGATGCGCCTTTTTGAGCTGAGAGAGATCGCCCTGCTCCTCGCCGTTGGTGGCGACGAGCTGTTGCACGGCTTGGGCCGCGTTGGCCAGCATTTGCTGCGCCTGATTGACGTTGGCGACGTCGGTGGCGTTCGACTGCGAGAGCGGCGTCGAATCGTTGGCGAAGAAATTGAGCACGCGGACGATCTGCTCGAGGGCCGGATTGTTGCCGGTCACGCCGTATTGCATGTTGACGTTGTTATCGACCGTCGCGGAGGCAATGCCGTTGTCGCCGCCATAGTAATTCGCCGCGACATTCGTCGTCAGACTGCCGGGGTTCGGCAGGTTGGTCGGATCGAATGTCGGCGTGCTCGTCTGATTGCCTGAGAAGACATAGCGCGAGCCGTCTTGCGTGTTCATATAGCTGCCGAGCTCGGTCAGCAGTTGCTGCGCGGTTTGCTGCACACTCGCGCCGTTGGGAGCGAAGGCGCTGTTGGCGAGCGTATTCTGAAAGCTGGTGGCGATCGCCGAGATGTTCTGCATCGCGAGACCCATCGTCTGCAGCCGCGTGTTCACCGTGTCGATGGTGTTCATATAGCCCTGTTGCAGCGACTGGGTCGCTTCCAGGTTGATGACCTGGCCGGCCTGGGACGAGATGCCGGCATAGGTCTGGCTCTTCTGGCCGCTCGAGATCTGATTCTCGAGCGTCTGGCCCTGGGTTTGCAGGTGCGACAGGTACTGCAGCATCTGGTTTTGTTGCTGGATCGTGCTGACTCGGGTTGTCATCGTCGCCTATCCCTTAATTCGCAATGTTCATCAGCGCGTCGTACATCGTCTGAATGGTCGAGACGACGCGCGCCGATGCGCCATAAGCGTTCTGGTAAATCGTCAGGTTGCCGAGCTCTTGGTCGAGATTGACGCCGGTCTCGGATTGCAAGCGGCTCTGCATCTGTGTCGTGAGCTGTGACTGATAGGTGTTGTTTTGCGTCGCGTTGTTCGCGGCAGTCGCTGCCTGGCCGACGATCTGCGCCGCATAATTCGACAGCGTCGTGGTCATGCTGCTCGGGAAATTGCCGGCCGCGGCGAAGGTCGCGCTCGACGTGAGGCCGGTGGCGATCGAAGAGGAGATCGTCGGATCGGCGCCGCTGATACCGTTGTAGAGCAGGCCGGCATTGGCCACGAGCGACGGGTTCACCTCGATGGTCGAGGCGTTGTCGAGACCGCTCGTCGTGTTCACATCGGCGAAGAAGTGATTAGCGTCGTTGGTGACGTTGGTCCCGCTATTCGTCGTGTTGAGATTTGAGTTCGCCGAAAGATTGTAGAGATTGTTGGTGAACTGGTTCATCTCCGCCGTGACCGAGGGGAGGGTCGTGTTGCGCAACTGCAGCAGCGCGCCGATCTGGCCGGTCGTGATGGAGGAGGTGACGTTCTGGCCGTCGAGCGTCACATTCGAGAGCGGCGAGGCGGCGGTGACCACGCCCGACGGGGTGTAGCCGAAAGTCGAGATGTTCGTGCCGTCGACCAAGGTCTGGCCGGAGGAGGACAGCACCACCATCGAGCCGTCGGGCCGCTCGTAGGAGCTGACGCCGATAAGCTGTGAGACCTGCGTGAGCGCCTGATCGCGCTGATCTTCGAGGGTCGCGGTCGATTGACCCTCGGCTTTCACCTGGGCGATCGAGCCGTTGAGCGAGGCGATCTGATTCAACGCGGTATTGAGGCTGGTGACAGCGGTGTTGATGTCGCTATCGGTGCCGGCGCGCAGGGTTTGAATGCCGCTCGAGAAAGAATTGAGCTGTTGCGCGAGCTGTTGGCCGGCGTTGACTGCGGCGCTTTGTGCGACCGGATCCTCGGGCGTCGCCGCCTCGGTCTGCATCGCGCTGACAAAATTATTGTAGGCGTCGGTGAAAGTGCTCCCGCTGCCGACCTGGCCGAGGAGAGTCTGCAATTGCTGCAGATAGCTGTTCGTGGTCGTGGCCGCCGAGGACGCGCTGGTTTGGGTGGCGATCTGCCGCGTCAGCAACTGGTCCGAGACGCGCTGGATGATGCTGGTGTTGACGCCGGCGCCGCCGGCCGGCATCCGGATCGGCGTTTGGGTAATGGTTTCTTCGGAATAGCCGGGCGTCTGAGCGTTGGCGATATTCGCCGAAATGACCTGGATTTGTGCTTGCGTCGCGCGCAAACCCGTCATGGCATCTTGAAGTGCGATGTCGAGACCCATTGTCGGCCTCCCTTAAAGCGAGCGGTCGATGGTGACGCCGGCAAGCGTCGGGGGACGCCGCGCCGCGCCGGGTGCGATCGGTTTCGGACGCGCATAGCCGGTAGCGGCGGTGCGCTCTTTCTGTATATGGCCGACGATCGCCGAGACGAGCCGATCGGTTGCGGCATGGCCGACGCGCAGCGCCATTTCGTTGGCGACGGCGGCATCGCCGAGCTTCTTGCTGACCACGCGCCATTGGTCCCTGAGCGCGTTCGAGACGGGCGTTGCCGGATCGATGGTTTTGAGCGTCGTGCCGCAGAGATTGGTCAGCCGCGCCTTGTCGGCTTGCAGCGGACCGATCTCCGCCAGCTTCATCGCGCGGATGAGCGCGGTCTCGCGATCGAGCAAGTTCGCGAGTTCGGTCGCGATCGCGCAGAGCGCGGGAATGTTCGACGGCACGGCCGCGGCACCGGTGCCGCGGGTGGATGGAAGCGGGTTTCTCGGCGTGAATGGCATGATTAGTGGTGCTCTTGCATACGCAGAATTTCGCGGGTCACTTCGTCGCCGATGCCGGTCGAGTGGGTACTGGCGGCGACCTTGCTGTATTCCTGGATCATCATCGAACGATAGATGCCTTCGCTCTGGCCGCCGCCGAACATCGGATCGGCATCGACGCCCGAGTACATGTTCTCGAAGGCTTGCGAGAGGAAGTAGGCTTCGAAATCCTGGCCGGTCTTCTGCGCGGCAGCCTTGGTCATGTTGCTGCCAATCGCCGGCGCCCCGGCGTTCAGCGAGGAAGAAGCGGAAGAGATAAGGGCGGTCGGATCGCTCATCACATCATCTCGATATCGGCTTGCAGCGCGCCGGCGGCCTTGATCGCCTGCAGGATCGAGATCATATCCCGCGGTCCGACGCCGAGTGCGTTGAGGTTGTTGACTAGCTCTTGCAGGGTGACGCCGCTGTTAACGACTGCCATGCGGCGATCGCTCTGCTCGTCGACCTGAATATTGGTGCGCGGGACAACGACGGTGCTGCCGCCGCCGCCGGGCGTGAATTGCACATTGTTGTTGCCAGGCGGGCCGGGCAGGGCCGGGTTGTTGGACTGCGGCGCGGCGTAGGGCTGGATCGTTCCCTGGTTCTGCAGGGTCGAATTGCCGGGCGTCTGCGCGAAAGGGCCGCTCGCCGGGGGCTGTGTCGGATTGAAGATCGGGTTCGGATTGGGGACGACGCCCGACGCGTTAAGCGGATTGAACGTCGTCGGCTGGCCGCTCGGCGCAAACGCATTGGGCTGCGAGACTTGCGGCGTTTCGGTGACCTTCACGGTGAGATTGCCTTGCGCCACCGCGACCGTGCTGATGCGGACATTCTCGCCCATCACGATGATACCGTTCTGCTCGTCGATGACGACGCGCGCGACCTGATCGGGCTCGATCTCGAGCTGCTCGATGTCGGTCATCAGATTGACGATGTTGCCTTTGAGATCGGCGGGCACGTTGAGCACTACGGTCGACGGATCGCTCGGCTGCGCGATATTGTTCTTCATACGCGCGTTGATCACCTGCGCGACGCGGCGTGCGGTGGTGAAATCGGGGTTGTGCAGCATCAGGCTGACGCTGTGGAGCTGCGAAAGCTGGAAGCCGACTTCGCGTTCGACGATCGCGCCGGTCGGGATGCGGCCGGCGGTCGGCACGCCCTTGGTGACCGAGGCGCCCTGACCTTTGACGGCGAAGCCGCCCGAAGAGACCGTGCCTTGCGCCACGGCATAGACCTCACCATCGGCGCCAAGCAACGGCGTTACCAGCAAAGTGCCCCCGAGCAGGCTCTTGGCGTTGCCAAGGGCGGAGACCTGAACGTCGATGCGCGCGCCTTGGCGCGAGAAAGCGGGAAGCGTGCTGGTGACCATGACGGCCGCAACGTTGGCGGTGCGGAGGTTGCTGTCGCGGGCGTTGACGCCCAAGCGCTCGAGCATGCCGATGAGGCTCTCGCGCGTGAACACGGCCTGGCTCAGCGTGTCGCCCGTGCCGTTGAGACCGACGACCAGGCCGTAGCCGACCAGCATATTGTCGCGCACGCCTTCGAAATCGGCGATGTCCTTGATGCGCGAAGCGGCGAGGCTTGGCTGCGCCCAAATGATAAGGCTGCAGAAGACGAAAAGCGTGGCAGAGAGGCGGTGGCAGAATTTGCTCATGGAGACCGGTGGTGTGAACATGGTTACCCGCGCTTCCTGATGCCAAAGCCGTGCCAGGAGCCTCGGCGCGGAATTCCGCGGTTTTTTCACAGGCGGAGGAAGCGATGTGCGGCAATCGCTGCCGTGTCAGGGCAGGTTTTGCCGGGCGCGGTTAAGCCTCCATTAACTTTAACGGCGCAATTGTGATGACATGAGGATCGAGCAATCTTCGTCTTTGTCGTCGACGGTCGCACGTCGCGGCACCCAAGCGGCGAGCAGTGGCAGCGGTTTTGCCCAGGCTCTGTCGTCGGATACGGCAACCGCGGCAGCGAACGCGCCGAAAGCCGTGGCGACGGTCAACAACCTCTTTATGCTGCAAGAGGTCGCCGACGACCTGACCGGCCGTCGCAAGGCCGCGGTAAAACGCGGCGATCACCTGCTCGACCGCCTCGACGATATCCGCATCGCCTTGCTGACCGGCGCGATGCCGCGCGGCCAGCTCGAATCCCTTCGCCGCATGGCGCAGGAGCGAGGCGATATCCTCGACGATCCACAGCTTCAGTCGGTTCTCGACGAGATCGAGCTGCGCGTCGCGGTCGAGCTTGCCAAGCTCGACAACGTCGCCTAAACCCCAACCGTTTTCCATCATCCGGTGTCGTGGTCGCGCTTGCGCGGTCGCGGTCACGCGCGCATTCTTCGGCGGTCAATAAAGGGCGCCGGCACACCGGTGCTGCGGGCAAGAACAGGCGCGGCTGGTACCGGGGGATAAGGGAGCGCGCATGCTGAAGACGGGCATCTTTGCCAATCGCTGGTGGTTGGTGGTCGGGTCCTTGCTCGGCCTCTTGGTCAATACCGGCGTCATCGAGGTATTCACCTTCTCGGTCTTCCTGAAGCCGATTTCCGAAGAGCTCGGCTACCAGCGCGAAACCATCGCGCTTGCCGGTGTGTTCGGCTCGCTTTGCGCCACCTTCGCGACCCCGGCCTTCGGCAAGGCGATCGATCATTTCGGTTTGCGCAAAGTGCATTTGCCGATGATCTGCCTCTACGCGCTCGCCACCGGGTTGCTCTTCTTTCTCAACTCCTCTTTCGGCCTGATGGTGGCATTCTTCTGCTTCCGCGGCATTGTCGGCTCCGGCCAGTCGCCGATCGCCTATTCGAAAGCGATCGCCGCCTGGTTCGACAAAGATCGCGGCCTGGCGCTCGGTATCGCCATCGCGGGCGTCGGCCTCGGCGTCGCGATCATGCCGCAGATCGCTAACTGGCTGATCGCCGAATATGGCTGGCGCGAGGCTTTCGTCGGGCTGGGTGCTGCGATCCTCGTCATCGGCTTCATCCCGGCGCTGCTGTTCGTGCGCGAACCGCCTTATCACAGCGATCATGTGATCGCCGGCCGTCCAGCGATTCCGGGCGCGACTTTCGGCGAGGCGGTCTTCCACGATTGGCGCTTCTGGGCGATGACGATCGCCTTCTTCATCGGTGTCGTCGCGATCAACGGCATGATTACCCGCGTCGTACCGCTGCTGAGCGACCGCGGCATTGCGCGCGCGGTCGCGGTCAGTGCGTTATCGGCCTCCGGCATCGCGCTGACGGTCGGCCGCATCGTCTCGGGCTGGAGCCTCGATCGCGTCCATGGCCCCTATGTCGCTTGTACCTTCTTCGGCAGCGCCATGATCGGCATCCTGCTGCTCTCCAGCGGGGCGGGTGGCACCGTGCCCTTCATCGCGACGGTACTCTGCGGTCTCGGCATCGGGGCGGAAGTCGATCTGATGGCGTTTTTCGTCAGCCGCTATTTCGGCTTGCGCTCTTTCGGCGCCATCTACGGCACGCTTTTCGCCTTGTTCTCCGTGGGCAACAGCGTCGGGCCGTATTTGATGGATTTATCTTTCGGCCACGCCGGCAGCTATGTGCCGATGATGCTCGCTTTCGTTGTCGCGCTCGGCGTCGCTTGCGGCTTGCTGCTGCCGCTCGGCGCCTATCGCTATGCGGTTTCGGTTAATGAGATAGCCGGCGCCGTGGGCGAGGAGCCCTAAACGCCGGAACGGTTGGCGCCGCTCGGTTGTTGGAAGCAGTGCCGAGGGGTGTTGCGCGGGAGCACTTGACTCATATAATCGCGCGCGCGTTTTTGGCTTAGGAATGCTTAGCGTGAGTGTCACCCTGCCGCCGAACTACCGTCCTTCCGAGGACGAGGAATTCATGAACCCGCTGCAGCGCGAGTATTTCCGCCAAAAGCTGCTGCAATGGCGCAGCGAATTACTGTCGGAATCCAGCGGCACGCTGCTGCATCTCAAGGAAGAGAGCCTATCCGAGCCGGATATCGCTGATCGCGCGACGCTCGAGACGGATCGTTATACCGAACTACGGACCCGCGACCGCGAGCGCAAGCTGATCCAGAAGATCGACGAGGCGCTGCTGCGGATCGAGGACGGCACCTACGGCTATTGCGAAGAGACCGACGAGCCGATCGGCGTGAAACGTCTCGACGCGCGACCGACCGCGACGCTGAGCATCGAAGCGCAAGAACGCCACGAGCGCATGGAACGCACTCACCGCGAAGATTGAGCGGGGCGAAAATTGAGCGAGATTTGCTCCTCTTCTTGTTCTGAATCCAGCGAGTAACCGCCGGTCGCTTGCCTGAGCGCGCCGGAAAGCCCATGCTGGCGATCCACAAATCGCCCGGCCGGGTAGGGAGGAAGCATGGCCAATTTACAACTCAGTCTCGCCATCACCAACAATCCGCGGACCTGGCCGATCATCGATGGGCGCGTCACGGCCGACGGCATCGATTTAACGACCAGCGTCGTCGATCCGTCCGAGATGTTTTGGCGGCAATTGCATTACGCCGAGTTCGACGTGTCGGAAATGTCGATGTCGTCGCTGATGATGATTGCGGCGCAAGGCGACAAGCGCTTCTATGCGCTGCCGGTCTTCACCACGCGCTATTTCTTTCACACCAAGATCCTCGTCCGCAAAGACGCGAAGATCGACAGCCCGGCCGACCTTAAGGGTAAGCGGGTGGGCGTGCCGGAATATCAGCAGACCGCAGCGCTCTGGATCCGCGGCGCGCTCGAGAACGAGTTCGGCGTCTCGCCGAAGGACGTGACCCATTTCATGGAACGGCCGCCGTCGCGCAGTCATGCCGGCGCTGTCGGCTTCAAGGCGCCGGCGGGCGTCACCATCAACCAGATCCCGCCGGACAAGAGCATTGGCTCGATGATGGTGTCGGGCGAGCTCGACGCCTGCATGTTCTATATCCGCAATCAGAACCTCGTCGATCGCAGCACCGAGGATCTCAACAACCATCCGGCGATCAAGCCGCTCTTCCCCGACTCCATGGCCGAGGGCATCCGCTATTACCGCAAGACCGGTCTCTATCCGATCAATCACGGCATGGTCATCAAGCGCGAGGTCGCCGACAAGAATCCGTGGGCGGTCATCAACCTCATCAAAGCGTTCAGCAAGGCGAACGACATCGCCGAGCGCGAGCGCGTCGAGCACATGCATTACCATTTCGAGACCGGCCTGGTGCCGCCGGAATATCGCGCGGCGGCGGCGAAGCCGATCATCGCCCACGGTCTCAAGGCCAATCGCGAGACGCTCGAGGCCGCGGCGAAATACTCGACGCAGCAGGGGCTCACGCCGCGCGTCGTGGCGATGGACGAGCTCTTCGCGCCGAATGCGCTCGGCTCGTGATCGGAAAAGGGTAGGGCGGCAGAAATGGCCAATCTCGATCTCCACCTCGCCATCACCGACAATCCGCGCACGCGCCCGATCATCGATGGGCGCGCCACCGTGGACGGCGTCGATCTCACCAAGACCGTGCTCGGTCCGGCCGAGATGTTCTGGCGGCAGTTGAACAAAGCAGAATTCGACGTGTCCGAGCTGTCGATGTCGGAGCTGATGATCATCCGCTCGCGCGACGATCAGCGTTTCGTCGGCCTGCCGATCTTCACGACGCGGCGCTTCTACCACACCGGTATCTATGTCCGGAAAGACGCCAAGATCGACACCCCCGCCGATCTCAAAGGCAAGCGCATCGGCGTGCCCGAATATATCCAGACCTCGGCGCTTTGGACGCGCGGCGTTCTCGACAGCGAGTTCGGCGTCGCGACCGAGGACATGACCTATTTCATGGAGCGATTGCCGAACCGCAGCCATGCTGGCGCCATCGGCTTCGAGCTGCCGAAACGGGTCCAGCGCATCCCGGCCGATAAGAGCATCGGCTCGATGCTCGTTTCCGGCGAGATCGATGCGGCGATGTCCTATAATCGGCATTCGGACGTCATCGACCGCAGCACCGTCGATCTCGACAACCATGCCGATATCAAGCCACTTTTTGCCGATAACGCCGCCGAATGCGCGCGCTATTACAAGAAGACCGGCACCTATCCGATCAATCACGGCATGGTGGTGAAGCGCGAGATCTTCGAAAAGAACCCCTGGGTCGCGATCAACATCATCAAGGCGTTCCAGAAAGCCAATGCCGTCGCCGAGCGCGAGCGGCAAGAACAGATGCATTACCATTTCGAGACCGGTCTCGTGCCGGCGGAATACCGCGCCATCGTGGCGCGGCCGCTGATCACGCACGGCCTGCGCGCCAACCGCGAGGTCCTCGAGCTCGCCGCGCGCTACTCGAACCAACAGGGCCTGACGCCGCGCGTGATGACGATGGAGGAGCTTTTCGCGCCGAACGCGCTGGGGTCGTGAGGGTGCATTCCCGACCTCCGTCGCTGCTCGTCGCCGGCACCTTGATCGGCGTCGGGACGACGGGCAAGGGCAGCGTCGTCGGTGAAATCGAGAGCCAGGGAGCGTAAGTTTCGTCGATGAAGATCGTCATCACCGGCGCGTCGGGCCGGACCTCGCGTAAGATCATCGACAATCTCCTGGCGCGCGGTGTACCGGCGCGCGATTTGACCCTGATCTCGCGCAGCCCCGAGCGCGATGAAGTCGCGGTCTACGGCGCCAGGGGCGCGACGTTGCGCTACGGCGATTTCACCGATCTTGCCTCGCTGCCGCAAGCCTTCGCGGGCGGCGAGCGGATGTATTTCATGCCGCTCAATCATCCGCCCGACGCGGTCGACGAGATCGCCGTCAAACGCACCGTCGTCGATATCGCGAAACAGGCTGGCATCCGCTACTGCGTCTATCAATCGATGATCGGCGCCGGCATCGCCGCAAGCTGCGACGACGATTTTCAGACCGAGAACGCGCTGCGCGAAAGCGGTATGGAATGGGTCGTGCTGCGCACGGCGATCTTCGCCGAAAGTCTCGGCCGCGAGGCCAAGCGCTACATCCGCGAAGGCCGCATCGCGACCGACACGCCCGATCTCAGACGCAACTACATCACCCGCGACGACATCGCCGCCGCCGGCGCCGAGGTGCTGCTGGGACCGGGGCATGCGGGCAAGATCTATCACATTATCGGCTCGGCGATCACCGCGCGCGATCTCGCGGCCGAACTCGGCAAGATTGCCGGCAAGCCGATCGTGGTGGTGCCGAGCGACAAGCCGGCTTGGGGCGGGTTGGGCGGTCTCGGCGAGCCGGGCAACGACCTGCCGGCGCTGCTGGGCCATCCGGGCAAGACCGTGTTCGAGCAGTTCAACGAAAACGCGTCCGAACTGCTGACCGGTGTGCCGTTGACCAGCGATTACAAATTCGGCTTCCAGTGGCATGCGCGCGGCATGGAGACACGGCCCGACGATCTCGGCTTCACCATGATCCGCCTTCACAACGCGGCAAAAGGCGGCGACACGAAAGCCGCCGCCGAATTCCAAGAATTGCTCGCTGCCAATCCGGCGCGCCACGCCCTATGGCGCCAAACGCATCCGGAGTGGTTCTAGCGTTCTCCTGAAACGACGATGCCGGCCCAAGGCCGGCATCGCGATGAGAAGTCTCGCTCTACGTCTTAGAACGGCGCGAGGATGTCGAGGAGCTGCTGGCCATAGCGCGGCTGCTGATCGTTGGTCATCTGGCCGCGGCCGCCGTACGAGACGCGGGCTTCGGCGAGCTTATCGAGCGCGACGGTGTTGATCGAGCTGATGTCTTGCGGGCGCAGCACGCCCGTGACCTGGAGATCGCGCACTTCGTAATTGACGCGGATCTCCTGATGGCCTTGTACGACGAGGTTGCCGTTGGGCAGCACCTGGGTGACGAGGGCGGCGACTTCGAGCGTGACTTGTTCCTGGCGATTGATCGTCGCCTTACCGTCATTGTTGGTGGCACCGGTGATGTTGACCGCGCTTGCCGGGTTGAAGCCCTTGGGCAGGATCTTGCCGATCTGGCCTTCGAGGCCGAAAACGTTCGGCATCGTATCCTGCTCGTTGGTCGTGCGCTGGGTCTGGGTTTCGTTGTTGAATTGTGCCTTGTCGTCGAAATTGACGAGCACGGTGAGGATATCGCCGATATTGGAGGCGCGTTGATCCTTGAAGAAGGCGCGGCTGCCGGCTTTCCACAGTGAATTCGGCTGACGCTCGGTAACGATCGGCGCCGGCATCGGCAGCGACACAGGCTGATAGCCGGGCTGCGTCTTCGGATCCTGGATGGTCGTCAGCGGCGGCGTCTCGCCGATCTGCGACAGGCGGCTGGCGGCGCTGCAGCTCGTCAGCACGGCCGTGGCGACGGTCACGGCGAGAAGCTGGCGGATCGAAAGGCTGGTCATCGGTACGTTCCTATTCTTCAACGGGCAGCGATACGCGGCGGCATGGCGTTGCTGCCGACAACGACTTGATTGGGGCCGGCAACCATCGTGTCGATGACGCGGCTCGATTGCGTGTTGGCGACACGGATCGACGCGCCCATCGCGCCATCCTCGATGGCTTTGCCTTGCGCCGTGAGCTGCATGCCCGCGGTGTTGAGTACGATGGTGACGAGATCGCCTTTATGCACGACGATGGGATCGGCGATATCGCCGGCGCGTACGGTCTCGCCGGCGCGCAGGATACGGCGTGCCGCCTTGCCGATAAGTTGCTGCGACGTGGTGATCGCGTCCGAGGCGACACGCTCGTGCGGCAACTTGGCTTCGCTGATATCGGCCGGGCCGAAGACGCTGCCCATGCTCATGGCGTGCGCCGGAACCGCGATGGTCACTTGATAGACGATGCGGCCGCTGACTCGTTGACGTTGGGCGTTGTCGCTGTTGGCGGGCGCGGTGACGAAGACCGAGAAGCGGCCGCTGCGCGGATCGACATTGAGCCCGTCGATCGTCATCGCGTCGGACGCCTCGGCCGGGACGACGAAACGCAGGCCGGGATTGTCGAGCTGGATGCTGGCATCGCTGGTGGGCGTATCGGACGAGGCGGCAGCGAGAATGCGCTGGCCGACCGTGTCGGCATCGATGGTGCGGCTGGCGCGCTCGACGCTGGTCTGATCGAAATCCGAGCTCGGCTGCCAGGCGAGATGATGCTCGCGGGCGATCGAACCGAGCCATGCGGCGTTGAAGGTGACGCGCGTGCCGGGGGCCGGGGCGGGCGCGACCGGATCGCTCGCATGCGGGCCGGCGTCGCGGAAGATATCGCCGATATGGATCGTATCGCCGGTGACCGTGGCGTTGGGCAGCAGCATCGTGTCGGCAAGGGCGAGGCCGGGCGAGAGTGCGGCCAGCGACGCGGCGAGGATGAAGAATTTGCGCATGATCGGCTCGATTACGCGTTACTGAATCTGGTTGAGGGTCGACATCATCTGATCGGAGGTTTGGATCACCTTCGAGTTCATCTCATAGGCGCGCTGCGCCGAGATGAGGTTGGTGATCTCCGAGACGATGTTGACGTTCGAGGTCTCGATGAAGCCTTGCTGGATCGTGCCGAAGGCCGTGGTGCCGGGATTGCCGGTCGTGGCCGAGCCCGAGGCGGGCGTCTCGGTGAGCAGGTTGCTGCCTTGCAGCGCAAGACCGCCCTCGTTCGGGAAATTCGCCAGCTCGAGCTGACCGACGGTCTGCGGCGCGGTCTGGCCGGCGACCTGCGCCATCACCTGGCCGTTGGCGTTGATCGTGACGCTGGTGGTGTTCTGCGGAACCGTGATCGCGGGTTGGATCGTGTAGCCGTCGGCGGTTACGAGCTGGCCGGTCGGGCTGAGCTGCAACGAGCCGTCGCGCGTGTACGAGGTCGAGCCGTCGGGCATCTGCACTTGCAGATAGCCGTGACCCTGGATTGCGACATCGAGCGGGTTCGAGGTCTGGGTAAGGTTGCCCTGCGTGCCGATGCGATAGACCGCCGCGGCTTTGACGCCGGTGCCGATCTGAACGCCCACCGGAACGATCGTGCCGCTATCTGACGAATTGGCGCCGACCGCACGCTCGTCTTGGTAGAGCAGGTCCTGGAATTCGGCCCGCTGCGCCTTGAACGCGTTGGTGTTGAGGTTGGCGATATTGTTCGAGATGACTTCGACATTGAGCTGTTGAGCCAGCATGCCGGTTGCGGCGATGGATGTTGCGCGCATGGTGTCGTTCTTCCTCTAAAAAACTTTGGCGCTTAAACGGTCTTGCCGAGGCGATCGATCGCGTTTTTCAAACGCGTATGCTCGCCGTCGACGAAATTCTTGACGAGGCCCATCTGATGGGCGGTATCCATCAGCTTCGTCATTTCGACGACCGGCTGGAGGTTCGCTTCTTCGATCGTACCTTGTTCGACGGTGGTACCCGTGGCCGGCGTCGGCGTTTGGGTGGTCGCGTAGAGGCCGCCCTGGCTTTCGGCGAGGATTTGCGGATTGTCGAAATTGACCACCGAAATCTTGCCGATCGTCTGCTTTTCGGTGGCGACAGTGCCGTCCTTGCCGATGGTGATCGAGGCGGCGCCCGAAGGAACGACGATCGGCGAGCCGCCGTCGCCTTGCACGACGAAACCTGTCGTCGTGACGAGCTCGCCCTGGTTGTCGATCTGGAGATGGCCGTTGCGGGTATATTGATTGCCGCTCGGTGTCGTCACGGTCATGAAGCCGTTGCCGTTTAGGGCGACGTCGAGCGGATTGCCGGTATGGGTCAGGTTTCCCTGGCTCATATCGCGGGCATTGCCTTGGCTGACGACATAGGAGCTCGGATCACTGCCGTCGTCCGGCTTGCTCAGGTACTCCTTGAACATCATCCTCTCGGCCTTGAAGCCAGGCGTCGAGAGATTGGCGATGTTGTTCGCGAGCACTTCCATTTGGTGCTCGCGGGCAGTCTGACCAGACAGGGCGATGTAGCTCGCGTTTTCCATGACCTAACGGGCTCGGTTAATTTCGGCTTCGTCGTTGCACGCCTCGTGCCAAAATTGGAATCTCACTTTTTCAATTACTTAGCGTCGGGTACGGCCAAGCCCCCGCTGCCTTTGACCGGGTTTGCCGGGAAAAATCTGCCGGTTTGCCGGACCCCTTCAACCACTTGTTAACCCTACCATCGTTATCGTCCGCCCCAGATTTGCCGCAGTCCCGACACCCCTTTTCCTGAGTGTGACGCCGATGTCGACCGCCGAAGAAGTTGAAGCCGCTCCCGCCGCTGCCGAAGGCGAAGCCAAAGGCGGGAAGAGCAAGTTGATGATCATCGTCGGTGGCGTGGTGGTTCTGCTGCTCGTCGCCGGCGCCGGTCTCTATTTCACCGGTATGCTCGACGGCCTCATGGGCAAGAAGAAAGAGGCCCCGGTCGCCGAAGCAGCCCCGCCGCCGAAGCCGCTGGTGTTCTTCGATCTGCCTGACTTCCTCGTCAATCTGAACAGCGGCGGCGCCAAGAAGGCGAGCTTCCTTAAATTGTCGGTCAGCCTCGAACTCGACAAGCAAGAGGACACGGCGAAGCTGCAGGCCGTGATGCCGCGCATCGTCGATAACTTCCAGATTTATCTCCGCGAGTTGCGGATCGACGATCTGCGCGGCTCGGGCGGCATCTATCGCCTGCGCGAAGAACTCTTGGCGCGCGTGAACGCCGCCGTCGCTCCCGTGAAGGTGAACGACGTCCTTTTCAAAGAAATGCTGGTTCAATAGGCACCCCCATGGCTGACGAGCCGCGCAAGAGCGACGAAGAACTGGCCGCTGAATGGGCGGCGGCGACGGAAGGCGGCGGCGATCAGGCCGCGGCCGATGTCATGATGACCGACGGCGAGGGCGGGGGTGCTGCCCCGCTCGGGTCGGCCCGCGTCCTCAATCAGAACGAGATCGACAGCCTTCTCGGCTTTGGCGACGGCGGTAGTTCCGCGGCCGACAATTCCGGCATCCGTGCCATTATCGACTCAGCGCTCGTTTCCTACGAACGCTTGCCGATGCTCGAAGTGGTCTTCGACCGCCTCGTGCGCATGATGTCGACCTCGCTGCGCAATTTCACCTCCGACAACGTCGAAGTCTCGATCGACAACATCACCTCGATCCGTTTCGGCGACTACCTCAATTCGATTCCGCTGCCGGCGATGCTCACCGTGTTCAAGGCCGAGCAATGGGACAACTACGGTCTTCTGACCGTCGACAGCGCACTGATCTATTCGATCGTCGACGTGCTTCTCGGCGGGCGCCGCGGCACCGCGGCGATGCGCATCGAGGGCCGTCCCTATACGACCATCGAGCGCAACTTGGTCGAGCGCCTCGTCTCGGTCGTGCTCTCCGATCTTTCCGGTGCGTTCGATCCGCTGAGCCCGGTCACCTTCCGCTTCGACCGGCTCGAGACCAATCCGCGCTTTGCCACCATCGGCCGGCCCGCCAACGCCGCCGTGCTGGCGCGTTTGCGCGTCGACATGGAAGATCGCGGCGGCCGTCTCGAGGTCCTGCTGCCTTACGCGACCCTGGAGCCGGTGCGCGAAATCCTGCTCCAAGGTTTCCTCGGCGAAAAGTTCGGCCGTGACTCGATTTGGGAAACCCATCTGGCGGGTGAGCTCTGGAACACCCGCGTGCCGATCCAGGCCGTGCTCGACACGGTCGAAATGTCGCTGCGCGACGTGCTGAAGCTGAATGTCGGCAGCCGCATCCCGCTCAACGCGCAGCCGGATGCCGATATCAAATTAATCTGCGGCGACCTGCCGATGTTCGTCGGCAAGATGGGCCGCAAAGCCGGCAACATCGCCGTGCAGATCGAAGACAAACTCGATAGAGATCGGGGAGCCTGAGTGATGTTGAGCCTGGCCGGCAACGCCATCGTTGCGTTGCTCCTCATCGCGACGATCGGCTACTCGATCATCCTCAATCGCCGCCTCGGGATGGTGCGCAACGACCGCGAGAAGTTCGAGGTCCTGGTGCGCAATCTCAGCGCCGCCTCGCAGCGCGCGGAAGCCGCCGTGACCAATCTCCGCGTCACCGCCGACGATCTCAGCCGCCGTCTCGACAAGAAGGTGGAAGAGGCGAAGGCGCTCGCCGACGACCTTACCTATATGATCGAGCGCGGCGGCGGTGTCGCCGACAAGCTCGCCAACCATATCCGCGCCGGCCGCGACGCGCTGAAGCCCGATTTGCAGCCCGAACCGAAGCAAGCGCCGCGGGCGCAACCGCGCGCCGCCGAGCACTTTATCGAGCCGGTCGCGCCAGCCGTGACCGCCGCTCCGCCGCCAGCAGCCGAGCCTGCGCCGCGCCGTGCGTCGGCCGAGGCAGCGCCCCAACAGCATCAGAGGGCGGCAACGCCGCGTCCAGCTTTCGTGCGCCAAGAGCCGATCCGCGTCGAGCCGAGCGTCACCGTTCCGGCGGCTGCCGCTGCCGCTCCGACACAGGCCATCATCGCTCGTGCAGTCGCGCAAGCGGCGGCCGAGCCCCTCGTCGAGCGCGCCAATGCGCCCTCGCGTGCCGAGCGCGATCTTCTTCGTGCTCTGGCCGCGCGGCGCCGCTAGGAGCGCCTAAGTGAATTTACGCCCGCGTCTTATCCCATCGGTCATCCTGGCGGCGACGGTTCTGCTCGGCCTCAAGGTGAGTGATATTTTCGCGGTCGGCAGCCATGCCCAGGCAGCCGCGACATCGGCGGCCCAGGCGACGAGCGCCCCGATCGATCTGACGAGCCTCGCCAACGCCGCCAAGCTGCCGAGCATCTCGCCGACGGCCGGCAGCGCGGAAAACAACAACGCCGCGAAACCCGCCACGCCGAACGCGCCGCCGCAGCAGGCCGCGGTTCTGCAACAGCAACAAGCGGCCGCGCCGAAAGCGCCCGCGCAACAAGCTTCCGCGCCGGCTGCCGGAGGCGGTAAGCCGATGCAAGTCGCCGAAGCCTCGCCCGCCGATAAGACGGGCGCTCCGAATGGCGATAAGGCCGGCGCCGATAAGGCGGCGGGCGATAAGCCGGTGGGACACGCGCCGATGAAAGATCCGCTGCTGCTCAGCCCGGCCGAGATCGAAGTGTTGCAGCAATTGTCAGCCCGCCGCACCCAGATCGATCAGCGCGCCAGCGAGCTCGATCAGCAGCAAGTCGTGTTGCAAGCGACGGAAAAGCGGATCGACGACAAGATCGCGAAGCTCGAAGCGCTGCAGAAGAGCATTCAGGTGACGGTCGACAAAGAGAACGCCGCCGATGACGCGCGCACCCAGAGCCTGGTCAAGATTTACGAAACGATGAAGCCGGCCGATGCGGCCCAGATCCTCAGCCAGCTCGACATGCCGATCCTGTTGCAGATGCTGAGCCACATGAAAGAGGCGAAGACCGCGCCGATCCTCGCGGCGATGGACCCGACGAAGGCGCAAGCCATCACCACCGCCATGGCGCAGCGCCAGAACCCGCTGCCGGCGGCGCCCGCCGCTATTCCAGCGAAGCCCTAAAGGCCGACGATGAAACGCGCCGCCGCGTTCTTCACTGCTGCCGCTCTTGCCGCGTTTGCCATACCGGCCCAGGCTGCAGACAAGGTCGAGCTGCGGGTCGGCGAGCATGACGGTTATGGCCGCATCGTCGTTCAGTGGCCGACGCCGGTCACCTACCAGGCGAAGCTCGAAGGCCAGACCCTCGTCATTCATTTTGCGCGACCCTTCAGCGGTCAGCTCAATATCGTCAATCGCAATCTCGGCCATTATGTCGGTAGCGCCTCGCAATCAGCCGATGGCACGACGATCACGGCGAAGCTGATCCGTCCGGTCGAGCTGAAGACCGAGACGCTCGATCACAATATTGTCGCGATCGATCTCGTGCAGAAGAGCGAAACGCTGTCGAGCAAGGCAGACGCCCAAATGCTCGCCAAGGGCAAGCTCAGCAAAGCGCCGCTGCCCAAGACTGAAATCGCTGAAGCCCCGCCCGCGAAACCGGAGCCGGAGCAACTCGCGACGTTGGGAGCTTCGGAGGACACTGCGCCGCAGATCGTTCCGCCGGCTGGCGTCGCAAACAGCGACATCAATCCCAAGGCCGGTGAAGCGGTTATCGCCAGCATCGCTCCGGCGCAGACCAAATCGCCGGCAATCGTCCCGGCTTCGGCACCGGCCCAGAGTGTGCCCGCTGGTACGCTCGTGCCGCAATTCATCACGCAAGGCGATCTGACCAGCCTGCGCTTCGATTGGCCGACGCCGACCGCGGCCGCCGTCTATCGCCGCGGCAGCGCGCTATGGCTTGTCTTCGCCGGCTCGACCAAGCTCGATCTCGATAGTTTCCGTGCCCAGAGCAAAGGCGTGCTGGCCGCAATCGACGCGGTTCCGGCGGTGACGGGGACGGCGCTGCGCATCGTCGTCGCCGATGGCCTCAATCCCAGCGTTCGCCGCTCGGGCAATTCCTGGCTCGTCGATCTCAAGCGCGTTGCTCCGACACCGGAAGCGCCGATCGGCGTCGAGCCGAGGCCCGAAGCGGCCGTGCCTTCGGTTCAGTTGAAGGTGCATCAAGCGATGGCGCCGATCTCGGTCAAGGATCCGGTGCTGGGCGACACGATGATTGTCGTGCCCGTCGGCGAACTCGGCCGCGGCATCGATGCCGCGCGCGGCTTTGTCGATTTCCGCTTGCTCGAAAGCGTGCAAGGCATCGTCATTCGCCCGAACACCGACGATCTCGTCGTCCTGCCTGATACGGAAACGGTGCAGATTACGCGGCCGCATGGCCTGGCGCTCTCCGACCGCCGCGACCGGTTGCTGGGCGGTGGGCCGGCGGATCTTCATCGCCTGTTCGATTTCGCCGCCTGGCTTGGCCCCGATAGCGACAGCTTCATCCAGCGCCGCGTCAAGCTCGAGCGCGCAGCGGCCGATGCGCCGCCGCCGGCGCGCACCGTGCCGCGGCTCGACCTTGCGCGGTTCTATTTCGCGCATCTCTTCGGCGCCGAGACGCTCGGCGTCCTCGCCCAGATCGAGAAAGACGATCCGGTCTCGTTTGCCGATCGCGGCGTCCAGGCGCTGAAAGGCGCCGCATGCTACCTCGACGACGACCGCGATTGCGCCAAGAAGCAACTCAATATCGCAACCTTCGATAACGAGCCGGAAGTTGCGCTGTGGCGAGGCGCCCTCGACGCCGACATGGCCGATTGGAACAACGCCGCGCGCGAGTTCACCGGCAGCATCGGCGTCATCGCGAATTATCCGAAAGCGCTGCGGGATCGCTTCGCGCTGGCTGCGGCGGAAGCGATGATCGAAACCGATCGCAGCTCGGCGGCCGGTCCGTTGCTCGACACCGTGCTCAAGGACTCGCCGATGCCGAGCGACCAGGCTATGGCGCAATATCTGTCCGGCCGCCGCGAGCAGGCGATGGGCCAGCTCGAGCCGGCGCTCGAGGAATGGATCAAGGTCGCCGCATCGGGCGATCGCAAGGCGCGGGCCCGGGCGCTCTATGGCCGGGCGATGGCGCTCTATGCCAACAAGCAAGTCAGCCGTCTCGACACGATCAACGCGCTCGACGCGCTGCGCTTTTCATGGCGCGGCGATGCGTTCGAATTCACGCTGCTGCGCCAGCTCGGCGAATTGCAAATTGCCGAAGGCCAAATCGACGACGGTATCGAGGCGCTACACGAGGCGGCGATCTATTTCCCGGATTATCCGGCCTCGAAGGATGTCGCCAAGGAAGCGGGTGACGCTTTCGCCAATCTCTATCTCGGCAAGAATTCGGACGATGTACCGCCGGTGAAGGCGCTCGCGCTCTACACCCAATATCAGGATCTCGAGCCAGCGGGCGATCGCCACGACCAGATCGTGCGCAAACTGATCGATCGCCTGGTGTCGGTCGATCTGCTCGACCAGGCTTCGTCGTTGCTCGACGATCAGGTGAAGAACCATCTGAGCGGTCACGACAAGGCGCGCGGCGCGACCCAGCTGGCGCTGCTCCGTCTCATCAACCGCCAGCCCGATGCCGCGATCGCCGCACTCGATATCGATGTCGGCAGCGACGCCCCCGCCGATCTCGCGCGCCAGCGCCAGGAGTTGCGGGCGCGGGCGTTGACCGATCTGAACAAGGTTCCCGATGCGCTTGCGCTGCTGCAGGAGGACAACAGCGTCGATGCCGCGCGGCTGCGCGCCGACATCTATTGGCACCAGCAGGATTGGAAGAACGCGGCCAAGGTGTTCGGCGAGCTTGCCGGTGCGCCGCCCGCGCAGGGGCCGCTCGGTGTCGATCTCTCGCGTCTTCTGCTCGCCTGGGCTTCGGCGTTGACCCTCGCCGGCGACCAGGCTGGCCTCGAGCAGTTGCGCGCCGATTGGACCCCGGCGATTGCCGGGACGCAGACGGCGCAAGCCTTCAGCCTTATCACCGAGGACTCGAATGCCGGCGTCGCCGGTGGCGGCAATGCCGCCGATATGGCCTCGCGCATCGCCGAGATCGGCAATCTGCAGAGCTTCATGGCCGCTTACCGCAAGCGGCTCGCCAGCGACGGCCTCAACGCCGCCGTCAATTGACGGCGATCGATAAAACCTAATCGAAGACTCTCGTCGTCACGCGCGGGCCTCATCCGAGGGCTTGTTGTCGCTCATCGCGCTGCCCTTCTATTTTATGAATCGATCTCGATGAAGATCTGGTCGTCTTTGACCGTCACGGAATAACGGCGTAGTTCGAGAATGCTGGTTGTGCCGGGCAACTTGCCCGTATTCAGATCGAAGGGAAAGAAATGCCACGGACAGACGATAACATCGCCGCGGCGCTTGCCCTCGGCGAGGGGCCCAAGCGCATGCGGGCAACGCGGCTCGAAGGCGACATAGCCGCTGCCGTTGCTGAGGCGCGCTACCGCGATCTCGCCGATGCCACCGACACGTTTGCAGAAGATCGCGCCGTCAGCGATATCGCTGGTCATGCAGACTGGAGTGGTTGTCATGGCGATCAGCCGGCCACGCGCGCGGCGCGTTCTTCTTGCGTATCGGCTTCTGCGTGAAAGCCGTAAATCGGCGGATGGATCGCGCCGCATTTGGGACACGCGCGCAGTGAAACATCGGCGTTGAAGTCGCGTACCCGCTTCAAGGCGGCGTCGATGAAGCGTTCATAGCCCGCTTGCAGTTCCGCAAAGCGCGCCTCGCCGAAACGCGCGGCGCATTTCGGGCATACGAACAAGCTGGTCGCCTCGCGCAGGCCATCGGTGCGCCCGCCAACCACGAGCATGTAGTAGTCGGTCTCGTCGCGCTTGGCGCTGAGCAGCAACGCGTCGACATCGTTGACGATCCAAAAGCCGAACAGGCTCGAGATATGATAAGGCGTGCCGGCCGGTACCCGGCGCATATGCGCGTTGTCGTCGCGGCGGGGAAAGGGACGGACGCCGCGCTCGGTCCATTCGTGGAGGACATAGGGCGGCTGGTTTGCCTCGCGCCGCCCCGACCAGATCGCGTGGTTGCCCTGCCGGACCCAGCGCCCATCGCCGGAAGTGACGTCGACGTCGAAAGAGAGCGTCGGATCGGCGGCTACCATCGCAGGCGCGCTTCCCGTTCTTCGGGTGTGTCCTGGGTGGCGAGGGCGAGATAGCCGACAGGGTTCACATGGCCGCAGTTCCAGCACGTCCGCAACTTGGGATCGGCGTTATAGGCGCGCACCGTGCTGCGCTCCCACGTCCAGAATTCCTTGAAGCCGAGCGTCCCGGTCACGAACTCGGTCATATGGACGAGCTCGGTGCATTCTTCGCAGTACCACGCCATGCGATCGGCCTCGTTGCCTTTCGGATGGCCTTGCATGAGAACGACGTAGCCCGGCCGGTCGGCGGCCGGCGGTATGTCGATCGTGATCTCGTCCATGTCGTTGATATGCCAGTAGCCGTAGACATGCTCGGTATGGTGCGGCGTGCCGGCGAGCATGACATGGGCGACGAGGGGCGTGCGCGGTACCTGGACGATGCCTTTGGGGCCGATCTCCCAATGGCGGCGGTGTTTGGCCGCGATGATCGGTCCCGTACCGGACTGTTGCTGTTGTTCGACGGTTTGCGGCGCCTCGGGCAGGATTTGGCGCATGCCGTAGACGCCGTCGCCGACCGGACGAAAGCCGAGGAATTTGGGCAGCACCTTCTCGTTCAGAAAGTCCCAGTCATCGACGATCTTGTCCAACGGTTCGTCGACGTAAACATCGGCGTACATCATGATTCGCGCTCCTGCCCCAATGGTGTGAGCCTGCGTCGGCGATTTTGCGGTGTCAATTACGGCAGCGGCACGCCCGTCGCTTTGCTGACGACCTGCCAGTTCTTGCTGTCGGTGCTCCAGCGCGTCACCACGGCGTTGTCGACGCCGAGGCCGCGCTGCGGCACCTTCTCGAAATCATAGACGCCGTTGACGCCGGCGTAAGTCTTGAGTCCGGCGATCTCATCACGGATCTTCGGTGCGGTCGCGTCCGGGCCGAGCTTCTTGAGCGCGTCGATCAGGATCAGCGCAGGGTCCCAGGCGAGCTCGGAGGCGATATCGACCTGGGCGCCCGCGTCCTTGAAGGCGCCGTAAAAAGCCTTCTGCTTGTCAGAAACGGCGGCCTCCATCGGGAATTTCGGATCGTTGGCGACGACCCATTCGGCGGCCGGGAAATAGAGCTGCTTGGGCAGGAAGGCTTCGTATTGCTTCATCTGCGCGCGGGTCATGTTGCCGTCGGTGGTCGCGGTTGGCACGTCGAGCCCGGCTTGCAGCATGGCCCGAAAAATCGTGGCGATCGGTGCGCCGGTGCTCCAGGCGATGAAGGCTTGTGGGTTGGCGGCCTTCACTTGCTCGATCTGCGCCGAGACATTGACGTCCTGCGGATTGAAATGCGCCGTGGTGACGATGCTCATCGCTTTATTCTCGGGCGCATCGAGCACGGATTTGATGCCTTTTTCCGCGTCCTGGCCCGACGCGTCGGTCGAGAACATCAGTGCGACCTTGGTCCAGCCCTTCATGCGGAAATAGCGGATCGCGGCGGCGGCGAGATCGAGCGTCGAAACGCTCGAGGTGAAGACATAGCTGCCCTTGTCGGGATGGATGCCGGGCGAGAAGCAATAATCGACCGGGCCGCTCGCCTGCACGAGCGGGCCCATGGCGCTGCACATCGCGACGATCGACGAGCCGAGCAGCACCGAGGGGTGCTTGGCCATCACCTCGTTGGTGAGTTGCACCGCGGTTTGCGGGCTCGACTGATCGTCGTGGAAGACGAAATGCACCTGCTTGCCGCCGATGCCGCCATTGGCGTTAGCGACTTTCTCGGCAAGCTGCAGCGCTTGCTGCTCGCCCTGGCCGAGGAAGGAGCCGCCGCCGGTCAAGGGCATCACGGCGTCGATGTCGACCGTGTCGGCGGCGCGCGCGGACGGAACAAGGCCCAGCATGCCGGCCAGAACGGCGCCAAGCGCCAGGGCGTGTCGCGATTCCCGCATCGTCTTCCTCCGCGAATATCTTTATTGGTTCGATAGCGAATTATTCCACAATGTCTGCGAGTGTCAATATTCGACTGGCTGGACAAGCATATTGCCAGCGATTAAATTACTTCGAAGGCTAAGGGATGTGAGACCATGGCGGGTGAATCTTTTCGCGAGGCCACGATCGACGCCGACGGCTTCCGGATCCGGTATCTGGAAGGCGGCAGCGGCCCGGTCCTGATCTGCATGCATGGCGGCGGCGGGCTTCGCCTCGCGCCGGCGCACCACATTCTGGCGCGGGATTACCGCGTCATCGCTTTCGAGATGCCGGGCTTCGGCAAGTCGGAGAATAGCCGCTCGACCTCGACCGAGGATCTCGCGCGCAGCATGAATGCGGCGGTCGCGGCGCTGCGGGTCGAGCGCTACAGCCTGATGGGCACATCCTTCGGATCGAAGGTCGCACTGTGGATGGCGATCCAGCGTCCGGAGCCGCTCGATGCTATCGTCTTGATCTCGCCAGCGGCGATCCGGATGCAGGAAGGACCGGTGCCGACGCATGTGTCGCCTGAAGAGGGGCTGAAACTTCTCTATGCCCATCCCGAGCGGCAACCAAAATTGACGCCGCCGCCGCGTGAACTCATGGCAAAGCATGCGGCGTTCACCAGCCGACTGTTGGGACCGCCGCGTGATGCAGCGTTCGAAGCGCGGCTGGCCGATGTTGCTATTCCCGTGCTGGTGCTGTTCGGCACCGTCGATCGCGTGACGCCGCCGGAGGGCGCGCATCTCTTTCGCGAGGCGCTGCCGAATTGCCACATTATGTTCGTCTACGACGCGGCGCATGCAATCGATGCCGATCGTCCCGAGGCGCTGGCCTCGGTCGCCGGCGATTTCCTCGCGCGCAAAGGCCAATTCCTTGTGCGCCAGACGAGCGGGGTAGTCTATCCATGAAAGCCTCGCTCTTTTGCAATGCTCAGTACATGGGGCCGGCGCCCGCCGACGTTTGGCCGCTGTCGGGTAAATATTTTGAGCCGGAACACGCCGTGCGATCGATGCAGACGACGCTCGACCAGTTCCGGCATGCGGACGAATTCGGCTTCGACTGGGTGACGGTGGCCGAGCATCATTATTCGCCGTTCTCGCTTAGCCCCAATCCGATGGTGATGGCGGGCGCGTTGTGTCAGGTCGTGCGCAAGGCCAAGATCGCGGTGCTGGGGCCGACCATTCCGATCCTCAATCCCGTTCGGGTCGCGGAAGAGTTCGCGATGATCGACGTCATGTCCGGCGGCCGGCTGATCGCCGGAATGATGCGCGGAACGCCGAACGAGTACGTGACCTACGACGTCAATCCGTCGGAATCGCGCGAGCGTTTCGCGGAAGCGCTGCATCTGATCCGGCGAAGCTGGACGGAGAAGGAGCCGTTCGGCTGGACCGGAAAATATTATAACTACCGAACCATCTCGATCTGGCCACGGCCGGCACAAACGCCGCATCCGCCCATGTATATGTCGGGTGCGAGCCCCGAGGCGGGCGCGTTCGCCGCCCAAAATCATCTCGGCGTGGGTTTCGCGTTCACCACCATGCCGCATGCCAAAAAGGCGGTCGCTCATTATCGTAATTGCGCGCGCGAGGCGGGCTGGGAGCCCACAGCCGACGATGTGATCTATCGCGCTCTCTACCATATTGCCGATACGGACGAGCAAGCGTTCGCCGAGATGGCGACGCTCCAGCCCCGGGTCAACATGACCGATCAAAACAGAGCCGTGTCTGATGCCATGCGCCAATCGGGATACTATGGCACCGACCTCACCGGGCAGACGACGCGCAATTCGCGACGGGAGCTGGCGGAGCGGATCGAGCTTGGCCAGGTCGTCGTCGGCAGCCCGGAAACGGCGCTCAAGCAAATCCGCCGGATCCATGATGAGCTGGAGGCCGGGATCATCGATCTTGTCGTCGGTGTTCAACTCGGCGAGCCCACCATGCATTCGATCGAGCTTTTGGGATCGAAAATGTTGCCGCGCATGCGGGAATTCGATTGAGAAGACGGAGTAGGTCATGACCCCCGAAGAAAACGATCTGCTGTGCCGTGTCGAGGGCGATGCGCCGATGGGCGCGCTGATGCGCCGCCACTGGCTGCCGGCCTGCATGTCCGAAGAGGTCGGCGAACCCGATGGCACGCCGGTGCGGACGCGGCTCTTGGGCGAGGATCTGGTCGTGTTTCGCGATACCGAGGGAAAGCTCGGCGTTCTGGGCGAGCATTGCCCGCATCGCCAGGCCTCGCTGGCTTTCGGACGCAACGAGGAATGCGGCCTGCGCTGTCTCTATCACGGCTGGAAATTCGACGTGGAGGGCAACGTCCTCGACATGTCGTGCGAGCCCGACAACGGCGCGCGTATGCGGCCGCATATCAAGCAGAAAGCCTATCCGGCGCGGGAAGGCGGCGGGTTCGTCTGGATCTACATGGGACCGCGCACGACCATGTCGGAATTCCAGCCGCCGACCTGGGCACCGACAGCGACGACGCGCATCAGCATCGTGAAGATGCACACCGCGTGCAACTGGGCGCAGCCGCTCGAGGGCGCGATCGATTCCGCGCATTCCTCCAGTCTCCATTCGACCAACATGCCGGCGATGCAGGTCGATGGCGCCAAGGCGACCGAGCAGTCCTGGCCGCGGCCTTCGACCGACAAGGCGCCGCGCATGCAATTCCAGCTCACGAATTACGGCTTCCGCTATGCTGCGATCCGCAAACCGATCGTCAACGCGGAGACGCAAGATTATGTGCGCATCACCGTATTCGTCGCGCCGTTCACCGTGCTGATCCCGCCGAACGATCAGTACAAGCTGGCGCAGATGCTGATCCCGATCGATGATCACAACACGATGTTCTATTGGGTTGCCTGGCACGAGACGAAAGGCATCGACCAGGAAAGCTGGCGCAAATTCTGTGCGGCGCAGGTCGGCGTCGATGTCGATGCCGAGTACCGCAAATTCGCCAACCTGAGCAATTCGTTCAAACAGGATCGCCAGGCGATGAAGCGCGGCGATTTTACCGGAATCAAAGGCATCCCGGCGCAAGATATGGCGATGTGGGAATCGATGGGGCCGATCGCCGATCGCTCGAATGATTATCTGGGCGCCAGCGATGTCGCGGTATCTCAATTTCGCCGTCAGATGATTGCAGCGGCGAAAACCGTAGCCGATGGCGGACCGGCGCTCGGCACAATCGGGCCACGCATTGCACCGGTGAAGCTCGCATCCTTCGAAGGCATCGTCGCCAAGACGACCGATTGGCGCGCGCTCGCCGTGTCCGAGGAAGAGCGCCGCGCGGCCGTGGTGGCGGCGGAATAATTGTGGCGCAAGCGGTTCGCGCGCTGAAGCGCGGCAAACGCGAGACGGCGGCGAAGCGCTCGCCTTATCCGCCCGAGGATAGCATCGGCCATCAGGTGCGTTGGGCGCATCGCGCCTTGCAGCGCGAGCTGGAAGAGCGGCTGAAGCCTTTCGGCATCACCAACGGCATGTGGTATTTCCTGCGCGCGCTCTGGGAAGAGGACGGACTCTCGCAACGCGAGCTCAGCGATCGTGTCGGCAACTCCGAGGCGACGACCGTCAGCGCGCTGCATGCAATGGAAAAGCGCGGCTTGGCACTGCGCGTGCCGAACAGCGAGGACCGGCGTAAATCGAATATCTTCCTCACGCGACCAGCGAAGGAACTGCGCGACCTCCTGTTGCAGGAGGCGCGTGAGGTCAATCGTACCGCGACTTCGGGGATCAGCGCGGCGGAGATCGAGAGCTTGAAAAAGACGCTCGGCAAGATCCGCAAGAATCTCGCGGCGGCAAGCGAGACACGCCGCGCGACACCGGCCAAGAAAGCGTGAGCGATGGCAGCGGACCGTAAGCTCGGCATCGGCGCGATCGGCCTCGGCCGCGCTTTCACCTTCATGCGCCCGGCCTTTGCGGCATCGCCGGAGATCGCGTTGGTCGCCGCCGCCGATCCGCGGCCGGAGGCCCAGAAACGCTTCAGCGAAGAATTTGGCGGCAAGGGTTACACGACCGTTGGCGAGTTGCTGCATGATCCGCGCGTCGAGGCGGTCTATATCGCGACGCCGCATCAATTCCATGCCGAGCATGCGATCGCCGCCGCGCGCGCCGGCAAGCACATCTTAGTCGAGAAGCCGATGGCGCTGACGCTCGCCGAAGCGGAGGCGATGGTTGCGGCGGCGCGGGAAGCCGGCGTGAAGCTGCTCGTCGGCCACAGCCACAGCTTCGATCCGCCGATCGCGGCGGCGCGCGCCATCATCGCAAGCGGCGAGTTCGGCGCCGTGAAGATGATCACGGCGCTCAACTTCACCGATTTCCTCTATCGCCCGCGCCGCGCCGAAGAGCTCGACACATCGGCAGGCGGCGGCGTGATCTTCAATCAGGCGATGCATCAGGTCGATGTCGTGCGCTTGCTCGCGGGCGGCCTTGCCGAGAGCGTCACGGCGCAGACCGGCATTTGGGATGCGGCGCGGCCGACCGAGGGTGCCTATACCGCGCTGCTGCGCTTCGCCGGCGATATCGCGGCGACGATCACCTATAGCGGCTATGCGCATTACGATTCTGACGCGCTGCTCGGCTGGATCGGCGAGTCAGGCTTGCCGAAGGCCGGGGACGCCTTCGCGCGCACCCGAAACGCGCTGCCGCCGGGCCTCAGCCAGGCGGAGGAAGAAGAGTTGCGTCGCAAGCGCGGCTATGGCGTCGCGACCGACAATCCGAGCGCGCCGGCCCAAACGCGCTGGCACGAGCATTTCGGCTTCATCGTGGTGAGCTGTGAGCGCGCCGATCTGCGGCCGGTGCCACAAGGCGTCGTCGTTGACAGCGATCGCGAACATGGTCTGCGCGCGCTCGCGCCGCCGCGTGCGCCGCGGCTGCCGGCGCTCGCCGAGTTTTACGACGCGGTAACGACCGGCAACGCGCCGCTGCATTCGGGTGAATGGGGATTAGCGACGCTCGAAGCCTCGCTCGCCATCCTGCACTCCGCGCGCGAGCGGCGCGCGATCGCTTTAACGCGGCAGATCGCACCGCTGCCGCTATACCGTCAAGAGAAATAGAGTCACCACAGAGACACAGAGAGCACGGAGATACTTTTTCTGCGCGCGAAGCGCGTCGTCATTCTTCTCCGTGTCCTCAGTGCCTCCGTGGTGAAATTCTTACTTCTCGAGTACGTCGATGCCCGCCTGCGCGGCGGCGATGTCGCCATCCGAGGTCGGCGCGCCGGACGAACCGATGGCGCCGACGATATGGCCTCTGATGATGATCGGGATGCCGCCTCCGACGGCGATGACGCCGAGCTGGCCGACAACCGGGCGCTGCGCGAGTTGATCCTCGAAGAGCTTCGTCGGGCGACGGAAGGCGGCGGCGCCTGACGCTTTCCTGATCGCTAGCTCGGAGGTCGAGTTGTTCGCGTTATCCATCTTCTCGAGGAAGATCAGCTCGCCGGCGGGTCCGACGATCGCGACGGCCGAGGGAAAGCCAGTCGCTTTTGCCTTGGCGACAGCGGCATCGGCGGCCTTGCGCGCAAGCGCGAGATCGATCGGCAAGCCGTATGGCGTCGGCGCCTGTGGCGCAGCCTGTTGCGCGGGTGCCGGCGCAGCGCCACCGGCGGCTTGCTGTGCGGATGCGGCAGAAGAAACGACTGCAGCGGCGCTCATCAGCAACGCCGCAAAGACCGGAATGCGCATGAAATCCTCCCTTGAAGATACGTTTTATTCGCGGGGGAGTTTAGCGGCGCGCGTTGTGGCCTGTCATCTAGAGGCGCGTTATCGTGCCGGTCGTCTCAGTTAGCCTGGGCCAGCAGCGAGTTGGCCATTTCCATAACGACGGCCGACATCGCGCGGTTCGGGTCGCGCTGGCAGCTTGCGGCGATACCGTCCATCAGGCTTTCGCTCGTCGCTTGGCCGAGGATGTTCTTGCGGCTTTGTTGCGCGATGCCCGAGAGATAGCCCAGCGCCCAGCCGCCGAGATCGAGCAAGGTTGCGCGATCGCCGCTGTTGAGCGCGGCGATGAAGGCGTTGCAGTTATCGTCGCTCGGAATGAGGACGCGGATGCCGGGCTGCGCGTGACTGGGCGCGGTGATGACGGCGAAAGCGAGAGCGACGAGACAACACGGGATGATCTTCACGCTTCGTTCCTATGACCGTGGCAGAAGCGGCTTGGTGGTGAGGACGAGAACCATTTCGCCGGCGAAGAACAGCACCAGCAGGAGGATCGCGCCGCTCCAGCCGGCGAGTTCGTAGCCGAAACGCGCACTGACATAGAGCAGCATCACCATGCCGATCATCATGCTGGGCGCCCCGGCGGCGCGATGCAGCGAGCCCTGATGATAGCCGATCCAGAAGGCGAAGCGGCCGATGATCCAGACCAGCGTCGTCGCGACCACGGCGCGCATCGCCGCGCCGCTGTCGCAGTAATAGGCAAGGCCGAAAAGTCCGGGCAGGAACAGCAGAAGCTGCTCGAGCGTGTTCTGCAGACAGCGCAGATTGATCGTCATGCGCCGCGTCTCGTAACCGGCGAGCGGATCGATCGCCGGCGAGCGCAGACGCTCGTGCGCGACCGCCTCGATCCCGAACACGAAGCAGAACAGCAACGCGACGCAGCCGCATTTCAGCGCGAAGACCAGCCGGGCCAGCGCCCCGGTCATGCCGTCCAGAGGCGGCAGCAGATAATAGGTCGCGAGCCAAAGCGCCGCCGAGATCACGAAGGCGATGGCGATTTCGCCAAACAAACCCGCGCGCTGGCTCATCGATCGGATTGCCTCACGGCGATGCCAGGGTTTCCGGCAGCCGCAAGCCGCGCTCGGCGTAATAACGCGCGGCGCCAGGATGCAGCGGGATGGCAATGCCTTGCAGCGCATTCTCGATGCGGATCGCCTTGCCGGCGGGATGGCCATTATCGAGCAGACGGCGTGTCGCATCCTGCCACAGCGCCTTGGTGATGCCGTAGACGAGATCGTCGGGCACCGCGGCGCTGGCGACGAAGAGCGCCGGCACGGCGATGGTCGGCGTCTCGCCATCGATGCCGGGATAAGTCGCGCCGGGAATGGTCGTCGCGGTGACGAAAGGATAGGCGTGGAGCAGCGTCTCGCGCGACTTGCCGCTGATCGGCAGCAGCCGCACGCGCGCCATCGATGCGGCATCGACGATCGCCGGCACCGGCGCGCCCGCCATCAGGAAGAACGCATCGAGCTTGTTGCTCTCGATCAGCGCCGTCGCGTCGGAGAGACGCGGATATTGCGCCTTGATCTGGCATTCCTGCAGTCCGCTCGCATGCAGGACGAGGCGCGCTTCGGCGAGCGTGCCGGAGCCGGGCTCGCCGAGCGCGACGTTCTTGCCTTTGAGATCGGCGAGGCTGCGGACGGCGGAGCCGACGCGCGCGAGGACATGCACGGCTTCGGGATAGAGCGCGGCGATGACGCGCAGATTTCGGATCGGTCCGGTTTTGGTGAGCGGCACGACAGCGTTTTGCGTCGCGGCGGCGCTGCCGCGGCAGGCTTTGCTCGGCGGAATGACGGGCACCTCGCCGCGATAGGCCCACGTCACGATATCGGCTTGCGCGAAAGCGGCTTCGATCTGGCCTTGGCCGACGGCGAGGACATTGGCGACCGAGCCTTCGGTTGCTTGCGCCACGGCGACAAGGCCGGGCACGCCGCAAGAACCGCCGCGCTCGCAATCGCGCGAGCCGGGCGGCTTGCTGATCGCGTTGGCGATCTCGGCGCCGATCTGGAAATAGGTGCCGGTGATGGCGGCGGTGCCAATGCGGAAGAAGTGCGGTGCGTCCTCGGCCCAAGCATGATGGATGGGCGCCGATGCCGCGGCGAGGACGATTGTCGCGAGAAAGGTGCGGGCGATGAAACGACGGATGCGCATGGCTCGCTCAGTCCGCCGCTGCCAGGGCGCCGGTGGCGAGCGGCAGGGTGAAGCTGAACACCGTGCCGCCGCCGGGATTGTCGGCGACTTGCAGCTTTTCGTCATGCGCTTCGATGATGAAGCGGCAGATCGAGAGCCCGACGCCCATACCCGTCGCTTTCGTCGTCACGAACGGTTCGAACAACTTCTCGCGGACAGCCGCCGGTAGGCCGGGGCCGGTATCGGCGATGCTGAGCTCGATCTTTTCGGGACTAAGCGCGCGGGAGGCGATTTTGAGATGGCGGAGGGGGCTGTCGCTCTCAACCATCGCTTCGCTGGCGTTGCGGATCAGATTGACCAGCACTTGCTGGATCTGGATGCGATCGATCACCACCATCGCCGCCTGCGGCTCGAGCTTCGTCTCGATCATGATGCCGGTGCCGCGGCCGGTCGCGGCCTGAGCAACGCCGATCGCATCTTCGATCGTGGTCGCAAGCGGCTCCGGCCGGCGGTCGATCTCGCGCTTGGCGACGAATTCGCGCAAGCGGCGGACGATCTCGCGCGCCCGCTCGCTCTGGCCGAGCGTTTTCTCGATCGTCGTACTGACTTTCTCTTTCTCACCCATGGCGGCGAGACGTTGCAGCGCCGAGAGGTAATTGCCGATCGCGGCGAGCGGCTGGTTGACCTCGTGGATCAGCGCGGTGACGACATGGCCGAGATCGCTGACGCGCGAAAGATGCGAGAGCATCGCTTCCATCTCGCTGAGCCGGCGCTCGCGCACCCGCCGCTCGGTGGCGACGGCGCGGGCCAGCCGGGCGTAGAGCGTCGTCGTCTCCGACAGCAGCACGATGAGCACAAGGCTGGCGGCGATTACGCCGTAGAGCCGGCCGAAATAGAAGCCGACGCTGAAACGCGCCGGCGCCAGCACGACGCTGAGCGCGATCTCCCCGACCCAGGCGAAGAGCACCACGGCGAGCCACAGTTCGATCACTGTGCGGCGGCGGCGCCACCACAGGATCGCGAGCGCGATCGTCGAGAGCAGCCAGACGGAGCCGCTGACATAGGGAAAGGACGAAGTCCGGCGCGTGCCGGCGATCACTTGCGGCAGCAGCGGGTCGCCCGCTGTCGATATCCAGGTGAAGGCGATTACAAGGACGACGGTTGCGGCAATCGAGATCAGGATTGCGCGCTCGACCTTGGCCGGCGTGATGAGAGATCGGCGCTCGTCGCCCATGAAGGCGTAGGCGATGACCGCAAGCGGAAACCCGACATGCCAGGCGACGTAGAGCCATGCGGCGCTGCTTGGTCCTGCGCCGAGCAAGCCGCTTGGCGTGAAGAGGCCGGGGAAGACAAGCATATGCGGGATGACGATGAGTCCGGTGAAGAGATAAGCCGCACCGAGGACGAGCAAGGAAGGCACGCGCAGGATGGCGAATTGCGCATAGAGCAGCGCCGCGGTGATCACATCCTCGACAACCAGCGCCGATTCATAGGCAGGGATGAAAGCATCGCTATGCAGCAGCGGCACGGCGGCAAAAGGTGCGGTGGCGAGGAAGGCGGCGGTGAGCAGGAAAACGATGACAAGCGCGAGGCGGCGCTGCGGACGGCTCGCGGCCATGGTGGAAAGAAAAGTTTGCGCCTGACCGCTATCCGCCACGACACCCCGGCCCACCCAAAATTCGTCACCCCAAGATTCAGGTGGCGCGAAAAATCTTAGGGCGGCGGCCGCGCGACTGGCAAGGCCGCGCGGCGCACATCGTCTCGAATGCGCGCGACGAGGCAAGCAAGAGAGTGGGCGCATTACCTCCCGATGGGGAGCGCAGCTTGTTGCGGTTTCGAGTCGGGGGACAGCGGGGCATCGTTGACTGGCTGCACGACCGGGGCCGCTGCGGTTGTCACGCCGCGGCCGCTGACGATGACAGTCGCGTTGCCGGGATCGGGATCGATCGCCGCGCGGGACGGCCGATAGCCCGGATCCAAATCAGTGGCGGCGGGCGAGGGCCGATAGCCGGGATCCAGGCCATCGATGGCGGCGGGCGACAAGGCGTTGCTCGCATGCGGGGACAGGTCGCTCGCCTGCAAATCCTGTCGTGTTGGCGTGACCGGGGTCGGGATGCCGTTGGCGGCGAGGCCGGCGGCATGTACGGCGTCCCAATCGACGAGATCGGCCCGATCGCCCGCGGCCTTGGCGACGATCTGCTTCAACTGTTGCGGTTCGGCCAGTGTCATCGGCTTGTTGTAGTCGATTTCGTCGGCCTGCTCTTTGCTCGGATGAACTTCGACATAGAGCCGGCCATCGATCCAGCCCGCTTTCACCGGTTGGAAGACCGAACGCACTGTCGTGCCTACCGGCACCTCGTGAAAGAGATGCTCGATATCCTCGGGATAGATATGCAGACAGCCATGGCTGACGTTGCGGCCGACGCTGTCTGGCTTGTTGGTGCCGTGGATCAGATAATTCGCCCAGCCGAGACGCAGCGCGTAAGCGCCGAGCGGATCGTCGGGACCGGGATAGATCGCGGCCGGCAATTCAGGGCGCTCGGCGCGGATCGATGGCGGCGGACGCCAGACAGGCCCATCTTCTTTCAGCACGACCTTGGTCACGCCGAGCGGCGTCGCATCGGCTTGGACGCCGACGCCGGCAGGATAAGTCTCGACCGTCTTGCCGCCGGGCGGGAAGTAATAGATGCGGCGCTCGGCGAGGTTGATGACGATGCCGGTGCGCGGCGCATCCGGAAGGATGAAGAAATTCGGGATCGTGACCGTCTTATCGTCGCCGGGCAGCCAGGGATTGATGCCGGGATTGGCGGCGATGAAATCGACGTAGCCATCATCGAATTGGCGGGCGAGGTCGAGCATCGTGTCGCTCGATTTGGTCGTCGCGGTGTCGGTCGCGCCGACCGCGACCTGGCCTTTCTCCAACGGGAACTCCATCGCGACGGCCGGCAAAGGGGTTGTGAGCGCGATGGCGGAGGCGAATGAGGCAAACGCGATTCTGAACATGCCGATTTTGAACATACGGGGCACGACTGAACGGGTGCAGCGGTGACGCAAAAAAGCGAAGAGCTGGACTCGCCCGCGCCGCGGCTGAGCGAGTCCAGCTCTCTCAGAAGGACTATTTCTGCAGATTGCGCTGATTCATGCGATCGGCTTCGGCCTTCGCGTCATTGGCGGTGGCCTGAGCCTGCTGCGCGGTCTGCAGCGCCTGCTGCGAGGTCGCGAGCGCTTGCTGATCGGCGCTGCTCGTCATGCTGGATTGCGACGGACTCTGCGAGCAAGCCGCGAGCGCGAGAGGGGCGAGCAACGCTAGTGCGTAAACCTTGCGAACCATGTGACAACCTCCGTTCCGGAATTGAAGGGACCGTCCGAAAAATCCGCGGCGTCGGTGCCAGTGTGACAAAGAGACGCCGCGCCAAGGTAAAGGCTGGCACGGTTCATCAGTTCCTTTGACGGCAAAAAAAACTTACCTCGCGCTATCAAGTGATTAGCCGCAGCCACCTTGGAGAGCGCGAATCAGGCAAATTAATGGTTTTTTAACCATGCCGCTGCCATAGTGCCGCAATTCGACGCCCCAAGCTCTTTTTTGCAGCGCCCTAAAACACACACCGCGCTTCTTATCGGGGGTCATTTTTCCCATGGTTTGGCACGAGACCGGACGTTGCGTTCGCCCGCGACCTCTTGCGCGCTTCATTGGAGCGGCAGCCGGCCTCGCTGCATTGCTCGGCGCTACAATTGGAACGCAAAGCACGGTTATGGCCAAGGCTACGCCAGCCGCTTTCACGCTGCCGGCACTCAAGGCCGACAAGATCGCCGACAAGATCCTGGTGTTGAAATCGGCGCGTAAGCTCGAACTGCTCAAAAACGGTGTGGTGCTGAAGACCTATCCCATCGCGCTCGGCGGCAATCCGATCGGACCGAAACGCGTCGGCGGCGATGGTAAGACGCCCGAAGGCATCTACGTGATCGACGGCTTCCAACCGCGTTCGCGCTATCACCTGGCGCTTCACATCTCTTATCCGAACGCCGTCGATCGCGCGCTGGCAGTGGCGGCGCATCGTGATCCCGGCGGCGATATCGAAATTCACGGCTTGCCGGCTGCGTATGAGGGCCCGCTCGACCCGCAGCGCTTCTACAAGGATTGGACGCATGGCTGCGTCTCGGTCGGCGATCGCGCGATCGAGGAAATCTACAGCGCAGTCGCGCTTGGCACGCCGATCGAGATCCGGCCTTAGGTCCAGGGCGCGTCGGAAGGCTTCTGGCGGACAAGAAAAACGCCTCTCGCGAGGAAAGCCGTGAGCGCGCGGCCTGTGGGGGACTGACCCGCGCGAAGTGCTGCTGTCGGAAATCAAACGCCCAAGGCCGAGGCAGGTTCCCAGCGAATCGCGTTCGCGGTGTTGTCACGGATCGTAGATACAAGCGTGAGCGGGGCTGTAACGAGCTTGTCGCAGGAATCCCGCTGCACCGCCGCAGTGTTGACGAATTGATGAGATGGAATGATGCCCTTATTGTTAGAGGAAGACCGCATCATGTTCGATGCGAATAATATAAAGCTGCATATCGCATCCGATCTGTCGCCCGCGACGTTACGGGCGCGAGCGCGGCGTCGGCGCGAGACCGCTGAGCGGCTGTGGGACGAACGGTTGGAGCAGTTGCTGCTCGAAGAGGCCGACGAACTCGAGGGCCGCGCCGCGGCGCTAGAAGTTGAAACGGCGATCCGCGTACAAGAGACCAATACCGCCAATCGGATCGTTCAGCCCGATCTCGCTGCACTGCGCGAAGAACCGTAACTGCTTTCCACAAGGAGTTGTTACGCGGTGCGACGCCATCGCTACAGCTCCGGTTCGCGTTGCGACCGGCGAATATGACTGAATAATAGTACCGGTAGTTCGGGATTCTACCTGAAAACAGCCTATCCCCAGGGGTTTCCACCACCGGGGGATAACATGACGTCAGCTTTGTGGCACGAGCTTTGCCGTTAGCTATCGAGCCGCCGCCGGCGCGAGCGCCGCGGCGGTCGCTCCATTTCCTTCGGCTGGAAGGCTTGGCCGACAAGCTGGGCATCGCGCAGGATCGCGGCGAGTTCCTCGGAATCCGGCTGCAGGAGATGCAGCAGCTCGGTAATCCGTTGGGTGAAATCCAGATCGCAGCGCAGTGCCGCGAATTTCGCGCGTAGCGCGTAGCGGGCCGTGAGCTCGACGCGGGGCTTCAACGAGCGCAACCAAAGCTGCAAAGCGGGATCGCGCGGATCGTGCATCGAAATATGAACACCAGACGCGCCGCCACGATCCATGCTTCCGGGCAGCGAACATGGCTGCAACAGGGCCCTATCGCGGCTTTGAGCGAGTCGCGTTGATCGTCGCGCGCGATGACGTCGCGGCGCCGTGATCGTCCGCGCCCTCTGCGTGGGCGCGCCGCACGATCTGCATCGCCATCGCTCGGGCTTCGTTTTCGAATTGTTCGGCACGCGCCAGAAGTCCTGTTGTGGCGCCTTTATCCGTGATCGCATCGGCGAGAAGGCGCACGGCGGCTGCACGTTCGCGATAAGTGCTCATGCGCGATGCGAGATCGTCAATCGATAGCGTTTCGGTGTCGCCGCTGCATCTTTCCATTGATCGTCTCCGTCCTTGAGACGTAGGCGGCGACAATGGTCGTGCCGGGGCAGGAAGCGGCAATTTCACGGATCGTGTGAAATTTATATGCCGCTGACGGCGGCGTTTGCGGCGCAACTTACCGCCAAGGGTGGAACGCTTGCGCGGTCCTTGTTGGAAGGCTATGCGGTTTTACGCTGGGTCTCGATCGCGTCACGGATGGCGCGGCTGAGATTGGTCAAGCGATACGGCTTGCGCAGGATGGGAAAGCCTTTCGCTTGGCTCGCCGCTTTTGCATACCCGGTCGTCAGCAGCACCGGGATATGGGGATAGTCGGTGCGGATACGGCGCGCCAGGGCAAGGCCGTCCATCTCGCCCGGCATGACGACGTCGCTGAAGACGAGATCGACGCTCTTTCCTTCGGCGAGCAGATCGAGCGCGGCGGCGGCATTGTCGACCGCATCGACGCGGTAACCAAGCTGTTGCAGCAACATGCCGGCGACAGCTTTCACTTCCGCATTGTCTTCGACGAGCAGGATCGCTTCGCTGCCGACGGAGGTGACTTCCTCGCTCGCCGCGAGCTCGAACGCGCTCTCGCTCGCGGCGAGGCTGCGCGGCAGGTAGATCGTGACCGTCGTGCCGCTGTCGGATGTGGACGTGATGGCGGTGGTGCCGCCCGATTGCCGCGTGAAGCCGTAAACCTGCGACAGGCCGAGGCCGGTGCCTTTATCGACCTGCTTCGTCGTGAAGAAGGGCTCGAAGACGCGCGACACGATTTCGCTCGGGATGCCGGTGCCGCTATCCGTGATCTTCAGCGCGACGAAATCGCCGCGCAGCTCTTCCGCCGTCTCTCTGCCGATCAGTCGCACGTTCTCGGCGCCGATATCGATCGCGCCGCCGTCCGGCATGGCATCGCGGGCGTTGACGACGATATTCACGAGGGCGAGCTCGAGCTCCGGCACGTCGACGGCGACGAGCCAGGTGTCGCTCGCGATGTCGATATTGAGCGTGATGTTGCCGCGCGCCGAGCTTTCGAGCACGTCGCGGAACGCATCGATCCTTTCATCGAGACGAATGACCGACGGGTTGAGCGTCTGTCGGCGCGAGAAAGCGAGCAGTTGACGCGTGAGCCGCTCGCCGCGCCGCGCCGCGAGCTCGATCGCCTCGATCGCGCGCGTGTCGCGTGGCGTTTTGAGCCGCGTCTTGAGCGACTGCGCGTGGCCGCTGACCACCATCAGCATGTTGTTGAAGTCATGCGCGATGCCGCCGGTGAGCTGGCCCAGCGCCTCGATCTTCTGTGATTGCGCGAGTTGCTCTTGCGCGCGCTGCAGCGTGACCTGCGCTTCGTAGCGCTCGGTGATGTCGCGGGTGATCTTGGCGATGCCGACGATCTCGCCATCGGAATTACGGAGCACGTCCATGACGACGTGGGCGCGGAAGCGCTCGCCACTCTTGCGCACGCGCCAATTCTCGGCGTCGTAGCGGCCTTCCTGGCGCACCGCATTCAGCGCATATTCGGGCCGGCCCGCAGCGCGATCCTCGGCGGTGTAGAAGATCGAGAAATGCTGGCCGATGATTTCGTCGGCGCTATAGCCCTTGATGCGCTCCGCGCCCGGATTCCATCGCGTGACGTAGCCATCGCGGTCGAGCATGCAGATCGCGTAATCGGTGACGCCTTCGACCAGCAGGCGGAATTGGCGCTCGCTTTCGAGAAGCTTGTCGGCGGCGGTTTTTTCCGCCGTGACGTCGCGGCCGATGACATAGATGAGGCCTTGCTCGGCGGTCATTGTCCAGGCGATGCGCCGCCAGCTGCCATCCTTATGAAGGAAACGATTTTCCTGCCGCACGCGGGGCGCGCCTTGCGCCAGGCGCGTGCGGCCGGCGCGCGAATAATCGGCATCGTCGGGATGGCGCAGCAGGTCGACATGCATGCCGCGGATCTCGTCCTCGCTCCAGCCGAGCAGCGCTGTCCACGCCGGATTGACGGCGAGGAAGCGGCCGTCGAAGGTCGAGACGCCGAGCAGATCCTCCGACACCTGCCAGATGCGATCGCGCTCGCGGATGCGCTGCGCGATCTCGTCCTCGAGCCGGTCGTTGAGCTTGCGGAGCATCTGCTCGTTCTGCATGCGAACGGTGGTCTCGATGCAGGTGACGAGCACGCCGCCGATGCCATTCGGCGCTTCGGTGTGGGGGATGGGACTGTAACTGACGGTGAAACGCGCATCTTCGCGCAGCGAGCCGTGACGGCGTATTTTCCAGAGATAATCGGCGGCGAAGAAGCTTTGCCGCTCGCCGTTGAGGATCGATTCATTGATCGGCCCGAGTTCGTCATAAACCTCGGCCCAAACTTCGCGCGCCGATTTGCCGAGCGCCCCCGGATGCTTGTCGCCGAGAATCGCGATGTAAGCGTCGTTATAGATGTTGATGAAATCGGGTCCCCAACGCACCGCCATCGGAAAACCCGAAGCGAGAATGATCTCGACGGCTTGCCACAGCGCGCGCGGCCACTGCGTGCGCGGTCCGAGCGGCGTCGTCGCCCAATCGAAATCGCGCACTCGCTGCGCCATCTCGGACGCGCGGCCGTGCGGTGCGGCAGCACGCCGTTCCTTATCCGATATCGGGGCGCCCGAGCCCCCCGGTGCATTTTCTTGCTGGTTCTCGTTCATTCTAGCCGCCTCAACCTAGCAAGCCGGGCAGGCTGATAATGTGGCAAATTTGTGATTCCGACAGGACTCTCCGCGTGCCCGGGGCGCGTCTCCGGGGATGGGGCACGGCGGGGCTTTCGCAGGGTATAGAGCGGCGCTAGCGGCTCGGGATCGGCACCACGAGGCTGGAATCCATGACCGAGGCCGGTTTCACGTCCTCTTTCACCATCTTCTGCGACTGAAACCACTCGACCTGATGGATGACATCCTTTACGTCGACCCGCTCTTCGGCGTCAACATGGGCGAGGCTCGCTTTCACCTGCTCGTCGCTGAGCCCGGTGTATTTGGCGAGAATGCCGGTCACCTCGGCCGCGGCCGGGCCGTCCTTCGGCTTCTCGTCGGGGCCGGTATACGCGTCGTGGTAGTAGCGCGCGCCGGCTTTCAAGGCGCGCAGGAAGGCTTCGACCGTCGCCTTGTGCTGCTCGATCATTTTCGGCGTGGTGAACGCGACCGCGGTCTGCCACGGCGTCTCGTCGCCGATCCAGCCGAGGAGCTTCGCCGTGCCGGCGGACAGCAGCGGGTTGATCGAGGTCGAGTTGATGACCGTCGCATCCGCGGTGTTGCCGCGGATCGCCGAGGCCATGTTGGGAATGCTCTGCAGCGGCAGCACGCGGATCTGATTGAGGTCGAGATGATATTTCTCGGCGATCAGCGCCAGCGAATAATGCACCGGCGAGCCGACCTGCGTTACGGCGACGGAATGGCCGGGTAGATCTTTGTAGCTCTTGAGCCCACCGTCATAGGCCTTGATCGAGGCAGCGGTGGCGAAATTGTGGAAGCCCGGCGCTTCGTCATAGAAGCCGCTGATGATCCGCACCGCGCCCGAGCCGGCGAGCTGGAAGAGGCCGGCCGAGGTCGAGGTCGTGCCGAAATCGATCGCGTTGCCGGCCGCGGCCACCGCGATGGGCTGCGCCGATTCAAGCACCACAAGCTCGGGGTCGAGCCCTTCCTTGGCGAAAAAGCCCTTATCGACCGCGACATAGGTTGCGCCGACATTGGTCGATTTGAGCAGGCCGATCTTGATGTGCTCGGCCGCGCCGGCGCTGTTGCCGTAAGCGAGCGCCGCGAGCGCCACGCCGAGCGCCACACGAAATTTCTTCATGCCCATTTTTCGAACTCCCCCGACAACAACCAAACAAGGCCTATTCTTGCGGTCTAAATCGCGGCGATGCAATGGGCCGTGGTTTTGAACACGTCGCACGGCCGTCTTGCGCCGCGCTCACCGACCCGGCAGCGGCACGACGTATTTCATATCCATCACTTTGTCCGGGTCGATGTCGTCCTTCAGCATCTTCTGGTCTTTGAACCATTTGATCTGGTGAGCGATGTCTTTCACATCGACGCGCGCACCGCCATCGACATAGGCGACGCTGAGCTTGATCTGCTCGGGCGACTGGCCGGTGACTTTCGAGAGGATGCCCAGAATTTCGGCGGCGTTCGGTCCGTCCTGGCGCGTCTCGCCCGGGCCGGTGAAAGCGTCGTGATATTCCTTCGCGCCGCGCTTGAAGGCACGCAGAAAGGCCTCGACCGTCTGTGGTTTCTCGGCGATGCGTTTGCTGGTGGTGATCGCGACCGCGGCCTGCCACGGTGTCTCGTCGCCGATCCAGCCGACGAGATTGGCTTTGTGCTGCAGCAGCATCGGGTTCATCGCGGTCGCCGTCGTCACCGATGAATCGACCTGATTGCCTTCGACCGCCGAAACAATTTGCGGCACGCCTTGCAGCGGCTCGATGCGCATCGATTTGAGATCGAGACCATATTTCTCGGCGACCAGCGCCAGCGAGTAATGCACCGGCGAGCCGACCTGGCTGATCGCGATCGAATGGCCGGGCAGGTCCTTATAGGTCTTCAAGCCCGCAGCGGAGGCTTTGAGCGACGCCATGATGCCGAAATTATGGAAGCCCGGCGCTTCGCTGTACATGCCGGAGATGATCTTGATAACGCCTTGGCCGGCGAGCGAATACATGCCTGCCGAAGTCGAGGTGCAACCGAAATCGAGCGAGCCCGATGCGACGCCGACCGCAACCGGCTGCGCGGATTCGAAATAGCTGAATTCGACATCGAGACCTTCGGCGGCGAAATAACCTTTCGCCTGCGCGATGAATGCCGGACCGACATTCGCCGCTTTGAGCGAACCGATCTTGATGGTCTCGTTCGCGTGCGCCGCAGTCGAAGCGAGCGCGAGAGTGAGGAGCAGACCGAGCGCTGCTTTCATAATGAGGCTTTCTCCCTGTTCGTCATTCCCCCGAAGGCGGGGATTCACTGTGTTATCTGGACAAAGGCGTGCTATTTCGGCGGCCAGTTGGGGGCGTCGGTGACGATGATCGCTTTGGTAATGTAGGAGCCGCCGGCGCCGGGTTGTGCCTGGCCGATCGCAACGTGCGCGCCTTTCTTGAGCAGCGCCCGCGTGCCTGGATCCATCGTGACGATTGGCGTTCCTTTCGGCACGTCGAATTCATAGGTCTGTCCGCCGGTGGTGAGTGTCATCTTGCCGGCACTGGCTTTGACCTCGGCAGCGGTGACCTCGGCGTTGGTCATGGTCGCGCCGGGCTCCGGCGCCCAAGGATGATGGCCGTCGCTCACCCGCGCGCCGACAGGAAAAATGTGCACCTCGATGGCCTGCCAGCGCCCGCCGGCTTCAGGGCGTGCTGCGGCGCCGACGGAGCGGCCACGCTGGATATCGGTGAGCTTTGCCGGCTTGACGGAGGTCACCGTCGCGTCGGGCGCGAGCAACACCGTCGTCGGTTGACCGTTCGAGGCGCGCAAATAGAGCAAGTCGCCAGCGATGCGGATGATTTCGCCCCTTATGCGCTGCGTCGCGCTGGCATTGTCTTGCGCGCGGCTCGGCGGCGCGATCCAAATGCTCAGCGTCAAGGCGCAAACAGCCAGCGCGGCGTGATAAAAAAATGAGCGTGTCATTCCGGTCCTTCCGGGGTTCGGGCTGCTCCATCCTATTCGCCGGACTCCGCCGATGGCAAACTTGGCCCTGACGAGAGGCGCCTGCGACATTCCGGCGGGAAACTTCTGCCCGGTTCGGTGTTGAACGGGAGTTACGAAAGGGTTCGAGATGAGTTCCCCTTACGGTTCGATGGATGCGACCCATGGCGCGCTGGTGATCGATCCGCATGTCGCGACGGCGGTCTGGGCCATCGTTCTCGCGGTGGCCTGTGCTCTTGTCGTCATCATCGCGGAGATGGTGAAGCAGCGGAACGCGCCGGCCGAGGCCAAGCGCCGAGGTAAGAACCCGCGTCGCTAAGCACCCGTAGCCGGGCGCGGAGCGCGCCGCGAGACGGTGGCGTTGGCGCTTTTATCCTTTAAAATAATTTAATCTCGGCGCTCCTGGGACCGGAAGCCGCGAGCGGGACCGGGCGGCCGGATCGTATCATCGTCGAGGATTTCGCCGTTCAGCCGAATGCCGTGACGCTCGATGCCGGCATCGGCTCGCGCGTCGCGCGCGCCGTCGGGGCTTCCAATTCGGCGGTCCAGCTCAACGAGGCTGCCAACGACGTGGTACGCAAGCTGACGGCAGCGTTGGTCCAGCAGCTGAACACCACCGGCATCCCGACCTCACCGAGCAGCGCGCTGCCGATGCTCGCGCCGGGCTATACGTCGCTGGTGGTCTCGGGAAAGATCCTGTCGATTGACGAAGGCAATCGCACGCGGCGCATCATCGTCGGCTTTGGCGCCGGACAAAGCAAAGTGACGGCCGAGGTCGATATCTGCTTCGCAACCCCGGGAACCGCGCCGCGGCTGCTGCAGAGTTTCACGGCCGATTCCGAAAGCGGCAGGAAGCCTCGCCTCGCGGTTGCGGGCGCCGGTGCCGCAGCGGGCAGCGTCGCGACAGCGGCGGCGGTCGGCGTGGGCGGCACGGTGGCGTCCGAGAAGTTCGGTGCGTCGGTCGAGGACAGCGCCGGGCGCATGGGTAAAGAGATCGCCGACACGCTGCGGAATTATTTCGTGAGCCAGGGTTGGGCGGCCTACGCGCCCTAAAAAAAAGAGGGCGCGCGCGAACCTGGTTAGGCAAGCCGCGCCGGTCACATGGCCTGAAACACGTCCCACCAATCCTCGATCATCGAGGGGTGCTGGTGACGGATCTGCACCGAGAGACGCTCGAAGCCCATCTCTTTGAGCGCGCGCAGCCGCTCGACGAGCTCGGGCTTGGTCGCGGTCCACGACATGTTCTTGATGAGATCGGCATCGACGATGTCGCGTTCTTCGTCCTTCAGGAACATGAGATGACCGCGATGATTGGTCAGGTAGCGCGCGTCCGCCGGCTCCATCTTCTCATAGATGTTGCGGTAGCGGTCGAGCGCGTTGCGCAGCACCGGCGGTAGGTTCATCGGCGCGCGATCCTGCATTGCCTCCTCGACGAGATCGTGCACCACCATGATCGCGGTGGGTCCGGCCTCGTTCTTGGCGCGCGCCGAGTCATAGGCCTCGCCCTCGCGGAGCACGCAGCCGCCGATCTCGCCGTGCATGTGCAGGTCTTTGAGATCGCGGCCGGCGTCGGTCCATTTCTTTTTCATGTCGGCGACGGCTTCCTGCACCATCGCGGCACGGCCCAGCGGACAGATCCAGCCGGTGCCGAGTTTCGCGACGAGGGCGCGCGAATTGGGGCCGGTGGCCGAGATATAGGTTGGTATCTTGTCCTTGATGTTGATCGCGCCGATCTCGGGATTGAGGAAGCGGATCTTGTGCGGCTGGTCGCCGTAGCGCCATTCGACCGTCTCGCCGGCGAGGAGCCCGTTCACGATGCGAATGTACTCCGCCATGTCGGAGAGCTTCATGCGCTTCAAGCCCATCGTGCGGCGACCGGTGAAGCCGGTCGATACGCCGAATTCGATGCGGCCGGGCGCCAGCTTGTTGAGCGAGCCAAGCGCGCTCGCGGCGACGGCGGGGATGCGGTTCGAGGGGATGAGCACGCCGGTGGTCAGCGAGATCGACTTCGTCACCATCGCCGCCGCGCCCATCGCGACGAAGAGATCGGCGTTCAAGAGCTGCGTGTCGAAGAAGGACGCGTTGGTATAGCCGAGCTCCTCGGCGCGCTTCACGCGCTGATAGCTCTCGGCATGGGTCGCGAGGGCAATGCCGTATTCCATCGTCTTCTTCCTCCCGTTAAGTGAGAGCGAAGATAGCGCGCGGGTCGGAGGGCGTCAGCGCTTTATGCGCTCTCGTCTTCGGGGCGCGTCTCGGGCATGGCCACGAGCGCGAGCAGCACGGCGAGAAGCCCGATCGCACCGAGGCCCAAGAGCGCGACCGGATCGCCGAGCCGATCCGCCATCCAGCCGCCGATGCCGGTGCTGAGCGTGCCGCCGATCCCCATGAAGAAGCCGATGAAGCCGAGCGTCAGATTGAAATGGCCCGAATGGCCGGCGATGTCGCTGGTGACGAGCGGCACCAGCACGCCGACCGCCGCGCCGGCGATGCCGTCGAGCGCCTGCGCCATGACGACGAGGCTCGGATGACCGAGTAGCAATGCGAAGATCAAGCAGCGGCAAGGCAGCGCCGCGAGGCCGATCGCCAGGACAAGTCGCCGGCCGCGGTTCTCAGCCAGCCGTCCGATCGCGGGCGAGATCACCGCGACAATGATTTGCGGGAGTACGATGCATGCGGCGATCGTCAGGCTCGCGAGATTGCCGACGCTTTTGTTGAGGGCGGCGCTGACCAGCGGCAAGGTCGCGGCATTGCCGAAAGTGAACAGCGCGACGCAGCTCGCGAACACGAAGAGACGCCGGTCTTTGAGCAGCCGCATGATCGGCTTCGGGTGGCTGATCTCGTCGGCATGCGCCTTGGCGGCGAGGCGCGGTGCTTTGAGGCGGGACAGCGGTTGCATGAACGCCCAGGCCGGCAAGGTAAGCAGCGCGGTCAGGAAAAAGATCGAGCGGTCGGAAAGGTAATAGCCGCAAGCACCCATCAGCGCCGCGCCGATGGCGTTGCCGATCGAGGCGTAGCGCGCATTACGTCCGAGCCGCAGCCCAAGCGCGTGCTGCCCGGCGACCGCAAGGCTGATCGCGGCGATGGCTGGACCCAGCATGCAGCTCGCGAAGGCGTGGAGGATTTCGGCGATATAGACGAAGAGTTGCACGGGATAGAACGCGAAGATCAGGGCGCAGAGTGTGAAGGAAGCGATGCCGATGCGTGCGGCATGCACCTTGCTGTGGAGCGCATCGACCAGCGCGCCGGCCGGAATCTGGCTCGCCATCGCGGCGGCGGTGCCGAGACTGAGCGCTAGGCCGATGCCGGTCTGGGTCCAGCCCTGGCTTGCCAAATAGATCGCGATGAACGGCCCGAAACCGGTCTGGATATTGGCGACGAAGAGATTGAGATGATCGAGGCCGCGGCTCGCCGCGGCGATGTCGCTCGCATCGCTCGCCGACACGTCGTTTGCTCTGACCGGCGAAATGGCGCGGCCCGCTTAATGATCGCTGGGGGCCGGCGCGGGCGAGGCCGGCGGTGGCGCTGCTGAGGGCGGTGTCGATGGTGCAGGCGTTACGGTTTGCGCCGGCGCCGGCCCGGCGATAACGCTCACCGATTTGTCGCTCGGCTTATATTCTGGCGCGTTCTGCACGTCGGCCCGACTGAGATCGAGTTTCAGCGGCGTCTTGGCATCGGGCGCGTAGAGTTGCAGCAGTTTCCAGTCGACCGCGATCTTGCGCGTGCCGACGCCGAGGAAGCCGCCGAAATCGATCACTGCGGCGCGCGGCTGCTTGTTCGCATCGAACAGGACATCGACGACCAGACCCATATCCTCGCCGGCCGCACCGCTGACCTTCTGGCCGAGAATGTCGCGCGCGTCAGCGGTGACAAGTGTCTCGAGGTTGGCGGTGGGCGGCTGCGGTGTCGGCTTTGCCTTTGTCGCGTCGGTGGAAGCCGTGTTCGAGGGCGTCGCGCCGCCGGGCGCGGTTTCGCCGGGCGCTGTATCGGCCGCCGCTGCTGGCGGTTTTTGTGCCTCCGCCGGCGGCGCTTCCGGGGTCGATGCGGTTTGCGCGGCCGCGCTCGCGGTCAGGGCCGCAAACAGAAGCAGCGCGGCCGCGGCGATGCGGGTCATGCGACGAGCACGATCTCGATCGGCCCATCGCGCCGTGTGACATAAAGCGCGGCGGCGCCATCGCTGCGTCGCAAGACGATATCGGCGGACGAATCGCGCAGGCGCAGATTGGTGAGACGCAACTCGTCCATCCAATCGGGCAAGGTCGGGCGCACGAGCAGGATGCGGCCCGCCTCGGCATCGAAGGTGATGCCGAGCGCCGCGCCGAGCATCGCGAAGATTGCGGCCGACGACCAGGCCTGCGGCATGCAGGCGACCGGATAAGAAGTCGGCCCCATGCCTTTGCGCCGCGCGAAGCCGCAGAACAGTTCGGGCACGCCTTTCGTCTCGCTGAACAGCATGGCATCGAACAGGCCGCTCATGACCTTGAGCAGCGGCTGTTTCAGTCCGTAGCGGCCCAGCCCCAAGGCGATCATGCCGTTGTCATGCGGCCAGATCGAGCCGTTGTGGTAGGACATCGGGTTGTAGCGCGCTTCGCCGTCGGCGACGGTTCGAATGCCCCAATCCGAAAAGAATTCCGGCGTCATCAGCGTTTGTGCGACGCGCTGGGCGCGGGCCGGCGATGCCAGCCCGGCGAAGAGCACGTGGCCGGCGTTCGACGCGCGCACGCGGCACGGCGCTTTCTTCCCATCGAGCGCCAGCGCGTAGCTATTCAGTTCATCGAGCCAGAACACGCGCTCGACTTGCTTCGCCAGGATGTCGGCTTTGACGCCGAGCGCGTCGGCTTGCTCGGGTTTGCCGAGCTTCATCGCCAGTGCCGCCGCGCCGTGATACGCGGCGTAGGCATAAGCCTGCACCTCGATCAGCGCAATCGGCCCCTGCGCGAGGCTGCCATCGGCGTGGAAGATGGAATCGCCGCTGTCCTTCCAGCCTTGGTTGACCAAGCCGTCTTGCGATGCACGGCCATATTCGAGAAAGCCGTCGCGGTCGCGATCGCCGTATTCTTCCATCCAGCGGAGCGCCGCTTCGATATGCGGCCACAGATGCTCGATCAGGGCGCGGTCGCCGGTACGCGCGTAATAGGCGGCGGCGAGCACGACGAAGAGCGGCGTCGCATCGACGCTGCCATAATAGCAGCCGAAAGGCACTTCTTTCAGCGCCGCCATCTCGCCCTTGCGCGTCTCGTGCAGGATCTTGCCGGGCTCGGCATCGGCCGCGGGATCGATCGCCCTCGCTTGCTTGGCGGCGAGGAAACGCAGCGTGCCGGCAGCCAATGTCGGGTCGAGCCAGAGACATTCGAGCGCGGTGATGATTCCGTCGCGGCCGAACGCGGTTGAGAACCACGGCACACCGGCATAGGGATAAAGCCCGTGCGGCGTTTCGGTGATCAGCAGATCGAGATTGGCGCGCGAATGGCTGAGCCAGGTGTTGAAGGATTCGTTGGTTGTGTAGATGTCGGCGGTGCGCTGCTGGCGCATGCGGAGCCGTTTCTCGCCATGTGTCAGTGCCTCGGCGCGCGATTGCGCCGGCGCGGCGTGTCCATCGTCGGCGCGGAAGGTGAAGTTCAGTGTGGTCCGGCCGCCGGGCGGCAATTCGACCTGCCAGCGCGCCTGCCGGCCGCGGATGGAATGGGGCCGCGGATCGAACGTCACGTTGATGCGCCGATCGATATTGTCGAGGCCGCGATAGCCGAGTGTCGTGCCGTCGAGCCGCAAATCGTCGGGCAGGCGCGTGCCGCGTCGTAGCCGCGTCGTGCCGCGCACTTCGAACATATCGACGAAATCGGCGTCGAAACCGAGCTCGATGCTCAGCGTCGCCGCCGCGTGACCGAAATTGCGCAACTCCACGGTCTCGAAGAAACTGCGTGTTCCGACGGCGGCGCTGCGCAACAGATGCACCGTATCGCGCGACAGCACGACATGGCCGCGCTCAAGCTGATCGGGATTGGCGAGGTCGACCTCGAGCGTCGCGTTGTCCTCGGTGACGGTCGAGGAGAGCAGCAGCGGCGACTGACCATTGATGGTGAGGACGAGGCGCGAGAGGTAACGCGTGTCCTCGAAGAAGAATCCTTCCGCGGCGGTCGTCGCTTCGATATTTCCGAAGGCATCGAGGATCGCAAGACTGTCACCGGTCTTTAACACGCGGCGCTCGGGCCGCATCGCGGTGGAGGAGGGGATATAGAAAGGCGAAACGTTCTCGAGTTCCGCTAGCGGAGCGCTGTCGACAGGCATTATTCTTACCGCTTCCTGGTCGCAGGACGACGCACAGCGCCGGCACCCATCCCGAGAATCAGGACCGCACCGGGACCGCGTCATTTCCCTAAAGACGCGCAAGGTGTGGTCTGGTTCCGCCCGAGTTGGGCGTGGATCGTTATGTCGCGAGCTTGGAGGGCACGGGTTGTGGCGAGAGCAGCCGTGCAGATTGCCTTCCGGCGGGGGCCATGACAGCATCCGGGAACGATATCGATCCATCGAGAGGGAGGGGGACCCGTGAAGCGAATGCCGATAAAGCGATTAAGCGCGTTCGCGGCGGCGATAAGCGTCGCATTGGCTGTAACGAGCGGCGGTTTCGCCGCCGAGCCCACTCCGATTCGCGCCGACTGGTCGGTGTTGCCGGGACAATTCGCGGCGCTCATTCCGACCGTGCCGCAATACGGTGCCAATGTTTATCACGATTACGGCAAAACCTATACCGTCGAACCGATCAAGCTGACCGGCGGCGGCGCGACGTTGACGGCGCTCGCGGTCGGCGGAACCGATGTCAGCACTTTCAGTCCGCAGACGCTGATCGATGCGGCGGTCAACGCCAAGCTCGACGTTCGTGCCATCGGCGAGCAAATCTCGACCGAAGTGCCGGGCTATGCGCAGACTTATTATTGGGTCGACAAGACGCAGGTCAAAACCTTCGACGATCTCAAAGGCAAGGTGTTCGCCGTCAACGCGCTTGGCTCCAATGTCGATGCCGCGGCGAAGATGGTGATGGCAAAGCACGGCATGACGCCGCCGCGCGATTATTCGGTGGTCGAGGTCGGCTTTCCGGCGCAGCTCGCCGCGCTCAAAGCGGGCAAGATCAATGTCGCCGTGCTGGTGCCGCCCTTCGATCAGGGCGCGCAGGCCGATCCCGGCCTGAAGCCGATCTTCAGCGTCGGCGATGCGTTCGGTCCGGTCGAGACGCTGATGTGGGTCGCCAAGGAAGATTTCATCAAGGCGCATCGCGCGGCGCTAGTCGATTTTCTCGCCGACAATATCCGCATGCGGCGCTGGATGCTCGATCCCAAGACGCGCATGGACGCGGTGAAGCAGCTTGCCGACGCCAGCAAGATTCCGATCGAGAAGCTCGAAGGCTGGGCATACACCAACAAAGACTATTTCTATCCGCCGAATGCCGGCATCGACGTCCAGCGGCTGCAGAAGAACGTCAACGACATGGCGCAAGTCGGCGTCGTGCCAAAAGCGATCGACATCACGCCCTACGTCGATATGTCGCTGGTGAAGGACGCGGAAGCGAAAGTCGCCAAAGATAAGTAGGAAGCGCCGCGATGGATATCGGCATCAACCTCGCGACCTCGGCCGATAGCTGGAAGATCGCCAAGCGCGCCGAAGAGCTGGGCTATAGCCGCGTGTGGTTCTTCGACACGCACATGCTGAACGCCGATGTCTTCGTCGGCATGACGGCGGCGGCGATGGTGACGTCGAAGATCCGTCTCGGCACCGGCGTGCTGATCCCGAGCAATCGCATCGCGCCGGTCGCGGCGAACGCGCTCGCCTCGGTGAATGCGCTCGCGCCGGGCCGCATCGATTTCGGCGTTTCGACCGGCAGCACGGCGCGCAGCACGATGGGGCTGGGGCCGGTGAAGCTCGCCGCGATGACCGAGTACATCCGCATCGTGCAGGCGTTGCTGCGCGGCGAGACCGTCGAATGGGAATTCGAGGATAAGCAGCGGAAGATCCGTTTCCTCAATCCCGAGATCGGCGCGATCAACATCGCCGATTCGATCCCGCTTCACATCTCGGCGGCCGGGCCCCGCGCGCGCAGGCTCACGGCGGAATTGGACGCAGATTGGATCGTGCCGACGGGCAGCGTCGCCGGCGCAACGCGCGCAATCGGCGAAATGCACAAGGCGTGGTTGGCGGCCGGGCGCGATCCCAAGCGTCACGTCGCGACGGCGGTGGTCGGGGGCTGCGTCCTGGCGGATGGCGAAGCTTATGACTCGCCGCGCGCCAAAGCGCTGGCGGGCCCGCACGCGATGATCGCGCTGCATAATCAGGTCGAGGCGGCGGAGGCCGGCTTCACGCGGCCGCCGATGCCCGTGCACCTTCAGCCACTGCTCGAGGAGTATCGCAGGCTTTATATGAGCTATCAGCCGCCGGACGCGCGCTATCTCACCAACCATCGCGGGCATCTGATGTTCGTGAAGCCCGAAGAAGCGCAATTCTGCACGGCGGAGCTGATTAAGGCGACGACCTTCACCGGCACGAAGGACGCACTGCGCGAGCAGCTTCGCGCCTTGCGCGATGCCGGCTTCGATCATTTCTCGATCACCATCCGCCACGGCCATCCCGAGATGCTGGAGGAATGGATCGATGTGTTCGCCGGAACGTGAGCGCAACCGCACACGTACGAAGAAGGTTCAGTAGCGGCTGGTCGCGTGGAAGCTCGAGGAATTCTTTCGCTGCAATCTCGCGCCGCCGGCGCGGCGACTAGCGCAGCGCGTCAGTCTTTTTTCTTCTTCTTCGGACGGATTTTGTCGATGATGTGGTCGATTACCTGGCGATCGGTCCGCAAGCGTGATTTGTCGAACTGATCTAAGCCATTGATCCGGCGGGAAGGTGCCGGGCCGCCGGTCGTCGAGTAACTCCGTATTTCCAATAGGTTACAAGACGCGCCCTTGCTTTTGGGGCGGTTTCCACCTATTTATTGCGCGCTTAACGTCAACCCACACGCGGGGACGCGGTTTCGGTCTGGTCCAGGACCGAAGGCGCCTTCCGGTGTCGCTCTTCAGGGAGCGATGAACCCCCGCGGCGGCTCAACCGGAGAAAGGAACACGATTCATGGCACTCCCGTCCTTTACCATGCGCCAGCTTTTGGAAGCCGGCGTCCATTTCGGCCATCACACGCGGCGCTGGAATCCGAAGATGAAGGATTACATCTTCGGCGCGCGCAATGGCGTGCACATCATCGATCTTGAGCAGACCGTGCCGCTCCTCGCGCGCGCGCTGCAGGCGATCCGCGACGTCGCCGCCGGCGGCGGCCGCGTGCTCTTCGTCGGCACCAAGCGCCAGGCGCAGGAAGCCGTCGCCGAAGCGGCCAAGCGCTGCGGCCAGTATTATGTCGACCATCGCTGGCTTGGCGGCATGCTCACCAACTTCAAGACCATCTCGGCCTCGATCAAGCGGCTGCGCGAGCTCGACGAGCGCGTCAACAATCCAGAGCATGGCATCAATAAGCGCGAACTCCTCGAGCTGACGCGCGATCGCGACAAACTCGAGCGGGCTCTTGGCGGCATCAAGGAGATGGGCGGTCTTCCCGACATCATCTTCGTGATCGACACCAATAAAGAGGCGATCGCGGTTCTCGAGGCGAACAAGCTCAAGATCCCGGTCGTCGCGGTGCTCGACAGCAATTCCGATCCCGCCGGCATCACCTATCCGATCCCCGGCAACGACGACGCGATGCGCGCCGTCCACATGTATTGCGATCTGGTCTCGAGCGCGGTGCTCGACGGCCTGCAGGCCGAGGCGGTCGCGTCGGGTGTTGATATCGGCGCCGCTGAGAACGTCAGCGAGGACCTGCCGGCGGCATCGCATGGCGATGCCCGCGGCTCGGCCGCCGAAGCACAACCCGACGCCTAAAACGGAGGGCACCAATGGCAGAAATTTCCGCCGGGCTGGTCAAGGAACTGCGCGAGAAGACCGGCGCCGGCATGATGGATTGCAAGCGTGCTCTGTCGGAGACGCAGGGCGATCTCGAGAACGCGGTCGATTGGCTGCGTAAGAAGGGTCTCGCCGCCGCCGCGAAGAAGGCGGGGCGCACCGCGGCCGAAGGGCTGGTCGGCGTTGCCGTCAAAGGCAATGTCGGCGCCATGGTCGAGATCAACGCCGAGACCGACTTCGTCGCCCGCAACGAGACCTTCCAGAAGTTCGTCGCCAATGTCGCCGAGCTCGCGTTGACCCATGTCGACATCGATCGCCTGAAGCTCGCGCCCTATCCGGGCGGCAGCCGCAAGGTCGAGGAAGAGCTGACGCATCTCATCGCGACGGTCGGTGAGAACATGTCGATCCGCCGCATGGCGCGGATCCACGTGCCGCATGGCGTGGTAGCGGCTTACGTCCACAGCGCCACGGCGCCCAATCTCGGCAAGATCGGCGTGCTCGTCGCGCTCGAGTCGACCGGCTCGGCCGACCGGCTGGGTGGCGTCGGCCGCCAGATCGCGATGCATGTCGCTGCCGCGAAGCCGGCCTATCTCGACATCGCTTCGGTGCCGAAGGGCGACCTCGATCGCGAGCGCGACGTGCTGCGCGAGCAGGCCAAGGCTTCGGGCAAAGCCGAGGCCGTCGTCGAGAAGATGGTCGAAGGTCGGCTGCGCAAATTCTACGAAGAGACGGTTCTGCTCGAGCAGATCTTCGTCATTGATGCCGAGACCAAGGTGTCGAAGATCGTCGATGCGGCCTCGAAAGAACTCGGCACGCCGGTGAAGCTTGCGGCGTTCGATCGCCTCGTGCTCGGCGAAGGCGTCGAGAAAGAGACGACCGACTTCGCCGCAGAAGTCGCCGCGACCCTGAAGCCGAATTAAGCGGATTTCATGCGCGGAGTTTGGCCCGCGCATGCCGAATTCTCGCGAGTCGCAAAGCGTGGTGGCCGGGGTCGAACCCGGCCATGACGTTTAAGGTTGATCGTTGTATAGTTGTGCCATGCCGGACGCTGAGAACGAGCCGAAATATCGCCGTGTGCTGCTGAAGCTCAGCGGCGAGGCGCTCATGGGCGAGCAGACCTCCGGCATCGATCCCGACATCGTCGCGCGCATCTCGGCCGAAGTGAAATCGGTCCACGATCTCGGCGTGCAGGTCGCGCTGGTCGTCGGCGGCGGCAACATCTTCCGCGGCCTGTCGGGCACTGCGGTCGGCATCGAGCGCGCGACCGGCGACTACATGGGCATGCTCGCGACCGTCATCAACGCGCTCGCGCTGCAATCGGCGCTCGAGAAGATCGGCATCGAGACGCGCGTGCAATCGGCGATCTCGATGCAGGAAGTGTGCGAGCCCTATATCCGGCGCCGCGCCATCGCGCATATGGATAAAGGCTACGTCGTGATCTTCGCCGCCGGCACCGGCAACCCGTTCTTCACGACCGATACTGCGGCGGCGCTGCGGGCCTCGGAGACCGGGTGCCAAGCGCTCTTGAAAGCGACGAAGGTCGATGGCGTCTACAGCGCCGATCCGAAGAAAGACCCGAAGGCGCAGCGCTACGAGCAGCTCAAATACATGGACGTGCTGACGCGCGACTTGCAGGTAATGGACGCAGCGGCGATTTCGCTGGCGCGCGAAAATCGGATTCCGATCCTGGTGTTCTCGATCTATGACAAAGGCGGTTTCGCCCAAGTCGTCTCGGGCAAGGGACGCTTCACCATCGTGACCGATTGAGGCATAGAAGCATCAGCGAGGAGATGCGGCCATGAGCGAAGACAAAATCGTCACCGATCTAAAGCGGCGCATGGAAGGTGCGATCGACGTGTTGCGCAAGGAGTTCGGCGGGCTGCGCACCGGCCGCGCGTCGGCCAGTCTTTTGGAGCCCGTGCATGTCGAGGCCTATGGCAATCGCATGCCGCTTAGCCAGGTCGGCACGGTGAGCGTGCCCGAGCCGCGGATGCTGCTAGTCTCGGTTTGGGACAAGGGCAACGTGAAAGCGACCGAGAAAGCGATCCGCGAAGCCGGGCTCGGCCTCAATCCGCAGACCGAAGGCCAGACCATTCGCGTGCCGGTGCCGGATCTCTCGGAAGAGCGGCGTAAGGAGTTGACGCGGGTCGCGGCGAAATATGCCGAGGCGGCGCGTGTCTCCGTGCGCAACGTGCGGCGCGACGGGCTCGATGGCCTGAAGAAGCAGGAAAAGGACGGCACGCTGTCGCAAGACGCGCACCGCAAGCTCGACAAGGATATCCAGACTCTCACCGACGCGACCATCAAGCGCGTCGATGATCTCTTGGCCCAGAAGGACAAGGAGATACTTCAGGTCTGATGTCGGGGGAGCGGGATCTGCGCAAGGTGACGGGGCCGGCACCGCCGGTGCATGTCGCGATTATCATGGACGGCAACGGCCGCTGGGCGAAGTCGCGCGGCCTGCCGCGGATCGCCGGCCATCGCCGCGGCGCCGAATCCGTGCGGCGCGCCATTACGGCGTCGGCCGAGCTCGGCATCTCCTATCTGACGCTCTTCGGGTTTTCGTCCGAGAATTGGAAACGCCCGACGGACGAGGTCAACGACCTCATGGGGCTGTTGCGCCATTATCTGCGCGGCGAGATCGCCGAGCTGCATCAGCAAGGCGTGCGCATGCTGGTGATCGGCGATCGCGCGCGCCTCGCGCCCGATATCGTCACCCTGATCGACAATGCCGAGAAGCTCACGCGCGACAACAAGCGGCTGACGCTCATCGTCGCGCTGTCTTACGGCGGCCGCGACGACATCGTGCAGGCATCGCGCAAGCTCGCCGAGGACGTTGCCGCAGGCCGCATCCAATCGAAGGATATCGATGAAGCGCGGCTGTCGACGGCGCTTTTCACCGCCGGCATTCCCGATCCCGATCTTCTTATCCGCACCAGCGGCGAGCAGCGCATCAGCAATTTCCTGCTGTGGCAACTCGCTTATACCGAGCTCGTCTTCATCGACACGCTATGGCCGGATTTCGGCCGCGCCGATCTCGAGAAGGCGATCAGCGATTACCATGGCCGCGAGCGCCGCTACGGCGCCTCGGCCGGCTCGGGCTGAGTGGAGCCGGCGAGCCCGCCCAACCCATCGCCGTCATCGGCCGCGCCTCATTCGAGCGGGCTGACTCTCCGCATCCTTTCCGCATCGGTCATGGTGCCGGTGGCGCTCGCCGCCGTGTGGTTCGGCTCGCCCTATCTGCCGGCGCTGGTCGCGCTGCTCGGCGCCGGGATGGGATGGGAATGGGCGCGCATGTCGCGGCTGCGCTCGCCGAGCGCGACGCTGCTCGTGATCCTCGGCCCGTTCGTTTCCGCGTGCGCGATGGCATTCGGCGACGAAGCCGGGTCGGTCGTGCTCGCGATTGTCTTTGCCGGCGGTGTCGCGCTGGCGGAGCGGGATTTGCGTCTGCGCATCTGGGGCGCGCTGGCGACGCTGTGGATCGCGCTGCCTTGTGCCGCGATCCTGTGGCTTGATCGCGGCGCGTTCGGCCGCGAGCACATCATCTATCTCTTCGCTGTCGTGTGGGCGAGCGATATCGGCGCCTATGCTTTCGGACGCCTCATCGGCGGGCCGAAACTCGCACCGGCGCTGTCGCCGAATAAGACCTGGGCCGGCGCAATCGGCGGGCTCGGCTGTGCGATGGTGATCGGCGCGCTTGCCGCCGCGGCCTTTACCGACGGTTCGCCGGCGCTGCTGCTCGCGATCAGCGCGGTTGTCGCGATCGCGGCGCAGGTTGGCGATCTTATCGAATCCTTCGCGAAGCGCTGTTTCAATGTGAAGGATTCGGGCGCGCTCATCCCCGGCCATGGCGGGCTTCTCGACCGGCTCGATTCATTGCTCCTCGCTGCCCTGGCGCTCGCCCTGGCCTTGGCTGCGGGTACCGCCGGCGGAACGCCGCCGTAATCGGCTCTTGGCCTGTAAGCTTTTGTCACACCTAAGTTTTTTTTCATCTTCGCAGCGCGAAAAGTTTGCTATCCTCTGGCTGGCATAAAGGAAAAAGGTGGTTATGGAGGCCATGGCGGCATTCACCGGCGGAGCGGGCTATTTCATCTTCTGGTTCCTGCTTGTCCTAACCGTCCTCGTCTATGTCCACGAGATGGGCCACTACCTTGTCGCGCGCTGGAATGGCGTACGCATCGAAGTGTTCTCGATCGGCTTTGGACCGGAGTTGTTCGGCTGGAACAATCGCGCCGGCACGCGCTGGAAGATCAGCGCGATCCCCTTGGGCGGCTACGTGAAGATGTTCGGCGACGCCGATCCGGCGTCGATGCCGGGCGCCGATTTGCCCGCGATGACGGCCGCCGAGCGCGAGGTCGCGTTCCATCATAAGCGCCTGCCGCAACGCGCAGCGGTGGTCGCCGCCGGGCCCGTCGCCAATTTCATTTTCGCGATCGTCGCGCTGACCGGCCTTTTCATGACGGTCGGCCAACCTTTCACGCCGCCGCTCATCGGCACGGTGCAGCCAGGCAGCGCCGCTGAAGCGGCCGGCGTGCAAGCCGGCGACACGTTCGTCTCAATCGACGGCCAGCCGGTCGAGCGGTTCGAGGATGTGCAGCGCATCGTCCGGCTCGATCCAGGCCAGCCGCTCTCGGTCGTGGTCCATCGCGGCGACCAAAACCTCACGCTCTCGGTGACGCCGAAGCTCAGCGAAGTGACCGACCGATTCGGCAACAAGCATCAATACGGACTCTTGGGAATCGTGGGGCAGGGCGTGCAATACGTGCGCTACAACCCCCTCGAGGCACTGGCGCGCGCCAATGGCGAGACCTTCGACATCGTCGGCGGCACGCTCCAGGCGGTGTGGCAGATGATCATCGGCGCGCGTTCGACCGATGAGCTCGGAGGCCCGCTGCGTATTGCACAAATGTCGGGCGAGGTCGCGCAATATGGCTTCTCGGCGATCGTTCCTTTCATGGCGGTTCTGTCGATAAACCTCGGATTGATCAACCTTTTCCCGATTCCTGTGCTTGACGGTGGACATCTTCTGTTTTATGCCGCTGAAGCCGTGCGGGGACGCCCGCTTGGTCATCGTGCGCAGGAATACGGGTTCCGTTTCGGGCTGGCCTTGGTGTTGACGCTGATGGTTTTCGCCACCTGGAACGATCTGGTCCACCTGCGTGTGGTTGAGTTTTTGAAGGCGTTGGTGACTTAAGGCCAGCGCCGCT
>DASZLU010000121.1:0-1649 GCA_035552195.1 Allostellaceae bacterium | reverse complement strand
TCTTCACGGCTTCCTATTGGGCAAATCGGGAAACGGGACGTTCGATATCGACGCCCTGCACAAACAGACCAGCGATTTCATCGAATATTGCCTCGACAACCCGACTGCCAAGGCCGTGGACGCGATGTCCAAGATCAAAGGTTAGATGGCCGCGGCCATGTTGAGGTGGCTTTCTCTTTGCGCGCTGGTCTGCACGGCTTTGATTTTTGCTGTTCCGTGCAAAGCGCAGACTGCGGACGACGCGAATAGTGCCGTGTCTTCGCAGCGCGAGTTAGTCGTCGGCACCAAGGAAACACCGCCCTTTGCGATGAAGGACACTGACGGCAACTGGAGCGGCATCAGCATCGATTTGTGGCGGCGGATCGCCGACGAATTGCACCTGCGCTACCGCTTCGCCGAGGAACCGCAAGTGCAAGGGCTTATCGACGGGATCGCCTCCGGAAAATTCGACATCGCAGTTGCCGCGCTGACCGTGACGGCTGCCCGAGAGCGCGTCGTCGATTTCACCGAGCCGTTCTATGCCACCGGCCTCGGCATTGCGGTGCGCAGAGGCGGCGAAGCAAGCTGGTTGCCGGTGATCCGCGCGATGACATCGTTCGGCTTTGCTCAAGCCGTCATAGCCTTGGTCGGGCTCGCCTTAACGACCGGTCTTGTGGTCTGGCTGATCGAGCGGCGCCATAACGAGCATTTCGGCGGCGGCGTCGCCAAGGGCGTCAGCGCCGGGGTCTGGTGGTCCACCGTCGCCATGACGCAGCGCTCTACCGGCGAGGTCGGGCCGCGAACGATGCTGGGGCGCGTGGTGGCCATTGTGTGGATGATCGCTTCGATCATCACCATTGCGGTCTTTACAGCGAGCGTCACTTCGGTGCTCACGATCAGGCATCTCCAGGGCGAGGTGCATGACGTAGGCGATCTCTCGTCAGTGCGGGTCGGCGCCGTTGCCGGCACCTCTACCGAGGACACGCTGATACATATGCGAATAACGTACCGGACTTTCGCAACGCCCCAGGACGGCCTCAAGGCGCTGCGGTCGCGTACGATCGACGCCTTCGTCTACGACAAGCCGTTATTGGCCTGGCTCATCCGGCAAAGCTTTTCGTCATCGATCGAGCTGCTCGACAAGACCTTCGACGTCCAAGACTATGCGTTTGCGCTGCCGGGCGGCAGCCCGCTGCGAAAGTCCGTCAATGTGGCTGTGCTCGATGCGCGGCGGAGCGAGTGGTGGGACCAAACCACGTTTCGATATCTCGGCTCGAAATAGCCGCTCGCGCGACGCTCATTCCTCGCCGGTGAGATCGCGCCTTCGCCCTTCGAGCGCGGCGGAATAGCGCCGCAGCACATAGGCTTCCGTCAGCAGGCCGACGACATGGCGGTCGGCGAAGGAATCGACGACGGCAAGCGTCTCGGTTTCGGCACGGTCGAAAGCGAGCACCGCTTCCTTCACCGCCATGCCCGGCAGCAGCATGTCCTCGCGGTGATGCAGGAGATCCTTGAGCGCATGATCTGGTTCCAATTCAGCAGCATGAGCGTCGGCCACGACGATCAGCCCGATATAGCGCTCCTCCTCGTCGACGGCGATCACCGAAGCCGCCGAGCCGAGCGGAAACAATTCGCGGAACGCCGCGACGCTCGAGGACGCGTTCACGCTC
>DASZLU010000120.1:0-13779 GCA_035552195.1 Allostellaceae bacterium | reverse complement strand
ACGAAGCCGTTCTCCATCGTCACCTGCATGCCGAGCCCGCCGAACTCGCCGCGGGTCTGCACCATCATTTCCTTGAACTCTTTCGCATCCATGTAGCTCGAATGCGGATCGAGCGCGGCGAGCATGCCTTTGACCGCACCTTCGGCGAGCTTCTTATCGGTCACCGGCTCGACATAGCTCGACTTCACCTGGTCGTAGATTTCCTTGACCAGCGAGAACGAGACCTGGCTCTGATCGGTGGCATCGGGCGCGGCGCCGGGCTGGGCCAGCGGAATCAGCGAAATGAACGCGGCCGAAGCGACGAGGTTGAGCAGACGCATGGAGTTGTTTCACCTTGGCGGAAAGCTGGAGGGCCCCCGCGATTATAGGCGAAATCACTCGGCGCGTCGAAAGCGGCGCGACAATTCGGAGCGGCCGATTCTCACAGCGCGGTTAACATTTCCGCGAGTAAGCCCCGGGGCCGCGCCCTCGCCGTTATTGCGGCGCGGGCGCTTATTGGGGGGCAGGCGCGGGCGCCACGGGCAGCCAGGGCGAGGCGCAGCTGGTGACGTAGGGGTAATAAGTCTGCGTGTCCTGGCAGAAATAATAGTAATAGGTCGACGGCTGGCCATATTGCGGCGGCGCGGGCGCTGGATCATAGGGCTCGTCGTCGTAATCCGGTGGCGGCGGCGCGTCGTCTTCCTCGGGAATGTAGACCACATCGGGGATGTAGGTTGGATAGGGGTAGACCGGCTGATCATAGAAGTACCAGATGCCGTCGACCGCATACCACCAGCCGTAACGTCCGTCGTGGAACTCGTGACGCCAAGCCCCGCTACGCCACATCGTCGTTTCGTGTGGCGAAAAATGCCCATAGTCTTGGCCATAGAAACGGCCGCGATTGAACTGTGTCGGCGCGTAGCCGCCGTGTTGCTGGGTGAAGGCGGCGGTGTTCGGGACACGCGCGCCGCCCTGGAAATTGCCGCGCGTCGTGGTGGTTTGCTGTGGCGCTTGCTGCCGGGTCGAGCCTTGCGGCGGGGCTAAGCCGACCGGCGCGCCGCCGCCCTGACCCGAGCGCTGCTGGAATTGCTGCGGCTGTTGCGGCGAGACCGGCTGCGGCGCGGTGGTCGCCGGTGCGGCGCCGGTCGTTGGATGCGGCGGCGGGCCGAGGAAGCGCTGGAACTGGCTTGCGCCGGGTGGCGGTGTCGGCGAGGCCGTCGCGCCGGCGGGCGGCGGGCTGGGCGGCGCGGCATTCGTCTGCGCCGGGCGCTGGAATTGCGGGTTCCCGCCGCTCGCACTGCCGGCGCGCTGGCCTTGCGGCGGGGCGCTATTTTGCGGCGCTTGCTGGACGTGTGGTTGCGGTGGCGGCGCGTGTTGCTGTTGCGGCGGCGGCTGTTGCGGCTGCTGCTGATGTTGCTGTTGCTGATGCTCGCGCTGACGCTGTTGGTCCGGCGGCTGTTGCTGCTGGTCTTGGGCGGCGGCCCAGCTCAGCGGCGCGAGGCACAATGAAGCGGCAAGCAAGGAGCGGAATAGAGGCGATGATTTCACGGGCATTCTCCAGCACGAAAACGAGGTAGCTTACCTAAAAATTCCGGCCTCGCCCGGGTTTCCGCGCGCCGCGTTCCGCCGGCAGGGTTCCATCCGACTCGCCAAAACCGGGTCGCGAGCCCGCCAAGCTTCTACTATCCTGTGGTTAACGATCGGAGGGAAAACGCATGGCGGCGCGGGAAGCGACCAACGGGCTGGGCACGCACGAGACGGGTTTGACCGAGATGAGGCATCGCCTCAAGGCGATTCTGATCGGCTCGATCGGCAATCTCGTCGAATGGTACGATTTCTACGCCTATGCCGCATTCGCGCTCTATTTCGCGCAGGCGTTCTTTCCCAATAGCGATCCGGTCGTTCAGCAGCTCAACGCCACTTTGCTGTTCGCTGCCGGGTTCATCGTGCGCCCCCTGGGCGGCTGGATCTTCGGCCATGTCGCCGATCGGTACGGCCGGCGCAATTCGCTGATGTACTCGGTGCTCTTCATGTGCGTCGGCTCGCTGATGGTCGCGGCGACGCCGACCTATGCGACGATCGGCGTCGCGGCGCCCGTGCTGCTCGGTCTCGCGCGCATCATCCAGGGCGTTAGCCTCGGCGGCGAATACGGGATCAGCGCCGCCTATATCACCGAAATCTCGGAAGAGAAGCATCGCGGCTTCTATTCGAGCTTCCTCTACGTAACACTGATCGGCGGACAATTCGCCGCGCTGATCGTGCTGCTGTTGCTGCAGCAGGTGTTCCTGACGGGCGACGAGCTCAAGGCCTGGGGCTGGCGCATTCCTTTCCTGATTGGTGCGTTGTTCGCGATCGTCGCCGCCTGGATGCGGCTCGGCTTGCTCGAGACCGAGCAGTTCAAAGCGACGGAAAAAACAGCGCCACAGCGCGAAAACCCGTTGCTGGCGCTGCGCAAATATCCGCGCGAAGTGTTGCTGGTCGTCGGCCTGACCCTCGGCGGCACGACGGCCTTCTATACCTACACCACCTACATGCAGAAATTCCTTAAGCTGACCGTGCATCTCAGCGACGCGCAGACGACGTGGGTCACGGCGGGCTCGCTGATTTTCGCGATGTGCCTGCAGCCGATCTACGGCGCGATCTCGGACCGCATCGGCCGCAAATGGCTGCTGATCGGCTTCGGCGTGTTCGGCACGATTTTCACCATCCCGATCCTCACGACCTTGATGAGCGCGACCAGCGCGTTGGAATGCTTCGTTCTGATCGCCTTGGCGTGGATGATCGTCTCCGGCTACACCGCGATCAACGCGGTGGTGAAGGCCGAGCTGTTCCCGACCGCGACGCGCGCCATCGGCGTCGGTTTGCCCTATGCGCTGACGGTATCGATCTTCGGCGGCACGGTGGACAGCGTCGCGCTGGGCTTCAAATCGGCGGGGCACGAGACGTGGTTCTACTATTACCTCACCGGCTGCATCGCCTTCTCGCTCATCGTCTATCTCTTCATGCGCGATACCAAGAAGCATTCGGCCATCGCCCGGGTTCGTTGAATGATGGCCGGGTGAGGCATGGAGGGGAGCGGTGCAAGCTTGATGCCGACCCTGTCGGCGCTGGTCGTGGCGCATAATGAAGAGGCGCAGCTAGGCGATTGTCTCGCCCGACTGCGCTTCGCCGACGAGATCGTGGTCGTGCTCGATCGCACGACCGATCGCTCGGCCGAGATCGCGCGGAATGCCGGGGCGCGCATCATCGAGGGTGCGTGGGAGCTCGAAGGGCCGCGGCGCAATACCGGGCTCGATGCCTGCCATTGCGACTGGATCATCGAGATCGACGCTGATGAGCGGGTGCCGCCGGCGTTGGCACAAGAGATCCGCGGCGCGATCGCACAAGGCGACCGCGACATCTTCCTGGTGCCGATGGCCAATCACATCGGGACGCATCGCGTACACGACGGGTGGGGCGCCTATAACGGGGTTGCCGCCAAGCCGATCCTCTTTCGCCGTGGGGTGAAGCGCTGGGGCGCGGGCCGCGTGCATCCTCGCATCGAGCTCAGCGGTCAGCGCGGCACGCTGACCGAGACGCTCGATCATTATGTCGATCGCGATATCGGCGATATGTTCCGGCGACTCAATCGCTACACCGATCTGGCGGCGCTCGACGCCATCGATAATCGCGATATCCCGCCGCTGGGGCATTCGGTCCGGCGCGTCTTCAGTCGCTTCTGGAAGTCCTACGTCGCGCGTAAAGGCCATCGCGAGGGCGCTTATGGGCTTGCGCTCGCCACCTTCTCCGCGCTTTATCCCTTGCTGATCTACCTGAAAGTGGCGACGGCCAAAGGCGAGGGGGAGAAGAAGTGAGCGTGTTCGGCCGCAAAAGCGGCGATATCCGGCCGATGCCGCTGTCCGAGCGGCTCTATCGCCGGTTCTTCCTCAAATATCACGGGCGCTATCTCATCACCGAGCTGCAGCTCCGCGCGCGCCAGCAAAGCGTCGATTACGTTATTGCCGAGATGGGCGATGCCTCGATCTTCGAAGATCGCTGGGCGCTGCTGCGCTATGCGATCGGCGAGGCGCCGCCGGACGGGCTGATGATCGAATGCGGCGTCGCCGACGGCGCGAGCCTGCGTCACACCGCGCGCGACAGCGTGCGGCGTTTCCACGGTTTCGACAGTTTCGAGGGACTGCCGGAGGCCTGGGCCGGCACGTTCGAGCAGAAGGGCAAATTCGGCCGCGGCGGCACCCTGCCGGAGGTGCCGAGCAATGTCGTGCTGCACAAGGGCTGGTTCGAGCAGACGCTGCCGCCCTTCCTTGCCGGGCATCCCGATGACAGCGTCGCTTTCCTGCATGTCGATTGCGATATCTATTCCTCGACGGTGACGGTGCTGCGCACGCTGGCATCGCGGCTGCGGCCCGGCGCGATCCTCGTATTCGACGAGTATTTCAACTATCCGAATTGGCAGCGTCACGAATGGCGCGCGTTCCAGGAATTCATCCGCGATACCGGCCTATCCTATCGCTACATCGGCTTCGCGCAGAAGAACGGCCATGTCGCCGTCCGGCTGGGCGAGGAAAGCGACGCCGCCGCGCGCGAGGCCGAGCGCCGGCTGGAGCAATGGGGCCTCCCCGAATCTTCGACCGAATGATCGCGATGCTGCGGCTGTCGCTGGTGGCGCTGGCTTGCTGCGTTGCGCTCGCAACGGGCGCGCGGGCGGAGAAAATCAAAGTCGGGATGCTCAAGACCGTCGGTGCGGGTCCGATCTACATCGCGGAAGACCGCGGCTATTTCGCCGCCGAAGGGCTCGAGATCGAAGAGGTGATCTTTGATTCCGCCGAGCCGATCGCAGTCGCGACCGTGTCGGGCTCGGTCGACATCGGCGCAACCGGCCTGACCGCCGGTTTCTATCAGCTCGCCGGGCAGGGCGCGCTCAAGATGCTGGCGTCGGAGAGCTTCGAGACGCCGGGCTTTCAGGGCCAGGCCGTGCTGGTCTCCAATCATGCTTGGGAAGGTGGGCTCAAAGCCTTCACCGATTTGGCCGGCCATTCCGTCGCCATCAGTCAGGTCGGCGGCGCGCCGCATTACAGTCTCGGCCTGCTCGAGGAAAAATTCGGCATCGATCCGAAGAGCGTCCGCGTGCTGCCGCTGCAATCGAACGCCAACCGCATCGCGGCGGTGACGGGTGGCACCGCTGATACCGCGATCATTCCCGTGACTTATGCGATGCCGTCGATACAAAAAGGCGATGCCAAACTGCTCGGCTGGGTCGGCGACAATACGCCGTGGCAGGTTGCGGCAGTGTTCGCCTCGACCAAATCGGCGAATGAGCGCGGCGACATGCTCAACCGGTTTCTGCGCGCATCTCTGCGAGGCGTCAAAGACTATTGCGACGCTTTCAGCGGGCCTGACGACAAGCTGCGCTTCGGTCCGACCGCGCCCGAGATTTTGTCGATCGTCGCCAAACACACTGGCCAGAAAGAAGCCGATATCAAGCTCGGCATCACCTATCTCGATCCGCAAGCGCGCATCGATGTGAAAGATGTCGGCCACCAGATCGTCTGGTTCCGCGCCCAAGGCATGGTGAAGGGCGATTTCGATGCGAATTCCGTGATCGACAAGCGGTACGCGATTCCGCTACCTCAATAGAACGGAAGCGTCCGGCGTCGTGGGCGCTCGAGAATAACAATTATGGGGAGAGGGAGTGCAATCATGCGTTTTCCGATGACGATGATGGCGTTGCTCGCACTCAGCGCGGGAATAGCGGAAGCCGCCGACGCTCCGGCAATGGAGCATGCGACGCTGTCACTGCCGGCGATCAATCTCGGCTTCTTGAGCCGCTTCGTCGCCGAAGACGAAGGGCTATGGAAGAAGGAAGGCCTCGACGTCACGGTGCAAGTCATTCAGGGCGTCGGCTCGACCAACGCGGTGATCGCCGGCTCGATCAATTTCGGCTACGCCTCGGCGGCGACGATTACGCGTGCGAAGGCGCGCGGCCAGAACCTCGTCGCGCTGGCGACACAGTCGCAGGAATCCGGCGAGACCATCGTTATCCGCAAATCGATCGCCGACGCGGCGCATTTCGATCCGAGCGCGCCGCTCAAAGAACGCGGCAAGATTCTCGAAGGCCACAGCTTCGCCATCGGCGGTGCCGGCGCCATTCCCGATGTCGTGCTGAAAGTGGTGGCCATGACGGCCGGGGTGCCGGCAGCCAGCGTGACGACGGCGCCGATGAGCCCCGATGCCCAGCTCGCGGCCTTCGATCGCGGCGTGGTTGACGGCTTTGTCTCGGGTCCGCCTTTCACCCAGGTATCGACGGTTGCCGGCACGGCCGTGATCGTCTCCGATACAACGAAGCGCGAGCCGATCGACTTTTCGCCGATTTCGTCCGGCCTCGTGCTGGCGCGGGCCGATTTCTGCCCGGCGCATAAATCGATTTGCACCAAGTTCATGAACGGCGTGGTCGGCGCGCTTACCTTCATCAAGACGCACAAGACCGAGACGCTGGCGATCATGAAGAAGCATTTCAGCGGCTTCGACGATAAGGTCCTGGCCGCGGCCTATGACGACGAGATCGCGATCCAACCGGAGAAGCCGATCACCACGCCGCAAGAGCTGGAGAATGGCGATCGCATCAACGTCGCGGCCGGCTTCCTCAAGAAGGAAGACATGCTGCCGGAATACGCGTCGATCATCGATAATTCATACGTGCGGTAGCGCTACGCGTCGATCGCTTTGCCCCCCGCTTAATGCTGCACGAGCTTGATCAGCTCGATCACCTGCTGATCGATCTTCGGGTGCGTCTTCCACCAATCGACGGTGACGTCGACGAATTTCGTGCCTTTGGCGCGCTCGCCCTCGACCAGTTTCTTTGCGTATGAATCGCCGTAGACGGCGAGGTCGAGCCCGTTGTAATCGGCCATTACCTTTGCCTGCCCCTCGGGCGAGGTGAGATAGAGTGTGTAGAGGATCGCGGCGTTGGGATGCGCGGCGTGGACCGGGATGGTGACGTAGGAATAGCGTAACTCGGCAATGTCGCTGATAATTCTCGCCGCGACGAGGTTGGTGCCGCGGAACTTGAAATTGTTCGCCCAGCCGCCGCTGCAGTCGAGCGCCAGCGCGGCGAGCTCGCCCGAGGCGATGCGATCGACGCTGCCGCAGCTTGCGAAGCCGGCGATCTGGGTCGCGAATTGCTTGATATAGGCGGTGGTCTTGTCGGCGCCCCAGACATCGTCGGCGAGCAGGGCATCGAAGCCGCCGAGGAACGGCGTCGTCACGAATTTGCCTTTGAGCTCGGGCTTTAAGAGGTCGGCGGAACTTTTTATGCCGGCGGCCCAGGGCGCGGCTTGCGGGTTATAGAGGATATTCGGCAACGACAGGGTCACGCGGATCGCCTTGCCGTCGGCCTCGATCAACTCCGGCGGCAAACTCGGCATCGCCGCGCGCCAATCGATCGGACGAAAGAAATTCTTCTCGAGATAGGGCACGATCTGCGCCGGCGTCAGCGCCAGCACATCGGTGCTCGCCGGTGTGCCGGCCTGCATCTCCTGAAAAAGCTGGGCCGCGAGCGGGCCATAGGCCGCTCCGGGACTCCATTCGATCGGGATATCGATGCCGAACATCGACTTGATGCCGCGCTGCGCCGCTTCCTGCGCCTCAGGTCCGGCGAGCGTCGAAGCCGGTGTCGAGCGCACCAGCAGCTTGCCTTCCTGTTTGGCGCCGTCGACGATCTTGGCGAGGGCTGGGGTGATCTCGATGCTCTGTGCGCCCGCGGACGCCGGCAGCAACGCAATCAAACACGCAGCGACGCCACCGATGATGAGCCTGCGCAAAATTTCCTCCCCGAGTTTTGCCGGCATCGTAAGGAGCCGCGCGCTTCAAAGCGAGGGTGCCGGGCTGGCTTTCCGGGGGAGCCATGGTAAGCAGGGAGCGAGAACCGTTTCAGGAAATGAGCGAGGGGGCCATGGCAGATTCACAGCGGATCGTTCGTCGCGTCGTCACCGAAGAAGACGCGTCCGGACGAGCGCGTATCGTCGAGGACACCCGCGTTCCGGCGATCACCGTGCCGGAGCGGCCGGGCTACAATGTCAGCAATATCTGGGTGACCGGCGAAGCGCCGGCCGCGATCAACGCGTCCGATCGCGTCGCCGGGCATAAAGGCGTGCTGCCGCCCAAGAACGGCACCGTGCTGCGCATCATCGATTATCCGCCGGAAGCGACCGACCCGGCCGAGCGCCGCCGTCAGCTCGCTGCGACCTTCGGCACGCTTTATCCCGATGCCGAGCACCGGATCGACGACAAGCATCCCGGCATGCATCGTACGGAGACCGTGGATTACGCGATCGTTCTCGAGGGCGAGATCGTCGCCATGCTCGACGATAGTGAGACCGTGCTCAAGACCGGCGACATCCTCATCCAGCGTGGCACCAACCACGCGTGGGCGAACCGCTCGGGCAAGCCGGCGCGAATCTGCTTCGTGCTGATCGACGGGAAACGATAGTTAGGCCGGCAGCGTCAGGCGCTGCGCTGGACGCAGCGGTTGCCCTGCCAAAGCTCGAAGCCGCGTATATGTTCGCATTCGGTCACGATCGCTTCGGCGAAAGAGCGCGCCTTGTCGTCTGATTCGAGCTGCAGGATATGCATCGTCTCGCGACCCGCGGCGCGGGAAACGGCGTCGTCGCGCATGAAGTAGCAGCGATATTCCAGCATGGGTCTTCGGCCTCGGATACAACAAACCGACGACCGTTTAATAACTTGCGGGAATTGCTTCCGTGTGACGGAACCGCGGCAAATTACAGGCGGCGCGTGACAACGCCGTTAGGCAAGTTCGAACGCAGTGCCGGTTGGGACCGTGACGACGGCAGCCTGCTCGAGCGTCAGGATCTGTTGTTCGACACGCGCGACAGCGAGATTCAGATCGTCGATATGCATCATGAGATTGACGCGCTGTTTGGTATCGTGCGTCACATGCAGCAGATGACCGATTTGCGTCGCTCGCTGGCAAATCTCTTCCTGCTTGCCGCGAAGATTGGTGATGGTATCGGCTTCGAGAGAGACGGATCTTTGCCCGGCAAGCGGGCGACGGGACGTTTCGATGGCGGGGGCCCGTCTCTTGTTCACGCGGTCTCTCCTTGGAAGGTGAGACCAACTTTCGCGGTCGATTCGGTCGAATCTAAGGCGATTCGAACCCGCCACGCATTTTATTCCCCGGATTTGCGCTTTTATTTCGTGTTTGCGTCGAACAGTCGACCCAAAAGAACGCCACTCGCCAGGTGAGTGTACCATTGATGAAAAACCGCTCGCTTGGCTTCATGACGGACTTACTGCGCGGCCATTCTCTCCGTTAGGGATAGGAGCCGGGTTCGCATCGCGTCGGGCGGCAGGTGGAAACTCCCGCCGTGCCCGGCAAAGACCCATTCAAAGCGATAGGCGGCGAGGGCGTGCAGCGACGCCGTCTGTTCGGGCCAGGAATACCAGCAGACATGCTTCGAAGCGCGCAGGTCGTTCGTCGTGAAATCCCATGACAGGGAGTCACCGGTGAAGAGACAGCGCTCCTCGAAGAGGAAGGCGACGCTTCCCTTGGTGTGACCCGGCACCGGGATGGCGAGAAGATCGTTGCCGAGTGCGATCGCTTCACGACCGCGGATGAGGTCGGTCGCGTAAGGCGCGGCGCCGCGGTCGTCTTCGTGAATAAAAACGCGCGCGCCGAAATGTTGGGCATAACGTTCGGCATCGGCGACATCGTCGCGATGCGTGAGCAGGATCAGCGCGAGCCCGCCGCGTTGTTCGATCGCGCGTACGACATGCTCGGTCCAACGCGGCGCATCGACCATCGCATTGCCGGCGTCACGCTCAACAAAGAAGGAATGCGCGCCCCACGAGTTGCGCGCGTTATAGCCGAGCCGCCAGACACGCTCGGTCATTGGTTCCGGAAACACCGCGTCCCGCGGCTGGGCGGTATGCTCGGCATGAACCGAGGCGGTCGGGCAGAGGAGCCGCGCGCGCCAGGCGAGCACGCGTTCTGCCTCGGTCTCGGGCTGATGCGCGAAAATCGATTGCCCGTCGCGCTCGACGATCAGCCCCGGCGCGACGGTTTGCGCCGCTTTGCAATTGATGCAGTCGGTGTCGATATACCATTCGCCTGACGCGTTGGCGCCATGTCGTGCGCGCATCGGCGCCTCCCTGCGTTACTTTCCCGAGCGAGTTTACTCCTCGAATCTCCCCAGCCGCACGCCCGTCTGGCCGCGGACGAAGCGGCGGGCTGGCATGATTAGCACGCAATTGTCATAGGGCGTGCGGATATCGCGGCCGCCGTCGCGCGCGATTACCGTACCGGCGCTTTCGATCATCTCGAAGCCTTCATACGTATCGAAAAAGTGGAAATCGTCATTCTGAATCGTGACGCGATCGGTGACCTGGATCACGCGCTGCGCCGCCGGCAGGCGTTGTATCCAGGGCGCGGCATCGACATCGCCCAGCACGCCCGTCGCATTGAGGAAACGCCACGCCGCTTCGCTCGCGGTCTCGGCAGTCGGCTTCGCCCAATGCTGGCCGCTTTCGACCAGCAGCGCGACGGCGGGTGAGGCGGGTTGGGAGAAACGCCCGTAATCGCGCAGCCGCTGGCCACCTTCATGCCCGGCGTCGCGCACGAGGTAGGCGGGAAAGCCCATTGCCTTGGCAAAATCGAGATGCTTGCGCTCGATCCCGGTCAGCATCATCGGCGCATTGATGTTGGTGGTCGAATGGATATCGAGCAGATAGTCGACCGTATCGACCAGCGGCCGCAGGACGCGGGCGCGGCGGAGTTCCTGGCTGTTGCGCGATCCCTCGAGCGCGCCGCGATCCCAGACGCGGTTCATATCCTCATCGACATAGCGCGAGACCGCAGGATCGACGCGGTTGAAATTGCGATAGGCTTCGATATTGCAGAAGGCGAAGGTGATCTTGCCGCGCGCCGGATGGACGCCGGCCAAGAGCATACGGTCGAGCGCGATGGCGCCGCAGATCTCGTTGCCATGCATCAGCGCGGTCAACATCACATGCGGGCCGGGCGCCGCGGCGCTGAAGCTCCACACATAATCGATGCCGGTATTGCCGGCGCGCCAGGGCGTCAGATCGGGTGGGTCGAGTTCGACCGGCGTCGCGCGAAAGCCGCGCGCGGAACCACCGCCCGCCGCGATGTCGCTCAGTGGCGAACCCGTTCGATCAGCCGGTCGATAAAATCTTCGCATTGCTTGACCTGGTCGAGAGCGATGAATTCGTCGGCCTTGTGCGCCTGCTCGATCGAGCCGGGGCCGCAAATCACCGTCGGGATGCCGCCTTGCTGGAAGAAGCCGCCCTCGGTCGCGAAGCTGACCTTGCCGGTGCCGTTCGCACCGGAGAGGGCGAGGGCAAGCTGCACCACTTCCTCATCCGGCTTGGCCGAGAGCGCGGCGACGGTATTGGTGTCCTCGAAGGCGATGCCAGCCTGGTCGCTCACCGCTTGCATCTCGGGCAAGAGGCTCGCGGCATAGCGCTTCACGTCGTCGACGATCGTATCGGGGTCGTCGTTCGGCAGATGACGCATCTCGAAATCGAAGCGGCACTCATTCGGCACGATGTTGACTGCGGTACCGCCCGAGACCAACCCGGTCTGCAAAGTCGTGTAGGGCGGATCGAAGGCCGGATCGAAGGGACCCTTGGCGCGTCTCTTGCGCGCGATACTGTTGATATGGGTGATGACGGCGGCGGCGGCTTCGATCGCGTTGACGCCCTGATGCGTCAGGGACGAATGCGCTTCGTGGCCGTGGACGTGACAGCGTAGCCGCCGGCTGCCTTTATGCGCGACCACGGGTTTCATCGACGTCGGCTCGCCGATGATGCATAGCCGCGGCTTGACCGGGCGACCGGCGAGCGACGCGACCAGCGAGCGTACGCCGATGCAGCCGACCTCTTCGTCATAGGTGAGAGCGAGATGGATCGGCACGTCGAGCGCGCGGCCGACGAATTCCGGCACCTTGGCCAGCGCTACGGCGATGAAGCTCTTCATATCGGCGCTGCCGCGCGCATAAAGCTTGCCGTCACGCGCCTCGATCTTGAACGGATCGCTTGCCCAATCCTGGCCGTCGACCGGCACGACGTCGCTATGGCCCGACAGCATTACGCCGCCGATATCGGTCGGCCCGATGGTGGCATAGAGATTGGCCTTGCGCCGCGTGCTGTCGAACACCAATTCGCTTTTGACGCGCCAGCGATCGAGGTAGTCGCGCACGAAATCGATCAAAGCGAGATTGCTCTCGCGGCTGGTGGTATCAAACCCAACCAACCGCCCGATCATCTCGACGCTCGTCATCTGCTGACCTGGCATGCGGTCATTCTGGCGCGACGAAGGGCGGCGCGCCAGAGCCAGAAAACTGCGCTAAGCTGTCACAATCGGGGGAGGCGCGTCATGGAAGGGCATAGCACGGGATCGGAAGGCGCGACGGCGACGATCCTGGCGCAGGTCGACGCACTCTTTGCGGCGCCGCTGCCGGCAGATGTGATCGAATGGGCGCGGCATGGCGTGCTCGATTGGCTCGGGGTGGCGATTGCGGGAGCTGAGGACAAGCTGACCGTGGCGCTACGCGACGAAGCGCGCGACGAGGGCGGGCGGCCGGTCGCGAGCGTCCTCTATCACGGCGACAAGACCTCGCCGGCGCTGGCGGCGCTGGTCAATGCGGCGATGGCCGACGCGCTCGATTTCTCCGACGCCAATCCCAATATTCATGGCCACACCACGCCGGCGATTGTCGCGGCTTCGCTGGCCCTCGCCGAAGCGAACGGCGCCAGCGGCCGCGCGCTGCTCGAGGCGGTTGTTGTCGGGATCGAGGTTGCGTGCCGCGTCGGCTTGCTGGCGCATGGCAGGCTGCATCCGGGCGGCTTCCATCCGACCGGCACGACGGTGGTGTTCGGCGCGGCGGCCGCGGCGGCGCATCTCCTCGGCCTCGATGCGAGGCAACGCGCGCATGCGCTGGGGCTTGCGGCAACGCAAGGCGCGGGGCTTGTCGCCTCGGCCGGCTCGATGGCGAAGCCATTTCATTCCGGCAAGGCGGCGATGAACGGGATCCTGGCGGCGAGCCTTGCTCGGCGCGGCTTCACCGGCCGGCCGGACGCGATCGAGGCGGCGGGCGGGTTTCTCTCGGCGCATGTGCGCGAGTGGAGCGCCGCGCCGCTCGCTTCGTGCGAGAGCCGCTTCCTCATCCGCGACACCAAATTCAAAGCGCACGCCGCGTGCGCGCTGACCCATAGCAGCATCGAGAACATGCTGATCCTGATGCGCCGGCATGCGGTGACGCCGGATTCGATCGAGCAGATCGAGCTGCGTGTGCCGCATTCAAGCCTCGGCGTCTGCAACATCGCCGATCCGGCGACCAGTCTCGAGGCGAAGTTCAGCCTCAAGACCGTCGCGGCCATGGCGCTGCTCGGCGACGCGACTGGCGACATCAACGCTTATGACGTCGAGCGGGCGCTGCGGCCCGAGGTGAAGCGGCTCGCTGCGCGCATCGTGGTTGCAGGGGCCGACGATCTCGACGGCGGCGAGGCGGTGGCGATCGCGACGCTGACCGACGGACGAACGCTGGCTGAGCGCTACGACAGCTACACCGCGAAGGTCGATCTCGCCGCCCAGCGCGACGCGCTCGGCCGCAAATTCCACGCGTTGGTCGCGCCGATGCTGGGCGAAACGCGGGCCGCGCGTCTGGCAGAGACGGTCTTGGTGCTGGATCGCGCCGGTTCGCTTACGCCGCTCGTTGCGCTGAGCGCGAACGGCTAGGCCGGCCGGGTTTCGGCCGACGG
>DASZLU010000119.1:0-2593 GCA_035552195.1 Allostellaceae bacterium | reverse complement strand
GCCGTCCGAGATCATCATCAGGATCTTGCGTTGCTCCGTGCGCGCCAGCAGCCGCTTGTGCGCCCAGTCGAGCGCCTCGCCGTCGATGTTCTCTTTCAGCAGGCCCTCGCGCATCATCAGGCCGAGATTCTTGCGCGCGCGCCGCCACGGCGCGTCGGCCGACTTGTAGATGATGTGGCGCAGATCGTTGAGCCGGCCCGGATTGGCCGGCTTGCCTGCAGTGAGCCAATGCTCGCGCGACTGCCCGCCCTTCCAGGCGCGCGTCGTGAAACCGAGGATCTCTACCTTGACGCCACAGCGTTCGAGCGTGCGCGCCAGGATGTCGGCGCAGGTGGCGGCGACGGTGATCGGGCGGCCCCGCATCGAACCGGAATTGTCGAGCAGCAGCGTCACCACCGTGTCGCGGAATTGCATGTCCTTTTCCGCCTTGAACGTCAGCGGATGGAACGGATCCATGACGATGCGCGACAGGCGTGCGGGATCGAGCATGCCCTCCTCGAGGTCGAATTCCCACGAGCGGTTCTGCTGCGCCATCAATCGGCGCTGCAGGCGGTTGGCGAGCCGCGCGACGACGCCCTGCAGACTCGAGAGCTGCTTGTCGAGATAACCGCGCAGGCGGTCGAGTTCCTCCGCCTCGCACAGGTCCTCGGCGGCAATGGTTTCGTCGAACTTGGCGGTGAAGGCGCGATAATCCGGACCGCGCGGGTGGTTGTCGCCGAACTGACGCGGCCGCTGAGGCTCGCCCGGCGTCTCGGCGTCGCCCATGTCCGAGTCTTCCGCCATCTCGGAGCTCGCGGCATCGGCAGCTTCCGCCGCGGAATCGGGCATGTCCTCGGCGGAAGCCTGTGCGTCCTCCATGCTCGAGCGCTGCATCTCCTCGGACTCGGACGCTTCGCCGTCTTCGCCCTGATCCTGCTTGCTCTGCTCGTCCTCGCCCTCGTCTTCGTCTTCCGACTCGGAGGAGCGGTCCTCGCCCATTTCGAGCGAATCGAGAAGATCGCGAATGGCATCGCCGAACTGACGCTGATCGTCGATGAGCGTGTCGAGCCGGTCGAGATCCTCGCCGGCGCGGTCTTCGATCAGCGGTCGCCAGAGGTCGACGAGCTTCTTCGCCGTCGCCGGCGGCGCTTGACCGGTCAGGCGCTCGCGCACCAGCAGCGCCACGGCTTCTTCGATCGGCGCGTCCGAGCGATCGGTTACCTGATCGAACTTGGCGCGGTGAAAGCGATCGTCCAGCATCGCCGTCAGATTCTTGGCGACGCCGTCCATGCGGCGCGCGCCGATCGCCTCGACGCGGGCCTGCTCGACCGCCTCGAACACCGCACGCGCCTGCTGCCCGGTCGGCTGCATGCGCCGGTGCATCGCCTGATCGTGACAGGCGAGGCGCAATGCCATGGCATCGGCATTGCCGCGGACGATCGCCGCTTCCGCCCTGGTGAGCTTGCGCGCCGGCTCCGGCAGCCGCGCCTTGCCGCCGATCATACCCGGCCGCTCGGCCGCGAACGAGACTTCGAGATCGGGCTTGCGCGCCAATGCGCGCATGGCCCCGGTGACCGCCCGCTTGAACGGCTCGGTCGGTGCTTCCTTGCCCGGCGTTTTGCCTTTGATGTTGGAGGCCATTTGGCTTTTCTCCCTCTCCCCGTCCTTACGGGGAGAGGGTTGGGATGAGGGGCGGTTGCAATGTGTGTCGGCGAAAACTGCGAAGCCCCCTCACCCGGCTCGCTCCGCTCGCCGACCTCTCCCCGCAAGCGGGGAGAGGTGAAGTCAGCTCAGCGCCACGTTCACCGCGCTTTCCGGCAGATCGATGCCAAAGCAGCGCTGATAGAACTCGGCCACGATCGGCCGCTCCAACTCGTCGCACTTGTTCAGAAACGTGAGCCGGAACGCGAATCCGATATCGTTGAAGATCTCGGAGTTCTCGGCCCAGGTGATCACCGTGCGCGGGCTCATGACAGTCGACAGATCGCCGTTCATGAAGGCGTTGCGCGTCAGATCGGCGATGCGCACCATCTTGTTGACGATATCGCGGCCCTTGTCGTTGCGATAGTGCTTCGCCTTGGCGAGGACGATCTCGACCTCGTTGTCGTGCGGCAGATAGTTCAGCGTCGACACGATCGACCAGCGGTCCATCTGGCCCTGGTTGATCTGCTGGGTGCCGTGATAGAGGCCCGACGTGTCGCCGAGGCCGATCGTGTTGGCGGTCGCGAACAGACGGAAGCCTGGATGCGGCTTGATCACGCGATTCTGGTCGAGCAGCGTCAGGCGGCCCGAGGCTTCCAGCACGCGCTGGATCACGAACATCACGTCCGGGCGGCCGGCGTCGTATTCGTCGAAGCAGATGGCGACATTGTTCTGCAGCGCCCAGGGCAGGATGCCGTCGCGGAATTCGGTGACCTGCTGGCCTTCCTTCAGCACGATCGCGTCCTTACCGATCAGATCAATACGGCTGATATGGCTGTCGAGGTTGACGCGCACGCAGGGCCAGTTGAGGCGGGAGGCGACCTGCTCGATATGCGTCGACTTGCCGGTGCCGTGATAGCCGGTGACCATCACGCGGCGGTTCTTGGCGAAGCCGGCGAGGATGGCGAGCGTG
>DASZLU010000118.1:0-4848 GCA_035552195.1 Allostellaceae bacterium | reverse complement strand
TGCGCAGCGGATTGGCTTCGAGGCGGCGGCGGCTGTCCTCGCTGAGCGTGTCGCGATGGGCGGCGTAAAAATCAACCAGGGCCGCGCGATAGGCCTGACGGCTGGCGGTGTCGCCAAGCGTGTTGAGCTCGAGCACCGTGTGCTGCAACACACCGAGCTCGTCGAGAATTTCCGCCGCCAGCGCAATAAGATCGACATCCGCGATCGGCTGGGCCGCGCCGATGAGCTCGGCATCGATCTGATGGAATTGGCGGAAGCGGCCTTTCTGGGGCCGCTCGTAACGGAACATCGGTCCGGCCGCGAAGAATTTCAGCGGCAGGCTTTGCGTCAAGCCGTTTGACATAATGGCGCGCACGATGCCCGCCGTGTATTCCGGCCGCAACGTGATCTCTTCGCCGCCGCGATCCTGGAACGTGTACATCTCTTTCGAGACGATATCGGTGCTCTCGCCGATCGGCCGCGCGAAAACGTCGGTGAACTCGAAGATCGGGGTGGCGATCTCTTGATAGCCGAAGCGCTCGGCGATGCGCCGCGCCGTGTCGATCACCGCGCGATGCCGCCGATGCGCGTCGGGAAGAAGATCCTGGGTGCCGCGTACCGGCTGAAGGCCCGCCATCTCGCTTTAAGCGACAGGCTCCGCCGCCGCTTCGTCCTTGGCCTTGGCGGCCTCGAGCTCGGCGGCCTTCTTCTCGACCAGGTCGACGAGATGATCGACGATGTTCTGGTCCTTGAGGCGATGCGCCATTGCGCCCGAGATATAGACCTGATGCGTGTTGTTGCCGCCGCCGGTGAAGCCGATATCGGTCTCGCGCGCCTCGCCCGGGCCGTTCACCACACAGCCGATGATCGAAAGGGTGATCGGCGTGGTGATGTGGGCGAGACGCTTCTCGATGATCTCGACCGTCTTGATGACCTCGAAATTCTGCCGCGCGCAAGACGGGCACGAGATCACGGTGACGCCGTGACGGCGCAGGCCGAGCGATTTGAGAATGTCGTAGCCGACCTTGATCTCCTCGACCGGATCGGCCGAGAGGGAGACGCGGATCGTGTCGCCGATGCCGGCCCAGAGCAGCGAGCCCATGCCGATCGAGGATTTGATCGTGCCGCTCATCAAGCCGCCGGCCTCGGTGATGCCGAGATGCAGCGGATAATCGCAGGCTTCCGACAGCTGCTGATAGGCGGCGACGGCGAGGAAGATATCCGACGCCTTGCAGGAAATCTTGAATTCGAAGAAATCGTTGTCCTCGAGAATCTTGGCGTGGGTCAGCGCGCTTTCTACCATCGCCTCGGGGCAGGGCTCGCCATAGCGCTCGAGCAGGTCGCGCTCGAGCGAGCCGGCGTTGACGCCGATGCGCATCGAGCAATTGTGGTCCTTCGCGGCTTTCACCACTTCTTTGACGCGCTCGGCCGAGCCAATATTGCCGGGATTGATGCGCAGGCAGGCGGCGCCGTTCTTGGCCGCCTCGATCGCGCGCTTGTAGTGAAAATGGATGTCGGCGACGATCGGCACCTTCACTTGGCGGACGATGTCTTTGAGCGCCGCCGAGGACTCCTCGTCCGGGCAGGAGACGCGCACGATATCGGCGCCGGCGCGCTCCAGCGCCTGGATCTGCTCGACCGTCGCCTTGACGTCATGCGTCAGTGTGTTGGTCATCGACTGGACGGTGATCGGCGCATCGCCGCCGACGGCTACCGGGCCGACGTGAATCTGCCGACACTTCCGTCGCTGGATGTCGCGATAAGGACGCACGCTCATGGCAAGCACCTTGGAAAATCAAGCTGATAGGGAAGATGATCAAGCTTCCCAGCGTATCAAGGGCTTATAGCGCGTTTCGGCCGCCCGCGAAACCCTGGCGCAAGCTTCGGAATAGCGACTATTCGGCGCGCGGCGGGTCGGCGCGCGGCGGGTCGGTGCGCGGCGGCGCGCCGTTATTGGCGGCGAGACGGTTTGCATCAAGGGGAACCGTGCGCACCGTACCGCTCAAGGGCTTGAAGAGCTTGCCGTCGATCTCGAATTGGATGCCGGTCCCGTTACCGGTACGCAGCGAGAGGCCGGCTTGATCCGGCACCCGGATACTGTCGCCAGGGTGAAGCGTGTGCTGGATCAGCACCTCGTTACCGCTGCTAACCTGAATCCAGCTGTCCTTGATCGCGCGAACGACGATTCTGACCGGCACGTCCGGCTGCGCGCCATAGACGCGCGGCTGTTGCGGCGAGCCGGGCGTCGCCGCAGCCGTCGCATCGGTTGGCGGCGGCGCGACCGTGACGGGCGGCGCCGACGCGATCTGAGCCGGCGGCGGCGCGACAAGCGTCGCAGACACAGCCGGGAGCGGTGCCGGCGCGGCAGCTTGAACCGGCGCTAACGGCGGCGCGGCAGTTGGCGGCGGGGCGAGGCTGGGGGTCGGCGACGGCGGTGCAGGCGAGGCGGGCGTCGCCGCGACGATCGGCGCCGGCGCGTTCGGCGCCACCGCGGAATTGTCCGGCGCCGTGGCGGGGACCGGCGTTGTCGCGGCCGGCGGCATCGCGTCCGGGGCCGGCGGTTTTTGCGTCGCCGCGATGAGATCGGGCGGCACCGCACTCACACGTTCGGGATGCGAGCGGTCGCTGGTCGAGACGTAATACCAAAGCCCGTAGCCGCAAAGCGCAAGGATCAGCGCCGCCAGCACCATCGTCCCGCCGGGAACGCTGCGTTCGGCCAGCGGCACCGGAAGCCTCAAATCGCGCGAGACTTCGAAACCCGCGACTTCCTGCTTGAAGCGGCGGATGGCTTCGTCGCCATCGAGGCCGAGATGTACGGCATAGGCGCGCACGAAGCCCTGGGCATAAACCGGCCCCGGCAACTGGGCGTATTGGCTTTCCTCGATCGCGGTGAGATACGAGGCACGGATGCGCAACAGCCCGGCGATGTGATCGATCTCGCCGCCATAACTCAGGCGCGTCTCGCGCAGCAGCGCGCCGATGGTGTGGCGCGGGCCGCTGCTTTCCGATTCAGAATCCGCGTGCGTGGCAGGCAAGCCCGCGTCGCCCCCGGAGGCGAGTGATCGGCTGAAATGGGCCATTAGGTCAAAGCCATCCTAGAACGCCTTTGGCAGCGCGTTGGCTCGTCATGTCTTAGCAATTGCATCGTAAAGCCGCAACCGAACGCCGCTCCCTCACACCACGATACCGCGATCGCGCGCAAAATCGTGGAACTTGCCTCTGAGGCTATGCGACGCAACGTCGGACAGGGAGCCGATGAACTCGACCAGGGCCGGTACATCGAGGCTGCGGATCATCGCTTTGACCGGCCCGATCGACGACGGCGACATCGACAGCGCGCGAAAGCCGAGCCCGACCAGCGCCATGGCTTCGAGCGGATCGCCCGCCATCTCGCCGCAGACGGTCACCGGCAGGTTATGCGCCGCACAGCCCGCCGCAACCTGGCCGAGCACGCGCAGCACCGAGGGCGACAGCGGGTCGTAGCGGCCGGCAAGGCGTGGATTGCCGCGATCGGCGGCGAAGAGGAATTGCACGAGGTCGTTGGTGCCGACCGAGATAAAATCGGCGCGGCCGGCGAGCGCCGGCAATTGCCAGATCAGCGCCGGCACTTCGAGCATCAAGCCGACGGCGATCCTCTCGGGCAGCGTCTCGCCTTCCTTGCGCTGGCGATCGAGTTCGAGATTGAGCACTTCGCGCGCCGCATCGAATTCGGCGACATCGGCGATCATCGGGAACATCACGCGCAGGCTGCGCCCCGCCGCGGCACGGATCAGCGCCCGCAATTGTTGGCGCAGCATCGCCGGCCGGTCGAGCGAGATGCGGATCGCGCGCCAGCCCATCGCCGGATTTTCGTCGGCGCTGGCGTCATCCATATAGGGAAGCACCTTGTCGCCGCCGATATCGAGCGTGCGGAAGGTCACGGGCCGCGTACCAGCTTGATCGAGCACGCGGCGATAGAGCGATGCCTGCTGCGGCACGGTCGGGAAAGTGTCGCGCAGCATGAATTGCAGCTCGGTGCGGAAGAGACCGACGCCCACCGCCGCCGTCTCATCGAGATATGGCAGATCGATGAAGAGGCCGCCATTGAGCATGAGCTCGACGCCCGTGCCGTCCTTGCTTGCGGCCGGCAGATCGCGCAGTGCCTCATATTGCTGGCGCTGGCCGAGACGCAGCTTGATCCGCGCGTCGACCGCCTGGATCACGTCTTCATTCGGCCGCAGGACCACCGCGCCTTCATCGCCGTTGACGACGACCATGTCGCCCGGCTCGACACGGCTCAGCACATCCTTGACACGGCCGACGACCGGAATGTCGAGGGCACGCGCGACGACCGCGACATGCGCGTTGGGCGAGCCTTCCTCAAGCACGAGTCCCTTGAGCCGCTTGCGGTCGTAATCGAGGAATTCGGCCGGCCCCATGGTGCGGGCAACGAGAATGAATTCCTCGGGCAGCTCGCTCTCGCTCGTCCGCGCCGCGGCGCCGCCGAGATGACGCTGCAAGCGATTGGTCAGGTCTTCGAGATCGGCAAGCCGCTCGCGCAGGTACGGATCGGTCGCCTGATTCATGCGCAGGCGCATATCGCCTTGCACCTTCTGCACCGCGGCTTCCGCGGTAAGGCCGCTTTCGACCGCTTCGGTGATGCGCTGGATCCACCCGAGATCGGCAGCGAACATGCGATAGGTTTCGAGAATGTCGCGATGCTCGCCGTCGCTCGCGACGTCGCTCGCTTCGAGCAGCGCATCGATCGCGCCATGCATCGCATCGACGGCACGCCGCAAGCGGACGAGCTCGGCATTGGTGTCTTCGGCAACGACTTGGCGAATGACCAGCGCCGGCTCGTGCAGCACCGCCTGGCCGAGGGCCAGCCCG
>DASZLU010000117.1:0-6367 GCA_035552195.1 Allostellaceae bacterium | reverse complement strand
AAGGCCACAAGCGGGCGCACATCGCGCAGCAGCGCCTCAAAGATCACGGTGCGGGACTGCACGTGGTGCAGATCGCCGGCTGCGAAGCTTATTGGATGGGCGAGGGCGCGCGGATCGCGGAAAGCTCCGGCGCCGACATCCTCGACATCAATATGGGCTGTCCGGCCAAGCACGTGACCAATGGCGCATCGGGCTCGGCGCTGATGCGCGACCTCGATCATGCACTGACCTTGATCGACGCGGTGGTGCAGGCGGTGCGCGTGCCGGTGACCTTGAAAATGCGGCTCGGCTGGGACGATGCGTCAAAGAATGCGCCGGAGCTCGCCCGCCGCGCGGAAGCGGCCGGCGTGAAGCTTGTCACCGTGCATGGCCGCACCCGCTGCCAGTTCTACAAAGGCAGCGCCGATTGGACGGCGGTGCGCCCGGTGAAGGACGCCGTATCGATCCAGGTCGTGGTCAATGGCGACATCGAAAGCTTTGATGATGCTGATGCGGCGCTGGCGGCGTCCGGCGCCGATGCGGTGATGGTCGGCCGCGGCGCGTACGGGCGGCCGTGGTTCCCTGGCGATCTCGCGCACTATCTTGCGAGCGGTGAGCGGCGCGCGGCGCCTTCGCTTTCCGACCAGCTTGCGCTGGTGAATACGCTCTATGAGGAGATGCTCACGCTCTATGGCGTCGCGATCGGCTTGCGGCACGCCCGCAAGCATCTCGGCTGGTCGCTCGACACGGCAGCGGCGATTACCGGCGCGCCGTTTCATCTGCTCAAAGGCTATCGCGAAAACGTTCTGACCGCGACCGATCCAAAGATCGTGCGCCAGCGCCTCGCGGCAGCCTTCGCCGATCTCGGCGCCTTGAGCGCGGCAGCGTAGGAAGCCTCGCATGAAAGCCGCGATCGTGACCGAGCTCGGCAAGCCTCCGGTCTATGCCGACTTCAAGGAACCCATTCTCGCGGACGGCGAGGTGCTGATCGACATCAGCGCGGCGCCGCTCAGTCATGTCACGCGCTATCGTGCCTCCGGTACACATTACAGCTCCGCCGGCAGCCTGCCGTTTGTCGTCGGGCTCGACGGCGTCGGGCGGCATAACGGCAAGCGCGTCTATTTCATCCTGCCGCGGGCGCCGTTCGGCAGCATGGCCCAGCGCACCGCGGTACAGGGCGCGCATCTCGTGGCGCTGCCCGATGACATTGATGACGCGACCGCGGCCGCCATCGCCATCCCGGCGATGTCGTCCTGGGCGGCGCTGACGGTGCGCAGCAAAATGACGCCGGGCCAGGCGGTGTTGGTCAATGGCGCGACCGGAATTTCCGGTCGGCTCGCGGTGCAGATCGCAAAGCTTCTCGGCGCCGGCAAGGTCATCGCCGCCGGCCGCGATGCCGGCATGCTGCAAAAGCTGTCCGCGCTCGGCGCCGACGCGACGGTCTCGCTGCTTCAGGATGACGCCGCGCAGGACGCGGCCTTCACGCGGCATTTCAGCGACGGCGTCGATATCGTGCTCGATTATCTGTGGGGCGCGAGCGCCGAGCGTCTGCTGGCCGCGGCGGCCAAGACCAACAACAACGCCAAGCCGGTGCGCTTCATTCAGATCGGCTCATCGGGCGGAGCGAACATTTCGCTGCCGGCGACGACGATCCGTTCGTCGGGACTGGAACTGATCGGCTGCGGCATGGGCAGTATCACTCTCGACCAGATCTTGGACACCGTTGCGCAGGTGTTCAAAGCCGCAGGCCCGCACCGGCTCTCGATCGCGCCCAAAACCCTTCCCCTCGCCAAGATCGAGGGCCATTGGGCGATCGACACCACGGCGACGCGGACCGTATTCGTCATGGCGTGACTGCGGCGACCTGTAAGTCGCTGTATGATAAGCGTTTTCTCCACATTAAATTTTTCCCCCGGCCTGTCACTTTGCCGCGTGTTCGCTCGTCTTAGGCTCAGGAGACGATGGCCATATATGGCCCGATCACAAGGGAGAACGTGATGCTGAAATGGTTTCTGCGGCGGCAGATCGCCGGTTTCGAACGCGCCTGGAACTATGACGCGACCTATCTGCGCGAGATGAACGACATCGATCCCAAAGCGCTGACGACGTTCTGGAAGGTGCAACGTCTGACCCGCTATCGCAAAGGCGTTCCGCTCGCGCCGTATTGCGCCGCGGGCATTGTCGCGGCGATGAGCGAGGACTGCGGCCCATGCACGCAGCTCGGCATCGACATGGCCGAGCGGCAGGGCGTCGACCCGGCGATTTTGCGCGCCGTCGTCGCCCGCGACTATCAGGCCATGCCGTTCGAGGTGGCGCTTGCGGTGCGCTTCACCGAAGCGACGCTGCGCCACGCGCCGGAAGCCGACGACCTGCGCGAAGAAGTGGTGCGGCATTGGGGCCGGCGCGGCCTGATCTCGCTGTCTTTCGCCATGCTTGCGGCGCGCATGTATCCGACGCTCAAATATGCGCTCGGCCACGGCCAGGCCTGCACGCGGCTCAAGATCGGCGGCGAAACCAAGCCGGTGCTGCGCGAATTGTCCAAGGACTCGCCGAGAGCCAAGACGGTAGCGGCATGACCATGACAACCCATGACGCCGGCGTGGAGAACTTCGAAGCGCATCGGCGCGCGCTGACCGGGCTCGCCTATCGCATGCTCGGCTCGCGCGCTGAGGCCGAGGACGTGGTGCAGGACGCCTATTTGCGCTGGCATGCGGCGGATCGCGCGGCGATCAAGGAGGCGCGGCACTATCTCGGCACGATCGTGACGCGGCTCTGCCTCGACCGCATGAAATCGGCGCGGGCGCGGCGCGAGCTCTATGTCGGGCAATGGCTGCCGGAGCCGGTGGTCGACGAGGCGTTCGACGACAATACCGCCGGCGATCTGGCGCACGATATTTCGGTGGCGCTGATGCTGGTGCTCGAGCGGCTGAGCCCGCTCGAGCGCGCGAGCTTCCTGCTGCACGACGTGTTTGGGTTGGACTTTGCCGAAGTCGCGCGCGCGCTCGGTCGCCGCGAAGCTTCGTGCCGGCGGCTGGCCGCGCGGGCCCGGGCGCGTATCGAGGATGGCCGGCCGCGCTTTGCCACCTCGCGCGAAGAAGGCCATCGCCTGGCGACGGCCTTTCAGAAGGCGGCTGCGTCCGGCGACACCGCTGTCCTGCAGACGATCCTGGCCGAGGATGTCGTGCTTTATTCCGACGGCGGCGGCAAACGCGCCGCGGCGCTCAACCCGATCCATGGCGCCGACCGGATCGTGCGTTTCTTCAGCGGCATCCTGCGCAAGAATCCCACTTTCGCGGCGGCGCAGACGCGTGCTGCCATCGTCAACGGGCTGGCCGGCTTTGTCGTGCGCGAGGAGGACGGCGCCATCGACACGCTCGCCTTCGCGCATCGCGACGGGCGGATCACCGCGATCTATGCGACGCGCAATCCGGACAAGCTGCAGCACGTGCGGTTTTGAGGCTGCTAAGCAGCAATCGGGCCGACCGATGGAGGCACTTGGGGTGCTTGGCCCGCCGAATGACCCGCCATATGCGCCATGTAAGACGGCAGCGTGCGGAACGCGAAATGGGTGCAGTTATTGAAGGAGACGGTCTTGTAACCGTGCCGGCCCCAGGCAACCGCCAGCGACCGTTGCGAAAACATCGAGACGTGCCCATTGCGCGGGGCGACATACCACCAGCTCATTCCGAAGAGGTTGAGATCGCTGGGCTGCAGCATGGTCGAATAGCAGATCAGCCCGGGCTCGGCGGCGTATTCAATGATCTTGGCGATGCCGCCCACCGGGTCGGGCATGTGTTCGATCGTCTCGAAGCAGGTTACCAGATCGAACTTACCCTCAGGGCGTTGCGCGAATTCGGGCACGATCGGATCGTAGCTGACCGCGGCAGTAAAGCCTTTGCCGCGGAGGGTCGCGCACATCACGTCGTTGCCGCCGCCAAAATCGAGCATCCGGTGCGTGGTGCGCAACTCGCCCCAGAACTGTTCAACGAAGTCGGCATTGTCGCGCGGCCGCTTGTGCGCGTATTCCGGATCGACCAGGATGTAGTCGTCATTGTAGATGTGCGCGCGGAAATCCTCGATGCTCCAGTCGTCGAAGGCGTCCGTATGGAGGAAGTCGCAATTCGCGCATTTGCGGTAATACACCGGCACGCCCGATAACGGCAGCCGCAGCGGCTCGCCCGGCGTGACGCAGTGCTTGTTGAAATCGACGACGCCGTAGAGGGACGTCTCGCCGCCGCAAATTTTGCAGGGCACTGACCCGGTCAACAGAGGCCGCAAAGCGGGGAGCTTCATCCGGCCATTAAGACTCTGTTCACCCTAATATTGCGTTAAAAGCCGATTACACCGCGACTTTCGCCTGCATGTGCTGGCGGAATTTCGGCATCACCTCCTGTGCCAGAAGCCGCATCGAGTCGCGCTCCCAGGCCCGGTTCGGCCCGCTCCAGTCGAGCCCGGTCATCAACAGCGTGCCGAACGGGCCGGCGGCGTCGCGAAACGCGATCAGCTTGTCGAGGAAGGTCTTCGGCGAGCCGTAGATGGCGGAGCCTTCGGTGATCGCCTCGACGGTGGCCTCGGCGTCGGTCATGTCGACGCGCGGCTTGAGCGCCGACAGGAGCCCGACTCGCGACAGCACTTCGCGCATATAGGAATAGAAATAGCGGTTGGCGCCTTGATCGCTGTGGACGCGGTCGCGCGCCTCGGCCTCGCTCGGTGCGATCATGATGTTGCGCGACACCCGCCAATTGTCGCCGCGCGCCGGCTTGCCGGACTCGCTGCAGGCTTGGCTGTAGATCTCCCAATGCGAGCCGAGCGCGTCGCTCGGCACATTGTTGGCGGAGATGATGCCCCAGCCCCGCAGCGCGGCGACGCGCGCGGTCGGTGAGTTGCGGCTCGCCACCGACATCGAGATCGGCGGGTGCGGTTTCTGATAGGGCTTCGGCATATAGCCGATGCCGAGCTCGGGGATGATCGCGTCTTTGAGCTTCACGCTCCAGAACTCGCCGTCGATATCGTAGGGCGGATCCTGCGCCCAGATGCGCTGGATCATGGCGATCGATTCCATCGCCTTGCGCTCGCGCACTTTGCGGTCGCTGTTGCCGAACAGTTCGAAATCGGAAAACAGCCCGCCGATGCCGATGCCGAGCATGAAACGGCCGCGGCTCATGGCGTCGAATTGCGCCACTTCGGCGGCGACCTTCACCGGGTGGTGGCTTGGCAGGCAGATCACCGCGGTGCCGAACGTCAGATTCTTGGTGCGCGGCAAGAGGCTCGCCATGAACATCAGCGGCGAGGGGATCGGCTCGGTGGTCGCGGAAAAATGCTCGCCGAGCCACAATTCGTCGAAGCCGAGCGCATCGGCGTAAAGCGACTTCTCCTCGTCCTCGGCGAGCGTGTCGGCAAAGGCGCGGTCCGCCGGATGCACCGGCATCATGAACAAGCCAAGTCGCATGCACTTTCCTCTGCTGTTAGCCGTGCAATATAAGGAATATTCCGCGTTCGCGCGCGTGGTATTTACTTCTCTCATCTCACATCGTGAAATGATCGCGGCTGCGGCCGCGCCTTGACAACAGAACTCGCACTGCCGCGTATGGCCGCGTTGCGCCTGTAAAAACGAGGAAACCGTCCGCCATGACCGCCTCCACCAACGGCCAAAAACCCACCAATCGCGTCTATCGCATCGCCGTCATTCCGGGCGACGGCATCGGCAAGGAGACGGTGCCGGAGGGCGTGCGGGTGCTCGATGCGGCGGCCAAGAAATACGGCTTCGAGCTGCGCAACGACGATTTCGACTTCGCCTCCTACGATTATTACGAAAAGCATCAGCGCATGATGCCGGAGGACTGGAAGGAGAAGATCGGCCACCACGACGCGATCTTTTTCGGTGCGGTCGGCTGGCCGGCGAAGATCCCCGATCACATTTCGCTATGGGGCTCGCTGATCCTGTTCCGCCGCGAGTTCGATCAATACGTCAATCTGCGCCCGGTGCGATTGATGCCCGGCGTGCCGTCGCCACTCGCCAATAGGAAGCCCGGCGATATCGATTTCTGGGTGGTGCGCGAGAACACCGAGGGCGAATATTCCGCCATCGGCGGCCGGATGTTCGGCGGCACCGAGCGCGAGGTCGTGGTGCAGGAAACCGTGATGTCGCGCATCGGCGTCGACCGGGTGCTGAAATTCGCTTTCGAGCTGGCGCGCAAGACGCCGAAGAAGCATCTCACTTCGGCGACCAAGTCGAACGGCATTGCCATCACCATGCCGTATTGGGACGAGCGCGTCGAAGAAATGGCGAAGAGTTTCCCCGACGTGAAATGGGACAAATATCACATCGATATTTTGTCGGCGCTGTTCGTGCTCAAGCCCGACAAGTTCAACGTCGTCGTGGCGTCGA
>DASZLU010000116.1:0-11492 GCA_035552195.1 Allostellaceae bacterium | reverse complement strand
GCGCGCGTCGACACGAATGTTCGAGCCGACGGCGTCGAGCACATCGACCGATTCCGTCTTCCGCAGCTCCCACGGCCGCGCCGCGAAAGCGTAAGGCTTCGAGGTCAGCGCGCCGACCGGGCAAAGATCGATGATATTCGCGGACATCTCGGATTCGAGCGCTTTGCCGACGAATGTATCGATCTCCATGTTCTCGCCGCGGCCGATGCCGCCGAGATCCGCGACGCCCGCCACATCGGCGAGAAAGCGGACGCAGCGCGTGCAATGGATGCAGCGGGTCATGCTGGTCTCGACCAGCGGCCCGAAATCTTTGTCCTTCACCGCGCGCTTGTTTTCCAGATAGCGGCCGCGGTCGAAACCATAGGCCATCGCTTGGTCCTGCAGATCGCATTCGCCGCCCTGATCGCAGATCGGGCAATCGAGCGGATGATTGATCAGCAGCATTTCCATCACGCCCTTGCGGGCTTTTCGGGCGCGCTCGCTATCGGTCAGGATCGACATGCCTTCGGCGACCGGCATGGCGCAGGACGCGATCGGCTTCGGCGCCTTTTCCTGCTCGACAAGGCACATGCGGCAATTGCCGGCGATGGCGAGCCGCTCGTGGAAGCAGAAATGCGGCACCTCGACGCCGGCCGCCTGGCAGGCTTGAAGCACCGTCGTATTGGCGGCGACCTCGACCTCGATGCCGTTGACCTTGAGTTTCGGCATCGTCTTTACTCCGCCGCCTGCGGCGCCGAAGCGCGATATTGCGCGATGCGCCGCTCCATCTCCGGCCGGAAATGCCGGATCAGGCCTTGCACCGGCCACGCCGCCGCATCGCCCAGCGCACAGATGGTGTGGCCTTCGATCTCGTAGGTGACTTCCAAGAGCATATCGATCTCGGCGACGGTCGCCTGGCCTTTGACCATGCGCTCCATCACCCGCCACAGCCAGCCAGTGCCTTCGCGGCACGGCGTGCATTGGCCGCAGCTTTCATGCTTATAAAATTGCGACAGCCGCGCGATGGCTTTGACGATATCGGTCGATTTATCCATCACGATGACCGCGGCGGTGCCGAGACCGCTCTTCACTTCGCGCAGCGCGTCGAAATCCATCAGCACCGTGTCGCAGATCTCTTTCGGGATCACCGGCACCGAAGCGCCGCCTGGAATGATCGCAAGGAGATTGTCCCAACCGCCGCGCACGCCGCCGCAATGCGTCTCGATGAGCTCTTTCAGCGGAATGCCCATCGCCTCTTCAACATTGCACGGCTTGTTCACATGGCCGGAGATGCAGAAGACCTTGGTGCCTTCGTTCTTCGGACGGCCGATGCCGGCGAACCACGACGCGCCGCGCCGCATGATCGTCGGCGAGACCGCGATGCTCTCGACGTTGTTCACCGTGGTGGGGCAGCCATAAAGCCCAACGCCCGCCGGGAAAGGCGGCTTCAGGCGAGGCTGGCCCTTCTTGCCCTCGAGCGATTCGAGCAGCGCCATCTCTTCGCCGCAGATATAGGCGCCGGCACCGCGATGGAGATAGATATCGTAATCATAGCCCGAGCCGCAGGCGTTCTTGCCGATGAGGCCGGCCTCGTAAGCCTCGTCGATCGCGATCTGAAGATTGATCGCCTCATTCGCGAACTCGCCGCGGATATAGATGTAGCAAGCGGTCGCGCCCATGCCGACGCCGGCGAGCAAGCAGCCCTCGACCAGCTTGTGCGGATCGTTGCGGAGGATGTCGCGATCCTTGCAGGTGCCCGGCTCGCTCTCGTCGGCATTGACAACGAGATAGCGCGGCCGGTCGCTGGTCTTCGGCATGAAGGACCATTTGAGGCCGGTCGGGAAGCCCGCGCCGCCACGGCCGCGCAACCCCGAAGCCTTCACCTCGTTGACGATCCAGTCGCGGCCTTTGAGGATCATATCCTTGGTGCCGTCCCAATCGCCGCGCGCACGCGCGCCGGCCAGGCGGAAATCGCCCGCGCCGTAGAGATTCGTGAAGATGCGATCCTTATCGGCGAGCATTCACTTGATCCCCGGCAAATCAGAGAAGGTCAGCGTCTTCGGCCCGCCGTCGGGCGCCGAGCCCTGGCGGCCGGTGACCGAGCCCTTTTCCGGCCGCTCGCCGCGCGACAGCGCATCGATCAGCCTCTCGGTCGATGGGCCGTCGAGGTCTTCGTAGAAATCGCCGTTGTTGATCTGAATGACGGGCGCGTTGACGCAAGCGCCAAGACATTCGACCTCGAACAGCGTGAATTTCTTATCGGGCGTCGTCTCGCCGATGCCGATCCCGAGCTTCTTCTTGCAGGCGGCGACGACCTCGTCCGAGCCGCGCAGCCAGCATGGCGTCGTCGTGCAGACCTGGAGGAAATACTTTCCCACCGGCCGCAGATTGAACATCGTATAGAAGCTCGCGACCTCGTAGACCTTGATCGGCGGCATCGCCAGGATTTCGGCGATGTGATCCATCGCGGCGCGCGGCACCCAACCGTCATGCTGGTCCTGCGCGAGATAGAGCAGCGAGATCACCGCGCTCGCCTGCCGGCCCGCCGGATACTTGGCGATATAGGCTTTTGCCTTCTCCATGTTCTCGGGCGTGAACGCGAAGCTTGCCGGTTGCTCGAACGGCGCGCCGTTATCGTGGCCGCTCATCGATCGACCTCACCAAAGACAATGTCCATCGAACCGATGATCGCGACGATGTCGGCGAGCATATGGCCGCGGCCCATGAATTCGAGCCCCTGCAGGAAGGCGAAGCCCGGCGCGCGGATCTTGCAGCGATACGGGCGATTGCCGCCGTCGGTGACGAGATAGACGCCGAACTCGCCCTTCGGCGCCTCGACCGCCGTATAGGTCTCGCCCGGCGGCACGTGATAGCCCTCGGTGTAAAGCTTGAAATGGTGAATCAAGGCTTCCATCGACGACTTCATCTCGCCGCGCGGCGGCGGCATGACCTTGCGGTCGTTCACGCGCACCGGGCCCGAGGGCATTTTGTCGAGCGCCTGTTTCATGATCTTCAGCGATTGGCGCATCTCTTCCATGCGGACGAGGTAACGGTCCCAGCAATCGCCGTTCTTGCCGATCGGAATATCGAAATCCATTTCTTCGTAGCCGTCGTAGGGCTGCGCCTTGCGCAAATCCCACGGCACGCCCGAGCCGCGCAGCATCGGGCCGCTGAAGCCCCAATCGTATGCCTGCGCCGGCGTGACGACGCCGATATCGACGGTGCGCTGCTTGAAGATGCGGTTCTCGGTCAGCAATTGCTCGAGATCGTCGACGCGCGGACCGAACTGTTCGATGAAGCCGTAAATGTCATCGATCATCCCGGCGGGCATATCCTGCTGCACGCCGCCGGGACGGAAATAAGCCGAATGGAGCCGCGCGCCCGAGACGCGCTCGTAGAACTCCATCAGCTTCTCGCGCTCCTCGAAGCCCCAGAGCAACGGCGTGATCGCGCCGACATCGAGAGCGAAGGTCGTGAGATTGAGCAGGTGATTGAGGATGCGCGTGATCTCGGAGAAGAGCACGCGGATCATCTTGGCCCGCGGCGGCGGATCGATGCCCATGAGCTTCTCGACCGCCAGGGCATAGGCATGCTCCTGGCACATCGGCGAGACGTAATCGAGCCGGTCGAAATACGGTACTGCCTGCAGAAACGTCTTGTACTCGATCAGCTTCTCGGTGCCGCGATGGAGCAAGCCAATATGCGGGTCGGCGCGCTCGACCACCTCGCCGTCCATCTCGAGGACGAGGCGCAGCACACCATGGGCCGCCGGATGCTGCGGCCCGAAATTCATCGTGAAAGTCTTGATGAGCGCCTGGGCCTCGTTTTCCGTCGGCACAGTGTTCATACCGTCGGCGCTCATTTCTTTTCCTCGGCTTTGGGAGCCTCCGGAGCTTTGGGCGGCTCCGCTTTCGGCGGCTCTGGCGCTTTCGACAACTCTTCCGCTTTCTCGTCGCCCGGCAGGACATGCGCCATGCCTTCCCACGGCGAGGAGAAATCGAAGCTGCGGAATTCCTGTTTCAGCTTCACCGGCTCATAGACGACGCGCTTCTGCTCTTGGTCGTAACGCAGCTCGACATAGCCCGTGAGCGGGAAATCCTTGCGCAGCGGATGCCCTTCGAAACCGTAATCGGTGAGGATGCGGCGGAGATCAGGATGATCCGAGAAATAAATCCCAAAAAGATCCCACGCCTCGCGCTCGAACCAGCCGGCCGAGCTGAAGAGCCCCGTCACCGACGGCACCGGGCTCGTCTCGTCCGCCATCGCTTTGACGCGCACGCGCTGATTGAGCTTCACGCTGAGCAGGTTGTAGACGACGTCGAACCGCTCCGGCCGCTCCGGATAATCGGCGCCGCAGACATCGATCAGGACTTGGAAGAGGCATTTCGGATCGTCGCGCAAGAAAGAGAGCAACCGCGCCACGCTCTCGCGCTTCACCGACACCATCAACTCGCCGTGCCCGACCGCCGTGCCCGTCACGTCTTGCGGGAAAGCCGCCGCAATATGATCGCCTAGCTCGCGGAGCGCCTCGATAGCCATGATCAGCGGGAAATCACGCGCTTGCGGTTGATTTTTTTCTGCAGCTGCAGGATGCCGTAGAGCAGCGCCTCGGCCGTCGGCGGGCAGCCCGGGACATAGACGTCGACCGGGACAATGCGGTCGCAGCCGCGCACCACCGAATAGGAATAATGATAATAGCCGCCGCCATTGGCGCAGGAGCCCATCGAGATGACCCAGCGCGGCTCGGCCATCTGGTCGTAAACCTTGCGCAGGGCCGGCGCCATTTTGTTACAGAGCGTGCCGGCGACGATCATCACGTCGGATTGCCGCGGGCTCGGACGGAAGACGATGCCGAAGCGGTCGAGATCGTAGCGGCTCGCCGCGGTGTGCATCATCTCGACCGCGCAGCAGGCGAGGCCGAAGGTCATCGGCCAGAGCGAGCCGGTGCGCGCCCAGTTCACGAGGCTATCGAGCTGCGTGACGATGAAGCCCTTGTCCTGGATCTCCTCGCCCATCTGCCGCAGCAGCAATTCCTGCGCGGCGGGTTCTACTCCCATTCCAGGGCTCCCTTTCGCCACTCATAGATGAAGCCGACGGTCAGCACGAAAAGGAACGCCACCATCGACCAAAAGCCGAAGAGGCCGATCTTTCCGAGCGCCACCGCCCACGGGAACAGAAACGCGACTTCGAGATCGAAGATGATGAAAAGGATCGCCACCAGATAGTAGCGAACATCGAATTTGCTGCGTGCGTCGGCGAACGGCTCGAAACCGCATTCATACGCCGAAAGTTTTTCAACATCGGGACGCTGGCGCGCGACGATGAACGAGGCGGCAACGATGATGATCGCCAGCGCGACCGCGATGCCGATAAAGAAGAGGATGGGCAGATATTCGGAAAGGAGGCTGTCCATCGGAACGCGACCCTGGGTGAGTCTTTACCACGCGAAATGGCGGGAGTGACGGGGCTCGAACCCGCGACCTCCGGCGTGACAGGCCGGCGCTCTAACCAACTGAGCTACACCCCCGGGAGCACGCTCTCGCGGCAGGCTTCTCGTAGCCCCCACACCGCAGAGTGTCAAGCACAGGTGGCCGTTTTCCACGGCTTTTCAGCGCGTTGATGGGGATGTGAGGAGACGAACGCACACGCCCGTTAGCCGGAACCGCTTTTTCGCAACGGCTCAGCTAAAGCGCGATTTCAAATAGATCCTGAAAGCGGGGCGCGGCCCGGTGACGCGACGTGGGCGATGAAGGTTTCGAACCTACGACCCCCTCGGTGTAAACGAGGTGCTCTACCACTGAGCTAATCGCCCGACGCGTCGTCGCCCTCTTTCGCCGAGGCTGAGAGAGCATTTGCTTCAATCCTGCGACGCGACGCGGCGCGGGCAGAAACTACTGGATAGCGTCTTTGAGGCCCTTGCCGGCGCGGAACTTCGGAAGTTTCGAGGCGGGAATCTGGATCTTCTCGCCGGTGCGCGGATTGCGCCCTTCGGAAGCAGCGCGTTGCGACACGACAAAGGTGCCGAAACCCGCGATGCGCACCTCGTCCCCGCTCTTCAGCGCGTTGGTGATGGCGTCGATCACGGCGTCGACTGCTTGGGTCGCGTCGGCCTTGGTCATATTGCCCGACGAGGCGATGGCATCGACAAGATCGTTCTTATTCACGGACGGGCTCCCTTATTCCGTTTCCGAGATCGGCGTCGCGTCAACGGGCGCGGAGTGTAGATCGCGCTTCTTGCGCGCGTCAACGTCAACGCGGCCGAAGTGATCGACGCCTCTAAAAAAGGAAACGCCGTCATCCTTGCGGATGACGGCGTCGCTTAAATACTCACGCAATCAATGCGTAAGCGCCCTTAGTGCGTGAGGCCGGGTCGGCTCTCGTCGCCCTTCGGTGTCACGATCGCCGGCGGCTCCGCCGGCTCGGTCCACTCGATCGGCGTCGGCGGCGTCACCAACGCGTTCTTCACCACCTCATCGGCCAGCGTAACCGGGATAATGTTCAATCCCTTCTTCACGTTGTCCGGGATGTCGGCGAGGTCCTTCTCGTTGTCCTTCGGGATCAGCACCGTCTTGATGCCGCCCCGCAGGGCCGCCATCAGCTTCTCCTTGAGGCCGCCGATGGGCAGCACGCGGCCGCGCAGGGTGATCTCGCCGGTCATCGCGATGTCCTTGCGGACCGGAATACCGGTCAGGACCGAGACGATCGAGGTCACCATCGCCACACCCGCGGACGGTCCGTCTTTCGGCGTCGCGCCTTCGGGCACGTGGACGTGGATGTCACGCTTCTCGAAGAGCGTCGGCACGATACCGAAAGCCACACTCTTCGATTTGACGTAGCTCTCCGCCGCCTGCACCGACTCCTTCATCACGTCGCCGAGCTTGCCGGTCGCGGTGACGCGGCCCTTGCCGGGCAGCAGCACCGATTCGATCGTCAGGAGCTCGCCGCCCACTTCGGTCCAGGCGAGACCGGTAACCACGCCGACAAGATCGGTCTCCTCGACCTCGCCATAGCGGAACCGCTTCACGCCGGCGTATTTCTCGAGGTTACGCAGGCTGATCACCACCTTTGTGCGCTTCTTGATCAGGATGTCCCGGATCGATTTGCGCGCCAGGTTGGCGATCTCGCGCTCGAGGTTACGCACGCCGGCTTCCCGCGTGTAGTAGCGGATCAAATCGCGCAGCGCGTCGGGCGTGATCGACCACTCGCTCTTCTTGAGGCCGTTCGCCTTGATCTGTTTCGGGATCAAGTGACGCTTGGCGATCTCGACTTTCTCATCCTCGGTGTAACCCGGAATGCGGATGATCTCCATACGGTCCATCAGCGGCTGCGGCATGCGCAGCGTGTTGGCCGTGGTGACGAACATCACGTCGGAGAGATCGTAATCGACCTCGAGATAATGGTCGGCGAAGGTCGCATTCTGCTCGGGGTCCAAGACCTCGAGCAGCGCCGAGCTCGGATCGCCGCGCCAATCCTGGCCGAGCTTATCCACCTCGTCCAAGAGGAAGAGCGGGTTCGAGGACTTCGCCTTCTTCATGCCCTGAATGACCTTGCCGGGCATCGAGCCGATATAGGTGCGGCGGTGACCGCGAACCTCGGCCTCGTCGCGCACGCCGCCCAAAGACATGCGGATGAAGTTGCGGCCGGTCGCACGCGCGATCGATTTGCCGAGCGAGGTCTTGCCGACGCCGGGCGGGCCGACGAGGCAGAGGATCGGTCCCTTCACCTTCTTCATGCGCTGCTGCACGGCGAGGTATTCGATGATCCGCTCTTTGACCTTCTCGAGGCCATAGTGATCCTCGTTGAGGATCTTCTCGGCCGCGCGGAGATCGCGCTTCACCTTGGTGCGCAGCTCCCACGGAATGGACAAGAGCCAGTCGAGGTAATTGCGCACGACCGTCGCTTCGGCCGACATCGGGCTCATGGCCCGGAGCTTCTTCAGTTCGGCCTGCGCCTTCTCGCGCGCTTCCTTCGAGAGCTTGGTCTTGTTGATGCGCTCGTCCATCTCGGCGAGCTCGTCCTTGCCGTCCTCGCCCTCGCCCAGCTCTTTCTGGATCGCCTTGAGCTGTTCGTTGAGATAGTACTCGCGCTGGGTCTTCTCCATCTGGCGCTTCACGCGGCTGCGGATGCGCTTCTCGACCTGGAGCACGCCGATCTCGGATTCCATGTGCGCGAAGATCTTCTCAAGCCGGCCGGTGACCGAATCGATCTCGAGCATCTCCTGCTTTTCGGGAATCTTGAGCTGCAGATGCGAGGCGAGCGTGTCCGCGAGCTTCGCCGGATCGTCGATCTGATTGATCGAGACCAGCACCTCGGGCGGGATCTTCTTGTTGAGCTTGATGTACTGCTCGAACTGCGCGACCGCGGTCCGTGCCAGCGCCTCGACCTCTTGCTTGTCGCCAACCTGATCGTTGATCAGATCGGCCTCGGCCTGAAAGAAGGCCTCGTGGTCGGTGAAGCGCTGTATCCGCGCGCGCTGACCACCCTCGACCAATACCTTCACGGTGCCGTCGGGCAGCTTCAGCAATTGCAGCACCGTGCCGATGGTGCCGACCGTGTAGATGTCGCCGGGCGCGGGATCGTCCTGCGCCGCGTTCTTTTGCGTGACGAGCAGTATCTGCTTGTCGTCCTTCATCACGTCTTCGAGGGCGCGAACCGATTTCTCGCGGCCGACGAAGAGCGGCACGATCATGTGGGGAAACACCACGATGTCGCGGAGCGGAAGGACGGGATAGAGGTTTCCTCTGGCAATATCGAGCATGGCAGCCTTTCTGCAGAGCCGGAACGGGGAACTCCGTTCCGCGGCACGGCTATTGGAGTGACGAAGCGCCGCGCCGCCCTTGGGATGCCATTATAAAGTGGAGTGCCGCCCAGGGTAGATCAAGAGGAAGTGTGCTGCGGCGCGGGGAGCCCCTAGGAATCCGCGGGATTCCGCGCGCACGGCCGCGTTAACGACAATGCCTCGCGATCGCTGCTAGAGCGAACTCAAGCGCTGGTGGGGCCGGTTCCGGTATCGCCACGCCAATCGGCGTAATCGCTGCGCCGCTCCGAATAGATGTAGAGCGGCTTGGCGCGTCCCTCGACCACTTCCTTGTTGATCACCATGCCGGTGACCCCGTCGAGTCCGGGCAATTCGAACATCGGCTCGAGCAGAATTGCTTCCATGATGGAGCGCAAGCCGCGCGCGCCGGTCTTGCGCGCGATTGCCTTATGCGCGATGGCGCGCATCGCCTCGTCGTTGAATTCGAGCTTCACGTCTTCCATCTCGAAGAGGCGCTGATACTGCTTGACCAGCGCGTTCTTCGGCTTGGTCAAGATGTCGACCAGCGCGAATTCATCGAGATCGTCGAGGGTCGCGACGACCGGCAGACGGCCGACGAATTCGGGGATCAAGCCGAACTTCAGCAGGTCTTCGGGCTCGAGCTCCTTCAGGACCTCGCCGGTCTTACGCTCTTCGGGCGAGCGAACTTCGGCGCCGAAGCCGATCGAAGTGCCCTGACGGCGCTGACCGATCAGCTTCTCGAGGCCGGAGAACGCGCCGCCGCAAATGAAAAGGATGTTGGTCGTGTCGACCTGCAGGAATTCCTGCTGCGGATGCTTGCGCCCGCCCTGCGGCGGCACCGAGGCGACAGTGCCTTCCATGATCTTCAAGAGGGCCTGCTGCACGCCTTCGCCCGACACGTCGCGGGTGATCGACGGGTTGTCGGATTTGCGGCTGATCTTGTCGACCTCGTCGATGTAGACGATGCCGCGCTGTGCGCGTTCGACGTTGTAGTCGGCGGCCTGCAGCAGCTTCAGGATGATGTTCTCGACGTCCTCGCCGACATAACCCGCTTCGGTAAGCGTCGTGGCATCGGCCATGGTAAACGGCACGTCGATAATGCGCGCCAGTGTCTGCGCCAGCAGCGTCTTACCCGAACCGGTCGGACCGACGAGCAGGATGTTCGACTTGGCGAGCTCGACGTCGTTGCTCTTGGTGCCGTGTGCGAGGCGCTTATAGTGGTTATGCACCGCGACCGACAGGACGCGCTTGGCATGGTCCTGCCCGATGACATAATCGTCGAGCACCTTGCAGATATCTTTGGGGGTCGGAACGCCGTCCCGCGACTTGACCAGCGTGGTCTTGTGCTCTTCGCGGATGATGTCCATGCACAGCTCGACGCATTCATCACAGATGAACACAGTCGGGCCGGCGATGAGCTTTCGCACCTCATGCTGGCTCTTGCCGCAGAACGAGCAGTAGAGGGTGTTCTTCGAATCGCCGCCGCTGGCTTTGGTCATACGCTCTCCGTAAACGACCGGACGGGGTCTCGATCCCGTACTCTCATTTAAGCACTCCCTCCCCACCGGGAAGATCGCCCTCGGCGGGGTTCGGCCCCACCGACAACCTCATAGTATGGTCGTGCCGGGGCTCAATAACCAGTTAAAGATGTGACTTTAACCAGACGGTTACAAGAAAGCTCTTTGGCTAAAATATGACGAGCATTTCGCGGCCTAAAAGGCCGCAAAACCATCATTTTTCCCGCGAGTCGGCAATTTTTCCCGCGAGTCGCGAGAAATCGGGTTAGGCGCGAAGCTTAACTTCTTCCTCGCGCGGCGGCCGGTCCTTCATGACCTCGTCGATCAGACCGAAAGCCTTGGCCTCGTCCGGAGACATGAACTTGTCGCGCTCGACCGCCGACTGGATCACGTCCAGCGGCTGGCCGGTATGCTTCACATACATTTCGTTGAGGCGCTGGCGGAGTTGAAGGATTTCCCGCGCCTGAATCTCGATGTCGGTCGCCTGGCCTTGGGCGCCGCCCGAGGGCTGGTGGATCATGATCCGGGAATTCGGCAGCGAGACGCGCTTGCCCTTGGCGCCCGCGGTCAGTAGGAGCGAGCCCATCGAGGCCGCCTGGCCGATACAGACCGTCGCCACGTCCGGACGGATGTATTGCATCGTGTCGTAGATCGCGAGGCCGGATGTCACGACGCCGCCGGGCGAATTGATATAGAACGAGATGTCCTTGGTCGGATTCTCGCTCTCGAGGAAGAGGAGCTGCGCGCAGATCAGGCTCGCGACCGAATCATTGACCGCGCCGACGAGAAAAATGATCCGCTCCTTCAACAGGCGCGAATAGATGTCGTAGGAGCGCTCGCCGCGGTTGGTCTGCTCGACCACCATCGGCACGAGGTTGTTCATGTAGATTTCGTACGGATCCATGATGCTATCCTCTTTCCACCCGCTTGCCTGCCGCTTGGGCTACTTGTCGCTGGCCGCCTCGCCTTCGCCGGCGGCCGGCGTCTCGTCGTCTTCGTCTTCCATCGCCAAGAGATCCTTGAGCGACACTGGCTTGTCGGTCACTTGCGCGAGTTCGAGGATGAAATCGACGACCTTGTCCTCGTAGATCGGCGCGCGCAGGCTATCGACCGCGCCGGGATTGTTCCGATAATACTCGATCACGTTGCGCTCCTGGCCAGGAAAACGACGTGCTTCCTCGGCAATCGAGCGATTTAACTCTTCTTGCGTGACGTTA
>DASZLU010000115.1:0-105587 GCA_035552195.1 Allostellaceae bacterium | reverse complement strand
GGCACCTACGCCGGCAACATCCTCGCCTCGAACGCGGTTGCGGGCGGCGGCACGGGCTTCCTGGCCTCGAACTACAGCAGCGTGACCTACAATCCGGGCACGTTGACGATCACGCCGTCGACTTCGCCGGTGGTGATCACGGCCGACAATCAGTCGACCCAGTACGGCACGACGGTCAGCTTGACCGGCGCCCCGTCGCAGTTCTCGGTGAGCGGCCTGGTCGCCGGCAACCAGATCGGTTCGGTGACGCTGACCAGCACGGATAACGTGGTGGGCACGAACGCCGGCACCTACGCCGGCAACATCCTCGCCTCGAACGCGGTTGCGGGCGGCGGCACGGGCTTCCTGGCCTCGAACTACAGCAGCGTGACCTACAATCCGGGCACGTTGACGATCACGCCGTCGACCTCGCCGGTGGTGATCACGGCCGACAATCAGTCGACCCAGTACGGCACGACGGTCAGCTTGACCGGCGCCCCGTCGCAGTTCTCGGTGACCGGCCTGGTCGCCGGCAACCAGATCGGTTCGGTGACGCTGACCAGCACGGATAACGTGGTGGGGACGAACGCCGGCACCTACGCCGGCAACATCGTCGCCTCGAACGCGGTTGGCGGCGGCGGCACGGGCTTCCTGGCCTCGAACTACAGCAGCGTGACCTACGTGAACGGGTCGCTGAGAGTGACGCCGGCGCCGCTGACGATCACGGCGGACAACGAGACGAAGCCCCTTGGAACGACATTTACGTTCACGGGGACCGAGTACGCGGCCAGCGGCCTTGTGAATGGTGACGCGATCACCTCCGTCAATCTGAGCAGCGCGGGTTCGTCGGCGTTGGCCACGGCCGGCAACTACTCGATCAACGTGGCGGGCGCTGTCGGCACCAAAGGTACCAACCTCGCCAATTACGCCATCACGTATCAGTCCGGCACGATGATCATTCCGAGTGCCGGTCCGACTTGTACCCCGCAATGCACGGACCTTAACATCTCGCAGGCGGCGTCCGCGTTAAACAGCGTCCTGGACGTTCAGTTCATCAATCCGACGGCCGGCGGCAACGCCTGCGACCAGCTTCCGATTGACGACAAAAGGAATACGTACGACGACGGAAACAACCCGTGCATCGACAACCTCATCGCCGTGCTGCCGGAAGCGAACGGACATGTCGGTGCGGTCGTGGTACACGGCCCCAACGGCACAACCCTCCTCAACAAGGCGTATGCCGGCGTCGGCAGCGCAGCGGGATCGGCGGATTTCAGGCCCGTTACGATCAACGCGGCCGAGGTGTCCTCGCTCTTCGCGCCGACGCTCCAGGCCTTGCCGCGCGTCTTTGTCATCTATTTCCGCAAAGACTCGACCGAGATGCTGCCGCAATCGCAGTTGGATTTCGACCGCGCCGTGGGCGACATCAAACAGCGCGGCGCGGCTCAGATCGTCATCACCGGCCACACAGATACGCTCGGCTCCGAGGGTTACGACAACGCGCTTGCGTTGCATCGAGCGCAGCACGTGCAAGAGATGATGGTCAAGCGCGGCGTTCCCGCGGCTTGGACAAAAACCGCCGGCGAGGGCAAGCGCGACCTGGCGGTTCCGACCCGCGACCAGGTCAACGAACAGCTCAATCGCCGCGTCGTGATCGATGCGCAGTAATCCGGCCGAAGCAACGGTATGAAATAGAGAGGCCGGCGGTTCCAACCGCCGGCCTCTTGCCGTTCAATGGTGCCAGATCCAATCCGCTGTCGTGATCTGCGAGGGCGAGACGTTGTCGAGCGTCGTAATGAGGTGCGAGCCCGTCCCGTTATGCGGATTGATGTAGACGTTCGTGTCGCCGTGGTGATCGGACGTGAAGCTGATCCAGTTGCTCTTCAACGGATCCGTACCGGTGAAATGAAGCGCGGTGAAGATGCCACTCAAATCGAGCTTATCGTTTGCCGGATTGAAATCGGTGATCTGGCCCGCCTTCGTCGGCAGCGCATTGAACACGAAGGTATCGCTGCCGCCGCCGCCGGTGAGATGATCGGCACCGGTGCCTGCGACGATGGTGTCGTTGCCCGTGCCGCCTTTGATGGTCGAGGCGTAATTGTTCGAGACGATCGTGTCGCCGAGATTGTTTCCGGTCACCGTCTGGGGCCCGGTGCCGATCAGGACGATCGTCTTGTCGGTGCTCGAGGCGACATAAGTGGTCGCCGCCGTGTCGGTCTCGGTCGAAGGCGGCGAGCCCGTGGAACCCGTAGAGCCGGTCGAACCCGTGCCACCGGTCGTGCCTGTCCCGCTCGACGAACCATATCCGTAATCGGTCGGGGTGATGCTCGTCGGCGCGACGTGATCGAGAGTCGTGACCAACGACCCCCACTGATCGGTCGGCGCCTTCACATATACCAACGTGTCGCCCGCTCCGTCCGATGCGAAGCTGAGATAGCCGTCGGCGACCGGGTTCGTGCCCGTATAGCCCATCGCGGTAAGAATGCCGCTGAGGTTGAGCGTATCCGTCGCCACGTTGAAGTCGGTAATGTGTCCGGCATTCCACGGCACGAAATTGAAGACGAAGGTGTCGTTGCCGCCGCCGCCCGTCATTATGTCGGCGCCATGGCCGGCGATGAAGGTGTCGTAGCCCGTGCCGCCGATCAGCTTCGAGCCGTAATCATTCGACGTGATCGTATCACCGAGATTGTTGGCCGTGATCGTCTGCGCGCTCGTGCCGGTCAGCACCACGTTGGTGATGCCGCTCGCCACAGTATAGGTCGCCGCCGCGTCGGCCGTCGGAACGGTGCCGGTGCTCGTACCGGAGCCAGAACCGGTGCCGGTGCCCGTGCCGCCCGTCGAGCCCACCGCGCTCGACGGCGTGTGATTGACGTCGGTCGGGTCGGAGCCATCGGCAACCCAAGACGGCAGCGATGAGTAGGCGCGGATCCAATCGATATTCATGTTCGCCGGAAACGGCGTGGTCGAGTCAGCATTGCCCGGCCAGGCGCCGCCGACCGCCAGATTGGCGATCATGTACATCGGCGTGTTCATGTCCGATGGCGTCGGTGTCTGATAGACTTCCACCCCATCGAAATAATACGTGATGTAGTTCGGCTCCCAATCGACACCGTAGGTGTGATAGCCGGTCGAGGTGTTCGCGACCGTGTCGGCTTGGCCCGCGTTGACCTCGGCGCTCGCCGTGCCGGAGTGAACGCTCGTGTAATAGACGCTGGGATTATTCCCGAGCATCTCCATAGCATCGATCTCCGGCGGCCAGGAACCGTTCTCCGGCAGCAGCCAGAACGCCGGCCACAGACCTTGGCCCGCCGGAAGCTCGGCGCGCATCTCGAAATACCCGTAGGTCTGGCTGAACGATTGCGAGGTGTTGATCTGACCTGAGGTGTATTGATAGCCGTTGATCAGCGATGAGATCGCGGCCGAAGCCGGCGCCGCGGTCAGCGTCAGGACGCCGTTGTTGACTGTCCACGGCGTGACCGACGATGTCGGTGCGTAATTCGAATTGATGTACCACTCTTGCTCGCCATTCGACGGCAGCGAGTAGCCATTACCGTTTAGACCTACGTATTGCGCGGTGGTATCCCAGGTACCGGATGTACCGTTCCAAAGGCTGAGCGAGTTAAACTCGTCGTCAAACGTGAGCGTAGCAGTTGTCATTCCCCGATTCCCCCGAAGGCAAAAATTACTCGAATGTGTCTAATTTGCGGCTATTTCCTGGACACACTGTGCCAGAGGGCTGCTAACGATGGAAACGAATAATCGTCGCGCCCCCGCGAACTATTCATTCAACGGGCTTAAGCTTGAGCATTCAGTGACGTGAGATGAGCCTATCGCTTGAGCTTGGCCTTATTCGCGCGGCATCTCATATGCGGCGACTGGTTCGAAGCGCACGCAGTTGCTCGTGTGACGCGGTGCTCGAGGCGCACGCGCATCATCGCGAGACATCCGTGCAGATTTGCTATTGAGGAAGACGCGCTTACGTCGCCGTTACATGCAGCTCATGCCGGCATGACCGAGATAACGGCCAATCGCATGCAGCAGATCTTCTGCACGGAGATCCTGCCCGTTCAACATCACCATCAACGCAACGCACGCAACGGCCAACCATTGCAAATGCGGCTCGGCTGGACGCCGCGGCCAGAACTGACTTGCAAAAAGCGCCAAGGCGCCGATGCCGATTCCCGATCCCACCGCGACTTCGAGAAGGCTATGCGCATGAATGACGACGCGCGAAACGCCAATAGCGACGATGAAGATCGTGCCCGAAGCCACGACCACCGCGCGCTTCCAGCCCGCGACGACCGTCGCCACCGCGAGCATCAACGCACCGTAAAGCAGCGTGCTTAAACTCGTGTGCCCGCTGGGGCTGTGCAGATTGGGCACCGGCGGACAAACAAAGAAATAAATCTTCAGCACCGCCGTCGAACCGATGCACAGGGCGAGCGCGACGAACCACCACAGCAAAACGCGCGGCTGCCGGATCGCAACCAGCCAGACGGTTACGACGATCGCCAGCGGCAGCAACACCGCCAGATCCCCAAAATCAGTGAGGGTCCTAATCACTGCGCCGGGTTATACGAGGCAGGAAGAGCGCAACGCGACGGAAATATCGTCGCAAGCAAGTATCGGCGAACATTCGAGAAATGACGCCCCCTCGCCGGCCGCCCCCTCAGCCCGCGCGCGGCTATCACCTCTAAGATTCGCGAAGATTCGCGCCGATGGTCGGCCGAATTCAAGATTTGATAAATACTATAAGTTACTCTCGCTTAACCTTTGGGCCCGCAGAATAGCCCTATCCCTTGGGATTTTTAGTCGACGTGCCAAATTTCTGGCTTACTTGCGCGGTCGTGCTCCCTGTCGCCCTTTGCCTCTATTGGGTGTGGCGACACACGACGAAGCGCGCCGATACGACGTTGGAGCTCAATAGAAGTCGCGAAGCACTCGCGCGGGCGCAGCGTATTTCGAATGTTGGCAGCTTCGAGCGCGATCTGACGACCGGCGAAACGGAGTTCTCCGAACAGTTTCTCCGCATACACGGTCTCGCAGAAGGAGGATGTCGGGAACCTTTAGACTCTATTCGCGCGCTTGTTCATCCCGAAGACAGCGCAAAGGTCGACGCCTATCGGCGTGCCAGCGAGCAAGGACGACCGCCCGCGCCCATCGATTACCGGATCATTCGGTCCGACGGGCAAATACGTTTTCTGCACCGCGAATGCGACGTGCTCTTCAAGGATGGAATCCCTGTTCGCCTCATCGGGACCTTGCAGGACATCACCGAGCGAAAGGAAGCAGAGATCGAAATCGCGAAAAGTCGCGCAAGCCTCGCCAATGCGCAGCGCATAGCGGGCATCGGCAGCTTCGATCACAACCTGATTACGAACGAAGCTTTCTGGTCGGATGAGCTCTATCGCTTGTACGGTTTATCGCCCGAGGGCGGTCGGGGGAGCAGAGAACTCGCCTTCTCGATGATCCATCCCGAGGATCGCGAAAAAGCGCTCGGCGTCCTCGATCAGGTGAACGCCGATGGGCCCTCCAGACGCTCGGTCCACTTTCGTATTATTCGCGGCGATGGAGAGGAGCGGATTCTCCATCGGCGCGTCGATGTCACGTTCGATCAAGGCAGAGCGGTTCGTGTCTTCGGCACCCTGCAAGACGTCACCGAACGTCATAACGCCGAACGCGAACTTCAGCGCGGTCGCGAAAATCTTGCGCGCGCACAACGCGTCGCAATGATCGGCAGTTTCGAGCACATCATTGCGACGAACAGCGCCGAATGGTCCGACGAGATGTTCCGCATACTCGGGATCGAGAACAGCGATGCCGTTCCCGGGCTCGAAACGCTCATCGCGCTGGCGCACCCGGACGACCGGCAACGATTCCTTGAACACAGAGCGCGCGAGATTTCGGGAGAGACGACCCCGGCGCTCGAGTATCGGATCGTCTGTCCCGACGGATCCGAAAAGATCGTGCGGCGCGAAAATGGCTTCATCTGCGATGAGCACGGAAAGCCCGTGCGGCGGTACGGAACGCTGCAGGATGTTACGGCTTTGCGTTCGGCCGAGCACCGCGAGCGCGAGCTGGAGCGAAAATTATTGCAATCGCAAAAGCTCGAGGCGCTCGGAACTCTGGCCGGCGGCATCGCTCACGACTTGAACAACAATTTGGTGCCGATCATGGCGCTGAGCAAGCTTGCCGCCCGAAAGTTGGACGCTGCCGACCCTATTCGCACGAACCTCGACACCATTTACGACGCGAGCGTGCGCGCTCGGGATCTGGTCACCCGCATCCTCGCCTTCAGCCGCAACGAAGCCAGCGAAAAGGGCGAGCTCGACCTTGCGGCAGCAACACGGGAAGCGCTGAAGTTTCTGGAGACGATCGTTCCGTCCACGATCCGCGTGCAGACCGATATTCATACCGTCCCGGCAATTTTTGCGGATGCGACCCAAATCCATCAGGTCGTGACCAACTTGTTGGCCAATGCCTATCACGCGATCGGAAACGCGATCGGGACGATTACCGTCATGGTCCGAACGATGGGGGGAGCCCGCCCGGAGGTCTGCCTCTCGATCAATGACACCGGGATCGGGATCGACGAAGCGACCCGGCAGCGAATTTTCGAGCCGTTTTTCACGACCAAGCCGGTCGGCGTCGGCTCTGGCCTTGGCCTTTCGATCGTGCATGGCATCGTCAAAAGTCACGGCGGGCGTATCGATGTGACCAGTCAGCCTGGGAAAGGCACACAATTCGATATCTATTTCCCGCCGATCGCTCACGACGAAATCTCCTCATCCCGGCCGGCAGCCTAGTCGATACATCACGGGAACACCGAGAGATTCTCGGCAAGCGCTTGCGCCATCTCGTCGTAATGATGCGCGATTTCCTCGAGCCTCGAGCGAGCATCCGGATCGCTGAAAAGCTGCTCGACCTTCCTGACTTCTGCCGCCCGACCGCGCCAATACTGTGCTTCGTCCGTTTTGGATCGGAAGCGCTTCGTGTTGAGTATGGCGTTGCTCTGCGACATCACACCGGTGCGACCGACTGATCCGTCCAGCGAGCCTCGGCGGCGTCCTTAATTCGCGCCGCTGCCGTTATCTTCGACGTGCCTCTCGCGCCCTTTGACACGCGGAAGAGAGTTTGGTTCCGCGAGTCTCAGCCAAGGCAAGGCTTGCGCCGAAAACTTCCATCATACGCAGTGAAATCAACAGTTTTCCGTTGAAAACTGTCGATCTCGTCACGCAGAATCGATGCAGACGATATTAACGATCGGTTACCGCCGATCCGATATTAACGATCCTTTCGTAGGGATCAGTGTAAACGGTTGTATATATCGAACACTCCATCAACCGCGCGCAGCGCGACAAGCGCGATCAGTATGAACATTGAACTTCAGGCTTGCGGACGGCGGATCATGAGTGAAGCCAATCGATTGACAGAGGCCGCACGTAAGGCCATGGCGATCCGTGCCATACCCCCAACGCCGCAGAACTACACGATCTGGTACAACTATGTCGCCGACACCATGCCGCCGCTTCGGGCCGTGCTGGATAAGCTGACTGCCGGGCACGTTGCCTTCACGGATGAGATCAATAGCGATCTCTACCATCGATATTTCGGCCCTTCAGACGAACGCGTCGACGAGATGGAGACCGGCGGTCACTTGTACGCCGTGATCGAACAACTGAACCGCTATCTCGACGATCACGGAAACGACGTTGGAAATTTCGCCACGCACCTGGACAGGATCTCAAGCGAAATTGGCCGGTCTTCGCAGGCCGAGCAAGTGAGAGCTCTCGTCGGCGAGCTGGTCCACGAGACCAAATCCATGGCGCAGCGGAATGCCCTTCTCGAGAAGCGACTCAACCGGATCGGCGGCGAAGTCCACGAATTGCGCGAAAACCTGAAAACGGTGTCGCGCGATGCTCTGACCGACTCCCTCACCGGAATACCCAACCGCAAATTTTTCGACGAATGCCTATCCGAGGCTGCGCGCGAAGCGACGGCCAAGAACCAGCCGCTTAGTCTGGTCATCGCCGACATCGATCATTTCAAGCGGCTGAACGACACTTTTGGCCATCAGACCGGCGATCAGGTGCTACGGGATGTTGCGCAGACCTTGGCGCGCGCCGTCAAGGGACAAGACACGGCGGCACGATTTGGCGGCGAGGAATTTGGGATCATCCTCCCGCGCACCAACCTCGACCGAGCCGCCATCGTTGCCGAACACATGAGGCAGGCGATCCTGCGCCAGCACCTTGGCGGCAGTCCGTCGCGCGATGGCGATCAACATGTCACCTTGTCTTTCGGCGTGGCCGAATATCGGCTTCGCGAGAATTTGGACGAGCTTATCGGCCGCGCGGATGCCGCGCTTTACCGTGCGAAGCGCACCGGTCGAAATCGCGCGTGCACGGAAAACGTGGCCGTCCCCGGAGCGGCCGGCGCCAGCGGACTTGCAGGCTAAGTCTTGCGCTAGTCGAACGGTATGTCGTTGCCGAAGCGCAGCAAGACTTCCTCGGGCGAATCCTTGAACTGCAATCCGGCCTCGGAGGCATTCCGCCATACGATTTCGCCCGGAAAGCGTCCGAACTTCGCGAGCACGAGCGTGACCTGCTCCTGAGGCTCCACTCTGCCTTGGACGCGGACGCGCGCGCCGCCGAGGGACAAGTCCAGAGCGACGGATTGCACGTTGCCGCGGCTCGTTTCCAAGACACAAGCAAGGATTACGGATTTGCGTCGGAAGCGGCGAAACTCTTTCCACTGCTCCCGCATGACCCGGAGTTCGGCGGCGGAAATAGTCTGCTCGCTGGCCGGGGGCTCAAACGCTGAATTTATCATGTTCCACAATAGAGACGGTGACGACGAAATCAGGTAGCGATCATCTAATCATTTTTATTAAGACCGGCTTGCCAATTCCCTTAGTTTTAGAAGATGGAAGTGCGATCCGATGATTTTGTAGGGAGGCTCGCGCCCGCAATTCTCGGGCATTTGATGAGACCTTGAGACATCGAGCCGCTGCGTGCGGCTCATTCTTCCGGCAGCCAACCCATCGAGCGGACGAGCGCATAGAGCTTTCCGTAGAGCTGAAGGGCGGTCTGGCTATCCATCTGGATCGCGACGGTGGCCGCGGCAACGCCTGCGTGCCCAGGCAGCGGCGGATGCTCGCCGACCTGCATCGACGCCGTCAGGACGACGCGCGGCGGATGCGCATGGGAAACAGTCGTTTCCCAATGAACCGCGGGATCGGCAAGCACCACATGATCGCCAACTGCAAGTGATGAAGGAACGGTCATAATATTCGCCCCAGCTTGTTAGCACGCCCGCATAATCACGGCAGCATCTAGCAATTACTGAGACTTCCCTAATAAAGCGTTCCTGTCGGGTGCGCCGCGCCGTTATGGGGCGCCTCGTTGAACGATCTGGGCGGTGATGTCAAAGCGCTCGAGGTTGAGGCGCGCGTCCCGGATGACGGGAGATCGGAACGCCACGTCCCGAAACGCTGGGGACTGGTCGAGGAGGGCGAGAAGCGCCGTCGCCGAATTCGCGGCGCCGATGATGCGCAAGCGATCGCCCGCGATCGTCAATTCGGTCAGGTAAGCGTCGTCGGGTATCAATCGCGTCAACGTCGCCAATATCTCGGTCACCGTCGGGCTGGCGCGCTTATGGTCGCCAAGGAATTGCTGATCGCGGCGCGCGGCATCGATCAAGCGCTGAAGGTTCGCGCTGGAGTCGGCCTGCTGGCGAGCCGCCGCGATTTGCGCGTCGAGGCGCGCAATCGTCGCGCTGTCGCGCCAGAGCGGAAGCCCAGCGCAACCAATCGCGAGCGATACCGCGATGACGCCGAGACCGCGATTGATGCGCCGGCTGCCGCGCCCGCTGGCGATGCGATTTCCGCGCGCCAGCGGAATGACGGTCGCCGCTTCACCGCTCGGGCCAGGGACCTGAATTTCCGCCGCCTCGAATCCTAAGCCATGCAACGCGGCGACGGCCTTGGCGACCGCGGTATGCGGCACGATCGTCAATTCGACAGCGAGGGTTTGTGCCGCCTTGTCGCGCGCGGTTATGCGATAGGCGAAGTGGACTTCGCTCTGCTTGAACGGCACGAGGCGCTCGAATTCGAAACCGATGACTTGCGCGAGGTTGCGCTCCGCGGCGAGCGGCAGCGACGTGGTCGTGCGCAACGTGTGCTGCGCCTCGAGGCGGATCGCGACCGGCAGGTGCTCCCGTTGTGCCGCGCGCGGCGCGGCAATTTGTCGGGCATCGGGCGCTTCGACATCGATGCGGCCGAGCGGGCGACGGCCCTCGCCGGTTTCTTCGATCAGATTGTCGCCTGGGGCGTCGACGAGCAGCAGCAATTGTCCGCGGCCGCCGGCGAAGCGTTGCCGCAAGGCCCGGGGCACGGAACCGGCCAGCGCGCCGATCCACCAGCGCCACGCTTTGCCGAAAGCGATTTCGGCACGTGCGCGCCAGTCGGCGATCAAACTTCCTCGGGCGAAAATGAGTTGTGCCAGGGTTGTGATCCTGTCGTTTCCGCAAGCCGTCGCGCGACGATCAAAGCTGACGCCGGAGACCATCGTCCCCGAACGCATCCGATCAAGCTGAAGGCGACCTCGTCAACATATCGCTGCATGAATGGTGCCCTTTGCCATCAGGCGGTTGTTTGACAATTACCCAAAACTCGTAGAAAATCGAAAACGATCTTGCTCCGGCAAGCGGATTATTTATTAAGCTCACCAAGTGTCTCGAGTTCTATTACTCGTGACAATACATTTATTAGGGGCGGGGGAAATGAACAAACCACTAGTCGCGGGTCTGTTGGCGCTTGCCGTGCAATTACTGCTGGTGCCGGCGCGTTCGCAGGCTCAGGACGCGACCGCGCCGACGATCGTGTATCCGAATTCGAGCCAAAGTTCGGATCCGCTATGGACCGCCCCGGCTGCCCGGCCGACCGTCGCAGGCGAAACGCCGCTCGGCGTTCCTCTGCATCCTTTGCCGGAAGGACAATCCGCTGTACCCGGCGGAGAACACGCCAACGATCGCGCGTTGCAAAACAAGGCCGGCCGTAAGCTCGATGTCATTCCGACACCGGCTTTCCAGGGCATTATCCAGGACGGGTATCTTCCCTCCGACGCCAATATCGCGGTGGGCCCGAACGACATCGTTCAGGTTGTCAATTCCGAGATTGCGGTCCTCGACAAAAACGGGGTCATGCAACCCGGTTACCCGAAGTCGCTGAGCAGCCTATGGACCAATCTTGGCGGCGCTTGCGCCCGAAACAACTCGGGCGATCCGGTCGTACAGTACGACCGATTGGCCGATCGTTGGATCGTGACCCAATTGTCGAGTTTGAAGAGTCCTTACGGCGAATGCATCGCCGTTTCGAAAACCAACGATCCGACTCTCGCCTATAGTCTCTATTCTTATAGCTTCGGCACCAATCTGAACGATTACCCGAAGTTCGGCGTGTGGCCCACGACGACCAACGGCGCGTACCTCGCGACCTATAATCTTTTCGCGAATGGCGCCAATTTTGTTGGTGCCGATCTCTGCGCCTATGATCGCACAGCGATGTTGAACGGCGCGGCCTCTCCCGCATCCGTGTGTTTCAAAGTCACCGACGGCGGTGTGCTGCCCTCCGATCTCGACGGCCCGACCGCGCCGACCGATGGCGAGCCCGGCTATTTCCTCGATTTCAACAGTTCGACGAACCTCGCTCTCCGCAAGCTCGCGCCGAATTTCTCGAACCCGAGCGCATCGACCCTCAGCGCGCCGACGAATATCGCTATCACCTCATTCCAAGAAGCTTGCGGCGGCGGGACTTGCATTCCGCAGCCAGCAACCAATCGCCAGCTGGATTCCCTGGGCGACCGCTTAATGTACCGACTCGCCTACCGGAACTTCGGCACGCGCGAAGCCATGGTGGTCAACCATTCGGTCGTTGCCGGAACAAGCGTTGGTCCGCGCTGGTACGAGCTCGATGCGAGCTCGAGCTCGCCCGGCGTTTTCGCGATTGCCCAACAGGGAACCTATGCCCCCGACAGTTCCTATCGCTGGATGGGCAGTATCGCCATGGATCAGTCGGGCGACATCGCGCTCGGCTATAGTTTATCGAGCAGCAGCGTCTATCCGAGCGTCGTCGTGACCGGCCGCACGCCTTCCGATCCTGCCGGCACGATGGAAAGCGAAACAGTTCTGCAGGCCGGCGCCGGGTCACAAACCGGTTACACCCGCTGGGGCGACTATAGCTCGATGCGTATCGACCCGACCGATGATTGCACCTTCTGGTACACGAACCAGTTCCTGCCGGTGACGTCCAGCTACAACTGGTACACCTATATCGGCTCGTTCAAATTTTCGACCTGCGCCGGTGGTGCGAGCACGAGCCCCGGTAATTTCTCTTTGGCGCTGACCGGGGTAACTTCGCCGATAACACTTGTCACCGGCACGTCTGAGTCTTCGTCGAAGGTAACTGTTTCGCCGTTAAATGGCTTCGCTTCGACCGTTGCGCTCACCTCGACCTGTACGGGGGCGATCACCTGCAGCTTCGATCCCGCTACGGTCTCTGCGGCCAATAACTATACGTCAACGTTGACGGTGAGCGTCGCTGCCAACGCGACGGCTGGATCGGTCACCGAAACCATCACCGGAAACGGCGGCGGCATCAGCAACTCAACCGCCTTCACCCTCACAATTCAGGCCGCTCATCATCAACGACAGTGACGTGCGCGTGCAGTAAGCGGACTATTCTGGCCGCGGACACGAGAGCGCTAGCCGCAAGCTGCGGTTAGCGCTCGTCGGCGACGTTCCCGAAAGGTCGCGTCGGTGCCGATCAACAGTCGGCAGTTAGTGGCCGCCCCACATCGGAATGCCGCCCACGTTGTGGTGCTTGCTGCCCAATACGGCCGTAAATCGCGCCACGTCGAAGCTGTCGAGCTCACGCCAAGCCCCACCGCCGCCGCAAAGGTATCAAGCACGATCGCCAGCGCAGCCGTGGCAACGCGCCCGCGACGATCGACGCACTGCCGTTCCCGCAGCAGCTTCGGCGACGGCAGACATTAGCGAAGCCCGAAGAACGATAGAATCGCAAGGACGTCGACGATTAGTCCAACCAGGTAGTGAGTTGGTTCATATGTGTGATTCCTCCGGATGCGGCCGAAACACGTCACCGCATTGAAACGTTCCTCTGCCGAAGTTTCCGATGCGCGGGAGCGGTCGATGAGCGGCCGCGCGATCGGTGTTCGCGTGTCCACGCGATATTGACGTGCAACCCGCAGCGCTCGAGCTGTGTTTATGATAAGAGCTGCGATGCGTTGTGGGGCAAGATGGACGTTTTCACGGATCTGCTGGCGACGCTTCAGAGTGCGATCAAGACCCAGTCTTTAGGCGTCTACGAGATCCTTGGCCTGATCGTTGTCGGCTTGGGGCTCGCGGCATTTCTCTGGTCCAGGTTCCGGCCCGTCACGATCAAGATCATCTCCCCCGCTCGCAGCGCCTGGGTTCCGCCGGTCTACTACGTGCACGGAAGTTCTTCGCCCCGCCGCGTGCCGCTTCAGGTCTTGGTTTACTCACCGGCGACGCGCAAATGGCATCCCCAGGCACCGGTCGAATGGGAAGACGCCGTGCATTGGCGCGCGCGCTGCGGCTTCGACGACGAGAATATGCCGCCCGCCGCCGAGTTTAAGATCGTGGCTCTGCGCTACCGGGCAAGCATCGCGGAAGCGCTCGATGAATTGCCCGCAAAGGCACCGCAGTCCAAGATTATCAATGTCAGCCGGCGCCGAGCCAGGCAGCGAGGGGATACAGAGGCGATTTCGACGCGCCCGCAGGAAGTCCGTCCGAAAGTCGAGCGTCGCGCCAACGGTGGGCTGCGGTCGGCGTGATCGGCTTCGCGCTTCAACGCCCCCATAACTGACGGGTGGCGCGGCGCGCGCCTTCGGCAAGGCTCGCGAGCTTGGCCCAAGCGATCTCGGGATGGACACGATTGCCGAGACCGCAATCGGTGCCCGCGATCACGTTCTCGCGCCCGACGATCTCGGCGTAGCGCAGGATACGCTCGGCAACGAGATCGGGATGCTCGACGAGGTTCGTGGCGTGGCTCACGACGCCCGGCATAAGGATTTTACTCTTCGGCAGACGCGCTTCTTTCCAGACGCGCCACTCATGCTCGTGACGCACATTGCCGGCCTCGAAGGAATAAGTCCGCGCATTCACTTGCAGCACCAGGTCGACGATATGCTCCAGCGGCAGATCGTGGGTGTGCGGCCCGTGCCAACTGCCCCAGCACAAGTGATAGCGCACCTTGTCCTCGGGAATGCCCTTCAAAGCGCGGTTCACGGCATCGATGCGAAGCTGCGCGAATTTGCGGTAGGCGTCGACGCTGGGCGCGGGCTTCAGCATGTCCCACCAATCGGGCAGGCCCGGATCGTCGATCTGAAGGATGAAGCCCGCATCGACGACCGCACGGTATTCCTCGGCAATGGCATCGGCGAGCGCGAAGAGGAATTCCTCGTCGGTCGCGTAATATTCATTGTGAATGAAGTGATCGAACCAGCCGGGCGCGAGAACCGCCAGAAACGCTTCCTCGACCTTGGCGCCGGAACGTTCGATCGCGGCTTTGAAAACGCCGATCTCGCGCTTGATCGCCTCGGGCCCGCGAGACTTCAACGGGCTGCGTAAGACCGTGCGCTCGGGCGGCCGTGCCACCGGGCGCTCGCCGGGCACGAAGAACATCGTCTTCTGCTCATCCATCGCGGCATAGAAATCGGGAAAATCGTCGCGTTCGCGGGTACGAAGGTGGCTGGAGGCAGCTTCGCCCGGCTGCAACGCGCGGGTCGTGAGGCCCGAGAAATGCGCCGCGTAATGTCCGCTCATCCCGTGGGCGGTCCAGAACTCGCCGTCATTGACGATGTCGATTCCGGAATCGACCTGACGCCGCACGATATCGGCGACGACGGGCACGACCTGAGCATCGAGCTCTTTGGGATCGGTTACGTCGGCGCGGGCAAGGCGCGCCGGCATGTCGGCGAAATCCTTGGGGGTCGGCAATCTGCCCACATGCGAGGTACGGATGCGGTCGGTATTGTACTGCATGGCGCGTCTCCCCTTTTTGTGGTCTCGGGCCACATTGCCTGAACCCATCATGAAGGTACTGCCGATCAACGTCAAAAGCGCAATCGGACGGTACCCTTGCCTCTCTTAAGCGGCGCGCCCACAATTGGAACGATCACCCGAAGCGGCTGCAGGATCGCGTCACGCCATGTCCTTGCCGACTCAAGATGCGCCGACTCAAGACGCAATTGACTGCGACGTTCATCCGGCGGTGCCGTCGACGCGGGCGCTCCTGCCCTATTTCGACGAGTATTGGCGCGATGCGATCGTCGCCCGCGGCATCGATCGGCTCAGCCTGGATCTGACTTCCTACCCGCCGGGCGCGCCGCTTTCCGGGCGCGCGGATTGGCGGCCGGAACAAGGGTCGCCGGGCAGCGATTTCGAGCAGCTGCGCCGGCAAGCGCTCGATGGGTTCGGCTCGCGCATCGCGATCCTCAATTGCCTCCATGCGGCGCAGATGTTCCACAGCGAGGATATGGGTGCCGCGTTTTGTCGCGCGGTCAACGATTGGCTGGCGCAAGAATGGCTCGACCGCGAACCGCGCTTTCGCGCCTCGATCGTGATCCCGACGCAGAATCCCGAACTCGCCGTCGAAGAGATCGATCGCCGCGCCGAGGACAAGCGCTTCGTTCAGGTGCTGATGCTCGCAGGCGAAGAGATGCCGCTGGGCCGGCGTCATTATTGGCCGATCTATCGCGCGGCAGAGCGGCATGGGTTGCCGATCGGCATCCATGCCGGCAGCACCTATCGCCATGCGCCGACGCCCGGCGGCTGGCCCTCTTATTACCTCGAAGACTATGTGAGCTATGCCGGCGCGTTCGAGAGCGCGCTCTTGAGCCTCGTCGCCGAAGGCGTATTCGTCAAATTCCCGAAGCTCAAAGCCGTGTTCATCGAGTCCGGATTTACCTGGCTGCCGGCGTGCCTGTGGCGCTTCGAGAAGACCTGGCGCGGCGTGCGCATGGAAATTCCCTGGATCGACCGGCCGCCTGCGGCGATCGTGCGCGACCATATTCGCTTCACGCTGCAACCCGTCGACGCGCCGCCGCGTGCCGAGCAGTTCGAGCGCGTGCTGGAGCAGATGGGATCGGACCGGCTATTGTTGTTTTCGACCGATTATCCGCATTGGCAATTCGACGGCAGCGCCGCGCTGCCGCGCGAAATCTCGGGCGCATTGGCGCGGCGGATCCTCGTCGACAATCCGCTCGAAACCTATCCGCGGCTTACCGAAGCGCCGCAACCGATTGGAAGGGAGCGCGTCACATGACGATCGATGTGCTGGAGCGCAATCCGCAGGCGGAGACCCGGCTCAAAGTCATCGACTGCGACATTCATCCGACGATGGGATCGCTGAGCGATCTCAATCCGTTTCTCGCCAAGCGCTGGCAGGAACACATCGTCACGTACGGCGAGTTCGTTCGCCAGGGCCTTGCGAAAACGCTATCGCATCCGCGCATGCAGCCGGCGGTGTCGCGCGCCGATGCCTGGCCGCCCGGCGGCGGCCTGCCCGGCTCGCATCTGCCGTTCATGCAAGAACAGCATCTCGATCCGAACGGCGTCGCGTTCGGCGTGTTGCAGCCTTTGCGGCCGAACGGTAATTCGCAGCGCAATCTCGAATTCGGCGCGGCGCTGTCCTCGGCGCTCAATCAATGGCAGCTCGAGCATTGGACAGGGCGCGACAAGCGCCTCAAAGGCTCGATCGCGGTCACGCAGGAATGGCCGGAGGCGGCGATCAAGGAGATCGAGCGCCACGCCGGCAATCCCGATTTCATCCAGATCTCTTTGCCGCCGCGCTCCGACGAGCCGCTGGGCCGGCGGCGCTATTGGCCGATCTATCGCGAAGCGGTCGAGCACGGCCTGCCGATCGGGCTGCATGTCTCAGGCGTCAACGGCCATACCTCGACCGCGTCGGGCTCACCCTCTTTCTATATCGAGGAACATCACAACAATGTTCAATCGATGCAGGGGCTGGTGACGAGCCTCGTGCTCGAAGGCGTGTTCGAGGAATTCCCGTCGCTCAAAGTCGTGCTGATCGAGGGCGGCTTCGGCTGGGTGCCGGCCCTCTCCTGGCGGCTCGACCGGCACTGGGCGAAAATGCGCGACGAGGTTCCGCATCTGAAGCGGCCGCCATCGGAATATATCCGCGAGCATATCTGGTACACGACCCAGCCGATCGAAGAGCCGGAGACGCCGGAGGATCTGATCCATCTATTCGATTGGATCGGCTGGGACCGGCTGCTGTTCTCGACCGATTATCCGCATTGGGATTTCGACGATCCGCATACGGTGTTCAAGGTGAAGCTGTCCGAGGCGCAAAAGCAGCAATTGTTTTACGGCAACGCCGCAAAGCTCTACGGGCTCGGCTCGATGACGCGCCCCCAATGACACGCCACGTCGTGGCGACGGTCGGCGAGATCGCGCCGGGGAGCCGCAAGCTCGTCACCGTCAAAGGACGCGAGATCGCCGTCTTCAACGTCGGCGGCACTTATTTCGCCTTCTTCAACCGCTGCCCGCACGCCGGCGCCGCGCTGTGCCATGGCACGATCACGCGCCCGGCGGAAGTCACGGAACCCGGCCACTACAAGCTCGCCGCGGACCGGCCGATGCTGCGCTGTCCCTGGCATGGCTGGCAGTTCGAGCTTCGCACCGGCGAAGCGTGGTGCGATCCGACGACGCTCAAAGCACGCAACTATCCAGCCGTCGTCGAAAGCGGCGCACAACTGACGAAAGGCCCCTACGTCGCCGAGACGTTCCAGGTCTCGGTCGACGAGGAGTATGTGCTTATCGAGGTTTGATCCACCGGCATCACAGCACCGCCTCGATCAGCGTCGGGCCCGGGTCGGCGAAGCCGCGCTCGATGGCGCGGCAGAGATCGTCGGCGGTCGAGACGCGCGTTGCGCCCATCCCCATGCCTTTGGCGAGCGCCACGAAATCGAGCGTCGGGTTGTCGATGTCGAGCATGCTGAGCGCGTTGGAGCCGGGCACGCCGGCGCCGACGGCTTTGAATTCGTTCTTGAGGATCTGATAGCTGCGGTTGGCACAAACGACGGTCGTGACGTTGAGCCCTTCGCGCATCTGCGTCCACAGCGACTGGATCGTGTACATCGCGCTGCCGTCGCCGACAACGCAGAGGACCGGCCGGTCAGGACAGGCGATCGCGGCGCCGGTCGAGAGCGGCGTGCCGAAGCCGATCGATCCGCCCATGTTCTGGATGTTGTCGTGCGGCGCGGCACCGGCGGTGACACCGAAGGATTCGCGGCCCGTCGTCACCGATTCATCGACGAGGATGCAGCCTTCCGGCATCGTCGCCAGCAAGGCCTGCGCAAGATTCTCGGCGTTGAGCGCGCCGCTTGGCCGCTGCTTTTCGGCGACCGCCTGCACCGGCCGCCGGTCCTTGTCCTTGGCGCCGACCGCTTCGGCGAGATCGGCGAGCGCCTGCAGGCAATCGTCCTGCATCGAGCAGAGTTCGAGCACGTCGCAGCCTTCAGGCTTCAATTTGCTCGGCTTGCCCGGGTAGGCGAAGAAGGCGATCGGCTCCTCGGTGCAGACCGTGATGATGTGCCGGAACGGCTTCAGCATCGTCAGCGCCTGATCGACGGCATAGGGAATGCGCTCGAGCTTCACGCGTCCGGCGCCGCGCTCCAGCCGCGCGCTGAAGAACTGCGTCGCGATGCGGCACCCGGTCTTGCCGGCGATCTCGCCCGCGCGATCGAGCGCCGCGCCTTTGAGCGCCGGCCCGGCGAGGATAACGAGCGTCGGCTCGCCGGAGCGCAGCAAGCGCGCCGCTTTGTCGATCACATCGCCGGCGACGCGCTTGTGCTGGGACGCGACCGGCTTGGCGCCCACGGCCCTGCCCTCGGTCACGCCCCAAGCCGCGTCACCCGGCAAGATCAAGGTCGCGATACCCGGCGGCGGCCCGGCGACGGCCGCAAGTGCTTCGGCGGTCAGCGGCGCGATCGACGACGCATCGAGCGCCGTCCGCACCCAGGCCGAGACCGGCCGCGCCAAGCCTTCGATATCCGCGGCGAGCGGGGGGTTGAGCGGCAGATGCGTCGTCACATGCTCGCCGACGATGTTAAGGATGCCGGATTGCGCCTTCTTGGCGTTGTGCAGGTTGGCGATGCCGTTGCCCAGGCCCGGACCGAGATGCAGCAAGGTCGCGGCCGGCCGCTCCAGCATCCGGTAATAGCCGTCAGCCGCGCCGGTCACGACGCCTTCGAACAGGCCAAGCACGCAGCGCATATCCCGGTTGCGGTCGAGCGCCGCGACGAAATGCATCTCGGACGTGCCGGGATTGGCGAAACACGTGTCCACCCCATTGGCCAACAGCGTCTGGACCAGGCTCTCTGCACCATTCATGGCTCAATCACACCCCGCCGGTTCGATTTTGTGGCGATCATAGCGCTCTCGGCCGCCATGCAAGCGGGCGTTAACGTTTCGTTAACGATTGCGCTGCTACCTCTTTCGCCATGGATCGGGGAGAAGAGTTATGTCGCTTGCTAGTAATGTCGACCTTCATCTGCCACTGCCGACGAAAAAGCCAAAATTCGCCGCTGCCGAGATCATGGCCGGGTTCGTGATCCTGGCCGTCGTCGTCGGCCTGACCACGGTGGCCGTCCTGAATTCGCCGATCGCCCTGCCCTAGTCGCAGGCATCACTCGTCGTTCACGACGACGTCGAGGACATAGCCGGCGCCGGCTTTGAGCCGCGCGACGGCTTTCTCCAGCGCCGGCCTCAACGCGCCGATATCCGCGATCGGCCCGGCGCCCTCGACACCGAAATCGCGCGCCAGGCCTGACAGATCGGGCGGCGGGTCATTGATCGCCTGGCCGATCCATTTGTTCTCGACCGGCCGGCCGCGCAGCTTCGCGGTGCGTTCCTGCGCCTGGACGTCGTTGCCGTAAGCGCGGTTATTGCAGACGACGATCAGGAACGGGATCTGATTGGCCGCCGCGACCCAAAGCGCGCCGACACCCATCAGATAATCGCCATCGCCCATCACCGCTATCGGCAACCGGTCGCTCTTCTTGTGCTTGAGGCCGAGCGCCGCGCCGATGGCCGTCCCCGGCCCGGCGCCGACATCGCCACCCGACGCGCCTGCCAACAGGTCGAGCGGATGCGAGCAGCGCACCATATCCGCCGGCCAGCCAATCGGGATTTCCGGCATGCAGACCGTCTCGTCGGCAATGACATCGTAGAACACGGTCGCGAGCATCCGCGTCGTGATCTTTCCCGAGGCGGGAATCTCGGCGCGCGGTAGCGGCCGCGTGGGCGCGACGGCGGCGATCGGTGTGTGCCCGCCGAGGCCTTTCAGCAGTGCCGCGATCGAGCGGTCCGGCGAGGCGCCGACGCGGACATCGGCGGGCGCGAAGGCGAAGTAGTCCTTGTTCCAACCGCGATGCGCGAGGTGATCGTTCGAGCAAGAGACGATCGGTGGCGGCGTTTCGCTATCGCGCCAGATATTGCGCAGCAGGCTGCCAAAATCGACCCAATCCAATTCGATGATCAGGTCGGCGCGGCGCAGCTCGGCCTTGATCGCATCATTCGGCCGGATGCCGAAACGCCCGGCATGCAGCGGGTGCGGGATGGGAAAAGCGACGCCGTCATCGGCATAGGTGAAGACCTGCGCGCCGAGGGCTTCGGCAAAACGAATGCGTTCGGCCCAGGCCTCTTCCGAGCGCGACACGCGGCCGGCGAGCAGCACCGGCCGGCGCGCGGCGCGGATCAACTCGAGCGCACGGGCGACGTCGGACGCTGACGGCTCGGCGGGTTGCGGCGGCTGAAAGCGCGCGACCTTATCCTTCTCGGGCCAGGCGGTGAGCTTTTGCTCCTGCAGGCCGCGATCGATCGTCACCAAAGTCGGGCCCGGCGGCTCGGCCCGCGCCAGCAACGTCGCGCGGCGGAAGGAATCGATCGCCGCGCCGAGCGAATGCGGCTCGTCGTCCCATTTGACGAAGCCACGCACCATGCCCGCCTGATCGGCCGAGGTGTGAATCCATTCGATCCACGGCGTGCGGTTTTCGGAATCGAAGGCCGTGGTGCCGATCACCACCATGGGCTGGCGTCCGCACCAGGTATCGAAGATGCCCATCGAGGCATGCATGAGGCCGACATTGGTGTGAACGATGATGAGCAGCGGATCGCCGGTCACTTGCGCATAGCCGCTGCCCATGAACGCCGCATGCTCCTCATGCAGGCAGAGCAGGATCTTGGGATCGTGATTGCCGAGGAAATTGACGATACTGTCGTGAAGCGCGGCATAGCTTGCACCCGGCACCAGCGCGACATACGGAAAACCGAGCTCGCGCAGCGCCGCCGCCATCACGTCGCTCGACCAGATCGACTGGTTGGAACCCGATGGTATCGTGTCGCTCACGGACGTCGCCCTCTTCTTGCCGATTGTCGGCGAACACTACATGGCGCACGCGCGCGAGTCAGTGCCGACCGCGCTTTTCTTTCGGCACCGCCGCTTCCTTGAGGATCCAGTCGCGGAACGCGGCGACCGGCGCGAAGTCCTTCTTCTCGACCGGATAGGCGAAGAAATCGCCCTGGTCTTTCTCGATGATCGGCTCGAACAAGGCGACGAGCTCCCCGCTCGCCAGCTCGGGCTGCACGAGGAAGCTCGGCGCGACGGCGACACCCAAGCCCGCGATCGCCGCCTGAAACACCATCGTGAATTGCTCGAAAGCCAAAGTCGGTCGCGCACCGACGGCGCCAAGCCCGTGCGCCTCGAACCATTTCGACCAACTCTCAGGGCGCGAGCGATGAATGAGCAAAGTCGCGTGGCGCAAATCCTCGGGCGCACGGAGCATCAACGATTTGACCAGCGCGGGCGCCGCCACGGCAACAAGCTCGCCGCTGGTGAGACGATGAAACACGACGCCCGGCCATTCCTCCTCGCCGACATGGATCGCGGCATCGACCCCTTCGCGGCGGAAATCGATGACGCCCGGGAGACGCGTGGTGAAGCTGACCGTCACCTCGGGATAGCGCTCGAAGAACCGCCCCATGCGCGGAATGAGCCAGCGTGTGCCGAAGGTCGGCGGTACCCGCAGCCGCAATGTGCCGCCCTGACCGCGGAAGGCGACGGTCTCTTCCGTCGCCATGGTCAGCCGCGCCAGCACGTCACGCACCTGCTCGGCATAGAAGCGCCCGGCGGGGGTGAGGGTCACCCGCTGGCGCACCCGCTCGAAGAGCGGCACGCCGAGCAATTCCTCGAGCAGCGTGATCTGGCGGCTGATCGCGCTTTGCGTCAGCGACAGCTCTTCGCTGGCGCGGGTGAAGCTCAGATGGCGGGACGCCGCCTCGAAAGCAACGAGAGCCGGCAGCGGCGGCACGGCCCGGCGCGGCCCGCTGAGTTCATTACTTTTTCTCATCAAGACAGTGAATAAACATCGTTTGAGCGCGCCGGCAAGTCCCTACATCCTGATTTAATCGAATGTGCCGGCCCAATGAGTTCATAACTCAAATGCATGCAGGCGGCCGGCGATGGCGATGGAGGATGCCTTGGAGCGCCTGAAAGTCAGCGATCTCGCCTATATCCGTTTGCAAGCGCCCGATCTCGACCAGCAGGAAGCTTTCCTCGCCGATTTCGGCCTCGAGCGCGCCGAGCGGACGGCCGACGCGCTTTACATGCGCGGCAGCGACGCCACGCCCTTTCTGCACATCACACATCGCGGCGCCCCGCGCTTTCTCGCCACCGGCTGGTACGCGCCGAATGACGACGCGCTCAAAGCCGCCGCCGCGTTACCGACCGCCCAGGGCATCGAGACGATCGACGAGCCAGGCGGCGGACGGCGCGTACGGCTGACCGACCCGTGGGGCTTCGGCGTCGAGATCGTCCATGGCCAGAAGGCGCCGCCGGCCCGGCTGGTCGAAGAGACGCTGCTCAATTTCGGCTGGGACGGTTTGCGCCGTGCCGGCAAATTGCAGCGCTTCGAGGCACGGCCCGCGCGCGTGAAGCGGATCGCGCATTACGTGCTGACCACGCCCGATATTCCCAAAGGCATCGCCTGGCATCGCGAGATGCTGGGCCTCGTCTGCTCGGACGACGTCTATTCGGGCGATCCAACCAACATCGTCGGCTCGTTCAATCGTTGCGATCGCGGCGTGGAGTATGTCGACCACCACGTCTTCTTCTGCCGCGGCGGCAAGGTGGCCGGCCTCAATCACGTCTCGTTTGAGGTGCAGGATTTCGACGATGTAATGCTGGGCAATGAATATCTCACGAAGAAAGGCCATCGCCATATGTGGGGTATCGGCCGGCACCTTCTCGGCAGCCAGATCTTCGATTATTGGTGCGATCCGTATGGCCGTGTGCACGAGCATTGGACCGACAGCGACCGGCTGAACAATGCCGAGCCGCCGCGGCTGTGGGCGCGCGAAGAAGCGTATCGGGCGCAATGGGGTCCATCGGCCCCCGCCGAGTTCCACGGCTACGCCACACCGTAGCAGGAAAGCAAATCTGCATGGCCTATCTCAAATCGCCGCCGCCCGATCGCCATCCGAAGACGCCGCGCTTCAAATTGCCGCCCGGCGCCTGCGATTGCCATTTCCATATCTTTGGCCCACAAGCCCGCTTTCCGCTGTCGCCCAATCGCCGGCTCGAGGTCGAGGATTGCACCCTCGACGATCTCATCGCGTTGCAGAACGCGGTCGGTCTAAGCCGCGGCCTGCTCGTCCAATCGTTCCAGCACGGCGCCAGCTATGAATACATGCTGCACGCGCTGTGCCGCGAGCCGAAGCGGCTGCGCGCGGTGGCGATCCTGCCGCCCGACATCACGCAACGCGAGCTCGAGATTCTCAGCAAAGCCGGGGTTGTCGGTGTGCGGTACGGCTTCAAGGCCAATCCGCAACTCGACACGCGCATGATCGCGCGCACACACGAGCTTGGCTTGCAGCCGCATTACCTGCTGCATGGCGAGGAAGAGATCGAGGCCTGGGGCACCCACATCCTCGCCTCGCCGGGCCGCTTCGTCGTCGAGCACATGGGCTATCCCGATGTGACGAAGGGACAAGACGGCGCGGAATTCCGCTTCGTGCGCAAATGTCTCGATACCGGCCGCTGCTGGGTGAAACTGTCGCCGCGCTTCACGCGCGAGAAGACCGTGCCCTTCGCCGACACGCTGCCCTTCATCCGCACATTGGTGCAGGCCGCGCCGACGCGCTTGCTCTGGGGCTCGGACTGGCCGCATCCGAATTACTTCGATCCGATGCCGAACGACGGCGATCTCGTCGATCTGATGCTCGATTGGGCACCGGATGAAAGCGTCCGCAACCACATCTTCGCCGACAATCCAGCCGAACTCTTCGGCTTCGGCCCGACCTGATCGACCCGCCCTGATCGACCCATCAATCGCAATAAAGCAGAGAAGCTTTGGGGGAGAAACGCCATGAGATACGGAACCTGGAAGAATTTTGCCGGCGTGTTCGCGCTGGGCGGCGCGCTCGCGTTCTTCAGCGCCGGCGCCCCGTCGGCCCACGCCGAGGACAACGTTACCATCGGCGTGCTCAATACCACTTCGACCGCGCCGGTTTTCCTCGCCGTCGATCGCGGCTACTTCAAGCAGGAAGGTCTCAACGCCAAGATCGTCCCGTTCGACAGCGCGCAACCGGTCGCCCTGGCGGCCGTTTCGGGCGATATCGATTTCGGTACCACCGGGGTGACCAGCGCGTTCTTTAGCCTTGCCGGGCAAGGCGCACTGCGCATCGTTTCGGGTGCCTATAGTGAGCGCAAAGGCTTCCACTACAACGCTTTCGTCGCCTCGAAAGGGGCTTATGCCGCGGGCGTGACGTCGCTCAAGGCGTTGTCCGGTCGTTCCTTCGCCCTGACCCAGATGGGCTCGCCGCCGCATTACGTCATCGGTGTGGTCGCCGAGAGGCTGGGCATCGATCTGAAATCCATCCGGCTCTTGCCGTTGCAATCGATCCCCAACCAGGTTTCGGCCCTCACCGGCAATCAGGTCGATGTCGCGATGCTGCAAGCTTCGATCGCGCTGCCGATGGTCGATCGCGGCGACGCCAAACTGTTGAGCTGGGTGAGCGACGCGATGTCATGGCAGCTCGGCGTGATCTTCGCCTCGACCAAGACCGCCAACGACAAAGCCGACCTCATCCACCGCACCCTGCGCGCGATCGCGCATGGACGAAAGGATTATGTCGATGCCTTCATCGGTCCCGATGGCTCGCTGAAGATGGGACCGCAAAGCGGGCCGATCCTCGACTTCCTGGCAAAGCAATTGCAGCAGACGCCGGAACAGGTGAAGCTCGGCCTGCTTTTCATGGACCTCGAAGGGCGGCTCGATCAGGACGACATCCTGCGCCAGATCGCCTGGTATAAGGCGCAAGGCATGCTAAAGGCCGAAATCGATGGCAAATCCATCATCGATTCCCGTTACGTGGTACCGATGCCCGCACAATGACGCCAGCCCATGTCGACAATAAGCGGCATGGCTGACCGGCCGCTCTCCCCGCCGCACGCGGAGCCCACGGGTATTGGGGCATGAGCGATCTCGTGCGGCTGCTCGCACCCCGGTCCATCGCCGTCGTCGGCGCGACCGACGGCAGCGAGAAGATCGGCGGGCGGATCATGAGCAATCTCCTCCGCCATCGTTATGCCGGGCAGCTTTATCCGATCAACATCAATCGCAGCGAAGTCTGGGGGCAAAAAGCCTACCCCACCCTCGCCGATGTCCCGGGTGCGATCGATCTCGCGCTGATCGCCATTCCGGCGGCAGGAATTCTCGATGCGCTCGATGCTTGCGCCGCCGCCGGCATCAAGCTGGCGATGATTGCGAGTTCCGGTTTCGCCGATGCGGGCGAAGCCGGCGCCGCGCTGCAGCAACGCCTCATCGCGAAGGCCCGCACGCTCGGTATCCGCATCGCGGGCCCGAACACGCAAGGCTTCTACAACGTGCCGCGCGGGATCGCCGCAACGTTCAGCCCCGCCGTCAATATCGAGCCCGGGCCACTCGATGCACGGCCGCGGATCGGCATCGTCTCGCAAAGTGGCGGCCTCGGCTACGCGCTCTACAATCGCGGGCGCGTCGAGGGGCTGGATTTCAGTTCCATCATCAGCATCGGCAATCAGGCCGACCTCGAACTTTCCGACTACGCCGATCTGCTGCTCGACGATTCCGAGACGCGCGTGCTGATGTTGTTCCTGGAGACGGCAAAGACGCCGGCGAACTTCCTGGCATTGGCCGAGAAAGCCGGGGCGCTGGAAAAGCCGCTGGTCGTGGCGAAAGTCGGCCGCCACACCGCCGCACGCCGCGCCGTCGCGACCCATACGGGCAGCATGGCCGGTACCGACAAGGCCTATGACGCGATCTTCGCGCGCTACGGCGTGATCCGCGCCGAGAGCATCGAGGACATGCTCGACATTGCTGGGCTGTTCACGCGGAGCAAGCGTCCGCGCGGCAACCGTGTTGCGGTCATCAGCGCGACAGGCGGCGTCGGCGCCTGGCTCACCGATACCTGCGAAGCCGAAGGACTCATCCTGGCCGAGGTCGATGGCGAGCGGCAGGCGCGGCTGCGCCAATTCATTCCGCCTTACGGCTCGGCGAACAATCCGGTCGACATCACGGCCCAGGGGCTGCGGGGTTATGCGCAAGCGCTGAAGACGGTCGAAGATTCGCCGAACCACGACGCCTTCATCCTCTCGATCTCGCTCGCGCAAGAAGCGCGCATCGTGCGCGAGGGCGATGAGCTGTCCACGATCGCCAAAGCGAGCGACAAGCCCGTCCTCGTCTACACCTATGCGACAGCGACCGAGAAGGCGAAGGCCATGATGGCCGGATGGGGTTTCCATATCTTTTCGCGCATGCCCGGACTGGCCCGTGCCCTCGCGGCGGGCAGTGCCTACGACAAATTCCAGCGGCAGCGCCGCGCCGCATCCCCAGCGCCGGCCGATCGCGAAGCCGCGGCAAAAGCATGTGCGATCCTGGCGCGGCATGGTGCGACGCTGTGCGAATGGGAGACGCGCGACGTCTTCACGGCCTACGGCATTGCGTTAGAGCCGGCGCAGCTCGTGCAGGATGAAGAGGAAGCGGTTGCGGCTGCCGCCGCCTTCGGCAAACCGGTCGCGTTGAAAATCCAATCGCCCGACATTCCGCATAAGACCGAAATAGGCGGCGTTGTCCTCAATCTCGCCGACAGCATCGCGATCCGCGCAGCCTATCGCGCGATCACCGCGCGCGCTCAAGCGGCCGCGCCCCAAGCATGCATCCTCGGCATGTTGGTGCAGCCGATGGCGACTCCCGGCATCGAGATGATCGCGGGCATCAGCCGCGATCCGGATTTCGGGCCGATGCTGCTTTGTGGCGGCGGCGGCACCGGCGCCGAGCTCTTCAGCGACATCGCGCTTGCGCCCGTGCCGCTCGATACCGCGCAAGCGGAAACACTGATCGACAATCTCAAATCGGCAGCGCTGCTCGCGGGCTGGCGCGGCGCTCAAGCGGCCGATCGCGCGGCTTTCGCCGACCTGCTGATGCGGCTGTCGCGTCTCGCTGCCGATCTGGGCGACCGAATCCGCGGGATCGACCTCAACCCTGTCATCGTTCATCGCAGCGGCGAAGGACTCTCCCTCGTCGATGCCCTCATCGTGCAAGAGGAGACATCGTCATGAGCAGCGAAGAGCTGGTCTTCGAGATAGCCGACGGCATCGCAACGATCCGCCTCAACCGTCCCGATCGCCTCAATGCCTTCACGCCGGCGATGCTCGATGCCTGGGGCGATGCGATCGAGGCGTGCAAGCGCGATAACGGCGTGCGCGCGGTCGTGCTGACCGGCGCCGGCCGCGGCTTTTGCAGCGGCGGCGACGTGCGCGCAATGCGCGATCGCCATCAGCGCGAGGAAAGCGCTTTCGAGCGCAAGACCGATATGTGGGAGCGCATCCACCGCATCCCGAAATTGCTCGAGGATTTCGACAAGCCCTATATCGTCGCGATCAACGGCGTCGCGGTCGGCGCCGGACTCGACATGGCCCTGATGGGCGATATCCGCTTCGCCGCCGCGAGTGCGCGCATGGGCGAGAGCTATATCAAGGTCGGACTGGTCCCCGGCGATGGCGGCGCTTGGTTCCTGCCGCGGCTGGTCGGCACGGCGAAGGCGCTCGAGCTGCTGTGGACCGGCGACATCATCGACGCGCTAGAAGCCGAACGCATTGGCATTGTCAACAAAGTCCTGCCCGACGATCAGTTGATGGCGCATACTTATGAATTCGCGCACCGTCTGTCGGCCGCGCCGGCACTGACGCTGCGCTTGATGAAGCGGGCCGTCTATCAGGGGCTGCGCATGGATCTGCGTGCCAGCCTCGACATGATCTCGTCGCATCAAGGCGTCATCAGCACGACGCACGATCATCGCGAAGCCGTCGCCGCGTTCAATGAGAAGCGGCCGCCGCGTTTCACCGATTCGTGACGCCCCGCATAATGCCGGAAGCAGGAGTTGAAGACATGAAGCCCACGCGAACCGTCACCATCGTCGGCGGCGGCTTGGCTGGTTTGGCGATGGCGCAGGCGCTGCGCTTCTTCGGCATGCGCGCCGAGGTTTATGAAGCCGCCTCGCAGCTTGGCGAGATCGGCGCCGCCATCAATGCCAGTCCCAATGCGAACAAATCGCTGATCCTGGTCGGACTCGGCGAGCAGATCGCCAAGGTCGGCACGACCTCGCGCGGGACCTATACGCGCAACATGCAGACCGGCGACTTCCTTGAATGGCGCGACCAGACCGAGATGCTGAAGCGCTTTACTGCGCCCTATTACGTGTACCACCGCGCCGACCTGCTGAGCGCGCTCGCCGAAGGGCTCGATCCCGCCACCATTCATCTTGGCCATCGGCTGACCGGTCTCGAAGAACAAGGCGCCTCGACCTTGCTGCGCTTCGCCAATGGCAAGACCGTCACCGCCGATATCGTGATCGCGGCCGATGGCGTGCGCTCGGTTGTGCGCCAGGCGCTTTATGGCGACGACAACCCGTCCTACACCGGGCAGATGGTCTGGCGTTCGCTCCTCAAAGGCAGCGACGTGCCGGCGGAAATCCTCGAACCTACCGGCCGTATCCAATGGGTCGGACCGGGCTGTCATCTCCTCGCCTATTACATCCGTGGGACCGATCTCGTGAATATCGTCACCCAGGAAGACACGGATAAATGGGTCGAGGAAGGCTGGTCGACGCGCGGCGATCCCGACGAGATGCGTCGCAGCTTCCCCAATCCCGAGCCGGGGCTGGAAAAGCTCTTAAGCCTTGTCACCGATTGCTCGAAATGGGGTCTCTTCACCCGTCCGCTCACCGACAATTGGGGCCGCGGCGGCATCCAGCTGATCGGCGATGGCGCGCATGCCATGCTGCCCAATGCGGGGCAAGGCGCCTGCATGGCCTTCGAGGACACCTATGTCCTCGCACGCTGGCTGGCGGAGGAGGACGATCCGGCCGAAGCCTTCCGCCAATTCCGCCGCATCCGCATCCCGCGCGTCCATGCCGTGCAGCGGCTGTCGCTCGCCAATGCGAAGTTCAAGCACATGCACGACGCCAAGGAACAGAAATCGATGATCGCCTCGGGCGAGCGCAGCGTTCACGGCAATATCGATTGGGTCTGGGGCTATGATCCGTCGGTGGAATGGAACAGAACGCCGGTCGTACCGGAGCTGGCGGTTTAGTAGCGGCGCATCCAAACGGCGGTACGCGCGATGCCGCCGAAGGTGAAGAAGTGCAACCCGGCTATCTTACCGCCGGCTTCTGCCAGCGATGTAACGAGCGTGTCGGGCGGCGCATCGGCGAGCTGACGAATGCTCGTCTTGCGCAGGGCTCGGAGCGAGGCGCCGATGCCGCAAGCGAGACCGAATTTCACCAGCGTCGTCATCGAAGCCGGCCCGGCGATGCCGACATGGATCGGCACATCGGCGAATTGCCGCGCCATCTGCGTCAGCCAGGCGATGATCGGCGCGGCGCTGAAACTGAATTGGCTGACGATGTAGGGATCGAGCCCGATCGTCCGCACCTGCGCGATCTTCTCTTCCAAAGCGCGATCGAGAACATCGCTCGCGATCGAAGCATGTCCTTCGGGATACGCGGCGAGACCGATACGGCGAATGCCGCTGCCTTCGAAAACGCCTGATCGCAAGAGATCGAGACTCGATGCATAGGGTCCGCGCGGGCGGTCGATATCGCCGCCGATGACGAGCACCTGATCGACACCGGCATCGCGAACAAGCGCGCGCAGCAGCGTCTCGAATTGCCGGAGATCGGTGACGTAGCGCGCACCGAGATGCGGTACCGGCGTCAGGCCCATCTGGTGGACACGCAGGGCCGTCGCCAGAACCGCGTTGGCGCTGTCGTTGGGTAGCGCCGTGATATAGACGGGCGTGCCCGGCGAAAGCCCGGCATTGTCGAGGTCGTTCGCCGCTGCGGCGCGGGCCGTCATTTCGAGCGAAGCGGATCGCACCAGATCGCGGATGTGCGCGTGGCGATGATCGAGAGATGTGTCCGAGCTGAGCATGATCGCGCCTGAGCCTCGTTGCGGGCTCGGCGATCGCAACAAATAAGACCCCACTAATAAACCATATTTACGCCCATGCCGCAGAGAGAAGGGTGGGCGGCACTTGCTGCACCACCAGCAAATCCGCTATGAAAACGCGCGGCCCGGTTGAGCAAATGCCTGGGCCACAATGATTTCCATGGAGATTAGCGTGAGCGCGAGGGGTCGCGCGCACGCGCTGAGTGGGGGTTATCGACAATGCGCAACAATCTTTTGCCCGAATTCCTTATCGCATTGGGCGGCGTTTCGATCACGGCCACCATCGCCCTGGCGCTGACGTCGCTAAGAACCGACGCGCCTTATCTGGTGCTGCTGCTGGGGACACTGGCCGCGACGATGATGGGCGGATCAGTCGCCGGGTTGATGGCGATCTTCTTGGCGACCTTCGTCACCTGGTTCTTCTTTATCCCGCCGGTCTGGTCGTTCGCGCTGCCGAGCCGCGGCGATGCGCTGACCATCGCGCTCTTCCTGCTCGTCGCCTTCGCCTCGACCCGACTCTATTACCGGCAGCGCCGGATCATCGACGAGCTCAACGCGACGAACGTCACGCTGCGCCAGCAATTGCTGCGCGTCGGACGCCCCACACTCAAAGCCTAGAGCCTCAAAGCCAAGCCGCCGCGGTCCTCGTCCCGGTATCTCGGTTTAGTACTTCACCGGCACAAAGCGGCTGGTCAGGATTTCGTCGTCGTTCGGCGGTGCCGTCAAGATATCCATATCGATGAATGACGCCTTGATCGTCTTGAGCGCGACGGGGTCGAACGCGCCGTCATTCGACACTTGCGGCATCAACAGATCGTAGCTCTTCTCGACGACCGCCGGACTTTGATGCAGCGCTTCTGCGGCGATGCGGACGCTCTCGGCTTTATGGCTGCGCATATAGGCGACCGAAGCAAAGAAGCCTTTGAGGAAGGCCTCGATCGTGTCGGGATGCCGATCGATCATATCACGGCTGGCGAAGACGACATGGGTGATGAAGCGCGGCTCGAATTCGTCCATCGTCGCGAGGACGCGCCCTTCGCGCTTTTCTTCCATCGCCAGCGCCGCACTCGTCGTTGTGATACCGGCATCGATCGATCCGGTGATCAGCGCCGCGCTCATCGCGGAACCCGCACCCGTGGCGACGATGTCCACGTCTTTCGCGCCCCATCCCTCATGGAGCGGAATCTGGTGGCCGAGCCAATCGGTGAGCGAGCCGACGGTGCTTACCGCGACGCGTTTGCCGCGCAGATCGGCGATCGTCTTGATCGGCCCGTCCGCTTTCACCGCAATCGCGATATCCGCGGGCGCGCCGGCGGTCGCCGCGACGGCAAGAACCGGCGCGCCTTTCGCCGCGAACGCCATCGCCGGCCCGCCGCCAAGCCCGACATCGATGCTGTGCGATGCCATGCCCTCTTGCAGCTTGGCGTCGCCGCTGAAGGCGATGATCGTGACGTCGAGACCGTATTGAGCGAAGATGCCTTGCTTGGCCCCGATATCGAGCGGCGCGAAGCTGAATTGGCCGGGCACCGATTCCGCCGCGCGAATCTCGACCGCCGCCTGCGCGACCGGCGCCGATAAGACCGCCGTGCCCGTGACGATGGCGGCGGCATAGCGGCACAGCAGCAGCGTCGCGCTCGACATTCTCATCCTCCCCAATCGTCTTTGTTCCGACCGTTTGGCGTATATTCCCGCAATCGGGGCGGCTGGGCAACTCCACCGTGCCTCCTCGCGACTCCGTGAAACAAGCGATTTTTCCCTGTCTTTTCGCGGCTTATCGGCGATACTCTGCCGCGCCCTTCCGGGAATTCCGGCGGGTCTCGCATGATCTCCGATTTGTTGTCTCAGCGCCGCCGCATGCCCACGCCCTCACCGCTTATTCAATTCCGCGATCTTGGCCTCCGCTTTGGCGCCGAGCAGATCTATGCCGGTCTCGATCTCGATATCCGGGAAGGCGAGCTGCTGTGCCTTTTGGGGCCTTCCGGTTGCGGCAAATCGACGGCGCTGCGCGTGCTTGCGGGACTGCTGCCTTACGACAGCGGCTCGGTCACGATCGATGATGCAACGCCGAACGAGCGCTGGCGCGACATGGCTTTCGTGTTCCAGAATCCGCGCCTGCTGCCGTGGCGCACCGCGAAGGAAAATGTTTCCTTGAGCATGGAGCTGCGCGAACTCGGCCTCGACCGGGCGCAACGCGAGCAGCGCGCCGACGATCTCTTGAAGCTCGTCGGTCTCGAAGCAGACGGCCATAAATATCCGCGCATGCTGTCGGGCGGCGAACGCCAGCGCGTGTCGCTGGCCCGCGCCCTCGCCGTCGAGCCGCGGATCATCCTGATGGACGAGCCGTTTTCGGCGCTCGACCCGAACACGCGGCTGCGCATGCGGCGCGAGCTGATCGACATTTGGCAGCGGACGAAGAAGACCATCGTCTTCGTCACCCATGACGTCGATGAGGCGATCGACCTCGCCGACCGCATCGTTTTGCTGTCGCCTAAGCCGACACGCGTCGTCGACACGCTGACCATCGCCGAACCGCGTCCGCGCACCCTGCGCGCCGATACCTCGCTGATGCAATTGCGCGACCGCATCATGGCGCGTTTTCACGACCCGTTTGCCGAAGAGATTGCCGAAGAGGAAACGTCATCATGAAAAAACAACTGCGTACGGCGACGCTCGCCTCCGCTTTTGCCGCGCTGATCGCCGGGCCGGCGGTGGCCAAGGATACGATCAGCTTCGCCTATCTGCTCGATCCGGCTTACGACGCCGTGGTGTGGCCGCTGACGCATGGCAAGGTCAACTCGGACACGGTCGAGGTGAACGTGAAGTCCCTCGACATTCCGGCACTGCTGCAAGCGACCGGCGCCAAGACCTATGACGTCGTCATGACGGCCGCGATCGGCGTCCCGCAGGCGAAATCGCGCGGACTGGAATTGGCGATCATGGCGACGGCGCTGCGCAATCAGGAGCACGGCAAAGGCGCGGGAATCTATGTGAGGGCCGACAGCCCTTACAAATCGATGCCGGATCTGAAGGGCAAGACGCTCGCCACACAGTCGATGCCATCAACCGGCACGACGCTGATGCGCATCGGTCTGTGGAAGACCTACAACATGAATGTCGCATTCGATGGCGGCGATCTGCGCTGGGTGGAAGTGCCGGCGACGGCGATGCCGGGGGCGCTGCTCACCGGTCGCATCGATGCTGCAAGCCTCACCCATAGCGAGGCTTACAACGCGCAACACAGCAAGGATTTCCGCATCCTTGCCAATCTCGACGACGCGATCAACAAAGCGATCGGCGAACCCGCCGTCGTCGCGATCCTCGCCGGTTATCCCGAGAAGCTCGCGGCGAAGCCCGCAGCCTACAAGGAATTCGCCCGTATGGTGAAGGCCTCGGCCGATTACACCCGCGCCCATATCGACGAGGTCGCCGGCGCGCTGAGCAAAGAGACCAAGATGGACCCGGCTTTCTTCAGCGATTGGCTGAACGAGTACACACAGGTGCCGATGGTCGTCTCCAACGATGACGTAAAGGCGATCCAGCGCCTCTGGGAGCTCTCGAAAGAGCTGAATATCATCAAAGAGTATCCGCCGGCCGAATCGATGATCTGGAAAGACGCGATCCGTCAGTAATCGAGCACGATAGGCCTAGGTGACGATGGTCCGCGACGATCTCGAGCGGCGGCGGCGGCGCGTCGCTCATATTTTCACGCTGGCGGTCTTGGCCGTATGGATCATCGTCGGCATCGTCGAGCCGCCCTATTTGCTGCCGGGTCCGGGCGACGTGTTGGAGCGGCTCGGCGCGATCGTGATCGACCCAAATATGTGGATACATGCCGGCGCATCGCTGATGCATGTCGTCGTCGCGGTGGCGGGTTCTATCCTGATCGGCGGCTGCCTCGCGCTTCTCGCCTATTACCTGCCGGTGTTTCGTCTTGCCGTGCATGGCCGGATGTCGCCCTTCCTCAATTCTTTCTCGGGCACCGGCTGGGTCCTGCTCGCGGTTCTCTGGTTCGGGCTCGGCGATTTCACCGTCGTCTTCTCGCTGGCGATGGTGCTCATCCCCTTCGCCATCATCAATGTGAAGCACGGTCTCGACAGCCTCGATCCTGAGCTGATCGAGATGGCGAAGAGCTTCGGCCATAGCGGCTTCAAGCGCTTCCGTCTGATCATTCTGCCGGCGCTGACGCCGTTCTTCTTCTCGACCATGCGCAGCAGCATCGGCGTCTCGTGGAAGGCACTGCTGACGGCCGAGTTGTTTGGCGGCGATAAGGGCTTCGGCCGGCTCTTCAACGTCGCGCGCCAGAATTACGACACGCCGCTGGTCGTGACCGTCATCGTCATCATTGTCATCGCGGTCTATGCCAGCGACCGCTACCTGTTCGAGCCGGCGCAAGCGCGGCTCTCGGCGCATTATGAAGCGCTCTAGTCTCAGCACCTCGATCGCCGAGCGCGTCATCGGCGAAGGCCTGCCGCTGCTCTTCCTGTTCGCGTGGTGGCTGACGGCGCGCAACATGCCGGACTTCATCCTGCCCGGCCCGGTGCAGACCGGCGCCACCCTGCTGCAACTCTTCATCGACCCGGCTTTCGTCGGCGACACGCTGATCAGCCTCGCCCGTGTCGTCACCTCCGTCATCCTCGCGGTGATCTTGGGCGGCGCGCTCGCCGCGCTCGCGCGCTACGTTCCGAGCAGCGCCTATGCGGTGCAGCGCCGCGTGTTGCCGGTACTCAACTCGTTCCCGTCGGTCGGCTGGGCGATCCTGGCGACGTTCTGGTTCCAGCCGGATAGCGGCTCGGTGATCTTCGTCGAGACGTTGATCCTCATCCCCTTCTGCGCCATCGCCTTGATCCAAGGCATCGCCGATATGGATCGTGAATTGTTGGAGATGGGCGCGAGCTTTTCGCGCTCCGGCTTCAAGATAGCCTGGAAAATCGCATTGCCGATGCTGCTGCCTTACATCATGTCGTCGGTGCGCATCGCTTACGGCGTCGGCTGGAAGATCGCGTTGGTCTCCGAGCTGTTCGGCGTCGATCACGGCCTCGGCTATCTGATGCTGCGCGCCGAGGTCATCGGCAACACGGCGATGGTGTTCGCAAGCTGCTTCGCCATCGTCATCATCTTCGTCGCCGGCGAAAAGCTGATCATCGATCCGCTCGCCAGGCGGTTCGCCGTCCACTAAGCGCTATTTCGCTTTCGGAATAATCCGCCAGCTCGCGTCTTTGAGGCGGACCAGCCGCATCGCGCCGGTCCGCGGATCATGCTTCGCGCCGAGATCGAGCACACCCGCGACCTCGATCGCCTGGAACGGCTCGACGAAGCCCGAGGGCTTCTCGAGCGCGGTCAGCACGATGTCGTCGGGCCAGCTCGCGCCGAAATCGCAGAACGGGCAGGTGACCACCGGCGCACGCGTCATGACGAAGAAATCGCCTTCATCGACCAGCGGCGGCGCCATGTAGCCTTTGATGACCACCGGCTGGCCGATCAAATCTTTCGCCTTCTCGCCGAGCCGCAGCCCGATGATGCCGGTCGTCGCGTAGATCTCGTTGAAGCTGAGGCGCGGGTAATTATCAGCCGCCGCGATGGTCCGCGCGAAATCCGTCGGCGCCTCAATCTCCGCGATCGTCTTATGCGCGAGGCCATGGGCTTTCAGCAGCGCGTCGCGTTCCATGGATCAGATGGCTTCCTCATGCACGATCTTGCCGCCGACAGCGGTCATGACCGAGCGCAGGCTAAGCAAGACCTCGTCCGTCACGCTCATATAATCATCGGACAGCACCGCGAGATCCGCGAGCTTGCCCGGCTCGAGCGAGCCAATCTTGTCCTCCATGAAGCCGACATGGGCGCTGCCCCTCGTATAGAGGCGCAATGCCTCTTCGCGGCTGATTGCCTCTTCCGGCCCGAGCTGGCGCAGCTGGTTGTTCACGACGACCTGGCGCGTCGTCATCCACCAGAGCGATTTGAATGGATTCCAATCGACGGTCGGCCCGTCGGTGCCGCCGCCAGTCGGAATGCCGAGCGAGGTGATGCTGCGCACCGGGATCGATCGCGCCGCGCGCTCCTCGCCCCAGAAGCGCAGCATGTTGTAGCCGAGGCTGACTGGGTGATCTTGCACCGTCGTCGAAAGCCCCAGCCGCTTGATCTTCGTCAGCGATTCATGGCTCGGCAGGAAGATGTGAACGATGCACCAGCGTAATTTGTCGAGCGGATAGCGCTCGGCCAGCTCTTCCATCACCTCGACCGTGTGCGCGATCGCGGCGTCACCGACATTGTGCACCTGGAATTGCCAGCCGCGCATCGCGGCATTCTCCAGCATCTGCCGGAACTCGTGCCGGCCGCCCGGCGGTGTCACCAGCTTGCCGTAGTAATCGGGATCGTTCTGCTCGCCTTCGACGATGCGATAGCGCTCTTTCATCGCCGCGCCTTCGATGCCGCCATCGGACGAATATTTGAAGCCGCCGACACGCAGCCAATCGTCGCCGAAATCCGGCGCGAGGAAGGCTGAGAGATTGAGCACATCGTCGGCGCCGAAAACGCGCTGCAGGATACGCACTCGCGTCGTCATCCCGCCTTGCCGCCAGAGCTCCATATAGGCGGAAATCTCGTCGAGCGAGAGACCGGGCTCGAGCGTCGCCGTGACGCCGAATTGATTGAGCTTGGCGTTGAAAAGCTTCAGCCCTTTGACGCGATCGTCGCGGCTTGGCGGCGGCACCAGGTTCAGCACCATGTTGAACGCCGCGCGTTCGACCAGCACGCCGGTCGGCTCGCCGCTCGCCGGGTCGCGCACGATGATGCCGTTGCGTGGGTTCGGCGTGTCCTTGGTGATGTTGGCGAGCTTCAGCCCGAGGCTATTCACCACCGCGACATGACCGCCGCGGCGCAGATAGACGGGATTGTCCGGCGTCGCCGCATCGAGTTCTTGCCGCACCGGCAACCGGCCCTCGGCAAGCTGGTTCTCGTGCCAGCCACTGCCGCCGAGGATCCACTTGCCCTTCTCTGTCTTCGCGGCGCGCGCGGCGAACGCATCCTGCACATCCTTGATCGAGCGCGCATTGGCGAGCGACACGGCGAGCTCGTTCTGGCCGCCATTCATCGTGTGCATATGGCTATCGTGCAGCCCAGGGATGACGGTGCGTCCTTTAAGGTCGATCACGCGCGTTGTCGTCCCGATCAGCGGTGTCACCGCCGCCTCGTCGCCGACGGCAACGATCCGGTCGCCGCGGACCGCCAGCGCGGAAGCGACGCTGAAGCGGTCGTCGACGGTGAGGATCTTGCCGTTGCGGAGAACGAGATCGGCTTCGATCATGGCGCCGCTCATAGTCCCGCCTCATGCACGATCTTGCCGCCGACCATGGTCATCAGCGAGCGGATATTCGGCAGATCATCGTCCGGCACGGTGAGGAAATCGTCCGACAGCACGGCAAGATCGGCATATTTGCGCGGCTCGATCGAGCCGACGCGGTCTTCCATGAAGGCATTGCCGGCACTGCCCATGGTATAGAGCCGGAGCGCTGCCTGCCGCGTCACGGCTTCTTCGGGACCGAGCACGCGCATTGTGCCTTGCGCATAGACTTTGCGCGTCGTCATCCACCACATCGATTCGAAGGGATTCCAATCGACCACCGGCGCATCGGTGCCGCCGCCGGCCGGGATATTCTTGGCGAGGATGCTCTTGACCGGGATCGAGCGCGCGGCGCGTTCTTCGCCCCAATAGCGCGTCATGTTGTGGCCGAGCTTCACCGGGTGATCCTGCACCGTTACGTAAAGCCCGAGGCGCTTGATCTTGTCGAGCGAGACTTCGGTCGGCAGGAAGATGTGCATGATCGTCCAGCGCAGATCGCGCAGGGGATATTTCTCGTTCACCTCTTCCATCAGATCGACCATGGCGGTGATCGTCGCATCGCCGACGGCATGGACCTGGACCTGCCAGCGCCGCTCTGCCGCGATGAGAAACATCTGCCTCAGCTCGTCGAGCCCGCCTGCCGGCAGGATAAGCTTGCCGACGAATTCCGGATCGTTTTGCTCGCCTTCAACGACCTTATACCGCTCGCTCATATAGGCGGCTTCGATGCCGCCGTCGCTCAGGAACTTGAAGCCGCCGACGCGCAGGTAATCGTCGCCGAAATTCGGCGCCAGCACCGACGACAGCGCCGCAACGTCTTCCTGCCCGCTGACCCGCTGCAGCAGCCGCACGCGCGTCGTCATGCCGCCCGAGCGCCAGAGCTCCATGTAGGCCGCGATCTCATCGAGCGAGAGACCGGGCTCCAAAGTCGCGGTGATGCCCTTGCTGTTGAGCTTCGCGATGAAGAGCTTCAGCCCCTTGATGCGCTCGTCCCGCGTCAACGCGGGCACGTGCTTGGCGACGATGCTGAACGCCGAGCGCTCGATGAGCGCGCCGGTCGGCTCGCCGGTCGATGTATCGCGCACAATAACGCCGCCTTTCGGATCGGGCGTATCTTTCGTGATGCCGGCAATCTTCAGTGCCGCGCTGTTGGCGACGGCGACATGACCCCCGCGGCGCAGGAAGACGGGGTTGTCCGGCGTCACGGCGTCGAGCTCTTGCCGCACCGGCAAACGGCCTTCGGCGAGCTGGCTCTCGTGCCAGCCGCTGCCGCCCAAAATCCAATTGCCGCCTGGCGTTTCCGCGGCGCGCGCGGCGAACGCCGCCTGGACGTCCTTCATCGAGCGCGCTTGCGCCAGCGACACGGCAAGCTCGTCCGAGGCGCCGCCCATCGTATGGATGTGGCTGTCGTGCAGGCCCGGTACCACCGTGCGGCCGCGCAATTCGATCACGCGCGTGTTGGGACCGATCAACGCCTCAACATCGCTATCGCTGCCGACCGCGAGAATATGCTCGCCTTGCACCGCGACCGCTTGCGCGATCGAAAAGTCATTATCGACGGTCAGCACTTTGCCGCCGCGCAGAACGATATCCGCCGAAACCATCAAGCCCCGCCTTGCCACGCGCTGTCGAGGGCGCGGCTATTTTAAAGACCGTGGGGCAAATCTCGGAGATTCGGCGCGCGCTCGCAAGGTCCGCACCGTCCCAGGCACCACAATCCCTTCAATAATTCCACCCGTTCCGGGGTGAATCCGGGCCAAATCGAGCCTGACGGGTTTTCACGCCGGATTATGTCTCCGCAGGGCGCGCTTCGGCATGGTCGGGGTTAAGGCGATCCGCTCATCACGCGGCCCGGATGAGCTCGAGAAATTGATCGATCCCCTGGCGGAGATTGGCCGTTTGACGATTCAAATCGTCCGAGGCAATGAGCACCTGCGCCGCGGCGCTGCCCGTTTCTTGCGCTGCCTGGGTCACATGCGTGATATTGCGCGAGACTTCGCGCGTACCCTGAGCTGATTCCTGCGTGTTGCGGGTAATCTCCGATGTCGCCGCGCCCTGCTGCTCCACAGCCGCCGAAATACCGACTGTGGCCTCGTTGATCTCGCCGATGACACGGGTGATGGTCGCGATCGCATCGACGGAGCTGCGTGTCGCGTTCTGCATATCGGCGATCTGACTGGCGATGTCCTCCGTCGCCTTCGCCGTCTGGCCAGCCAGCGCTTTCACCTCCGACGCGACGACCGCGAAACCCTTCCCGGCCTCGCCGGCACGCGCCGCCTCGATCGTCGCGTTGAGGGCGAGAAGATTGGTCTGAGCGGCAATGCCGTTGATCAACGCGAGTACCTCGCTGACGCGCTGCGCCGCTTCCGTCAGGCTCTGTACCTTGTCATTCGTCGACGCCGCCTCGCTGACCGCCTTGTTGGCGATCGTGCTCGATTGTGACGCCTGGCGGCTGATCTCGGCGATCGAGACGGTAAGCTCTTCGGTCGCTGACGCCACGGTCGTAACATTGGTTGACGCCTGTTCGGAAGCGCTAGCGGCGGCCATCGATTGCCGGCTGGTCTCTTCGGCGATCGCCGTCATGCTCTGCGCCGTCGAACGCAGCTCGGTCGCCGAGGTGCCCAGGGCTTCCAGCGTTTCCTGAACCTCGCGCTCGAAACTGGCGATATAGGTCTCGACCGATTTCTGGCGTTTCTCTTTGCGGACTTGCTCGGCTTTCTCGGCGGCCGCCAAGCGATCCGCTTCAATCATGTTGTCTTTGAAAACCTGGACCGCCGCCGCCATCTGGCCGATCTCATCCTTGCGGCCCAAGCCGTCGACCGCCGCCGCAAGATCATGCCCGGCCAATCGCACCATGATCGCAGTCAGCCGCCCGATCGGACGCGAAACACGCGCCGCGGCCATCCAACCGGCCAGCAAACAGACGAGCGCGGCAATCGCGAGGCCGGACCAGGTCCAGATCTGCGCCGAGGCATAAAGCGCCTCGCCTTCGCTCACGTTCTTCGCGGCGCCGTGCTGCTGCAGATCGAGATCCTTATCGAGCAATCCGGCAAACGCATTGTAGCTGGTGCGCAGATCGCCCTTGTAAAGACGCGAGGACACTACGTCATCGTGTTTGCTATCGACGGCCAACAGTCCGTCGCCGGCCGCGAGATAATCGAGCCAGGCATGATGGATCTGGTCGGCAAGCGCCCGCTCCTCGTCATGCGCGATCGTTTTCTCATAGCGGCCCCACGCGGTGCCGGCAGCGCTCGCGACATCGTTCATCGTGGTACGCTCTTTCGCCGCCTCTTCGTCCGTGGCGGAGAGAATATGCGCCGCCTGCAATTGACGATAACGCATCGTGTTGTATTTAAAATCGCCAAGCGTGCGGGTGCCGACGAGCCACGTATCGCGCAGATCGCGCGCACTGTCATTGATGACCGAGAGCCGCTGCACGGCCAGCAAGCCGAGCGCGACCGTAACCACAAAGAGCATCGTGAAAGCGGCGATCATCTTGGTTTTGATCGACAGATCATCAATTTTCGACATCATTTTTCCCCGTATCGTGTCGTGAGGCTTGAGGTGATGAGAGTGTGTCGGAAGGCACCGTCTGCCGAACCCTCGAAACCACACCGCGCTCGAGCGGCACCCAGGAGTCGAGAATGACGAGCAGCGCGTCGACGTGGAGCGGCTTGCGCAACGTCGCGACCGCACCGAGCAGTCTTGTGCATCTCAGAAAGAAATCGCCGTGTCCCCGGCGGTCGCCGCCGCTCAGCGTCACCACTGGAATAGGTGCGGAGCGGCGCTGCAGGATCCGCAAAAGCTCGAAGCCGTCCATGTCCGGCATGAATACATCGGCGATCACCAGATCGACCTGGTGGTTTTCGATGTGATCGAGCGCATCGCGCGCCGATGCGAATCCGGCGCTGCTATAGCCGTGACGTGCTAGCAGCGTTGTCATATAGGCGAGATGATCGCGCTGATCGTCGATTAGAACGATGCGCCGATCCGCCGAAGGCGCTTGCGGGCGTAACTTCCACATGGATGTAACTTGCACCGAGGCGTCGGCAAGACTGAAGCGCGCGTCGGGATAAGGATTAGGATTAATGGGTCATAAGGTATGCGCGCCCGACTATCCTTTTGCGTCCGCGGGCCATACCGGACCTCTAGAGACGCCACAGGCCGTTCTGGCGTAGCCTCCTCGTGTAGAGCAGGCTGGGATGCGCCCAGTGCCAATCGAGGGCTCAAACACCGATGCAGGCGACTTTCTTTGGCCCCGTGCTCGAGCTTTTGAAAACGGCGGCCTTGCTCGCGGTCCCGTTGTTCTTCTATGGCGATTTCCGTCCCCGACTGGCGGCCATGAAGTCCTGGCAGGCGACGCTATGTCATACGGCGTTCTTTGGTTTTTTCACGATCATCGGCATGGAGACCGTCGCCGTGACCGCCGGCGGGACGCTGGTCAATTTCCGGAGCGAGGCGGTGCTGCTGGCCGCGGCGTTCGGCGGCCCCATCGCGGGACTGACTTCGGTCGCCGCGGCGCTTGTCGTCCGCGAGTTCGACTCGGTCGGCAACACGGCCCTGGGCGTGACCATCCTGGTGATCGCGGTGGGGATCGGCACCTATCGCTACTATCTCGATACGCCTGGTCGGCGGATGCGCTATTTCGATTTTGTCGTGCTGGGCGCAGCACTCGATATTGGCCGGATCGCAGCTTGGCTGATGCTGCTCGGCTATCGCGGCATGATCGACAACGTCGACGCCGCCTGGACAAGCCTGCTGGTCGTTTTCCCGGTCACGCTGTTCGCGCTCGGCGCGACCGTTCATGTCGCCGAGGAACGCAAAACCCTGGCCACGGCGATCGCCGACAGCGAGGCACGCCTGCGCAGCGTGCTCGATCAGATACCCTTCTCGCTCTCGCTGACCGACCGGCAGGACCGCTACACCTACGTCAATCGGACCCAGACCGAATGGACGGGCCTCTCGGCGAAGCAACAGATCGGCACGTCGCGCCAATCGACATGGACACGCAGCGGCGCCGGGCCCGTCCCCAAGATTCTCATCGACGGAATTGCATCGGGTCGGCTTATCACCACCCCGCCGACCAAGCTTATGGTCGGCGCCGAGATCCGATGGGCGATCGGCACGATCTTCCCTGTTCGCAATGCCAAAGGGGACATCACAGAACATGGGCTCATCGGCGCGGACGTGACGGAACTCTGCGCGACGCGCGAAGAGATCACGCGCCGCGACGAGATGCTGCTGCGTCTCAACGCTGCCTTGTCCGAGACCGTCCGCCGCGGCGAGATCGGAACACTGCCGCTGGTCCAGGCGCTGCATCGGCTGACCGAGACGGCGGGCAATGCGCTGGGCATCCGGCGCACCGGTGTATTCCGCTTCGATCGCGATGCCGACGAAGTCGAGCGTCTCGATCTCTGGGACCGGGAGACGAAAACGCATTTGCCGCGGGCAGTCACATCGCGTCCGGCCAACTGGGAGGCGACCGGCCTCATGACGAGCGACGAGGTTGTGACGATCGAAGACCCGTGGCGAGACAGCCGCGCGGTGCCGTTGCTCGAGCACATGCTCGCCAACGATATCGGCGCGCTGATGGCCGCGCCGATCTATAGCGGCGGCCATTTCCGCGGCATGGTCACCTTCTCGCATGTCGGTGGCCGCCGAAGCTGGACGCCGGAGGAGGTCGCCTTTGCCCGCTCGATCGCGGATATCGCGGCGGTGATCCAACTCAACGACCGCTACCGCGAGGCCTTGGCGGCGCTCGATCTCATCGAAGATGCCATCTATATCGAAGAGGCAAACGGCCGCCTGATCTATGCCAACCGCGTCGCTTTCGCGATGGCCCGAGGCTCCGATCGCGGCGCAGCGAGCCAGCTCGCGCTACGGGCATTGCCGGCGACGTTTCCGCGGCCGCCGGGCAGCCTCCAGGGCGACGCCGACCGCTACGAGACAACCCTCGACTTCGGCGACGAACACCGCGATATCCACATCGACCGCCGCCGTCTGCCGAATGGCGGCATTATCACGCTGATCCGCGACCTGACGTACCGCAACCGCGCCCAGCGCGAGCGCCAGCGTTTGGAAAGCCAGCTCGTCCAGGCGAGCAAACTCGAGGCGATCGGACAATTGGCCGGCGGCGTGGCCCACGATTTCAACAATCTTTTGGGTGCGATCCTCGGCTTCGCGCGCTTCATCGAGGAAGATTTGCCAAACGACTCCGATCAACATCATTACGCCAGCCGCATCGTCGCCGCTTGCGAGCGCGGCAAGGCCATTGTCACGCAGATCAACTCTTTCGCCCATGCGCGCAACATCGAGCGGATGCCGACCGATCTTGCGCCGCTATTGCAGGAGACGCGCGATCTGCTCTTCGGCTTGGTGCGGCAAACGACGGCACTCACCATCGAGATCGAGGACCCGCCGCTGCCCGTGCTAGCAAATGCCGGCCAGATCGTGCAGTTGATGGTGAATCTGGTCGCCAATGCCAACGACGCCATCGAGAGTGACGGCGGCAGAATCGCGATCACCGCCCGGCGCATCGCGCACGGGGACATCCTCGAAGAGGAGGATGGCCAACTATCGTTGTTCGACGAGAAATACCGGCGCCGCCGGATCATCGGGCAGCTCGACCTGGCACGCGAATACGCGCGTATCGACGTCAGCGATTCGGGAAAGGGCATTCCGCCGCGAATCGTTCAGCGCATCTTCGAGCCGTTCTTCACCAGCAAACGGCGAACCGGCGGGACCGGGCTCGGCCTGGCGGTCGTACAGTCGATCCTCAATTCACATGAAGGCGTGCTCTATCTCGATAGCGCCGAGGGAAAAGGCACGACATTCTCGCTCTATCTGCCGCTTGTCGCTGCGGCCAAAGCCGAGGCGTATGCGCGCGGGGTCGGCGCCCGCAACGAAGGCACGGAGCGGGTGCTGATCGTCGATGACGACATCGACGTTGCCGATATGCTGTCGATCGGGCTCGCGCGAATCGGGTATGAAGTCGCGGTGTCGAACGATCCCGTCGAGGCGCTCGAGGCCTTCACGGAAGACCCCAACGGGTGGGACGTCGCGATCATCGACCGCATGATGCCCGAGATGGGCGGCATTGAATTGGCACAGCGGCTGAGAGCCATCCGGAACGATTTGCGCGTCATTCTCTGCACCGGATTGGACGACGGCACGCTCGAGCCGCACGACGGCAGTCAGGCCTTCGACCTTTTCTTCATCAAGCCGATCGCTCCCGACCAAATCGCCGGGGGAATTCGCCGCCTGTTCGACTAAGCCTCTTTTCCCGCGTTGCTCGCATGAAGGCCTGGAACCCCCACGGAGAACCGTGGCAGAGTGATGAGGAAGAACCTTTATGCCGACCCGCATCCTCGTCGCTGACGATCATCCCCTCTATCGCGAAGCCGTTCGCCTTCGCCTGGAGCGGCTTTTGCCCGATTGCAGCGTTGTCGAGGCGGGATCGCTGGACGAAGTCTTGGCGGCGATCAAGACCGCGCCTGGCTCGGCGTTCGATCTGATCCTCCTGGATATCCACCTTTCCGACGGCGATCCCGGCGCAAACGCCGAGCGGGTGATCGGTGCCGCACCCGACACGCCGGTCATCTTGATGTCGGGAACCGCCAGCAGCGACGTCGTCAGGCAGGCGATCGCACGGGGCGCCCGCGGCTTCGTTCCCAAGACGATGCAGTCCGAGTTGTTCGCGACCGCGCTGTCGATGGTATTAGGTGGCGGTAGCTACCTACCTGTCGAAATACTCCAGGAATCGCCCGCCGTCGCGAGCGAGACCGCGGTGCCGCGCGTCGACAAGAAATTCGACGACATCCTGACCGCGCGCGAAAAGCAGGTTCTGGTCCTCGTCGCGACAGGCGCGTCCAACAAGGAAATCGGTCGCGAATTGAACCTCGCTGAGGTCACGATCAAGCTCCACGTGCGCCAAATCTTGCGCAAGATCGGCGCCCGCAACCGCTCGGAAGCAGCGTCGATCGCAACCCGCGCGGCCCTACTCTAACCGCAGGTGCCGCGCCTAGAGCGCGGCGAGTTTCGGCATTACCTCGGTGGCAAAGAGCTTCTGCGAGCGCAGCGCGTCGTCGAGCTTCATGTTGCCGAAGAACATCGCCAGGTTCATGTGGTTGACGCCGAGCGCCTTGATCTGGCGTTCGAGCTCGGCCGTCACTTGTTCCGGCGTGCCGGCGATGGTGGTGCCCGCCGCGACCGCCGAGTCATAACCGCCGACGATGTGCTGCGTGTAGTTCACGCTGTTGACGTTGCGCTTCAAGAGCCATGTAATCTTCTCATGGTGCTGCTCATGCGCCGGCTGGGCGATGCGCCGCGCCTCTTCCGCCGTATCGGCGACGACGACCTGCCGATTGACGCCGATCACCACGCCGCCCGGATATTCCGGCTTCGGATGGGCGACCTTACTGCCCCCCTTGACGAAGGCGTCCTTGTAGGCATCGAGGTTCTTCTTCGCCGTTTCCATGTTGCCGAGCGTTCCGAAATGCAGGCCACGCTCACCGGCCCAGCGCGAGCCGAATTCGGCCGACGACGCGTACCAGATCGGCGGATAGGGTTTTTGCAGGGGCTTCAGCGCCATCGGCACGTTCTTATAGGTGAAGAACGGGCCTTCGTGATTCAGCTCGTCGCTGGTCAGACCTTTCAAGATGCAGTCATAGGCATCGAGGAAGATTTCACGCGACTGGTCGTGATTGACCTTGTGGAAATTGAGCTCGAACGGCGAGACGCCCCGGCCGACGCCGACCTCGAGCCGACCATGACTCAGATGATCGAGCATCGCGATTTCTTCGATCAGGCGCAGCGGCGAATAGAGCGGCAGCAGAAACACCAGCGCGCCGAGGCGCATCTTCTTGGTCGCCCGCGCCACCGCCGACAGATAGACGGCGGGGTTGGGGACCATGTTGAGCGGCGTGCCGTGATGCTCGGCCACCAGCAAGCATGCGAAGCCGGCTTCGTCCGCCGCCGCGGCGAATTTCAAACGATCGTCGAATTGCTCGACCAGCGGGCGATCGTTCTGGTCGACGTGATCGAACAAGCCGAATTTCATCGGGAATTCCTTATCTAAAAAGACGAGAGCTCAATCCTGGATGACGGCGATGCATTCCATTTCGCACAGCATGTCGTCGCTTTTCAGCTGCACGATCGCCGAGGTCCGCGCCGGCAGCGGCTCGGGCATCAGCTTCACGTATTCTTCGTTGAAGCCTTTCCAGTCGCTGGCGTTGCGCAGGAACACCGTCACCTTCACGACGTCGGCGAGCGACGCGCCGGCGGTCTTCAGTATCTCGGAGAGATTGCCGATGCAGCGCCGCGCCTGATCGTGGATATCGCCCATCTTGCCGGTCTCGCGATTGCGCCCGGCCTGGCCCGAGGTGAAGACCATGTTGCCGATGCGGATCGCCTGGTTGAACGGCCCCGTCGGAACCGGCGCGTTTTCGGTGCGGATCGCCTGCTTCTTCATTCGGCTGCCTCCCCCTCCTGGCCAAGCTTATCTTTGCCCGTGCCGGGCTTATGCGCATTGAGCGCCTCGACCGTCTTGCGCGCGACCTCGTGATCGCCTTGCGGCGACGAGCCGCCGACGCCGATCGCGCCGATGCATTCGCCGTTCTCGTAGATCGGCACGCCGCCGGGATTGAGCGTGACACCGCCGGGAATGATCTCGGTCAGGCTGAGCGGATAGTGCATGCGGTCCGCCCATTGCTCCATCAGCTTGGCGGTCGATTTCTTGAAGGCGGCGGCGAGCCGCGCCTTGCCCATCGCCATGTAAGGGCCATGCCACGAATCAGGCTTGCCGCGCGCGACCAGCACCGGATGCCCGGCCGCGTCGAGGATCGCGACCGATACCTCGACGCCTTTTTCGCGACCGATGGATTTCGCGGTCTCGAGAAACTTCATCGCCTTCTCGAAATCCATCATCATCGCCTCCCAGCGATCAGGCCATCCGCAAATAACGATCGGCGTTCGCCGACATGAGATTCTTCATCCCCGGCTCGCCGATGATGTTACCCCATTTGAGAACGTTGTCGACGGAATGCGGCCAATCGCTTTCAGGATGCGGGAAGTCCGACGCGTACATCAGGCACTTGTCGCCGAGGATATCGTTCACCGCCTTGGTCATCAGCGGGCCTTCATGCGCCTCGATGCAGACGCAGATGCGGCCTTGTTTGGCATATTCCGTCGGCAGGTATTTGAGCTTCGGAATGACGCCCTTCACGTAATGCACCTGGCTGTCGAGGCGCAGCAGCCAGGTCGGCAGCCAGCCGTGACCGGTCTCGGAATAGCCGACCTTGATGTTGGGATAGCGATCGAGGATGCCGCCGCAGATCACGTAAGCGAGCGAGCGCTGCGCGCCCCAGGGATGCGCCGCGGTCCGGGCGATCGCCGAGTTGCCCCAGATGTCGCGATAGCCGGGGAAATACGGCGGCTCGTAGAAGAAGCTGTGATGCATGATCGGTAGATGCAGATCGTTCATCACCGCCCAGAGCGGCTCGAGATCGGGATCGTCGATCGGCATGCCTTCGGGCAGCGACGGCCACACGCAGGATATCCAGCTGTCCTTGCCGTGCTTCTTCAGTTGCTCGACCGCCCAGGGGATGTTCTTGCCCGGCGCCAGGAAGAGACCTTTGAGGCGATTGAGATCGGCGCTGCAGAAGTCTTTCATATAGCTGTGATAGGCGTCGTAGAGACCGGTGGTGATCGCCGGATCGAGCGCGCTCGACGCCGGTGCCCAGGTGCCGGGGATCAGCACGTTCACATCGACGCCTTCGAGCGTCATGTCTTCGAGACGGCCGGTCGGATTGTCGTGCTGAATGCGTTCGTGGCAGACCTCGGACGAGACATTCTCGACCCGGCCTTCGACCGCGCCGGCGCCGCCCTTCTCGATCTTCTCGGCGCCCGCCTTTTGGCCCGCGATGCGGTTGTAAGGAATGGGGTTGACCTTGATCGTGTGCCACGGCTCTTTCGGATGACCGCGGCCCTCGGGCGATTTCATCGTGCGGATATAAGGATCGAGCTCGCTCCAGCGATCCTTCGCCGCGGCGCTCGCATAGCGATGCAGCACTTCGAGCGAGGGGGTGACGTGGCTGTCCACGTCGATGACCCGATAGCCATTACGCATAGTTTTCTCCGATCGCTGGAATAGCGGATTCTGTTGAGCAGATCGTACGAAGTGCTGCCGCACGCGGCAAAATGGAATTGCGGATCGAGGCATAGCCGCCGCTTATAACCGCGCCCTCTACCATGCGAGAGCCTCCGCGACGCGCCGGTGATCGGCGATGCCGAGCAGCCCGTCCGGCGTGCTGGCAGCGAGCTTGATCGAGCCGAAGCTGATCCAGCCTTCGCGCATCGCCCGCAACTCGGGTGCGCGCGCCTGAACCGCCGCGCGCAGCGCCGGAGCCATCGTATCTTCGACCACCAGCTTGCCCTGAAAATCGACCGACCAGCGCGGCTTGGCTGTCGCCGTGGTCGGGTCCTCGCGGCAAGCGAGCACCCGCGCCAGGAATTGCGCCAAGGTGCAGGTCTGGCCGACCGTCCCCGGTGTGCCGACGCTCATCACCAACTTGCCGTCTTTCATCACGAGGCAGGGTGCGAGCGTGTTTGCCGGCCGCTTGCCCGGCGCAACGCAATTGTCGCTCTCGGCATCGATGTTGAAACCGGCCATGCGGTTGTTGAGCAGGATGCCGGTGCCGTCGAGGACAACGCCCGCTCCATAGGGCGCCGAGACGCTTTCGATCAGCGACACGGCCATGCCAGCCCGATCGATCACGGTGACGCAGGTGGTGCAGCGATCGCGCGCCTCGGCGGGTGCTGGCTGCCCGTCGCGAGGCGACTCCCCGGCGACGGCTTCGATCAACGCACGGCGGAGCTTGGCTTCGGTCTGGCTTGGATCGGCGATGAGCTTCGCCACGGCGCGATAGGCGCTGCGCCGCGCTTCATAGCCTTGCAGGATGAAATCGACACTGTCAGGATCGACGCCATCGATCCGGCCGGCCTCAAGCGCGAGCAATTGCCACAGCAGGGTCGCGCCGAAGGAATTCGGCGGCATGGTCAGCACGTCGTGGCCGTAGAACGGCGCCGCGATCGGCTCCTGCCATAACGATTGATGCGCGGCGAAATCCTCGGCGCTGAAAAGCCCGCCCGCCGCCTGCGCCGCTTCCACCATCTCCCGGGCGATGTCGCCGCGATAGAAGCTATCGACACCACCGCTCGCGATGGTGCGCAGCACCGAAGCAAGATCGGGCTGGCGAAGCAGCGTATGCTCTTCGAGCGGCTTGCCGGCGGGAAGAAAAAGCGAACGCGCGGCAGCATGCTTGGCGAGCAACTCGGCGCGATCGCGCGTATTCGCCGCGAGCTGGCGATGAACCGGGAAGCCATCTTCGGCGAGGCGGAGCGCCGGCGCCAGCAGCACAGGGAGGGGCCGCGTGCCGAAACGGCGCGCCAGGTCGTCGAGACCGCGCAACATACCGGGCACGGTTGCCGAGAGAATGCCATTGCCGGGAATGCCGTTGGCAAAACGCTCGCGCGTTGCCGCAGCAGGCGCGGCGCCGGTCGCGTTCAGCCCGGCGACCGTGCCTCCGTTCGGCTCATAGACCAGCGCATAGAGATCGCCGGCGAGGCTGACCGCGTAAGGACAAACCACCGCCAGCACCAGCGCCGCGGCGATCGAGGCATCGACGGCATTGCCGCCGGCGCGCAGCACGCCGATGGCGGCTTCGCCGGCGAGGCCATGCCCCGCCGACACGACGCCGTTGCGGCCGCGCGCGGTCTGTGCTGTCACGTGCCCGCGCCCAGCACAGCGTTCGATGGCTTGGTCGCGCGCATATAGAATTCGGATTGCGGATCGGCGGCGACCATCGCCTTGATCCGCTCCCACAGATAATGACGGAGCTGCACGAATTCCGGCCGCTCGCGCGCATCGTATTCCCAGCGCGGATGCGGCAGGTTGACGTCCAGTACTTCCGCCACCTGACCCGGCCGAGGCCGCAGCAACACAATTTTGTCGGAGAGCAAAACCGCTTCATCGACGCTATGCGTCACAAAGACGACGATGCTCTTATGAAGCTGCCAGAGCTTCATCAGCTCGATCTGCATGAATTCGCGCGTTTGCGCGTCGAGGCTGGCGAACGGCTCGTCCATCAAGAGATAGCGCGGCTCGGCAATCAGCGCGCGCGCCAATGCGGCGCGTTGCTTCATGCCGCCCGACAGCTCGTTCGGAAAAGAATCGGCGAAGCGCCGCAAGCCAACCATGTCGAGCAGTCGATCGGCGCGCTCGGCGCGCTCTTTCGCATCGAGCCCGCCGACCTCGCACGGGAACGAGACATTGTCGCGGATCGTCCGCCACGGCATCAGTCGAAAGGATTGGAAGACGAAGCCCATATGCGGGCCGGGACGCGGCGGCTCGCCGCCAACGAGGATATCGCCGCTATCGGGCGCGATGAGCCCGTTCAGCATGCGCAGCAGGGTCGTCTTGCCGCAGCCCGACGGCCCGACCAATGAGACGAAGGTGTTGGGCTCGATATCGAGCGAGACCTGCTGGAGCGCCTGAACGCCCGTCTCTTCCTTGGCGCGGCGAAACGCCTTGGAGACGTTGCGGATGGCGATCCCGGCATCGTTCATCGGCCGGTCTCGTCCATGGTCTTATCGGTGCCGATGTCCTTCAACACGCCGTCGATGAAGCTTGTGTCGATCCATTCCTTCGGCTTCACGGTGCGCAGATCCTTGAAGTCGGGCAATTTGTAATCGGTGTCGGTGGTGAATTTCACGGCGTCGAGATTGAGTCCGCCATTGACGCTCCATTCTTTGCGATAGGCCTCGCCGAGCGCTTCGAGATCGGCCGGCTTCACATCGGGCCGCGCTTTTTCCATCGCCTTCACCCAGAGCGACGGGTCCTTGGCGAAGTCGCGCGAGGCGAGAATGATGCCGCGCACCACGCCAGCGACTGCCGTTGCTTTGGTTTTCGCTACGTCATCGGTCACGACGTTAAGCTTCGAGACGAATGGCGCGGCTTTGTAAAAGCTCGCCTGATCGACCATTTCCTTGACGTTGCTCTTATCCGGCATCGCAAGCCAGACGCCGATCGAGATCGTCGTTGCATCGATCTGCCCGGCGGCGAGCGCCTGCGCGCGCACTGGCGGCTGACCCACGGCGAGATAGCGCAGGCTGTCGACATCGATGCCGAGCTTATCGAGCACGACGCGGCTCATCGCATAATCGGCACTGCCGACGCGCGCGACGCCGAATACCTTGCCGGTCATATCCTTGACCGCGCCGATACTCTTCTTTGCCGCGATCATGAACGGCAACGCCTTGTCAGGCGAGACCACGCCTTTCAGCTTCATCTGGTCGCGGCCGACGAGTTGCAACGCGGTATCGAGGGCAACATTCGCCATATCGCCCTGGCCCGAACGCAGCGCCGCAATGGCCGACGGTGTTTGCTGCACGCGCACCAGTTCGACATCGACGCCGGCACGTTTGTAATAACCGAGACCGATCGCGAGATCGGCGACGGAATTGGGGACGAGCGGCGTCTCGGTTTCGGTGACGATGAGCCTGAAGGGCTCGGCACGCGCCGCCGGTATCGCCAGCGTCGCCGCGGTCAGTGCCCCAACGAAAACAAAAGCAAGTGCTCTCACGCCGCGGCTCCCGTGAGGTCCCAGAAGGCCACCGGACAGGTGCCGACGCCTTTGACCGGCTTGTGATCGATGAAGGTCGGCTTGCGCTCTTCGACGACGCCGAGGCAGGTGACGTAGTTGAGGAATTCCGAGGTCGAATTGCCTTCCTCGATGAGGCGCGGCACGGTCAGTGTCTTCAAAATTTCGTCGCGATTCCCGAGACGCATCTGCTCGAGGATCCAGCGCTGCAGATCGAAATTGTAATTCCCCATCTTCGGTCCGCCGACCTCGACGGTGAGGTTGAACGAGCCGATCACCGCGACACGTTCATCCCCCGGCCAGGCCTCGAGCGTGCGGCGCAGGAACTGGCCGAGCTCGTACCATTTGCGGTTGGGCGGAATCGGATAGCCGAAGGCATTCGTCATCACCGGCACGAACGGCAGATCTTCTTCGGGCCGCACGAAAGACAGCGGCACGGTAAAGGCGTGGTCGATCTTGAAGTCGTGTACTTGGCTGAATTGCACGCCTTCTTCGATGCCGCGGCGGAGCAGGAACTGCGCCAAATCCTGATGCACGGACGCGCGATAGCGCGGCAGATGCATCACATCGGTCTCGTACCAGAACGGGCCTTCGGCGACCGGCCCGGTGCCGACCGCGAATGTCGGCAGATTGTCGAAGAAGAAATTGTCGAGATGATCGTTGGCGATGCCGACGATCAGACTGGGCTTGGTGGCTGCGAGCAGCTCGCGCACCTTGCCGAAGGTGCCGTAGAGCGTCTCCATATCTTTCGGATCGGCCTGATCGCGATTCCAGAAGATGCGCGGATTGTGGGTCGAGGCGATTACCGAAACGATCTGGGCCATGGGATTCTCTTCACTCGGAGCTTCAGATGGAATCGCCGCGGTAGCGCCACCGCTCCATGCGGCGCTCCAGCAGCTTCAGGGATTGCATGATGCAAACGCCGATCACGGCGAGCACGCAGACGACGACGAAATAGGGCGCCATGCGGAAGCTGTTGCCGTAGACCGACAACAACCCGCCCAGCCCGTTAACCGCCGTGTAGAGCTCGGCGACGACCGTATTGATGAGCGCAAGCGACGCGCCGACGCGGAGACCAGCCGTGATGTACGGCAGCGCGCCGGGCAGCATGATCTTCCTAAAAATCTGCGTATCGCTGGCCCCGGCCGAGCGCGCCATCTCGATCAGCTCGCCGTCGGAATTGAGTACGCCGTAATAGGTGTTGATAAGGATCGGCATGACCGCGCCGATGAAGACGATGAAGACCTTGGCCTCAAAGCCAAGCCCCAGGAACACGATCACCAGCGGGATGAAAGCGACACGGGGCATCGCGGAGAGCGCGTTGACATAGCCTTCGATCGTCGCGCCGAAGATACGGATGCCGCCCATCAACAAGCCAAAGGGAATGGCGAAAGCCGCCGAGAGCAGGAAGCCGGCGAGAAACACCCCGACGCTGTCGAGCGTCGCGCGCGGCACGCTGCCGTCGCCAATCACTTGCACCGAAGCAACCGCCGTCTGCCACGGCGTCGGGAAGAAATTCTGGCCGACCAGCACCGCGACCAGCCACCAGACGGCGATGATCAGAACAAAGACGAGCAGCCGCCAGACATTGATGTTCACCTGCGAAAGCCGCGGACCCAGGCGCGGCCGGCGCTGCGTGACGGAGCGGAGCTGTTCGCCCTGGGCTGCCATTTAGTGCGCTGCCATCAGCTTGCTGCCATCACGCGGCCGCCATCACAGGACCGGGATCACGTCGCGACTCTCATGCCGAAGCCGTTTTCGTATCGCGCGGGTGGTAATAGTCATAGAATTTGTTCGGCACGTTTTTGATGTTGGGCACGACGTTCTCGAGATACCATTCGCGCGGATTGAGCACCGCCGACAGGTGGAACAGCAGCACCGGATGGACATGCAACGCCCAGAGCGCCGGAAAATCGCGCTCGCTCAAGGCGCGGCGCTCTTCGCCGGTCAGCGTGAAGCGGTCGAGCACGGCATAGTCGCCCCGGCGAAACGCCTCGGTGCGCGCGCGATCGGTATAGATGTGGTGGATGGCGCGATTGAGTTCGTAATCCGACATGTCGCCGTCCGTCCCTGTTATCTCTGCGGCCAACGCCGCTTGCTGGTCTGTGATTATGTTGCTTGAGGCGCGGGAATCTAGGAATATTTCGGGATATCCCTATAGGCGCTCCCTATGATCCAATTGCCTTCTGCGTGGGCAGTCTGCCGTCGGTCTGAACAGCATGAATGATCGCCAGCTTCGTTACGCCCATGCGATCTGGAACGAGCGCAGCTTCAGCCGCGCCGCCGCCAAGATGGGCGTCTCGCAGCCGTCGCTATCCGAGCAAATAAGGCTGCTCGAAGAAGAGCTTGGCTTCAGCCTCTTCTATCGCAACAGCCGCGGCGTCGAGCCGAGCGCCAATGGCCTGGCGTTTCTCGAATCCGCCGCCAGCGTCGTCAGCGGCATGTCGGCGCTCAAGGAATTGGCACGCGAGCTCAAGGGCAAGCCGGGTGCGACGGTTCGCATCGGCATTAATTCCGGCCTTGCGCAATCGGTTTTGCCGCGCGTCGCGCGAACCCTCGCCGCCAGCAACGTGAAAACCCGCTGGGAATTGGTGACCGCGACCACGCGGCGGGTGCTGCGGCTCGTCCACCAGCAGCGGCTCGATCTCGCTATCGTCTTCGAGGGCGAGGTGAAGCCGGTTTCGGAGAAGCTGCTGCGCGGCAATCTGGCCGAGACCGAGATCGCGCTGCTGACGCCCCCTAACCATCCTTTGGCGAATCATCCGCTGGCCAAGCGGCGCGACGCGCTGCCTTTGGCCGAGTTCGCGAAGCTGCCGCTGCTCGTGAACGAGCCGCGCATCGGCTACAGCCGGACGATGCTTGATCGCCTGAGCGAGGCCGGCGTCGCGCCCGAGATCGTCGGCGATTGCGACGATCTCGAATCGCTCAAATACATGGTGATGAGCGGCGCCGGCGTCGCGATCGCTCCGCGCATCATCGCTGAGGACGAGATCGCACGCGGCACGCTGCGCGCGCTCCCGGTCGAAGGCCGACTCCGCGTTGCGATCCAACTCGTCTGGCGCCCCGAGCCGCTGTCGCCGCGCATCGAGCGCGTCCGCGCGCTGTTGGCGAAAGAGCTCGGTTAGAGCACGGTCATAAATCGGGATAGCTGGCATTAGGCGCGTTTAATTGTCCGCTCTCCCATTAGGTCGAGAGACTCGGCAGCCGCTCGAAAAAATCGGACACTGAACTCACAATCCGCGAGGCCATCAAAGACCCCCCGATTTCCGCCATACTTTGCATAGATGCCCCTCCGTGATAGCCTAGGCCAATAAAGATAGAGCCTACCGTGGGGAGAATGCGTAGATGTCGTGGCGCCGAGAAGAATTGCGCGTGGCAACAGCCCGCCTTTGCTTATCCATTGTCCCGATTGTTCGGCGTCGGCGCGGTCGAACGTTGATGGGGCGTGCGATCATGTTCAAAAGTCCCCTCGCCATCGTCTTTTTTGCCATCGCCACCGCGGTCACGTTGCCCGCCTATGGTGCGGACGACATCGCCAGCCGCGTGGAAGTATGCGCCGGCTGCCATGGCCAGGACGGCAAGCCCGTCGCGACCAACACGCCGATCATCTCGGGGCAGCAGGGCAGTTACCTTTATAAGGACCTGCACGACTACCACAGCGGTGCCCGCAGCAATGCGACGATGGCGTCCATCGCCCAATCCTTCAGCCTCGAAGATCTTCGTTCGGTAGCGGACTATTTCGCCGCCAAGACCTGGCCGGCGGCCTCCGTGAAAACGGCCGCGAAGCCGGCGCCCAAGGACGCAGCCATGTGCGAGGCATGTCACGGGCTGAATTTCGAGGGTGGCGCGCCGGCGCCGCGATTGGCAGGCCTTAGCTACGAGTACCTGATCGGCGCCATGAACGGTTTTGCCGATGGAACGCGGACCAACAACCTCGATATGCCGGGATTCATGAAAGCGCTGACCAAGAGTCAGCGTGAGGCGATCGCGCACTACCTGTCCGCACTTTGACGTCCGTTATCGTCCGGAGACTGCCCGCGGGCAGAGCACACCGATCTCAAGGGAGCGAGCTATGAAATCGATGCTCAGGTTTGGCATGACGGCCGTCCTAGCGGTCGGACTGACAGAGATTACGCCATCCGCCGTCTATGCCGCCCATCAGGCGACGCCGGCCATTTCCGGTCATGTGACCTCCCAAGCCGATGGCGCCATGGAAGGCGTCGTCGTCACTGCGCGCGCGGCCGGCCCGGAAGGCGCCGGCGACTGCGCCCCGAAGGCAAATGGATCCGGCGCTGCGGGCGACCAAGCGCTCAAATGCACGCTGCGGCGCTCGATCGTCTCGGTGAGCGTGGTGTCCGATGCCAAAGGCAATTTCCAATTCCCGGCGGCGCGGCTCTCGCCCGGCCATTACACGCTCGCGATCCGCGCGGTCGGCTATGATCTTGCCGCGCCGGCGGGTGCCACTGTGGCCGCGGGCAAGACCGCCGATGTGGCCCTGAAGCTCGAACCGACCAAGAATCTTGCCGGCCAGCTTACCGATGCCGAGTGGACGATGAGCATGCCCGGCACGAACGAACAGAAAGCCGCGCTGCTCAATTGCACCAGCTGTCACACGCTCCAACGGATCGCGCTGTCGACCCATAATGCCGATGAATTCATGCAGGTGATGCACCGCATGGCGGGCTATGGCCCGGTCAGTCAGCCGATCAAGCCGCAGAAGATGCTGGACGAATCGCGCTCCGGCACGCCGCAGCAGTTTCTCAAGCCGGCGCAGTATTTGGCGACCGTCAATCTAAGCTCGGCGGACACCTGGACGTATCAGCTCAAGACACTGCCGCGCCCTAGCGGCGATTCCACCAAGGTCATCGTGACCGAGTACGCGTTGCCGGGTGAGACCATCGAACCGCACGACGTCGTCCGCGATAAGGACGGCAACATCTGGTACTCGGATTTCGGCCAGAGCTTCCTCGGCAAGCTCAATCCGAAGACGCTCGAGCTCACCCAATATCCGGTGAAAAAATTCAAAGAGAAAGCGCCGGTGGGCCAGCTCAGCCTGCAATTCGACAAGCAGGGTCTGATCTGGTTCGACATGATGTACCAGGCCTCCCTCGGCACGATCGACCCGAAGACCGGCGCGATCAAATATTATCCGGTGCCGGCGAAGTGGAACGATGACCGCGTCCAGCTGAATTTCGTCGGCGATCGCCATGACGTCGACGGCAAGGTGTGGACGAAGGACGTCGGCACGCAATACATCTATCGCCTCGACCTCGCCAGCGGCAATTGGGAGCGGTTCCATCCGACCGACGAGCTGCCGGATGCCGCCAATCATCATTACGGCATCTATCAGGTCATCTCCGACGCCCAGAACAATCTGTGGATGGCCGAATTCAGCACCGGCTATCTCGGCGAGATCGACGCGAAGACGCTCAAGGTGACCTGGTACAAACCGCCGACGGCGAATTCACGCTTGCGCCGCATGGATGTCTCGGCGAATGGCGACATCGTCGCCACCGAATACCAGGGCAACCAGGTTGCGGTGTTCAATCCGAAAACGCGTCAATTCACGGAATATCAGTTGCCCGCTTACACCAACCCGTATCGCTCCGAAATCGACAAGCACGGTATCATCTGGTCTTCCACGATGAGCACCGACCGCGTCGTGCGGTCCGATCCCAAGACCGGGCAGACCGACCAGTATCTGATGCCGTCGGACACCAATATGCGAACGATCTTCATCGACGACACGACGCCGCGGACCAGCGTCTGGGTCGGCAGCAACCACGATCACGCGTTGGTGCACGTCGAGCCGCTCAACTGAAGCGTCGCGACCGGGACTTGGCAGCGCGAGACATCGATCGCGCAGCCAGGTCTGGGTCGGGGCATTAGCGGAAGTTCAATCCGCTCTAACCCTCGGTCCGGTCTGCGCCCGAAACCCGACATAGAGCATGACGACTGGTCTCAATGTATAATCGAGCCTCGCGACCGATTTGGAGGAATGCCATGACCGAGCAGCCGACCAAGCCGCGCTTGCGGCTCGATTCCTACGGCGACTGGATCAAGGGCGAAGGCGTGCCGATCGCGGAGGATTACGCGCTCGATCTCTTCGCGGTCGAGACCAAACCCTGGGCTCGCTTCGGGATGAACGGCGCGGCGTGCCACCTCAAAGGCCGCGGCGATTTCGCAACCATGTTCCTCTACGAGCTGCCGCCGGGCGCGTCCTCGACCCCGGTCAAGCACCTCTATGAGGAGGTCGTCTATGTCCTTGATGGCAGCGGCAGCACGCAGCTCGAATTTCCCGATGGCGCCAAGCGCAGCTTCGAATGGGGACCGCGCAGCCTTTTCGCGATCCCGCTCAACGCCAAGCATCGCCATTTCAACGGCAGCGGCCAGAAGCGCGCGCTGATGGTCTCAACCGTCAACATGCCGCTGATCATGAACATCTTCCACAACGAGCAATTCATCTTCGACACCAACGCGCCTTTCACCGACCGCATCGGCAAGGACGAGTACTACACCGGCGAAGGCGACCTGCTGCTGGTGCGCCAAGGCAGCCACATGTGGGAGACGAATTTCGTTCCCGATCTCGAGCAGCTCGAGCTGCAATCCTACGAAGCGCGCGGCGCCGGCGGCGCCAACATCAAGCTCATCCTCGCTGACAGCTCGATGCACGCGCATATCTCGGAAATGCCGCCCGGCACCTATAAGAAGGCGCATCGCCACAGCGCCGGCACGCATGTGATGTTCCTGGTCGGCACCGGTTATTCACTGGCCTGGTTCGAGGGAGACAAGGATTACCGCCGCATCGATTGGCGGCACGGCATTGTCTATCCGCCGGCCGAGCAGCAGATCCATCAGCATTTCAACACCTGCGATCGCGCGGCGCGCTATCTCGCCACCGGCATCGGCGGGATCCGCTATCCGATGACCTCGGCGGCGCGGCGCACCGGCGGCGATCCGGACAGCGAGAAACTCGGCGCGACGGCGCGCAGCATCAAGGATGGCGGCGATCAGATCGAATACGACGATCAGGATCCGCGCATCCATCCGGAGTGGCTGGCGGAGATGAAAAAGAATGGCGGCACGGTCGATCCGCTGATGCATCGCTGGTTCCCGGAGAAATCGGCGGCGGAATAGATGATCCGCGCGCTCGCGATCGGCTGTTTCGCGCTATCGCTCGGCGCCGTCAGCGCTCGGGCGGGCGATCCGATCCGCATCGGCTACGTCGGCACCTCGCTCGCGAGCCTGTCGATCATCGTTGCCGACGCCAAGGGCTTCTTCGCGGCACAAGGGCTCGACGCCAAGCTCATGCCATTCGAATCATCGCAGCCGATCGCGCTCGCCATCGCCAGCGGCGATGCCGATTTCGGCACGACGGGTTTGAGCGAGCCGTTCTTCGTCCTCGGCCATCAAGGCACGCTGAAGATCATCGGCGGCGACACGGTCGAGCATAAAGGCTTTCATGGCCTCGGCTTCGTCGCCTCCAACCAGGCCTACGCCGCGGGGCTGACGAGCGTCGCCAAGCTCGGCGGCCATTCGGTCGGCGTCACCCAACCCGGCTCGCCGCTCGAATATTCGATGGCCCTTGTCCTCGACAAATATCACATCGATCTCAAGACCGTGCGCGTCATGGGGCTGCAATCGAATTCCAACGTCGCCTCGGCGTTGACCGGCAATCAGGTCGATGCCGCGATCATGAGCTCCGCCAATCTCTACGCCATCGTCAATCGCGGCGGCGCGCGGCAAATCGGCTGGCTGGACGAAGAGGTGCATGGCGCCGATGTCAGCGGCACGGTGACGTCGACCAAATTCGCCAATGAAAGGCCGGAGACGGTGAAGCGCTTCCTCGTAGCCTTTCGCCAAGGCGCGCAAGCCTGGGACGCAGCTTTCCTCGACGCGCAAGGCAATCGCGCCGATCAGCCCAATGCCGGTGAGATGATCGCGCTGGTGGCGAAAGGTCTTGGCCAGCCGGAAGATGTGGTCCGTCGCGGACTCAACTATGTCGACCCGGAAGCGCGGATTGCCCTCGCCGACCTGCAACGCATGCTCGATTGGTACGAAGCAAGGGGCCTACAAAAATTTCATCTCGACGCGTCGACACTGATCGATCAGCGCTACGCGAAGCTGACGGACCGGCCGTAGAGGCCGGTCCGCCCGAATAACGAACGCTCGCTAGATTGTCGGTCCCCGACGCCAGCCGCCTGAGAGAAGGCTGATCACCAGCAGAACGAGGAAGACAAAGAACAGAATCTTAGCGATACCGGCCGCCGCACCCGCGAGGCCGAAGAAGCCGAAGAACCCGGCAATGATCGCAATGATGAAGAACACCAACGCCCAATAGAGCATCTCTCACTCCTCGTGTTTTGTCTGTGAAACGAGATTGATTGCACGAGGTTCCGCGATCGCGACCACGGATGGCTTATGCTTGGCTATTGCTGCGCCAATTTAGCGAATGTTTTTTTACCTCTGATGAGCGACAATCGCGGCGTCGGGGGAATCATGGAATCAGTTTTCGAGGAATTGCGCCTTGCGGCGCGCCGCCTGCTCGGGTTTCGAGCGGGGCTTTGCACCGTCGCGGTTGCGATTTGCGGCTATCTTTTGGGGTCGGCCTTGAGCCACGGCGCGAGGTGGGACGATATCGCCGAGCTGACGCTGCTTGGCATCGTCACCCTTGGCTCCGCTACGTTCGCGATGCGATCGGCCGAGATTTACACCCAGCAGCAACGCAAGAAGAAACTCGACGCGCTTTATGGGCGGGATTCGTCTTCGTAACCGCTGCTTTGCCGGTTAGCGCGCGGGTTCGGCGCTGCTTCAGGGCAGCGTACCGAGCGCATCGAAAAACATGACCAGCAGCATCAGCCCAAGCGACATGATCGCAACCCCACGACCGGGTTCGGCGATTCGGGTGGCGCGCGCTCGAAAGCTCAGCGTCCTTCGCATTGATTGATTGGCTCCGCTTCTCTTGGGAAGAAGCTTTGCCTGCCAAAGTTTAAGCAGCGGCTAACAACGGCAACTTGGGCGGTCGCCGGGTGTTATCGGGAGACATCGGAGGAAGATCATGTCCCGCCTTGTTGCGTTAGCTTCGCTGTGCGTGTTGCTGAGCGGCTGCGTCTACTACCCGCCTTATGGCTATGGCCCGCCGCCGCGTTACGGCTACGCGCCGCAGGGTTACGCGTACCCGGCGCCGGGGCCGTCTTATCCCTACGCCGCGCCGGCCCGGCCCTATCCGGCCCCTTATGGGGCGCCCTACGCCCCAGGCATGCCCCAGACTCTCGGGCCCAGTGGTGATACCTCGGGCGCGACCGGCAACTAGCGGGACGAGCAACACTTAAAGCAAAACGGCGCGGGAAGGCTCCCCGCGCCGTTTTCGTTCTGGCTAAGAGCTGAAGAAGAGCGATCAGCCGTTGTTGGCGTTTGCCTCGGCGCCGGCTTCCCACTCGCGGAGCGCCTTCGAGAGCGCGGCGGTGGTCGGCGGGCCGGGGTCACGGCGGCGACGGGGGCCCAGGTAAATGTCCGGGCACGGCGCCTCCACGATCGTATCAATATGCAAATCGGAAACTTGACCAATATTAATGATCACCGATGTCCCTTTCGCATGTCTATGACAGTGATAGGCATGAAGTAGCGCCATCACGCGCCGAACGCTACTTCGTTTTGCGAGAATTATTGCGCCAAGCTTGCGCTTCGGGCAGTAATCCTTGGATTTCTCCCTGCCGCGGTGTCGAATCGGCGGTCGTCCCGCTTGCGTCACCGCAAAGCCTCGCACAAACTAAAGCTGACAGGATGACCGGCAACAATCGTTAATGCCGGTCGCGAGATGGGAGGGCATCATGGACAGCAGCGGCAGCACCAGCCTGGGTTTTTCCGGCTATCGCCATACCGAGGCCGGCAAGCCGGATCTGTTCCTGACCCAGGTTGGGCCAGGCACCCCGGGCGGCGAATACCACCGCCGCTTCTGGCAGGCCGCCGCCTGGGAGCACGAGATCAAGGATCTGCCTTTCGTGCAGCGCGTCCTCGGCGAGGACCTCGTCCTATTCCGCGACAAGAGTGGGCGCTATGGCTGCGCGCATAAGCATTGCTGCCATCGCAACACCTCGCTCGAATTCGGCCAGATCGAAGAGCGCGGCATCCGCTGCTGCTATCACGGTCGGCTTTACGATATCGACGGCACCATCCTCGAAGCGCCGGGCGAACCGCTCGAAGTGCTGCAGCGCCAGGTTGCACAGCCGGCGTATCCGACGCATGTCTTCTGCGGCATGGTCTTCGTCTATATGGGGCCGATCGAGCAGAAGCCGCCCTTCCCCAATTACGACCGTTTCAACGTGCCCGGCATCCGCATGGAAGCCGGCGACCGTCTGCCCTGGACCTGCAATTGGCTGCAACTCAAAGAGAATGTGATGGACCCGGTCCACACGGCGACGCTGCACGTTTTGCCGGGCCAGCCCAACCCCTTCGGCGACGGCTTCGGCGTCATTCCCGAGATCGAATGGTCGGAGACGCCGGTCGGCTGCATCTATGTCGCGGTGCGTCGGGTCGGCGACAATATCTGGGCGCGCTCGACCGATGCGCTGATGCCGAACATCCACAGCATCACCAGCGTGTTCGAGAACGGCCGCGGCCAGAAAGCAGCGGCGGCGCCCTGGCTGACTCTCTGGACCACGCCGGTCGACGATCACAACTGCATCAACTTCACCTTCTTCCACCTGCGCGACAACGAAACGCGCGACAAGCGAATCGCCGGCCAGTTCAACAATTTCGGCCAAAGCCCCAATCGCCCTTACGAAGAGCGCCAGCGTGTGCCCGGCGATTACGACGCGATGACCAGCCAGGGTCCGATCACGCCGCACAGCAAAGAGCATCTCGGTGTCGGCGACACCGGCGTCGCGCTGTTCCGCCGCCTGTTGCGCCGCGGCATCGAAGCGGCGCAACGCGGCGAGGCGCTGCCCTTCCTCTATGATTTCAACGGCGCGCCGACATCGACCTATGGCAACGACCGCATCGTGCCGCTCTCCGCCGTCGATGGCGATCCCGACGACAAGCGCGTGCTGCGCCAATACGCGCGGCACATCGTCAAAGACTATCTCGAGAACCCGCCGCTGCGCGCGCTGCTCTAGGCAGCGCCCAGGCGATCAAGGGGGCCGCTCAATCGGTCTCGGGCGCGCGACTGGGCTTAACGCTGGTATTGGCGAAATCGAGCATCAGGCGCGACAGCTTTTGCGCCGCTTCGGCATAGTCGGTTCCGGTCTTCGCCGCGAATTCGCTTTGGCATTGCAGTAACTCGGCCGGGTCCCGGCAGGCGGCGAGCTTCTCCCACATCGCCCCCTCTTCCTTGAGGCGCGACTGCATGAACTGCGCCATTTCCTGCGACAGTTTCGACATGTTGTGTGCCCACGCCTCGAAGGCGTTGCGGTTGAAGGCGAAGATCGTATCGAATGGTGCACCCGGCTCCGGGGCCGCGGTCTTCTTCGGTTTGTCTGCGGGCATGGTGCTGCTTCCTTCCCTCGCACCGAGTAGATGGATCGAAAATCGATTCTACGCCATTTCCGCGCCCCGCCAAAAGAGACTTATGCAGCGGCGCGTTCCAAACGCCGACATCTTTCCGTTACAATCGCGGTAAATCGTACCTTTAAGGGGTAAATCGTACCTTTAAGGAAGGAATCTTGCGTTGACGAGCGGCGCATTTGTTCGACAGCCGGAGATATCGCGCGGCGCGCGTTTCTTGCCGCGCATCGACCTCGCCGGTTGCATGATCGCGCTGGCGGTGCTGCCGGCGGTCATCATCGTCGTGCTTCTGCTGGGCACGTTTTGGATCAGCTTCCGCGAGTCGCTCCTCAGCCCGACGCTGACGCTGCAGCACTACATCGAGATTTATTCCGATCCCTTCGCCTATCGCGCCCTGCTCAACAGCCTGGGCTTCGCAGCCTACACGCTGATCGTCGCCTTTGCCTTCGGCGTACCGATTGCCTGGCTCGCCGAGCGCTCCGACATCCGCGGGAAATCCGCGATCTACGCGATGATGACGCTCGGCATCTTCATTCCGAGCTTTTTCTCGGCCATGGGCTGGCTGTTCGTGCTGCATCCGCGCATCGGCATGGTGAATGTCTGGCTGCGCGGCCTGTTCGGGCCGAGCGACGCGCCGCTCAGCATCATCAACCTGCCGGGCATGGGCCTCGTCCAAGGACTCGGCCTTGCCTCGGTCGTGTTCGTGATGACCGCGGCGAGCCTGCGCTCGATGGACTCCTATCTCGAAGAAGCGGCACAGATGTGCGGCGCGCGTTTCGGCTCCACGCTGCGGCATGTGCTGCTGCCGCTCGCCTGGCCCGGCCTCCTTGCCTCGGGGCTTTATGTTTTCACCATCGCCATCGGCGCTTTCGACGTGCCGTTGGTGCTCGGCATGAGCAACCGCATCTACACCTTCAGCACCTATCTTTACGTCATGTCGAACCCGCTGAACGGCGAGCCGCGCTATGGCCTCATTGCCGCTTTCGCGAGTTTCATGGTCGTGATCGCGCTGCTCTTGAGTTGGTGGTACAGCCGCGTTCTGCTGCAATCGCGCCGCTATCAGATCGTCTCGGGCAAAGCCTACCGGCCGCGGCTGACGGCACTCGGGCACTGGCGCTTCCTCGCCTGGAGCTTCATCGCTTTCTTTTTTCTCATCGGCAAGATTTTGCCGCTGGCGATGATGGTCTGGGCGTCGCTCCTACCCTATTTCCAGCCCTTCTCGGCCAAGGCGCTCGGCGCGCTCTCGTTCAACAACTACACGCACCTCAACTGGTCGCTGCTGCTGCGCGGGCTGATGAACACCGCCATCCTCATGATCAGCGTACCGGCGCTCGCTTTGGCGATGAGCCTGATCTTCTCGTGGGTCGTGCTCCGCACGCGCAGCCGGTTCCGCGTCGCGTTCGATTTCATCGCCTTCTTGCCGCATGCCGTGCCGAGCACCATCTTCGCTTTCGTCGCGCTGGTGTTCGCCTTGGCGCTATCGGGCGGCGCCTTCGACCTATCAGGCTCGCTGCTGCTCATCATCATCGTCATGGCGATCGTTATGCTCGCCTTCGGCAGCCGCATCACCAACAGCGCGCTGATCCAGATTCACACCGAGCTCGAGGAAGCGGCATCGATGGCCGGCGCCTCGCTGCTCGTCACGCTGCGCCGCATCGTCGTCCCGCTGCTGCTGCCCGCGTTGCTCTTCGGCTGGCTCTGGATCGCGCTGCTCACCTTCCGCGAGATGACGATCCCGATGATCCTCTTCTCGGCGAGCAACGTCACTTATTCGGTCGCGATCTGGGGTCTCTGGTATGGCGGCTCGTTCGACGCGGCGGCGGCGGCGAATCTCATCATGATCGCGCTGCTTTTGCCGCTGGTCGTGCTCTATCTGCGCTATGCGAGAAAGATCCGCACCGGGCCGATGTGATCGCGGCTAGAGTCCGCGCGACTCCAGCGACGCCAAAACCGCATCGAGCGCTTCCTGCCGCCCCAGATCGACCGAGGTGATGAGCTTGCGGCGCTCTTGCGACCGCAGCGCATCGAAAATCTCGCGACGCCTTTTCATGGGCTCGGGATCGTTGATGTCGTACGGCAGGAACGAACGATAGCGCTCCGTCAGCGTCCAGAGCCGCTCGGCTTCGCGCACCACGACGTCCTGGTCCGACAGACGAATAATCGCCTTCTGGAATTTGCCGTGGAGATGCGCCCAATCGCTGCGGCGCGGATTGTGGCTCTTCTCGACCAACTCGGTGAGAAGCGCCTCAAGCCCTTTGAGCTGTTGTGCTGTCGGCCAGATCAGACCTTCGAAGAGGTCGGTCTCAACCAGCTTTCGCAAGCGATAGAGTTGCCGTGCCTCGGCGCTCGACAACGCAGCGACGAAAAAGCCGCGATTGAGATCGTGCACGACGATGGTTTCCGCGGCGAGCAATTTCAGCGCTTCGCGGATGGGAAACCGGCTCACGCCGAAAGTGCGGGCCAGGTCCTCCTGGCTGAGATGGACGCCGGGCGCGACGGCGCCACGGACGATCATGTGCCGGATCTGCTCGGCCACCTGCCAGGCTTGCGCGCGCGGCTCCGCCGGAGCCGGCGCGGCCGCGACTGCCGGCTTTTTCGATCGAGACAATTTGGCCGCCAAACCCATTCTTCGCGCCTCGGCGCCGTTGACTCGCCGGCGCACCTTAGCATAAAAATCATTGGATCCAATTTAGGAGCCAATCCGGAAACGGAAAACCGGGTCCGCGCCGGCGATATCGCGATCCGGCAGCCGGATGGCGCTAGGCTTTAGCGTCGTGCCCGGGCGGGACGAGAAACGTCCGGATAAAGCGATGTGAAGGAGGAGACGCTTATGCCGAGCAGCGATTACAGCAGGATCGTCCAGACCGGACCGGGCACGATCGGCGGCCGTTATCTGCGCAGTTTCTGGCAGCCGATCGCGCGCGCCGAAGATATCCTCGCCGGCCGCGCCAAGCCGCTGCATGTGATGAGCGAGGATTTCACGCTCTACCGCGGCGAGGACGGCGTCGCGCAAGTGCTGGCTCCCTATTGCGCGCATCGCGGCACCTTGCTCTCGACCGGCTGGGTCGAAGGCAACGCGCTGCGCTGCTTCTATCACGGCTGGAAATATGGGCCCGATGGCCGTTGCGTCGAAGCGCCGGCCGAGCGCGAAGGCTTCTGCAAGACGGTCTCGATCCGTTCCTATCCGACACGCGAATATCTCGGCCTGATCTTCGCCTATCTCGGCGAGGGCGAGCCGCCGCCGTTTCCCCGCTATCACGATCTCGAGAAAGAAGGCGTGCGCGAGACCTCGTCCTATCGCCGCGATTGCAACTTCTTCAACAACCTCGAAAACCAATGTGACCCGGTGCATGTCGCCTTCGCGCATCGCACCTCGGCCTTCACCGAAGGTGGGCTCATCGGCGTGCCGCAAGTCTCGGCCGATGAGACCGATTGGGGCCTCGCCCTCAAGGCGCAGCGGCCGGGCGGCGGCGTGCGCGTGACGCAATTCGGCATGCCGAGCATGATTCACATAAAATCGTCGCCGACCGGCCCCAACGGCAATTGGAGCGACATGGTCGCGTGGCGCGTGCCGATCGACGATCTCTGCCACAACAGCTTCAACATTCATCTCCACCACCTCACCGGCGAGGCGGCCGAGCGCTTTCGCGAGCGGCAGGCGCAGAAGCCGCACGATCACCGCTCGGTCGCGGAGCTCGGCGCGGCAGTGCGTCGCGGCAAGATTCATATCGAAGAGCTGAAAGACCATCCCGAGATCGTCGGCATCCAAGACGATGTCGCGCAGCTCGGCCAGGGCATCATCGCCGATCGCGAAAACGAATATCTCGGCCGCTCCGATGTCGGCATCGTGCTGCTGCGCCGCCTCTGGCTGCGCGAGCTCGACGCGCTGGCCGCCGGCAAACCGACGAAAGCATGGCATTGGAGCAGCGGGCTCGACGCCACCGTGGGAGTTACCGCCGATGCGTAAGCTCGCCCTGGCTCTCTTCGCTGCGGCTTGCGCGGTCAGCATCAACGCGGCGGCGCACGCGCAATCGGCCGCCGACAACCCCAAGCTCAAAGCCATTATCGACGCGGCGCGTCAGGAAGGCCAGCTATCGATCGTCACGGGCGAAGGCACGCTCGGCAATCCGATGACACCCCTCATCGAGGGCTTCAACAAATACTACGGCCTCACCCTCGATGTGCGCTTCACGCCGGGGCCGCCGATGCCCAATGTCGTCGCGCAGGTGGTGCAGCAATATCAGGCGCATCACGCGGCGGTCACCGACGTCATCATCGGCTACGCCAATCACATGATGGATCTGATCGCGGGCGGCGGCGGCGAGAAGGTCGATTGGAAAAGCTGGGCGCCCAATCTGCAGCGCCCCGAGCTCGTTTCGCCGGAGGGCGTCGCGGTGCCGGTGATGAGCAGCACCGTCGGGATCGCCTACAACACGACGGTCTTCCAGGGCAGCGACGTTCCGACGAAATTCGCCGATTTTCTCAATCCGAAGCTGAAAGGCCACGTCGCGACGACGCCCTATGCCTCGTCTTTCGACCGGCTCGCCACGACCGATCTCTGGGGCGCGGACAAGACGCTGGATTTCGCCAAGAACCTCTCGGCGCAGGTCGGCGGGCTGATCCGCTGCAACGAGATGGATCGCATCGCGAGCGGCGAGTTCGACGCCTTCGGCCTCACCTGCAGCCAGAACGACGCGCTTGCCGCCGTCGCCAAAGGCGCGCCGGTTGGCTTCGCCCTCGCCAGCGACGCGCCGATCGTCATGCCGCTCTACGAAGCGGTGCCGGCGACGGCCGCGCACCCCAACGCGGCGAAGCTTTGGATCAATTACATGTCGTCGCCCGGAGCGCAGAAGCTGCTCTATCAGGTCGGCTTCGCCGATCTCGATTCGATCCCCGGTTCGCAGACCGCCAGGAGCATCAAGACGCTGCAGGACAAAGGCGTCAAATTCCTGGTCGTCGACACGGATTTCTATCGCAACCATGATCAGGCGGCGCTGAACAAAGTCCTGGGCGAGGTGCAGAAGATCTTCCGCGAGCGGTAAGCGCAGGTTCACGATGAGCGAGCAATCAACGGCGACCTTCGGCCCCAAGGATTTCGTCCGCACCGGCCCCGACACGATCATGGGCCGTTACCTGCGGCTGTTCTGGCATCCCGTCTATCTCGGCCGCGATCTCAAAGCCGGACGCGCCGTACCGCTCAAAATCATGAACGAGGATTTCGCCCTCTATCGCGGCGAGAACGGTGTCGCGCAGGTCCTGGCGCCGCGCTGCGCGCATCGCTGCACACAGCTCTCGACCGGCTGGGTCGAGGGCGGCGCGTTACGCTGCTTCTATCACGGGTGGAAATACGATGCGTCCGGCCAATGCATCGAGGCGCCGGCCGAGCGTGCGGGCTTCGCCGCGAATGTCCGCATCCGCGCCTATCCGACGCAGGAATATCTCGGCCTGATCTTCGCGTATCTCGGCGATGGCGACGCGCCGCCCTTCCCGCGTTACCCGGTCTTCGACAAGGACGGCGTGGTGACCACGGCCTCCTATGTGCGCGATTGCAATTGCTACAACAACCTCGAAAGCAACATGGACTCGCTCCATACCGCTTTCGTGCATCGCTCCTCCGCCTTCACGACAGCCGGGCTGAATTGGGCGCTGCCCGAGATATCGGGCGAAGAAACCGATTACGGCATCGTCAAATACGGCACCCGCCCCGATGGCCGCGTGCGGCAATCGCCCTTCTTCTGGCCGAACGCGCTCTATATCCGCTCCTCGCCCGAGGAAGGCGACTCGGATGTATGGGCCGATCATCTCGCCTGGCGCGTGCCGATCGATGACGAACATCACCGCAGCTTCATGACCAATCACGTCGCCTTGACCGGCGACGCCGCCGAGCGCTATCGCGAGCGCCAGCAGAAGCGCCGCGCCGAGCGCCAGGGTCTGAGCGATGCCCGGGAGGCGGCGCAGGCGGTCCTACGCGGAGAGATCCACATCGACGCGCTGAAAGACCGCCCGGATGTCGTCAACATCCAGGACTATGTCGCGCAGGTCGGCCAGGGCGTGATCCCGGATTTCGATCACGAACGGCTGGGACGGTCCGACGTTTTAGTCGCGCTTTATCGCCGGCTGCTCGCGCGGGAATTGCAGGCCTTTGCCGAAGGCCGGCCGCTGAAGGCGTGGAAGATCGCGGCCGAAGTCAGCGCGAGCACCGGCGTATGATCACCCGAATGGTGCAGCGTTGCGCCTTGCCCCGCCCTATACGGCCCAACTAGACTAGCCGCCGTGTCACAAGCTTTCTCCCGTTTCATTGATCGCGCGATAGGCTGCGGCGAGCGGCGCCAGTCGTTGCTTTTCGCCGCGAGCCTGCCGTTCTTCATGAGCATCGGTGCCGCGTTGGTCGCGGCGGCGGATTCGCCGGTGGTCAGCCAGGCGCATCGCCGTTTCGTTCCCAGCGAGCTGACGATCGCGGCCGGCACGGTCGTGCATTTCGTCAATGACGACAACGTGACGCATCATGTCTATGTCGATTCGCCGGACATGCAATTCGATTCCGGCGAAGAGCCGGTCGGCAAGTCGGTAGATCTGACGTTCGCCAAGCCCGGCTCCTTCACCGTGCTTTGCGCCATTCACCCGACAATGCACCTCAAGGTAACCGTCCGCTAGCGCGGCAGCTCCGGGACCACGAAAGTCGTGGAATCGGAGGTCAGGGTGTTGAGAAAAGCGATCAGATCCGCCTTCTCGCCCGCCGATAGATGAAGCGGCGCGATCAGGTCCGCGCGACTCGGCCGGTCGACGCCGCCGCGATCGTACAGGTCGATCACATCCGCCAGCGTCGCCACCGACCCGTCATGCATGTAGGGCGCGCGGCGCGCGACATCGCGCAGGGTCGGGGTCTTGAACGCGTGCTGCAACTTTTCCGAGCTCGGGAAGATGCGGCCGCGGCCGATATCGCCGTCCTTGGCGTCGCCAATGTCGTAGAACGCGCCGTCGGTGAAATTCCAGCCACTATGGCATTCGGCGCAGCGCGCCTTGCCGTTGAAGAGCGTGAAGCCGCGTTTCGCGGACGCGCTCACCGCACTCTGGTCGCCGTCGACCCAGCGATCGAACGGCGCCGGCGGCGAGACGACGGTGCGCTCGAAAGTTGCGAGCGACTGCTCGATATGCGGCCGCGATACGTCGCCATCGGGAAAGGCATGCGCGAAGGCGGTGCGATAGCCGGGTATCGCCGAAAGCGCAGCGATCAGCTTCGCCTCATTGCCGTTCATATTCTCGGGGTTGGTGAGCGGCGCGAACGCCACCTCTTCGAGATTGTGAAATTTCCCGTCCCAACCCAGCACCGGTATCCAGGCCATGTTGAGCAAAGTCGGCGCGCGCAGGGCAAGCGGCTTTTGCCCTTCGCCGATCGCGCGCGGCAGCCCGTCGCCCCAGCTCAGACCCGGCTGATGACAACTCGAGCAGCTGCGTGAGCCCGAGCCCGACAGGATCGGATCGAAGAACAGCATCCGCCCGAGATCAGCTTTCGCCTTGCTGTAGCGATCGTCGTCGGGGAACGGTGTCGCCGCGGGACGGCGATAATCGGCGAGCGCGGCTTTGTGCGGGTCGTCCGCGGCGGATACGTCGCCCCCCGCCATGACGAGGCGGACCAGCAAAGCCGCAAGCGCAATCCAATAGCGCATCCGTATCATCTAGCCCGCCAGCGCCCAGGATCCGCCGCTGGCGGCTTTCGGGGCCGTCTTTGCGGCCGCACCGGGCGCCGGCAAGGTGAAAGAAACCGTCGTACCGACACCGCGCGTGCTCTCGATCGTGAGCGTGCCACCATGGCTTTCGACCAGCATCTTGGTGAGCGCCAAGCCAAGGCCGGTGCCGCCATGCTTGCGCGCGAGGCTCTCCTCGATCTGCGTGAACGGCTCGAGCGCCTTTGGAATATCCGCCGACGCCATGCCGATGCCGGTATCGCTGACCGCGACGCGGACGATCTCGCCGCTCTGCCACACGGTGACGGCGATCAGCCCATGCGCCGGCGTGAACTTGATCGAATTGGACAAGAGGTTGAGGAGCACCTGGCGCAAGCGAATCGGATCGGCGGTGATCGGCCCGATATCCGGATCGATCTGGCAGGTCAGGCGGATTCCGGCGCTTTCGGCTTCGTTGTGCACCATGCGTACGGCAGCGTCGACGACATCGCCGATCGAGGTCGGCTCGAGGCGCAGCGCCATCTTGCCGGATTGCAGCTTGGCGCAATCGAGCACATCGTTGATCAGCTCAAGAAGATGCCGCCCGCTCGTCAGGATGTCGTTGGCGAATTCCTTGTATTTCGCCTGGCCGACCGGTCCCATCATCTCGCCGGCGATGATCTCGGAGAAGCCGATCACCGCGTTGAGCGGCGTGCGCAGCTCGTGGCTCATGTTCGCAAGGAACTGGCTCTTGGCGTTGTTCGCCGCCTCGGCGTCTTCCTTTGCCTGTTTCAGCGCCGCTTCGCGCTCCTTGAGCGCGGTGATGTCGCTGGCTATGATGACATAGCCGCCGTCATTGGTGGCGCTGCGCGACAGGCGCAACCAGCGGCCGCCGGCCACTTCGAGCTCATGGCGCGATTCGGTGAAGGCTTCGATCAGCGCGATCGGCAAGCCTTCGCCGGCGACGAAGCTCGGCCCTTCGGGGAAGAAGCGCGTAAGCTGCGAATTCGCGGTAAGGATCCGGCCATCGGCATCGAGGAGGACAACGCCTTCCTCGCAGCCCTCGATCGCGCTGACCAGGGCAGCCTGCGCCGAGCGGCGCGCCGCGATCTCGCGCTCGACCATGGCGCGGATATTGTCGCGCATTATCGCCATCGAACGCAGCAATTGACCGAGCTCGTCTTCAGCGGCTTGCGCAATCTCGACATCGAGTTCGCCGGCGGCGATGCGGCGCGCGGCATCCGACGCGACAGCGATCGGATGAATCATCCGCCGGGACAACACGATCGCGACGCCGCCACCAAGCACGAGCACGAGGATGGTCGCACCAAGCACCAGCCAGCGATAGAAATGGATCGTGCTGAGCGCGCGCTCGCGCTCGCGGAAACCATCCTCAGCGGTGACTTCGACGAGGGAATCGAAATCCGCGATGATCTGCCGCGAATGCTCTTCGATCGCGAATCGCATGGCGGGATTGGCGCGCTGGCCGACCAGTTGATGCCACTCCGCCACCGCTTCCGCGGTGTGGCGCGCGAGCCCCGCCGCTTTCCGCGACGAGGCACGTTCTTCGGCGACGCTGAGATCTTGCGCGACTTCATCCGCGAGTTCGTCGAGCGAGCGGCCTTCATCGGCCCGCGCCGTGGCGCTGGAGGACAGCGACAATTCCATCGCCATGAAATTCGACAAAGCGAGCCGCGCATAGCTCGTCGACATCAACGGCTTATCGTAGGTCGCAACCACCAGCTGACCCGACTCGTCGACGCTGCCGATGGCGTAGAGCCCCAGAGCGCCGGTCGTCGCCGCTAGGATCGAGAATGCCAGAAAAATCTTGAAGCGGATCGTCGACCGGGCAGAGTTGAGCCGTCGTCTCAGAATGCTCCAAGGGGCGAGAAACGGCTCAAGCAGCAAAATCTGAACCCGGCGAGATGATACCTGGGCCGTAGTTCAGCCCAGACCGGTTAAAGCCGACTTAACTAGCTGACTTTCTTGAGGAAGTTAGCCATCGGCTGCCTACCAAATCATTGTGCCGTAAATTAGCGAATGCACGCCATAGTAGAGAGAAATGGTCGCCGCCAGTGCGGCCGGATAGTAGGCCATGGCCGAGATCGGCGGCCGGCGCACCGCCGGCTCGCGGTCGGCCAGGATGCCGATCAAAATGACGATGATCATCGAATGGCCGATCGCGTCGATCTTGCCGAACGGCAGGATGGCGGATGTGAACATGGCGATCAGCACGAGGGCCGAGAGCCGCCGCACCAGCGGGCTCCAGAGCAAGCCAAGCGCCAGGCTGAACTCTACGATACCCGCCGCGTTCATGTAATAACCGACATAGAACCCCATCGCGAGGCTGGGATTGCTTTTGAACAGCGGGAAAGTCCATTCGGGGTAGGCCCATTTCTCGACCGAGGCCCACATCAACGTCAGCCCGGCGGCCCAGCGCGCGATATCGAGCGGCCGCACGCCGAAAGGCTCGATCTTCAGCCCGGAGACGGCGAGATAAGCCGCCAGCCCGAGGAAAATCGGGTAGTCCAGCATGTGAAACAGGCCGTAATTGGCAAGGCCAACCGCATAAAGCACGACGATGCCGAGCGCCGACAGCACCATGGTCGGGCGCCAGAACATGCCGGCCGCGATTGCCACTTGCAGCAGCGGAATGAGCGGCGATTCCGTCTTCAGTTCGGGGGTCAGAATGATACCGCCGATCGCCCAAAGGGCGACGAAAAACGCCGCAGTGCCAGCGCGATAGAGATCATCGACGCGCGGCCGCAGCCAGCCGGTGAGGCGATCGAGCGCGGCGAGGATGCCGGCGCCGACCCGACTACGCTCGAGATAAGCGGTCAGAACGAAAGCGAGCAGCGCCGCGGAGGCTGGCTGCCAGAAAATCATCGTAAAGACTTCGGAAAGAAGGCGCGGTTGGCCCGGCACGTCATAGGGCGCGAACCATTTCACATGCGCCGCGGCGGCGAGCGGCCAGCCGGCGGTAAACATAGCGGGAACAAGCAGCGGCAAGCGAGCCGAAACCCGTTTAAGTAGTAAAAAGCAAGGCATCCCCGAACCGCACCAATCATCGACGTGGCGCACCATATCATTGAGTTCAATTTTCAACAAATAAATTAGATAATTTATGTAAAGACCTATTAACCAATACATCTCCGTTAACTATTTGGGGTAACGCCAAGACATTCTTTACGAGCGTGGGCGCATAACCAGGGCCGCGAAATAGCAGGTACCTTGGTTCGGAGGCCGAATATGTTGGTGGCGTTGGTGACGGTTGGCAGTGTCAATGTCCTTGGCGGCGCGCTCGTCGCCGCTTTGTCGGATCACTGGCCCCAGCGCCAGGTTGTCGTCCAGGAATGTGGCGGCGGCCTCTTCCTGCTCGGCATCACCCTAATCGCCTGCTGTTTCCCGCAGATCTAATCCGAGTGATCGCGCCCGTTGGCGCGATCGCGGCTACGGCGCGATCAAGCTCGCCGGATCGGGATTGCCTTTGATCAGGCCCTGATCGCGCGCCGCACCGATCCAAAACGTTAGACCCTCGGGCTTCGCGACCGGCTCGAGATCGTCGGGAATGGCGATGCTCGCGGCGGCCTGCGGCGGCAGCTTCGTCCACTTCGTGATGCTGTCGCGCACCGACGGCAGATGCGCGGCATCTTTGATATAGGCGACGGCTTCGGCGAGGGAGACGCGGAAACCGGCGACCGCTTCCTTGTTCTTCGTCGCCCAAGCGCGCGTCGACGCATAGAGCACGATCATCGTGCCGTTCGGCGCGCTGTTCCACGGATTACCGATATCGGTGCCGAGCTTGGCATCGAGGATACGCGCATAGAACGGATTGACCGCGAGAGTCGCATCGACCAGGCCCGATTTCAGCGCGTCGCCCATTTGCGGGAATTGCAACTCGACCCAATTGACCTTCTTGATGTCGACGCCGTTCGCCTTGACCCAGTAACGCGTGACGACGTCGAAGCTGCCGCCGAAGCCGGGCACGCCAATTTTGCGGCCGGCGAAATCCTTTGGCCCTCTGAGATTGCTGTCGTTGCGCGCGATGATGCCCGCTGCGCCGGCGGGAAACGGCAGCACCGTCGCGCCCGCGACCGCAACGAGGTCGAGATCCTGCTCATTCGCTTGCAGCAGCACCGGGGGCGTCGGGGTGCCGATCTGCGCCTGGTCGGCGGCGATCGCGGCCGAGATCACCGAGCCGTTCTGCGCAATCGACATTTCGACGTCGAGACCGTGGCGCTCGAAGATGCCTTGATCTTTCGCGACGAAGCTCGGCACGAAATCGCCGCCGGGGATGTAGAGCAGATTGATCTTGTTCGCCGCGAGACTTTGCCCCGACCCCATCGCCAGCACGGCGACCGCCGCAAGCTTCAGAATGTGCCGCATCTGTTCCCCCGTTTGATCATTCGCCGAAATGCTTATTCGATCGTCAGGATTTCGGCAATCCACATCGCGCGCTCAGCGCGTGAAGGCCGGTGCGACTTGGGCCATGAAGCGACCCATTTCGTCGCGAACCTGCTGCGGCGGCTTCAGCCCGAGATTGAAATAGAGGATCACCTCGTCGAAGCCGGCGGCCTCGACCTTGGTCTTCAGCGTGTCGATGATCTTCGCCGCGTTGCCGATCAGCACCGCATTCTCGCTGAAATCCTCGGCCTTCATCGTCTTGTAGCGCTCGACGATCTTGATGAAATAGCGATAGTCCTCGGGCGCCGTGTTCGGATCGCCGGGAAACGCCGGTGACGTGCATTCCTGGTGATAGTGCAATTGCCGCTCGCGCGCGGCCTGCTCTTCGGCCGGCGTATCGGCGAAATGAATGAAGTACGACGTGACGAGCCGGCCCGGCTTCTTGCCCTGCGCAGCGCAAGCATCGCGATAAATCTTGCCGACTTGCGCGAGCCCGCCATGCACCGACGTCGCCGCGCCCGCCGCAACGACGAGATTGGCGCCGAGCTTCGCCGCGAGATCGATCGACGGCTTCGAAAAGGACGCGACATAGATCGGCATCGGCCGCTGCACCGGCTTCGGCGTGATCCACACATCATCGAATGAATAGCGCTTGCCATGATGCGAGATCGGCCGGTCGCTTTCCCAGAGCCTCTGCACGATCTCCAGGCCTTCGGCGAAGGTCGCGGTGTTGTCTTCGAAATCGGCGCCGAAGGGCCCGTATTCGCGGCGGTCGTAACCGCGGCCGCTGGCGAAATCGACGCGGCCGTTGCTCAAGAGATCGAGCGTCGCCCATTGCTCGGCAACGCGGATCGGATGATGCAGCGGCAGCACATTCACCGCCGGCGCCAGGCGAATGCGCTCTGTCTTCGCCGCGACATAGGTCAGCACCAGCTCGGGCGCGGAGTTCACGCCGAGCGAGCTGAAATGATGCTCGCCGACCCAGGCGGAATGAAAGCCGAGCTCTTCGGCGTAAATCGCCTCGGACACGATCTGCTGCACGAACGCGTTCGGTGTGCGCCGATTGTCGCGATAGTTGTTGTCGCTAAGCGTGAAATAGCCGAACTTCATACCGCCTGACCTTTAAAATCCGGCGGCACCCTAGCATGCGGCGCGCGGCCGGGTTTGCTATTTTATACGGCCATGAAAGCAATCCAGATCACCAAGACCGGCGGACCGGACGTACTGGCGCTGGTGGATCTGCCGACCCCCGCGCCGGGACCCGGCGAGGTCGTGATCCGCGCGCATGCGATCGGCGTCGGCAAACCTGATGTGCTCTTTCGCACGGGCGTCTATCGCTGGATGCCGCCGCTGCCCGCGATCCCCGGCGCCGAGATGGCTGGCCATATCGAGGCGCTCGGCGATGACGTCAGCGTTCTGAAACGCGGCGAGCCGGTGCTGGTCTATCACCTCGGCGGCGGTTGCTACGCGCAATATGCGAAAGTGCCGGCGAGCGCGGTAACGCGGCTGCCGGCGACGATCGATCTCGACGACGCGGTCAGTATTCCGAATTACCAAGTCGCTTGCGCGCTGCTGACCGAAGCGGCCCGCGGCATCGCGGTGAAGACCGCCTACGTGAACGGCGCGGCCGGTGGCATCGGTTCTGCGGTGATCCAGCTTTGCCGCTTGCAAGGCATCACCATCGTCGCCGGCGCCGGCAGCGTGACGAAATGCAATTTCGCGCAAAGCCAGGGCGCGACGCACACGATCGATTACAGCCGCGAGAACGTGGCAGAACGTCTACTGGCGCTGACCCAGGGGCACGGCGTCGATCTCATCCTCGATCACATCGTCGGCAAGGATTTCACCGACAATCTGAAAGCGCTCGCGCCGTTCGGCCTTATCGTCTCGTTCAATGCGCTGGGCGGGCTCCCTGAAAAAGACCTCTTCCGCGAGATGCGCGCGCATCTGCCGAAGAGTCCCGGCGTGCGCTGCTTCACCATGCATAGTTTCGATCACGATCCCGCCGGCCGGCAGCGCGTCGCGGCACGGACGCTCGCCCTCTTCAGCGAAGGCCGGGTTCGTCCGCCGATCGATCGCCGCCTGCCGCTCGCCGAAGCGCGCCAGGCGCATACGTTGCTCGATCAACGAGCCGTGCTCGGCAAGCTGATCCTCAAGCCTTGAAGCCGCGATTTGCCGCCCCGCTCGCGGCACCATAAAATATGGCGCGCGCAGCAACGCGAAGGGCCGTTGGATGTCAGTCGGACTATGGATCATCGTCGGTGTCGTCGTCTTGTTGGCGATCGCCGTCATCGGCATCTACAACGGCCTCGTCGCCGGGCGGCAGGAAGTGCGCAACGCCTGGGCGGCGATCGATATCCAGCTGAAGCGCCGGCACGACCTCATCCCCAACCTCGTCAATGCGGTGAAGGACTCGATGCAGGTCGAGCAATCGCAGCTCACCGCGGTGATCGCCGCGCGCAATCAGGCGGTCAGCGCGCCGACCCCGGCCGATGCGATGAAGGCCGAGAACGCACTCACCGGCTCGCTGCGCCAGCTCTTCGCGCTGGTCGAATCCTATCCGCAGCTCAAATCACAGCAGAACGTGACGAGCTTGATGGAAGAGCTGTCGTCGACCGAAAACCGCATCGGCTTCGCGCGCCAGCACTACAACGACGCGGTCCAGGCGCAGAATATCCGCGTCGCGTCCTTCCCCGCCGTGCTGCTCGCCTCGAGCTTCGGCTTCACCAGCGAGACGATGTATCAGGTGCCCGAGACAGAACGCGCCGCGACCGAAGCCGTGCCGGAAGTCCGCCTGACCTGATGACCGAGCCGCGGCGCCGCCATGTCTGACGCCCATGTCTGATACAGCCACCACGCTCTACAACACGGATTTCCGCGCCGCCATCGCGCGCAACAAGCGCAACACCATCATCCTCTTCGCCGTGTTGCTGCTGATCTCGGCGATCGTCGGCTATGTCCTCGGTTGGGCGGTCGCGATCCTGGAACTCATCTGGAATCTGCCGCCCGAGCAAATCAGCCGGCTGAGCGCCGGCGCCGTGCTGCTCGATCTCTTCGGGCCGCCTCGGCCGGGCGCGCTGCTGGGCGCGGCGATCGTCGCCGGCGCGGGCCTCGTCTGGGGCCTGATCACGCTGAGCTCCGGCGCCGAGATCCTCGCCTCGTTCGCCGGCGCGCGCGACGCCAATCCGAACGAGCCGCGCGAGCGGCAATTCATCGATGTCGTCGCCGAGATGGCAATCGCCGCCGGGCTGCAAGCGCCGCGCGCCATGGTGATGGAAACGCCGGCGCTCAACGCTTTCGCCAGCGGCTCTTCGCCGAAACACGCGATGATCACGGCGACGACCGGCATTCTCGCGGCGTGCACGCGACAGGAATTGCAGGCGGTGATCGGCCACGAGATGGGCCACGTCGCCGAATACGATGTGCGCTACACGACGGTGGTCGCGGCCATGGCCGGCGTCATCGTGCTGCTCGCGCATTTCCTCGGCAACATCGCGCAATACAGCTTTGGTTGGGGCGGATATGGCTACGGCGGCTACGGCTATCGCCGCGAGCGCGGGCGCGACGAAGGCGGCGCCGGCGGCATCCGCATCGCCCTGACGCTAGTGGTCGTCGCGGTGCTGGTCGTGTTGCTGATCGTCGCGCCGCTCGCGTCGAAAATCGTGCAGATGGCGATCTCGCGCCAGCGCGAATATCTCGCCGATGCCAGCTCGGTGCGGCTGACGCGCAACCCGGCCGGCCTCATCCACGCGCTGCAGCGGCTCGAAGCCGGCGACACCAATGTCGCGCCCTCGAATTCCCCGGTCTCCGCGCTCTGCATCGCGGCGCCGAAAGGCGCGTGGTTCAGCGGGCTCTTCTCGACCCATCCGCCGATCCCGGATCGCATCGCGCGGCTGCGCAATCTCGGCGGCGTCGCCGTGAGCGAAACCGAGCCGCCGCTCGACGAGGCGTCCCCTTCACCGGCGCAAGACACGCCGGCGGTCGAGCCACATCGGCACGGTCCCTGGGATAGAGATCAGGGAGACACGAACCAACCGCCGCCGCAAAAAGGGCCGTGGGGCTGAGACGGGCGCTGGAATTTTTGCCGGCGTTGTCGAATCATAGAGCCAGCATTGTGATGGAGAATTTGCCGCCATGAAAACTGCGGTCGTCGTCGGAAATCCGAAAGCAAAATCGCGCACGCTCGATGCCGGCGTGCTGGTGGCAAAGAAGCTGACCGGCGCCGAGCCCGATCTCACCCTCGACCTGATCGAGATGGGACCGGCGCTGCTCGAATTCGGCAACGCCAAGGTGAACGAGGCGATCGAAGCGGTGCGGCGCTGCAACGTCATCATCTGCGCCAGCCCAACTTTCAAGGCGACCTATACCGGTCTGCTGAAACTGTTCCTCGATCAGATCCCGAGCGACGGGCTCGCCGGCATTACGGCATTCCCGGTCATGCTCGGCGCTGGGCCCGCGCATTTGCTTGCGCCCGATCTGCTCTTGAAGCCCGTGCTGGTCGAACTGGGCGCGATCTGCCCGGCGGTTGGGCTTTATCTTATCGATAAAAGCTTTGCCGAGGATCCGCGGCTCGACGCTTGGATCGCGCGCGCGAAGCCATTGCTGCCGAGGTAACCGCGACTTATTGGCTGCTCGCCGACCCGGTGGGTGGCGCGCCATTACCATCGGCGCCCAGCGAATAGAGGACGTAATCGCCGCCCTGCTGCGTCGGCTGGCGATAAACATAAGGATGGCCCCAGGGGTCGATCAGGCTGTTTGCCTTGGTCACATAGGGACCATGCCATTGGCCGAGGCCGGCCGGCGCCGCGACGAGCGCCTGCAGCCCCTCCTGATCGGTCGGATAGCGCCCGACATCGAGGAGGAAAAGATCGAGGCTGGTGCCGAGCGCCTGCTCCTGGACCTTCACGACATCGGTCTTGGCGCGGCCGAGATATTTCAGCACTTGCGGCACCGCGATCGCGGCCAGCATGCCGAGAATCGCCAGCACCACCAGCAACTCGATCAGGGTGAAGCCGCGTTCCGCTCGTGAGGCGCGGTCGTCGCGGCCGGTCGTCGTTTTTCTACCAGTCATCGTTTTACTCTGCACGGCGCTAGAAAAGCGCAGAATTGTTGCGAGCGCGTGACACCCCCGCGCCGGGACCGGGTCGCTCTTGTCGCACCGGCGCGATACTCTGGGTGGAAACTCCGCGGGAGGGAAGTGAAATGAAGCCGCGCGAGCGCGCTCAATATTCCGCCATCGTCGACCGGCCGCCTCTCAAGCTGCCCGATGGTTTGCGCCTCATCCTCTGGCCCGTGGTCAATCTCGAAGTCTGGGAGATCGAGCGACCGATGGCGCGCCAAGTCCTGCCGGCGCCGACCGGTATCGCGGTCCAGCCCGATATCCCGAATTGGAGCTGGCACGAATATGGCATGCGCGTGGGCGTATGGCGCTTCTTCGATGCGTTCGACCGGCACAACATCCGCCCGACCCTGTCGATCAATGCCGAGGTGGTCGAGATCTATCCGCGCGTCGCCGCCGCCGCGCGCGAGCGGCGCTGGGAATTCATGGGGCATGCGTTGGTGCAGATGCCGATCCATCAGGTGAAGGATCAGCGTGCGATGATCAACCGCTCGCTCGAGCTCTTGGGCGATTTCACCGGCACGCGGCCGAAAGGCTGGCTCGGCCCCGGTCTCACCGAGACCGAAGAAACACCCGACATATTGGCCGAGGCCGGCGTGCACTATGTCGGCGATTACGTTCATGACGACGAGCCGACCGAGCTGCAGACAAAGCACGGCCCGCTGGTCACCCTGCCCTATACCGTCGAGCTCAACGACATTCCGATGATGATGGTGCAGCATCACACGGCGCAGGAATTCCTCTCCCGCGCCCGCGACCAGTTCGACCGGCTCTATGCCGAGGGCGAGCAGCGCGCGAAGATTCTCTGCTTCGCGATCCATCCCTATATTTCGGGCGCGCCGCACCGGATCAAATATCTCGAAGCCTTCCTCGATTACGCGCGCGGCCATAAAGGCGTCGCTTTCTGGACCGGCGAGGAAATCCTCGATTGGTATCGCGGCAGCAAAGGCTGACGTGAATTTTGTTGAGTACGATGCAAAAATTCGGCGGCGCCGCGAAAACACGTGAAGAGATAGGTGTGTTGTCACCCCCCACCCTACCCTCCCCCTCAAGGGGGGAGGGGTTTGCGCTCGCCGAGATCAAACCCCCTCCCCCCTTGAGGGGGAGGGTTGGGGTAGGGGGTGCTGTTCCGCGCGATGCATGCATTCGTGCCCCCCGCTTTCGCGGGGGTGACAAGGTTCTTTTTATTCTCTTGTGAAGATGGCGTCGCGCAATTCCCTCATCGTCCCGTTGATTGTCGGCTGCGCGCAGTTCATGCATCAATTCGACGGTTCGGTCATCGCGACGGCGCTGCCGGCGATGGCGCATTCGCTCGGCGAGGACCCGCTTCGCCTCAACCTTGCCATCACCTGTTACCTCCTCGCCCTTGCAGTGTTCGTGCCGGTCAGCGGCTGGCTCTCCGACAAATTCGGCGGCAAGCGCGTCTTCATGATCGCAATCGTTATCTTCTCGATCAGCTCGCTGTTTTGCGGTCTATCGCATGATCTTGCCGAGCTGGTGGTATGGCGCACGCTGCAAGGCGTCGGCGGCGCGATGATGACGCCGGTCGGCCGCATCATCGTCATCAAGAACGTACCGAAATCCGAGCTGGTTCAGGCGATGAACTGGATCACCATCCCGGCGCTGCTCGGCCCCATGCTCGGCCCCTCGGTCGGCGGCTTCATCGTCACCTATTTTTCCTGGCAATGGATCTTCTTCATCAACCTGCCGATCGGCTTGCTCGGCGTCTGTCTCGTGAAGGCATTCATCCCCGATCTGCGCGAGAGCGATGTGCCGCGTTTCGATCTGCGCGGCTTCGTCCTGGTCGGCTTCGCCGTCGCGGCCCTGATCCTCGGTTTCGAGGCGATGGGACGCGGGCTATTGCCGACCGCGGCGGTGATTGCCCTGCTCGGCGTCGGCCTGGCCTGCGGGATCATCTATGTCTTCCATGCACGCCTTCGTGAAGCGCCGATCGTCGATCTCAGTTTGCTGAAACAGCGCACCTTCTCGGTCTCGATCTGGGGCGGCGCGCTGGTTTATATCGGCGCGACCTCGCAGGTTTTCCTCCTCGCACTCTTGCTCCAGCTTGGCTTCGGCTTCACGCCCTTCCAATCGGGCCTGACGACGCTCGCCTCGGCCGTCGGTTCGGTGATGATCAAATCGATGGTGCGGCCGGTCCTGCGCTTCTTCGGTATCCGGCGCCTCTTGATCTACAACACGTTGCTGACAGCGGCTTACATCTTCGCCTGCGGCCTGTTCCGCGCCAACACGCCCTATGTCTTGATCCTGCTGACACTCTGGATCGCGGGCCTGTCACGCTCGGTCGAATACACCGCGATCCAGTCCTTGGCCTATGCCGATCTGCCGCCGTCGCTGACAGCACGCGCGACCAGTTTTGCGTCGATGGCCCAGCAGATCTGGTTGAGCTTCGGCGTCGGCCTTGTTGCCCTGGTGATGCAGCTCGCGCGCGAGTTTCATGGCCATGACACGATCGAGCCGAGCGATATCACCCCGGCTTATTTCGTGATCGCCTTCGCCAGCCTCGCCGCCGCCGGTGTTTTCGCCCGCATGCCGAAGAACGCCGGCGCCGAGCTCAACCTGCGTTAGCTCAACCCTTCACGCAATCAGCCAAGATAGAGCGTGAAATCCATCGCGATCAGCGCGCCGCGGGGCAGGCTGGCGACGCCGACGACGCTGCGCGCCGGCAAACGGCCTGCCGGGAAGAAGCCGGCATAGGCCGTCTCCATCCGCTCTTCGAAGCGCGGCAAATCGGCGACGGCGATCCGCACGGCAACCACCTGATCGCGGCTGAGGCCTTTGGCTTTGATGATTGCGTCGAAATTCGCCAGCACCTTGCGCGTCTGCGCCTCGACCTGCTCGGGCAGGGGCGTGCGGTCGTTGGCCGGATCGATCGGCAGCACATTGTTCGCGAAAGCCCAGCCTCCGGCGATGACAAGATCGCTGCCGAGTTGGGCGCGGGCCGCGTCGGCGCGGCTGGTGATGAATTCGGCTGGCATACCCGGATTATAGGCTAAGATGGCGGCATAAGGGAGAAACGCCCATGAGCCCCGATCAACATGGTGGCCCCGATCAGCATGATGGCCTCGATCAACATGGCGGCGGCGCGCGCGGCAGCCGGCCTTACAGCGGCTACTACCAGCGCCCGGCCCAACCGGATGACAGCTTCCTGACCCAGGTCGGGCCCGGCACGCCCGGCGGCGAATATCTGCGCCGCTTCTGGCATCCCTTCATGATGACGTCGGAGCTCAAGGACACGCCGAAAGCGGGGCGCCTGCTCGGCGAGGATCTCGTCATCTTCCGCGACCAGGGCGGGAGGCTCGGCCTTCTCCATCGCCACTGCATCCATCGCGGCACCTCGCTCGAATTCGGCATTCCGGCGCCGCGCGGCATCCGCTGCTGCTATCACGGCTGGCTGTTCGATGTCGACGGCACGGTGCTGGAGACGCCGGCCGAGCCCGACAGCAGTCGTATCAAGCAGAATTTCTGTCAGGGCGCGTATCAGCTGCGCGAATATCACGGACTCATCTTCGCCTATATGGGCCCGCCGGAGCTGACGCCGGAATTTCCGCTTTACGACACGTTCTCCTATCCCGACGGCAATCGCCTCGTGCCGCTGAAGCTGGAGATGCCGTGCAATTGGGTACAGATCAGCGAGAACGCGGCCGACCCGATCCACAACGCGTTCCTCCACGTCATCGTCAGCGGCGCGCAATTCGCGCCGCATTTCGCGATCATGCCGGCGCTGGAATTCGTCGAATCGCCGCTCGGGTTCATTTGTTCGGCGACACGCCGCATCGAGGACAATGTCTTCATCCGCGCCAGCGACATGATCATGCCGAACGTCGCGCAGTTCATCGGCGGCCCGCACATGATCGGCGGACGCGAGGATTTCGCCATCGCCGCGTTCCTGACGCGCTGGGCCGTGCCGCTCGACGATCACAACTCGCTCTATATCGGCTTCACCGGATTTAATTCCGTCACCAATGGCGAAGGCCGCATCAAGGAAGAGACGATCGGCGTCGGCAAGCTCAACCTCATCGGCCAGACGGCCGACCGGCCTTATGTCGAGCGCCAGCGCGAGCCCGGCGATTACGACGCGGTCGGCAGCCAGGGCGCGATCGCCAATCGCCAGGCCGAGCATTTGGGCACCACCGATCGCGGCGTCGTCATGTTCCGCCGCCTGCTGGCGCGCGGCATCAAAGAGGTCGAGGAAGGCAAGGCACCGGCCTTGCCGCGGCTTTACGGCAACGCGCCGGTCAGAACCTATTGCCACTCGCTGGTGATGAAAGTGCCGGCGGGCTCGGATATCGGGATCGGCGATATGCGCTCCCTCGGCGAATTCGGCCGCGACGCCGCCGCCGTCGTGATCAACAGCGACACGCTGCCGCCGAAAGAGCGCGAAGCCGACGCGCTCGAGCGCATCCGCCCGCTCCTCGCCGAGAAGGCTACGGTCGGCGCAAAGTAAGAGCCCTTCTCCCCTTGAGGGAGAGGGAGGGACCCGTTGCGCTCGCAACGGGAGGGTGAGGGGTACCGCCTTCTAGGGCGGAGAGGAAAAGGTACAGCGTCACGACCCCGCGCGGATGGCGGCGATCTCTTTGCGGAACGCGGCCAGCACGTTGGCGCCATCCGGCGTGCGCTTCACCCAGCCGTCGATCACCGGCTCGACCTGCTGCTTCCATTTGGCGAGCTCGTCGGGCGGCAGCTTGTCGAATGACTGATTGCCCATCTTCTGCGCGATCGCGATGTTGTCGTGCTCGGTGTCGTCGATCACCTTGTTGAACCAGTTCGTGTAGGGCGTCTCGATATTGGCATCGATCGTCTGTTTCGCCTTGCCCGACAGCTTAGCGTAGCTTTGGTTGTTCATGATCATGATCGCCGCCTCGCCGCCGAGCGAGGCCATGACATGATTGTGCGCCAGATCGGTCAGCTTGAAGGAGACCGCGGCGGGCCAGCCGATCGCTGCGCCGACGACCATGCCGCGCTGGAGCGATTCATAGACTTCGTTGATCGGCAGCGAGATCGGCGTGCCGCCGAGCGCCTGCAGCGTCTCGCTGGCGAGGCGGCCCTGCACGCTGATCTTCAAGCCTTTGAGATCGGCCATCGTCTTGACCGGCGGGATCGTGTGATAGGAGGCGTTGGCGAAGACGCCGAAGCCGATCGGCTTCACTTTGGTCCATTCGTCGGCGATGATGCCCTTGTCGTAGAGCCGCTGCAGGGCAAGACCCGCTTCGTGCGCGTTCCCGGCCTCGAACGGCAGGGTCGCCACGAGGGTCTTGGGGAATTGCGAGGAGACCGGCCCCAGGATGCAGAACGCCAAATCGGCGACGCCGTTCGCGACGCGGTCGAGCGTGTTCACCATGTTGACCAGCGAATAGCCGACGAACACTTTCACATCGAGCGTGCCGCCGCTTTCCCTGTTCACTTTGTCGGCCCAGGGCGCGACCAGGTCGGTGTGGATCGACGCGTCGGTCGGGCCGGGATCGCCATAGCGCAATTGCACCGGCTCATCGGCAGACGCGACCGCCACCGTCATGAAAGCGGCGGCGCCGGCGGCGAGAGAAAAGACGCTGCGGATCATCGGAACTCCCCTTCCATCACGGCGATAATTCTTCGAGCGAGCGGCCTTTGGTTTCGATGCCCAGCGCGATCATCACGACGAGCCCGATCAGCCCGGCCGCGGCAAACATCGCAAAGACGCTTTCGAGGCCGTAGCCGGCATTCAAGAGCGCGCCGACCGCGAAAGGCGAGAAGATGCTCGCAAGGCGGCTCATGCTGCTGCCGGTCGCCATGCCGAGGCCGCGGATGCGCGTCGGATAAAGCTCGGCGGTGTAATTGACGCAGGCCGCGGAATTGAGCGCGGTGCCGACCCCCATGATCAGCGCCGAGAAAAAGAGCACCGCCCAGCCGGTCGCATGGAAGAACAGCACCGCGGCCGCGCCGACACCGGCGCCGAGCGCGATCATTGCGAAACCGAAAATGAAGAGCGGCAGGCGGCCGACCCGCTCCAGCAGCCAGGCTTGGAGATACATCGAGGTCAAGGTCACGCTCCACGTGACCAAGGTGAGAAGCAGTGCGTCGTTTATCGGCAACCCGCCGAGCTTTACATAAAGCGTCGGCAGCCAGATGCTGTTGCCGTAGGCGACGAAGAACGTCGTCGCCCATTGCGTCCAGATCAGGATCGTGCGCCGGCGATAGATGCCGGCGAAGAGCTCGGCGAGCTTCGTTTTCCGCGGCGGCGCATGCGGCGTCACCTGAAGCGGCGGCAGCGCGGCCTTGCGCTCTTCGCTTTCGATCCGCGCGACGAGTTTCTCGGCTTCGTCGTAGCGGCCTTTATCGGCGAGCCAGCGCGCCGATTCCGGCAGCGCCCAAGCGGCATAGACGGCGACCAGCGCCGGAATGCCGCCGAGAACGAACAGCACGCGCCAGCCCGGATCCTGGCCGACGAGCGAGAACACGGCGACGCCGATCGCCGGCGTCAGCGCCGCGCCCCAGATGAAGAGGCTTTGATAGATGAGGCCGATGCGCGCGCGGTTGGCGGTGCGCAGATATTCGCTGAAGAGCGCGCCCGCGACCGGCACCTCGCCGCCGAGGCCCAGGCCTTGAACGATGCGGCAGACGACGAGGCTCTGGAAATCCCAGGCGAAGGCGGTTGCGACGCTGAGCAAGCCGAAGAGCAGCAGCGCGGCGACGAAGGCGAATTTCCGCCCGTAGCTCTCGCTGAGATAGCCGAAGATCCAGGCGCCGGCGAATTGGCCGACATAGGCGGCGCTGATCAGCACGCCGGCGTTGAGGAAGCTGATGTGCAGGACATTGAAGACGACCGCGAGCGCCGTGGCGATGGTCAGCGCATCGAAGGCATCGAAGAACGTGCCGACCCCGAGGATGGCGGCGAGCCGCAGATGAAAGCGCGAGAAAGGCAGCCGCTCGAGCCGCGCCAAAATCTCGCTGCGCCGCGCGACATCGACGGCCGCAGCCGATTCATCTCCGACGATCGAAACGCTCGCCATGGCTCCTCCCCTTTTTTTCCGCCCGCGTTTTCGCGGTGCGTCCCCTAGCCATACCACGAAGCCGGCGCGGCTTCGCGTTGATTCTGCGGGGGCGCGGCTTTAACGTCGCGCGGTAAAAGGGAGGAAAGCCGATGCCGGCACCGAAGCTCGACCAGCCGCCGAAATATTGGGACCGGCTCTTCGCGCCGAGCTCGTGCCTGGCGATGATCACGACGGTCGACGCGCAAGGCCGGGTCAACGCCGCTTCCTATGGCACCTGCACCCGCGTCCACCACGAGCCGGTGTTCATCAGCTTCACGGCGAATGTCGGCGCCGACAACGCCAACAACATTCTCGCCGGCAGCGATTTCGTCGTGAACCTGCCGCGCTTCGACCGCGAGAGCCTGGAGCAAGTGCGCGTCGTCGGCTTGCCGTTCGCGCCCGGGATTTCCGAGATCGATAAGGCCGGCCTGACCGCGCTTGCCTCGACCAGGGTCAAGCCGCCGCGCATCGCCGAATGCCCGCGGCACTTCGAATGCAAAGTCGAGTGGACCAAGGAATGGGCGGGGCGGCTGATGGTCGTCGGCCGCGTCGTAGCCGCTTCGGTCGATGCCGATTGCGTCGATGACGAAGGCTATGTGCTCTGGGACAAGGTGAAATCGGCGCATTACTGCGGCGCGCCGTACGGCGGGCAGTTTGTCGCCGCGTATGACAAGGTGGCGGCCGATGTGCCGTATGACGGCCCCGAGGTCGAAGCCTTCCTCGCGCGCGAGCGCGCTCTGTTCAAGGAACACTGAGCGATGAACCGGTCGGCGACGCGCGCCGCCGCAGGAGTGAGATCATGACCGTCGAAACCATCCGCTATCCCGTCGGCAGCGCGAATTTCGCCAGCGAGCTGATCTGGGACGAGACCAAGACCGGCAAGCGCCCGATCCTGCTGGTCGCGCCCAATTGGTTCGGGGTGACGCCGGAATGGACTGGCCGCGCCCGGGCGCTTGCCGGCGAGCGCTATTGCGTCCTCCTCGTCGATGTTTATGGCGAAGGCGTACGGCCGAACGGCCGCTCCGAAGCCGCCGCCGCGGCCAATATGCAGCGCGCCAACGCGCCGGAGTGGCGCCGCCGCATGGCCGCCGCGCTCGAGCAAGCCGCGCGCGAAGGCGAGAAACGCGGCATCGCCGACACCTCGAAACGCGCCGCGATCGGTTTCTGCTTCGGCGGCGGCGGTGTCTTCGAGCTGGCGCGCATGGGCGGCGACATCCAGGCGGCGGTCTCGGTCCACGGCGATCTCATCGGCTCGATGCCGGCGGCGCCGAAGCAGATCAAGGCGGCGATGCTGGCGATCCACGGCAGCGAGGATCCGATCGCGCCGAAATCGCGCCGCGACGCCTTCGAGGCCGAGATGCAATATTGCGGCGCCAAATGGCAGATGATGACCTTCGGCGGGCTCTATCACTCTTTCACCGATATCGGCGTCAACGTGCCGCCCGAGGCGCAATACAACGAGAACGCCGCGCGCCAGGCCTATGCCTGGTCCTATGCCTTCATCGAGAACGCCTTCGCGGGCGCGCTTTAGGGAGATCGAACCGGTGAGCCGCATATTTCTGATTGTCGCCGCCGCGATGGCGTTCCTCGCCGCACGCCAGGCTAGCGCGCAAACCATCGAGACCAATCCGGCGCTCGCCAAGGTGATCGAGGCGGCGAAGAAGGAAGGCAAGGTCCTCTTGCGCAACGCGCCGACGGTGATGGGCGGCGCCGACGGCGCGCGCATCGCGCAGGACGGCATCAAAAAGCAGTTCGGCGTCGATATTCCGGTCGAATGGAGCCCGGCCGCGGCCTTCGGACCGCTCGGCGCGCAGTTGCTGCAGGAATATCAGGCCGGCACGCCGGCAAGCACCGACGTCTATTACGCGACGCCGCCGCAGATCGTGCCGCTGATGGACAAGGGTCTGTTCCAGCCGGTCGATTGGGCGGCGCTGCAGCCGCAGCGGATTTCGCCGGACATGGTCGAGGCCGATAAGCACGCGCTGCGCGTCTCGGTCGCGCTGCCCGGCATCCTCTACAACGTGAAGAACGCGGCCTGGGTGAAGGACATTCACACCAGCGCCGATCTGCTGAAGCCCGAGCTCAAGAACAAATACGTGACCACGCCGTTCCTCGGCGGTTTCGACGTGCTGCTCGCGAGCGACGCCTGGGGCGTCGACAAGACGCGCGACTTCGTCGGCAAGTTCGGGCAGCAGATCGCGGGCCTCTTGCCGTGCGGCGCGCAAGATCGCATCGCCGCCGGCGAGTTCCAAGCCCTCGTCCTCGATTGCGCCGGCACTTGGCAAAACACGCTGAAGTTCCGCGGCCTCGGCGTGATCGACAACCAGATCGTCAACGACATGGCGCAGCGCCGCTACGCCTATCTGACCATCCTCAAGAACGCGCCGCATCCCAACGCCGGCATTCTCTTTACGCTCTACATGGTCGCGCGCGAGGGCCAGGAAAAAGTGATGTGGGATTATTTCGGCCAGGATGTCGACACGCTGCCGGATTCGCACATGCACCAGGCGGTACAGAAGCTGCAGACCGACGGCGTGAAGACGATCGATGTGACGATGGATTGGTGGCGCGGCCACGAAGGCATCGATAAGCAGAACGAAGCGCTGGCGAAGCTCGTCGCCGGACATTGAAATTTGACTCGAAACGCACGCGATAAATCAAACCGTCACCCCCGCGAAGGCGGGGGTCCACGGCAACATCTTGATATTGCAGCATGGATTCCCGCCTTCGCGGGAATGACGATTAAAAGAAAGAGAAAGACAGGGGTCTGATAATGGCGAAAAACATCCCCGGCCCGCTTTACTGCGAAGAGATCGGCGCAACCGGCGTGCCGATGATGTTCCTTCATTCGACGCCGGACGATCATCGGCTGTGGATGTTCCAGACGGCGCATTTTTCGTCGGATTACCGCTGCCTTGCCGTCGATTGCGCCGGCTACGGCCGCTCGCCCGCGGTGCAGCCGGGGGTCACCATCGACGATCATGCCGATGCGTGCTGGGAGATCATCGACCGCCACACCAAGGGCGCGGCGATCATCCACGGCAATTCTTTCGGCAGCGAAGTCGCCATGCACATGGCACAGCGCCAGCCGGAGCGCGTGGCGGCTCTGATCCTCTCCGGTTGCGGCTATGTCGCGACCAGCGAGATTTTTTCGCGCTGGGCTCAGCGCTATCGCGACGAAGGCTTGCCGTTGCGCCATGCGCAGGTGCTCGATCACTTCGCGCCCGAGGGACAGAAGAGCAAGCTGCTCAACCATTACGCCGCGATGGTCTGCGCGCTCAACAACACGGGCACGCTCGACAGCATTGTCGCCAATAACGAAGCGCTGGCGCGGCGACCCGATGCGTCTTTCTACGACGGCATCACGTCGCCGACGATCATCATCATCGGCGATCTCGACCGCACCAAGCCGGCGAGCTTCGAATTGCAAAAGCGCATCAAAGGGTCGGAGCTGGTGTTCATCCCCGATGTCGGCCACGCCTGCAACATCGAGGCGCCCGCGGCTTACGACGCAGCCTGCATCCGCTTCCTGCGCAAGCATGGGCTTTATCACGGCGCGGCGAAGGAGGGCTGAGGCATGAAACGCGAGGAGCAAGAGCTGCTCGCCCGCACCCAAGCGGGCACGCCGATGGGCGATCTGTTGCGCTGCTATTGGATGCCGGCGGTATTGTCGCGAGAGTTGGAGGCCGGCGGCGCGCCGGTCCGCGTGCGGCTGTTGAGCGAAGACCTCGTCGCCTTCCGCTCGCCCGACGGCAAGGTCGGGCTGTTCGAGGAGAATTGTGCGCATCGCGGTGCGTCGCTGCATCTGGCGAAGAACGAGCCGGGCGGGCTGCGCTGCTGGTATCACGGCTGGAAATACGACACGACCGGCCAATGCATCGATCAGCCGAACGAGCCGCCGTCATCGCGCTCGTGCGAGCGCGTTCGCCAGCGCGCTTATCCGTGCATCGAAACCAACGGCGTCGTCTGGACCTATATGGGGCCGCTTGCCGCCAAACCGCCCTTCCCGCTGCTCGAATGGGCGCTGGTGCCGGAAGGCCATTACCACGCCTCGAAGCGGTTCCAGGAATGCAACTGGCTGACCGGCATGGAAGGCGATCTCGATTCCAGCCATCTCAACTTCCTGCACGGCACCGAGACCATCAAAGCCTCGCCCTCGCACGGGCGCTTCGCCTCGGGCGCGTGGATGGCCGCCGATCCTTTCCCGAAATTCGAGGTTGTCGCCAAGCCCGGCGGCTTCATTCACGGCGCGCGGCGCAATGCCGACGCGGGCCATCATTATTGGCGCATCGGCACCTGGCTGCTGCCCTGCTTCACGATGATCCCCGGTTTCCCCGGCGATCTGCCGATGGGCGGCCATGCGTGGGTGCCGCGCGACGACGAGACGACCTGGTGTTTTGCCTTCTCGTGGCATCCGCGCCGGCCGCTGAACGAGGCCGAGCTGAAGCAGATCGGCACTGGCTGGGGCATGCATTCGCTGATGCCGCCCGGCTCCTTCGTGCCGGTGCATAACAAGAGCAACGGCTATGCACCGGCAGACGCGCCCGGCGTGCAGAATTGGGAGCGCATCAAGATCTTCCAGGACCAGGATGTCGCCATCACCGAGAGCATCGGCGGCGGCTTCGATCGCACCAACGAGAATCTCGGCAGCACCGATATTGTCATCATCACCATGCGGCGGCGGTTGATGGCCGAGGCGCGCGCGCTCGCCGAAGGCAATGCGCCGACGGTCACAGCCGATGATTATCGCGTCCGCCCGATCTCGTGCCGCATCCCGAGCGACGGCGCGTCCTGGGCCGATGCCGTTGCCGAAGCGATGGACGCGCGGCCCGAAACCTATCGCCCATCGGTCTGAAGCGCGTCATGGCTCGCCGCGTTCCGGGACCGCTTTATTTCGAGCAGCAGGGCAAGACCGGCCTGCCGATGGTCTTCCTGCATTCGACGCCGGACGATCATCGCCTATGGCTCTATCAGGCGGCGCATTTCTCGTCATGGTATCGCACCATCGCGATCGATCTCGGCGGCTACGGCCGCTCGCCCGCGGTACAGGATGGCGTCACCATCGCCGACGCCGCCGCCGCGTGCTGGAAAGCCGTCGACCGCGTCAGCGACGGCCCGATCATCCTGCATGGCAATTCGATCGGCTCGGGTGTCGCGCAGCGCATGGTCGAGCAGCAAAGCCATCGCATCCTGGCGCTCATCATCTCCGGCACCGGCTATTCGCCGACGGCGGAGGTCTTTGCCCGCTGGGTCGACCGCTATCGCAACGAAGGCATCGTCCTGCGCCACAAGCAGCTCTTCGATCACTTCGCGCCCGCGGCGCAGAGCGACCCGATCCTCACCTATTACGCCGACATGGTGGTCGAGCTGAACAACGCCGGCACGCTGGACAGCGTCGTCGCGATGAATGCAGCGAACGTCCCGCGCCCGCCCGAATCCTATTACCGCGGCATCAAGGTGCCGACCCTCATCATCGCCGGCACCGAGGATCGCTCCTATGCGTCGTCGTTCGACCTGCACAGACTGATCCCCGGCAGCGAGCACCGCGGCATCGAGGGCGCAGGCCACGCGCCGATGATCGAGATGCCGTGGGAATACGACCGGCACGTGATTGAATTTCTGAAGAAGCTCAAGCTCTTTACCGGGACATGACGACATCGACCTAAATCGCACGACCACCCGCCCGTCACCCGCGGAACAAGTCCGCGGGTGACGATGGGTGGGGGATGAGCGGTTGAGCGCCGTGGAATAATCAACAAAGCAAAAAGGGGGGCATATGACAGTCACACAAAGCACCGCCGAGAGCGGCGTGACCGATCTCGCGGCATCGCGTCTGGCCGACGAGATCGCCGCGCGCATGGATCGGTTGCCGATGACGGCGCGGCATCGCCGCACCGCCGGCACGATCGCGTTCGGGACGTTCTTCGATTCGTTCGATTCGCTGATCATCGCCGCGGCGCTCACCGCGATCATCTCGTCGCTTCATATCAGCTACACCCAGGTCGGTTTGCTGATCAGCTCGGCCTATCTCGGCATGACGGTCGGCGCGCCGTTCTTCGGCTGGCTCGCCGAGGTCTTCGGCCGCAAGCCGGTCTGCGTCTGGATGATCGCGAGTTTCGGCGCGCTATCGCTTGCCGCCGCCTTCGCCTGGGATTTTGAAAGCCTCTTCGTCGTTCGCATGATCGAAGGTCTGGCCCTTGGCGGACAGATCCCGGTATCCTCCGCGCTCTACAGCGAATTCCTGCCGGCTGCGCGCCGCGGCCGGCTGTTCTTCTGGGGCTACACGGTGCTCTTCAGCACCGGCATCTTCCTGGCGCCGGTGGTGGGCCTCGCCTGTTTCGCGATCTTCGGACCCGAGGTCGGCTGGCGCGTGCTGTTCTTCACCGGCGGCCTCGCGCTGCCGCTCGCATTGCTGATGCATTACCTCGTGCCAGAATCGCCGCGTTGGCTCGCCGAGAACGGCCGCGGTGCCGAAGCAGACGAGATCGTCGCGCGTTATGAGACCGCTGCGAAGGCGGAAGGCAAGCCATTGCCGGCGCCGCAAGTGCATTATCGCGGCGCGCGCGAGACCACGCGGCTCGCCGAGCTGTTCCAGGGCATCTATCCGCGGCGCACGGCGCTCAGCTGGCTGCTGTTCTTCGCGACCTACTTCGTCAGCTACGGTCTGCAGATTTGGATCCCGACGCTTTATGTGAAGATCGGCGGCCTACCGCCGAACAACGCGCTGATGCTCGCCATCATCTCGGGCGCGATCACGCTATGCTTTGTCTTTGTCTGGGGCGAGGTGGCGGACCGCATCGGCCGCACCAAGAGCTTCGTCGTCGGCTATTCGTTGGCGATCGGCGGATTCCTGCTCGGCATTGTGCTGGTCTCGGTGCTGCATGTGACCGGCTGGCCGATGCTGTTCAGTTCCGCGCTCATCGCGCTGATCGGCACAAACTTCACCGCCGCGCTCTGCTTCCTCTACACCGCCGAGCTTTTCCCGACGCGCATGCGCGCCTGGGCGACATCGACCGGCAGCACGGTCAGCCGCGTCGCCAGCTTTATCGCACCGACCGCCGTCGGCGCGTTGCTCGATGCCGATCTCGGCATCGTCAGCGTCTATGCGATGTTCGTGGTTGCCGCTTGCCTCGGACTCGCCGCGATTATCTTCCTCGGTCCCGAGACCAGCAAAGGCGCGCTTGAAGACGTCTCTGCATGACCCTTCCGCGCGGCGGAGCGTCGCGCCGGATGCAACCATAAACAATTGACATTGCTCGGCGATCGCTCCAATTTGTTTCCATTGCGCCACCCAAGGCGCAACGGCACATCGAGGCGATAGTCTTCGAACGCCGCCAATCGAGGGAGTCCGTTGGTAACCCATTCGCGCCAATCAGCAGTCGCGCTGACGGTCCTGGGGCTTTTCGTTTTTTGGGCGCTGGTCGTCGGCCCGACCGCGCGCGCCCGCTTGCCCTCGCCCGCTCTGCCCGAATCGCTGCCGCTCACGCAGCTGACAAAAACGCCGGTGACCATCGCGCCACCGTCGGTCGCCGCTCTCGAAACACCTGCGCCGCAATCCACACCGCAATCGACGCCCCAACCCGCGGTCGAGACCATCACCGTGCAATCGGGCGATTCGCTGATGAGCTTGTTGCAGCATGCCGGCATCACGCCGAATGCGGCGCAAAGCGCGATCGACGCGCTGGCCGGCAAATGGGACCCGCGCGCGCTGAAGGTCGGCCAGGAGATTGCGCTGCTGCGCGACGGTGGCGGCGTCAAACAGTTGCACCTAACTCCCGATCTGCAACGCGAGCTCGTGCTGACCCGCGGCACCGACGGCAATTACATGGCCAGCGTGACGCGGCGCGAGATTCTCGCGGTGCCGTTGCGCATCGCCGGCAAGATCGATACCAGCCTCTTCGAATCCGCCGCCAAGACCGGCATGCCGCAAGCGGTGCTCAACGACGCGATCCACGCGTTCAGCTACGACGTCGACTTTCAGCGCGAAGTGCAGCCGGGCGATTCGTTCGAGGTGCTGTTCGATCAGCTCGTCGACGAGAATACCGGCAAGATCGTCGGCACCGGCGACATCGCTTATGCTTCGCTGACGCTCAGCGGCAAGCTCGAGGCGCTCTATCGCTACGTCTCGCCGAGCGGCGATATCGGCTTCTACGACGCCGACGGCACAAACGTGAAAAAGGCGCTGCTGCGCACGCCGGTCGACGGGGCGCGGATCAGCTCGAGCTTCGGTATGCGGCATCATCCGATCCTCGGCTTCTCGCGCATGCATCAAGGTGTCGATTTCGCGGTGCCCGCCGGCACACCGATCATGGCCTCCGGTGACGGAACGATCGTATCGGCCGGTTGGTCCGGCGGTTACGGCAACATGGTCGAGATGCGTCACAACGGCACCTATTCGACGCGCTATGGCCATATGAGCCGCATCGCCAAAGGCATCAAGCCGGGCGCGCATGTGCGTCAGGGCGATGTGATCGGCTATGTCGGCATGACCGGTCTCGCGACCGGCCCGCACCTCCATTACGAGATCCGCGTCGACAATAAGGCGATCAATCCGCTTGGCGTGCGCTTCGCCGCGATGCAAAAGCTCGAAGGCCGCGACCTCGCGAGTTTCCGCACCCAAGAAGCCGCCATCGCCAAGCGCGTCGCTGCGCTGCGTGGCAGCGACAGCAAGGTCGCGAAGAACTGAGGATTGAGCTGAACAGGCTCAAGCCTCATCCCGGCGAAAGCCGGGATCCCTTTAGCAATATCGTGCTGTCGATCGATGGACCCCGGCCTTCGCCGGGGTGACGATGCTCAAGTTTGCTTGAGCATCGTCACTTCCTTGCCATATCGGGGCCGCCGATGAAGAAGCGGTTCCAGGTCGGCGTGATCAGGATCTCGTTGATGCAGACGCGCGGCGGCATCTCGGCGACGAAGCGGATTGTCTTGCCGAGATCTTCGGCCTGCAGCATGCGATCGACTTCCTGCTGGCTCGGCGCGACCGGGCGGTGCCGGAGGATCGGCGTCGCGACCTCGCCGGGAAAGAGACACGTGGCGCGGATGCCGTTGACGCATTCCTCGTCATTGAGCGAGCGCGTCAGCGCCGCGAGAGCGGTCTTCGACGCGTTGTAGGCCGGGCCGGTCAGATATTCCTCGTGCATGCCGGCCCAGGACGAGACGTTGATAACCAGCCCGTCCTTCTTCGCGCGCATCGACGGCAGCACGGCGTAAATGCAATAGAGCGCGCCATTCAAATTGATCTGGCTGATATAGTCGAAACTGTCGGGCGTCACGTCTTTCCACAGCCGCGTCGAGAGATTGAGCCCCGCGCTGTTGACGAGGATATCGACGCGGCCATGCCGCGCAATGATATTGGCGCCGACCCGCGCGACCGCCGACTTGTCGGATACGTCGAGGACCGCGGCTTCGGCCTTGCCGCCGGCTTGCGTGATAAGCGCGACGCTTTCCTGAACGCCTTCGGGCGTGCGGCCGCTGATGATCACGGTCGCGCCCGATGCCGCAAGCTCTTGCGCGCCGGCGCGGCCGATGCCGCTGCCCGCACCGGTGAGCCACGCAATCTTGCCCTGCAACGCGCCCATGCTTTCCTCCGCTTTAACGCGGCGCATGATGACGGCGCGCGGCAAGGCTGGCAATTGTGAGAAATACACGCGCATTCCTCCCTCTCCGTCACTCCCGCGAAAGCGGGAGTCCATCGCCACATGCACTGGATGCCCGCTTTCGCGGGCATGACGGTGAGGGAGAGTGCGAAAGAATTGATGCCGTCTCGGTGGCGCCAAAAACGAAACGGCGCGCCGAGGAGGCCTCAGCGCGCCGTACCGTTAGAGAGGTCGAGAAGCGTTACGCCGCGACGGCTTTCGCCCCATTGTCGCCTGTGATCTTGAGGCTGTCCTCGCCACTGGTCGTGACATGGACGGTCTCGCCATCGGTGATACGGCCGCCGAGGATCATCTCGGCGAGCGGATTCTGCAGCTCGCGCTGGATCACCCGCTTCAACGGCCGTGCGCCATAGACCGGATCGTAGCCGACCTCGCCGAGCCATTCCTTGGCCTTGTCGTCGACGTCGAGCGTCAGCTTGCGATCGACCAGCAGTTTTTGCAGCCGGCGAAGCTGAATATCGACGATGCCCTTCATGTCGCCGCGCGACAGGCGGCGGAAGATCAGGATCTCGTCCAGCCGGTTGAGGAATTCCGGCCGGAACGCGCCGCGCACGATCGCCATCACGCCGTCGCGGGCCTTGCGCATATCCGTGTCTTCCGGCAGCGCCGCCAGAATCTCGCTGCCGAGATTCGAGGTCAGCACGATCAGCGTGTTGCGGAAATCGACCGTGCGGCCTTGGCCATCGGTCAGGCGACCATCGTCCAGCACCTGCAGCAGCACGTTGAAGACATCGGGATGCGCCTTCTCGACCTCGTCGAAGAGGATCACCTGATAAGGCCGGCGGCGAACCGCTTCGGTCAGGCTGCCGCCTTCCTCGTAGCCGACATAGCCGGGAGGCGCGCCGATCAGCCGGGCGACCGAATGCTTCTCCATGAATTCCGACATATCGATGCGCAGCATCGCGCTCTCGTCGTCGAAGAGGAATTCGGCGAGCGCCCGCGCCAGCTCGGTCTTGCCGACGCCGGTCGGCCCCAGGAACAGGAACGAGCCGATCGGCCGGTTCGGGTCCTGCAATCCGGCCCGCGCGCGGCGGATCGCATTGGCGACCGCGACCACGGCTTCCTCTTGGCCGATGACGCGCCGCTTCACATTGTCTTCCATGTGCAGCAGCTTCTCGCGCTCGCCCTCGAGCATCTTGTCGACCGGAATGCCGGTCCAGCGCGAGACGACGCCGGCGATATGCTCGGCCGTCACCGCTTCCTCGATCATGCGATGGCTCTCGGCCTCTTCCGCGGCTTTAAGCTTGCGATCGAGCTCGGGGATCACGGCATAGGTCAGTTCGCCGGCGCGGGTGAAATCGCCTTTGCGCTGCGCCTGCTCCAATTCGATGCGCGCCTGGTCGAGCTGCTCTTTGAGCTTCTGCGCCGAGGCCATCTTGTCCTTCTCGGCATGCCACTGCGCGGTCAGCTCGGCCGATTGCTTCTCGAGAGCACTCAGTTCCTCGACCAGCCGCTCCAAGCGTTCTTTCGAGGGCGCATCGGTCTCTTTCTTCAGCGCCTCGCGCTCAATCTTGAGCTGCAGGATGCGGCGATCGAGTTCATCGATCTCTTCGGGTTTCGATTCCGCCTCCATGCGCAGCCGCGATGCCGCCTCGTCCATCAGGTCGATGGCTTTATCGGGGAGGAAGCGGTCGGTGATGTAGCGGTTCGACAGGGTCGCCGCCGCAACGATCGCACCGTCGGTGATGCGCACGCCGTGATGGACCTCGTATTTCTCTTTGATGCCGCGGAGGATCGAGATCGTGTCCTCGACCGTCGGCTCGGAGACGAAGACCGGCTGGAAGCGCCGCGCCAGCGCTGCGTCCTTCTCGATGTGCTTGCGATATTCATCGAGCGTGGTGGCGCCGACGCAATGCAGCTCGCCGCGCGCCAAAGCCGGCTTCAGCATGTTGGATGCATCCATCGCGCCATCGGCCTTGCCGGCGCCGACCAGCGTGTGCAGCTCGTCGATAAAGACAATGATCTCGCCTTGCGCCGACGTGATCTCGCTGAGCACGGCTTTCAACCGCTCTTCGAACTCGCCGCGGAACTTCGCGCCGGCGACCATCGCACCCAGATCGAGCGCCAGGAGACGCTTGTCTTTGAGGCTGTCCGGCACGTCGCCGTGGACGATGCGGAGCGCGAGGCCTTCGACGATCGCGGTCTTGCCGACGCCGGGCTCGCCGATCAGCACCGGATTGTTCTTGGTGCGGCGCGACAGCACCTGCACGGTGCGGCGAATCTCTTCGTCGCGCCCGATCACCGGATCGAGCTTGCCGCTGCGCGCGGCCTCGGTCAGATCGCGCGCGTATTTCTTCAACGCGTCATAGCCCTCCTCGGCCGAGGCGCTGTCGGCCTTGCGGCCTTTGCGGATCTGCTCGATGGCGGCGTTGAGCGATTGCGCGGTGACGCCCGCCGCGGCCAGCGCCTTGGCGGCCGGGCTGTTGCGATCGAGCGTCATGGCGAGCAGCAAGCGCTCGACCGTGACGAAGCTGTCGCCGGCTTTCTCGGCGACTTTCTCAGCCTCGGCGAAGAGCCGGTTGCTCTCGCTCGACAGATAGACCTGGCCGCTGCCGCCTTCGACCTTCGGCAGCTTGTCGAGCGCGGTGTCGACCGCGCTCAGCACCGTCTTCGGCTCACCGCCGGCGGCGCGGATCAGATTGCTGCAAAGCCCTTCTTTGTCCTCGATCAGGACTTTGAGCAGATGTTCGGGCGTGATTTGTTGATGCCCGCGGCGCTGCGCCAGCATCTGCGCCGCCTGGACGAACCCTTTGGCGCGCTCGGTATATTTTTCGAAATCCATGGTAACCCCTTCCGAAACGGCGTGGGCGGTTCCTCAAAGAGGCAACCTTCCCTCGTCTTCCGCCAGAAGATATGGGGTTGACCATTCGCGCGGCCAAGAGCGTCGCGGGTATTAACCAGAGGATTGGGCCGCCAGAAAGGCGGCCCGGACCTGGTCGATCGGCTGAAACGGCTGGTCCTTAGACCGCCGCGGGGCCTTCGTCGCCGGTGCCTTCCGAGATCATCGGCTGCGGTTGGCCCGCGGCCTGCGGCTGACCCGGCTGCGGCTGCTGGCCGTTGCCGTTGAACTCGCCCTCACCCTCGCCTTCGCCGCCGTTCATCTCGGTATCGGCCGGGGTCATCGGTCGCGGCGCCATGTGCTCGCCGTTGGCCTGCATGATCCGGTAGTAATGTTCGGCGTGTTGGTAGAGGTTTTCCGCGGCGATCCGGTCGCCGGACGAAGAAGCTTCGCGCGCCAATGCGATATAGCGCTCGAAGACCTGATAGGCGTTGCCCCGGATTTTGACGCTGGGCCCGTTGCTATCGAAGGTCTGCATCCGGTGTGGCGGACGCGGCCCGCGATTGCCGCCGCCGCCGCCGTTGTTGTTGTGCTGGCCGCCCATGTTGTTGGGATTGTGGTTGCGGCCCCGGCCACGCTTGTTCTGACCTGGTCTCATGACACCTTTGAAGTCTTGATGCATGTGCTGTCGATCTACCGTTTCATCTATCGGCTTTTAGAGACCCCGCGGCGTCTTAGTTCCTCGAAGGAACGCCTTTCGGCTGGGGTTTTTGCCGGCGCCTCAACGGCGCTGAGCCTTCCTGGCTCCGACCTTGCCGGGTCACCCTAAACGGGAAGTACCCAGTTAATCCAATGGTTTTTTTAACGTTTACGGCTTTTCTGTGATTGCCCGTTAAAGCGTTGCAATCACGCAACGTTCGATGCCGGCGAGGTCGCGGCGCATGGCCGTAACCCTTAGTCCCGATTCGCCCAAAATCCGAGCCACTTCTAGTCCTTGGCCGGCTCCAATCTCGATATAGGCCCTGCCTGCCGGCCCCAGCAATCCGCGAATCGCCGCACCAAGGGCGCGATAGGCGGAAAGTCCATCCGGTCCGCCATCCAAAGCGGCCCGAGGGTCGAATGCCAACACTTCGGGTGGCAGCCGCCCTATCTCGCTACTCGGTATATAAGGCGGGTTCGAGAGGATTACATCGGCCGGCGTGTCGATTCTTGTGCCCCAGTCCCCGACTCGGAAATCGGCCCGCCCCGCCAGCCCGAGAGCGGCTGCGTTGGCTTCGGCCGCCGCCACGGCGCCCGGCGCGATATCGATCCCGATCCCGGTCGCCCGGGGGAGTTCCGAGAGCAGGGCGAGGAGCAGGCACCCCGTCCCGGTCCCGAAATCGACGACCCGGAGGGCTGCGTTCCGGTCGGCAATGTCGGCCAGCGCCGCGACAATCAGGGTCTCGCTGTCGGGGCGCGGATCGAGCGTGTCGGGCGACAGCGCGAAATCGAGGCTCCAGAATTCGCGTTTGCCGCGAAGCCTCGACACCGGTTCGCCGGCGGCACGACGGGCGATCAAGGCTTCCGCCTTCGCCGCCAGCGCCGGCTCGACCGCGCGCTCGGGCCAGCCGAGCACCGTCGCCGGCTCGATATCGAGCGCCAAACCGAGAATAAGCCGCGCTTCGTGGCGCGGCTCGGCGATGCCGGCGGCGGCCAGACGCGCGACCGCGTCCTTGAGCAACCGCCCGATCGTCAAGACGTCCGGCGCGAGCGCACTCATTCCACTTCCGCGAGACGCGCGGCTTGATCCTCGGCGAGCAATGCCTCGATAATCTCATCGAGCGCTTCGCCGCTCATCACCTTGTCGATCTTGTAGAGCGTCAGATTGATACGGTGATCGGTGACCCGGCCTTGGGGAAAATTATAGGTGCGGATGCGCTCGGAGCGGTCGCCGCTGCCGACCTGGCTTTTGCGCGAGGCCGCGCGGGCGGCGTCTTTCTCTTGCCGCTCGCGCTCGTAAAGCCGCGCGCGCAGCACCTTCAGCGCCTTTGCCTTGTTCTTGTGCTGCGATTTCTCGTCCTGCTGCTGCACGACCATGCCGGTCGGGATATGGGTGATGCGCACCGCGCTGTCGGTCGTGTTGACCGACTGCCCGCCCGGCCCGCTCGAGCGGAACACGTCGATGCGGAGATCCTTTTCCTCGATCTTGATGTCGATCTCTTCGGCTTCGGGCAGCACCGCGACCGTCGCGGCCGAGGTGTGGATGCGGCCGGCATTCTCGGTCTCGGGCACGCGCTGCACGCGATGCACGCCGGATTCGAATTTTAAGCGATGGAAGACATCGCGGCCGGTGACAGAGGCCGTCGCCTCCTTGATGCCGCCGACATCGCTTTCGGAATAATCCATCACCTCGAAGCGCCAGCCGTGGAGCGCGGCATAGCGCTGATACATGCGGAAGAGCTCGCTGGCGAAGAGCCCTGCCTCGTCGCCGCCAGTGCCGGCGCGCAACTCGATGATGGCGTTGCGCTCGTCGGCCTCGTCTTTCGGCAGCAGCAGAATCTTGACCTGGTGCTCGAGCTCGGGAAGGCGCTTGTCGAGCGCGCGCAGTTCGTCCTCGGCGAGCGACTTCATCTCGCCCTCGCCTTCGGCGGCCATCGCTTCAAGGTCGGTGTATTCGGCGCGCGCCTTTTGCCAGGTCTCGATGCCTTCGACCAGTGCCGTCAGATCGCTGTATTCCTTCGACAGCTTGGCGAATTCACCGCCGCGCGATGGATCGGCCATGGCGTCGCGCAGCTCGGCATGCCGGCGCACGACTTTGTCGAGCTTTGCTTCGAACGCGGTGGAGGGCATGATCGCGCGCGCCGCTAACGGAACGCCGCGAGCCGCTCCGCCAAGGATGCGAGCGGTACTTCGGCTTGGTCGCCGCTATCGAGATCGCGCACGGCGGCGACCTGCTTCGCGATCTCGTCATCGCCGAGAATGACCGCGGCGCGGGCGTTGATCTTGTTGGCGCGCTGCAGGCGGCGCTTCAAATTGCCCGAATAGCCGAGCTCGATCGGGAAACCGGCATGGCGCAGCGATTGCGCGAGGCGCAGCGCCAGCATCTCCGCCGGCTTGCCGAGCGGCACCAGCGCGATCGGCCGCGGCGGCGCCGGCGGTTCTTCGATCAACAGCGCCAAGCGCTCGATGCCCGCGGCCCAGCCGACACCCGGCGTCTCCGGCCCGCCCATCACACCCATCAGCCCATCGTAACGCCCCCCGCCGAGCACCGTGCCTTGCGCTCCGAGCGAGGTCGTGACGAACTCGAACGCGGTGTGGCAGTAGTAATCGAGGCCGCGCACCAGCCGCGGATTGAGCGCGTAGTTGATCTCGAGCGCGGTCAAGCCGGCGCAGACCTCGGCGAAGAAATCCTTCGCCTCGGGCGTCAGGTAGTCGGCGAAATTCGGCGCCTCGGCGTTGATGCGCTTATCACCCTCGTCTTTCGAATCGAGGATGCGCAGCGGATTGGCTTCGAGCCGGCGGCGGCTGTCCTCGCTGAGCTTGTCGCGATGCGCGGCGTAGAAATCGACGAGCGCTGCACGATAGGCCTGGCGGCTGGCAGTATCGCCGAGCGTGTTGAGCTCGAGCACCGTATGCTTCAGCACGCCGAGCTCGTCGAGGATTTCGGCGGCCAACGCGATCAGTTCAACATCACCACCGGGCTGAGCCACACCGATAAGCTCGGCGCCGATTTGATGGAATTGCCGGTAGCGACCTTTTTGCGGCGCCTCGTAACGAAACATCGGCCCGTCATAAAATAGGCGCTGCGGCAGCGTTTGAGTCAACGAATTGGAGATGATTGCGCGTACGACCCCGGCGGTATTTTCGGGACGCAATGTGATCTCGTCGCCGCCTTTTGTCGTGAACGTGTACATCTCTTTCGAGACGATATCGGTCGTCTCGCCGATCGGCCGCGCGAAGACCTCGGTGAATTCGAAGATCGGCGTCGCGATCTCTTGATAGCCGAAACGCTCGGCGATGCGCCGCGCCGTTTCGATAACCGCGCGATGCCGCCGATGAGCATCGGGGAGAAGATCCTGGGTGCCGCGTACCGGCTGAAGGCCCGCCATCTAGATTTAAGCGACAGGCTCCGCCGCCGCTTCTTCCTTGGCCTTGGCGGCCTCGAGCTCGGCGGCTTTCTTCTCGACGAGGTCGACGAGATGATCGACGATGTTCTGGTCTTTGAGGCGATGCGCCATCGCGCCCGAGATATAGACCTGATGCGTGTTGTTGCCGCCGCCCGTGAAGCCGATATCGGTTTCGCGCGCTTCGCCCGGGCCGTTCACGACGCAGCCGATGATCGAGAGGGTGATCGGCGTCGTGATATGCGCCAGACGCTTCTCGATCACCTCGACGGTCTTGATGACCTCGAAATTCTGGCGCGCGCAAGACGGGCACGAAATCACGGTGACGCCGTGACGGCGCAGGCCGAGCGATTTGAGGATGTCGTAGCCGACCTTGATCTCTTCGACCGGATCGGCCGAGAGCGAGACGCGGATCGTGTCGCCGATGCCGGCCCAAAGCAGCGAGCCCATGCCGATCGACGATTTGATCGTGCCGCTCATCAAGCCACCGGCCTCGGTGATGCCGAGATGCAGCGGATAATCGCAGGCTTCCGACAACTGCTGATAGGCGGCGACGGCGAGGAAGATATCCGACGCCTTGCAGGAAATCTTGAACTCGAAGAAGTCGTTGTCTTCGAGAATCTTGGCGTGGGTCAGGGCACTTTCGACCATCGCCTCGGGGCAGGGCTCGCCATAGCGCTCGAGCAGGTCGCGCTCGAGCGAGCCGGCGTTGACGCCGATGCGCATCGAGCAATTGTGGTCCTTCGC
>DASZLU010000114.1:0-6655 GCA_035552195.1 Allostellaceae bacterium | reverse complement strand
CCATCTCCATCGCGAGATCGTGGGTGCCGATCAGCAGCACGTCGACACCCGGCACAGCGGCGATCTTCTCGGCATTCGCGAGCGCCAACGGCGTCTCGATCATCACCGTGGTCAGCAATTCCTGATTGACGATGCGTGCCGTCTCGCCGACGCCGGGGCCGCGATAGCCGAAATGCGGCAGCGCGCCCATCACCGAGCGATGGCCTTGCGGCGGATATTTCACATGCGCGACGAGCTCGGCCGCTTCCTCCGCCGTGTCGACATGCGGCATCACGATGCCCCAGCCGCCGCCATCGAGCGCGCGCGTCGCCATGTCGAGCTGGCCATGCGGCACGCGCACGATCGGCGCGATGCCGGCATCGAGCGCCGCGACCGAGATCTGCGAACAGGTGTCGAGCGTCATCGAGCCATGCTCGAGATCGATGAAGAGCCAATCCCAACTGCAGCTTTTCACGATGCGCCCGATCTCGACGCCGCGCGCCAGCCGCAAGCCGCAACCGATCGAGACTTCGCCGCGCTCCAGCGGCGCCCGCGCCGGGTTCTTCACATCAGTCATTTCCGCACTCCTGCCCGCTCTCGCCCCGAGAATAAAATTTGAACCGCTAAGACGCCAAGGCGCAAAGAAAGGTTCACACTAAAAAACTGAGAATACGAGAAAACTTTTTGCGCACGAAGCGCCCTTAATTGGTTGCTCACCGTCTCATTTTCTCACCTGTGATTTTACTCTTCTTCTTGTTCTTGGCGCCTTCGCGTCTTGGCGGCTCAATCCTTTGCCATGCGTGGGCCGCTCGGTTGAAGGCCGGGGCCGCGGCCGCTAATCTCGCCGTATCGGGGGAGTGAAGCCGCCGGGCGGAGTTCCAGTCATGGAATCGCCGCGGCCTCCCGCCAACAAGGAGCAGGAATCCGATGAAGTTCGTGACCTTCGACGCCAATGGCCAGGAGCGTTTGGGCGTGGTCGACGCCAAGCGCGGCATTCTCGATCTGCAAAAGGCGAGCAGCAGCCTGCCGGGCACCATGATCGCTTTCATCGAGGCGGGCCAGTCGGCGCTCGATGAAGCAAAGAAGGTCGTCAGCGCCGCGCAGGACAAGCCGGGCTGGCTGCCGCTGCAGGGCACCAAGCTCTATGCGCCGATCCCGCATCCGCGCAAGAACATCTTCTGCATCGGCCGCAACTATAAGGCACACATCGAAGAGGGCGCGCGGGCGCGCAACATCCCGGTGAAGTTCCCGCCGGTGCCGGAAATCTTCTCGAAGCCCTTCACCACTGTCGTCGGGCCCGAAGACAGCGTGAAACGCCACGCCAAGAACACGACGCAGCTCGATTACGAGGTCGAGCTCGCGATCGTCATCGGCAAGATGACGACCGACATCAGCCAGGCGCAGGCCCTCGATCACATCTTCGGCTACACCGTCTTCAACGACGTCACCGCGCGCGACAAGCAGGCGGCGCACGGCCAGTGGTTCAAGGGCAAGAGCTTCGACACGTTCGGCCCGATGGGCCCGTGCATCGTGACGAAGGACGAGTTCGGCGATCCCTCCGGCCATCGCATCACGCTGCGCGTCAACGGCGAAACGCGGCAGGATTCGAACACCTCGGACCTGCTCTTCAACGTCCCGGCGATCGTCGAGGCCGTCTGCGCCAGCCTCACGCTGCATCCGGGCGATGTCATCGCGACCGGCACCCCGTCGGGCGTCGCCCTCGGCATGACGCCGCAAAAATTCCTCAACACCGGCGACGTGATGGAAGCCGAAGTCGAGGGCATCGGCGTGCTGCGCAACAAGATCGTCGAGTAGGACGAGCGCGGCCGCGAGGCAAATGCACCGCGAATGAGCGACCCCGCGCCGGATAAAGGCCAGGGCGAAAGCGAAAGCCAGAGTACCAAGCCGGCCCGGGTCTTTACCGGGCCGGTGCGTCTCTACCTTCTCGCGCGTTTTTGCGCCTCGGCGGCGTTCCAGATCCAGGGCGTCGCCGTCGGCTGGTACATCTATCAACTCACCAACTCTCCGCTGCAACTCGGCCTCGTCGGGCTCGCGATGTTCCTGCCGACGATGAGCCTCGCCCTCGTCGCCGGCCAGGTGATCGACCGCGTTCAGCGCCGCCGCGTATTGCTCATCTCTTGGTCGGTGCAGGCCTGCGCGTCGGCGACGATCGGGCTGCTCGCCCTCACCGGCGCCAGCAATGTCTTCTGGGTCTATGCGCTGATCACCTGTATCGGCGCGGGCCGCTCGTTCGAGCAACCGGCGCAGGCCGCGCTTCTGCCCACGCTCGTGCCCGTCGCGCTCTTTTCGCGCGTCACGCCGGCGGGCTCGCTCGCCAATCAGTTCGCGGTAATCGTCGGCCCGGCGGTCGGCGGCCTGCTCTTCATCTTCGGCGCGCCGGTCGCGTTCTTCGGAGCGGTGACCATGCTGCTGATCGGGCTCGCTGCCGTGTTCCTTTTGCCGGGCCAGGCGCCGCGCCCGGCGCAGCCCCTTTCTTGGAAAAGCTTCCTCGGCGGTGTCCATTTCATCCGCGAGGCCGAAGCCGTGCGCGGCGCGATTACCCTCGACATGTTCGGCGTGTTCTTCGGCGGCGCAACCGCACTCTTACCGATCTTCGCGCGCGACATCCTTCAGGTCGGGCCGGTCGGGCTCGGGCTGCTGCGCTCGACGCCGGCGCTCGGCGCGCTCGTCACCGGGCTCTACCTCGCGCGCCATCCGCTCGAGCGCAATGTCGGCCACAAGATGTTCGCCGCGGTCGCCGTGTTCGGCGCGGCGACGATCCTCTTCGGCCTGTCGCATTGGATCTGGCTGACGGTCGTCGCGCTGATCGCGATCGGCGCCGCCGACGTGGTCAGCGTCGTCGTGCGTTCGACCCTGGTTCAGACCGCGACGCCCGACGATATCCGCGGCCGCGTCAGCGCCGTGAACTCGCTTTTCGTCGGCACCTCGAACCAGCTCGGCGAATTCGAATCCGGCGTCACAGCCGACTGGTTCGGCGCGGTCGGCTCGGTCGTGCTCGGCGGCAGTGCGACATTGATCGTCGCTGCCACAGGCCTGCGGCTGTTCCCGGCGCTGCGGCGCATGGACCGCTTCATCATGGCGGGCGACAAGCAGGATCGTTCCGCTTAAGCTGCTGCGGCAGGAGGAACTGCCCGTGAGCGATGCATCGCAAGCAGTGCCGGACCACACGGCCGAGCGCGTCGCCCTATGGCGCGCAATCCATGTCGAGAGCGATGCGAAGCCGCATGTGCTCGAAGATCTCGTCGGGCTGAAACTCGCGGCGCCCGATGAAGGCTGGCGCAGCCGCCCCGACATGAACCCGCAGGCGACGAAACGTTTTCGCGCCTCGATCCTCGCCCGCGCGCGCTTCATCGAATATCTCGCCACTGAGCTGGCGCGGCGCGGCGTCGGCCAATACGTCATCCTCGGCGCCGGCCTCGACACCTTCGCGCAACGCCGGCCGGAGGCCGCCTCGCATCTGCGGATTTTCGAGATCGATCAACCGCGCATGACGGAATGGAAGCGCCGGCGCCTGGTCGAGACCGGCTACGGCGTTCCCGACGAGCTGCGCCTCGTCCCCGTCGATTTCGAAGCCGGCGAATCCTGGATCGATGCGCTTGCCGCGAGCGGCTTCGATCGCGACAAGCCGGCGATCGTCGTCTCGACCGGTGTCTCGATGTATCTGACGCGCGAGGCGAATGCGGCGACGATGCGCCAGATCGCATCGCTCGCTCCGGGATCGACCTTGGCGATGACCTTCATGTGCCCGCTGGCGCTGGCCGAGCCCGAGGATCGCCAGGCCCGCGAATGGGCCGAAGCCGGCGCCCGCGCCGCCGGAACGCCCTTCATCAGCTTCTTCACGCCCGAAGAGATCGTGGCTTTCGCGCGCGAGAACGGCTTCAAAGACGCGCAGCACGTTTCGGCGGCGACGCTGAACGAGCGCTACTTCGCCGGCCGGACCGACGGGCTGCGCACCTCGAATTCGGAAGAGCTGGTGGTCGCTACGACTTAACCGGGGAAACAAGATGAGCTTCGCCAAAACGCTGCTCGGCGCTATTGCGATGGTCGCCTTACTGCTCGGCCTTAACACCTCGAGCCGCGCCGCCGATCATCTCAATATCGGCACCCCTTCGCCGGCTTACGATTTCGCGCTGCTCTCGGTCGGCATCGACGCCGACATCTTCAAGGACAACGGCCTCGACATCACACCGATCGAGCTCGCCGGCAGCGCCAAGCTGCACCAGGCGCTGATCGCCGGCAGCATCGATATCGCCATGGGCGCCGGCACCGATCTCGTCTTCATCGCCAAGGGCGCGCCCGAGAAAGCCATCGCTAACATGGCCGGACCGCCGAACAACATGGCGATAATCGTGGCGAATAAAGGTCCGATCAAAACCGTCGCCGATCTCAAAGGCCAGAAGATCGGTGTCAGCACCGTCGGCTCACTCACCTATTGGTTGGCGCAGCAGTTCTCGATCCGCCAAGGCTGGGGACCGAACGGCGTCGAGGTCGTGCCCGTCGGTGGCATGCAGGGCGAAGCGGCCGGGCTGATCGGCGGCAATCTGCAAGCCGGCGTCGGCTCGCTCGAAGGCGGGCTCGAAATGGCGGACAAGGACCAGGGCCATATCCTCGTCATGTTCGGCGATTTCATTCATCCGTTCATGGCGCATGCGATCTTCGCCACCGACGCGATGATGGCGCAGCGCCCCGACCAGATCCGCCGCTTCCTCAAGGGCTGGTTCGAGACCGTCGCCTTCTCCAAGACGCACAAGGCCGAGGCGATCCGCTATTCGCAGAAAGTCACGCGGCTGTCCGACGAGAATGCCGAGCAGGTCTATCTCAACGAGACGCCGATGTTCTCGAGCGATGGGCGCTTCGATCGCGACGCGGTCGACGTGGTGAAGAAATCGCTCGTCGATATGGGCCAGGCCGACACGATGCCGGAAAACGACAAGCTCCTCACCGAAGAATTCCTGCCATCCAAACCCTGACGCTGAAAGGCCGCGCGCCATGACCGTCCCGTTCGTCGTCCCCTTCTACGGCGCGATCTTCGCGCTCCTCTATATCGGCCTCACCTTCCGCGTGATCATGCTGCGCAATTCCAGGCGCATCTCATTGGGCAGCGGCAACGATCCCGCGCTCGAGCGCGCCATCCGCATCCATGCCAATTTCATCGAATACGTGCCGCTGGCGCTGATCCTGCTGACCGCGATGGAGATGCAGCGCCGCTCGCTTTACGTGCTGCATATCCTGTGCCTGCTGCTGCTGCTCGGCCGGATCTGCCACTTCTTCGCCCTCGCGCGCGAGAACACGGTGAACCCGCTGCGCGGCGCCGGCATCCTGCTGACCGTGCTCGTCCTGGCGGTCGCCTCGATCATCCTGATCATCGATTTCTTCCGCATCCTGCCGACAACGTGATCGGCCGGCAGTAGACAGCTTCGGTCGCGCAGCCAAAGATGCGTCATCTCTTGATGGGAGGAACAGCATGCTGACACTCTGCTATTGTCCAGGCGCTTGCTCGATGGCTTCGCATATCGTGCTCGAGGAGGGCGGCGAGAAATACACCGGCCGGAAGATCGATCTCGCCAAAGGCGAGCAGCGCTCGGCCGAGTATCTGAAGATCAACCCGCATGGCCGCGTGCCGGCGCTCGGCCTCGACAATGGCGAGTTCATCTCCGAGAACACCGCGATCCTGCCGTTCCTCGGCAAGCGCTTCAATCTCTGGACCCACGACCTCGCGCGCGAAGCGCAGATGATGTCGTTCGTCGGCTGGATCGCCTCGACGGTCCATCCGGCGCATGGCCATATCGGCCGGCCCGAGCGCTACGCCACGGACCCGGCCGCCCTCGACAACATCCGCGCGACGGGGAAGAAGAACTTCCACGAAAACCTGCAGGAGATCGACGGCCTCTATGCCGGCAAGGAATGGCTCTTCGACCAATACTCGGTCGCCGACCCTTACGCCTTCGTGATGTACACCTGGGGCATCCGCCGCGAGTTGCCGGTGAACGAGCTGAAAAACTTCACCGCTCTCCGCGACCGCATGCTGAAACGCCCGGCGGTGCAGCGGGTCTTGGAAGACGAAAAGGTGAAGGCATAACGGCCTTCACCCGCCAAAAACTTAGAAATCGAAGCGAGTGACGGTTTCGGCCGTCACTCGCCTTTCCACTGCGGCGTCCGCTTGTTGAGGAAGGCATCCATGCCTTCCTGGAAATCCTTGCTCATGTAGCACATGAGGATGATGTCGCGGCCATCCTCGGTCGGGATGCGCGGCATCAGACGGTGGAGCGCTTCCTTCGTCGCGCGCAGGGTCAGCGGCGCGAGGCTCGCGACGTGCTTGGCGAGCGCCTCCGCGCGCGCCATGAGGGCGGCGTGATCCGGGAGCACCTCGCTGACGAGACCGACGCTCTTGGCTTCCTCCGCCTCGACGAGGCGCGCGGTGAAGATCATCGCCTTGGCGCGGCCGACGCCGACCAGCGAGGCGAGCCGCGCATAGTTTCCAGCGGAAAGACAGTTGCCGAGCGTGCGCGCCACCGGAAAGCCGAAGCGCGCATTGGCCGCGGCGATGCGTAGATCGCAAGCCGCTGCCAGCGCGCCGCCGCCGCCGGTGCAAGCGCCGGCGATCGCCGCGATGGTCGGCTTGCGACAACGCTCGAGCGTGCCAACAACGCGATCG